>CAUEYX010000011.1 GCA_959022495.1 uncultured Lachnospiraceae bacterium | reverse complement strand
ATAGCTTGTTTAAGTGCGCCATTTTTAGGCTGTCCTTTACTTTCTTTCACACTATACCTCCTCATCCTTTGTTCCATTTCTGGATTTCCAGTTTCCTCTCTTTCCGCGGCGTGCGCCCTGCATTTACCGCAGTTCGATCACTTTACCGCCGCTGATCCGGGACTCTTCTGCCGCGTACGCCATCACATGCCCCTGGAGGGACAGCGCCGCGCTGTACATCAGATTCTGTTCTCCCGGATTTCTGAGCGCTTTTGTGAATGTCTCCATGATGCATTCGTCCCCGCCGGCATGCAGGGTCTTCGGAGTATGTACCTTGACTGTGGTAATATTTCCGGTGTCAAAATCGCGGATCTCAAACTGGTTCTCCTCGATGCATCCTTCTATCTCACCTTTCGTTCCCATAATCTTTGTCTGCCTCATAATCTCCATAGTGAACGCGGATGCCTGCCAGGAAGCTGTAACCCCGCCTTCGTACTCCATGTTGACCACCTGATGGTCCGCCACGTCATTGTCACAATGGTAGACACAGCGTCCATAGGGAGATTTAAGCATATACTTAAGGAACTGATCATTGTCGTCTGTCCTCATGATGATATCTTTCAGGCTGCGGTGCATGTTCCGGTCTTCCAGATATCTGTACGCCGAATATGTACATGTCTTATTGTGCGGGCAGTCTTCGCACCTGTCCGCCGCCCCCTCGGGCGCGTTCTCCGGGCGGAAATAAGACAGTGATCCGAAGGAGGAGATCCGCTCGCACCTGCGCCCGCCCAGCAGATAATTGATGATATCCGTGTCATGGCTGCATTTTGCCACTATCATGGGCGTGGACTCCTCCTGATTCCTCCAGTTCCCCCGCACATAACTGTGGGCGAAATGCCAGTATCCGATGTTCTCGATATGATGGACGGACTGCACATCCCCGATCTTCCCTTCGTCAATGGCCTGTTTCATTGCCCTGTAGAAAGGCGTATGCCTCAGCACATGACATACCATGAGAAGGATGCCTTTCTTCTCGGCAGCCTCCACGATCTCCTTTGTCTTCTCCGCGGTTTCCGCCATGGGTTTTTCAAGAAGGATATTGTATCCTTTCTCGATGCATGCCATTGCCGGCTCGTAATGCTGCCTGTCCTGAGTGGCGATAAGAACGCCGTCCAGTTCGTAGTCTTTCTCCAGAAGTTCCTTCCAGTCCTCATGCCGGTTTTCTTCCGGGATCGCATGCTTCTGCGCGAATGCGTCCCTCCGTTCCTTCATAGGTTCCGCCACACAGACGAATTTTGCCTCCGCCGGGTATTTCAGGGCGTAAGGGGCATAGCAGTTCGCCCCTCTCTCCCCCGCTCCGATGAGCCCAAGTCTTAATTGTTTCATATTTCACACCTATCCTTTCACGGCACCCGCCGTCATTCCTGCAATGATATATTTCTGTCCCAGCGCGTACACGATAATGATCGGCACCAGGATCATAACCATGATGACACATACCAGGTTCCAGCTTCTCTGGAACTGTCCGAAAAAGCTGTACACCATCGTTGTCAGCGGCATCTTGTCTGATTCATTGATCACATAGAACGGTGTGATAAAGTCGTTCCACGCATTCATGAAGTTCAGGATTACCACTGTAACTGTAACCGGCTTTAACAGAGGGAAGATCACCCGCCCGAACAGAGTCAACGGACCACAGCCATCAATGATCGCCGCCTCGTCGATCTCTTTTGGCACCGTACTGATGAAGCCGTAGTACAGAAAGACCGTAAACGGCGTGACAAGTGCCGAGTATAAGAGAATCAGCCCGAGAAGCGAGTTCATAAGATGAAGCTTCTGGAGCACCAGCACAGCCGGCACCATGTTCAGCGGCGCCACCAGCCCCACCAGGAAGAACAGGTACATGGCACGGTGGAATTTCGTCCGCCTCCTTGACATTACATAGGATGCCAGGGATGCTCCTGTGGTGGCGATCAGTACGGTAAACACAGATACGATCATACTGTTCATAAACGCCTGTCCGATATCAACCGCTTCCATAACCTCCGCGTAGTTGGCCGCCACCTACTCCGTGGGGAGCGAGAATTCCATTGCCACAGATTCTCCCTGTGTCTTAAAAGAGTTAAATAAAATAATCAAAAGCGGCACAAATACAAGGATGGATAATGCCCAGAGCAGGACAGCTTTTATCACTGTCAGTAATTTTTTCTTTACCCGCATGTTAATCCTCCTCCCTGCTCATTGCTTTTAAAACAGAAAATGCTACGATACATGTAAATACAAACATAATGAGGCCGAGCGCGGTAGAAAATCCGTATCTTCCGGAACTGTACTCTTTGTACACCTGGGTGTTGAGCACTTCCGTCGCCCTGGCCGGCCCGCCGTTCGTAAGCACGAATACCAAGTCAAACACCTTGAGTCCTGCAATCAGGTTCAGAATCAGGTTGATTGTGATTGACGGGAGCATGTCAGGAATGATGACATATCTTAGTTTCTGCCAGCGGTTCGCGCCGTCGATGTCCGCCGCCTCCAGGTAATCCTCTGAGATCGCCTGCAGTCCCGCTATGTAGATGACCATATTCTGTCCTACCAGGCGCCAGATCTCTACCGCGATCACCGCCCCCAGCGCTGTCCCGGTAAGCCCCAGCCAGTCCTTGGCAAGAGAGTCCAGCCCCACCGCGCGCAGCGCCTCGTTGATCACGCCGTAATCCGGATTGTAGATGGACTTAAACACCAGACCGATGATCAGGGGTGAGAGCATAACCGGGAAGAAAAAGATGGTGCGCAGGAAGTTCCTTGTGCGGAACCCCTTGTTGAGCGCCAGCGCCATGCCGAACCCGATCACATTTTTAAAGATTGTTGTTACAATCGCGAAAATCAGAGTATTCACGATCACAATGATGTATCTTTCATCGGTAAAGATATCGATAAAATGTGAAAAACCGATAAAGTGGATCTCATCATTCATGGCATTCCAGTCTGTAAACGAGAGCGCCAGCCCCATTGCGCTTGGGATAATAAACAATCCCACATATAGAACCAGGGGGATGATGAGAAAATAAGATGGATAAATCTTCTTATGATTCATCGCTTTTCTCCTTCCTGTTATATTATTTGAGCATAGCGTCCTGACGGAAGCTATGCTCATATTTTCTTACCGTCTGTCTGTCAGATCAGCCGTAAGATTTATTCAAATCCTTCCTGCCCAGCGTCTTTCGCCATGGCTCTTCTGTATTCGTCAAACTCCTCGAGCACCTGTTTCGGTGACAGGCTGCCTACAAACATCTCCTGGCAAAGCTCGCTGATCTTGTTGCCGTCATAGAACAGTACGCTTGCTTCCGCGCCCTGCGCTTCGCCTGCCGCCATATCAGTAAGCTCTGTATATGCCTGTGTCGGGCTCGCTTCGATTCCCTTCATAGAAGAAGATACGTAAGTTGTCTTCTCCGCGTACAGTTTCTCCAGATTCTCTTCTCTTGCGAGGAAGTCAAAATATTCTTTCGCTTCTTCTACATGATCGCTGTTCGCGTTGATACATTTCGTTGTACCGCCTGCTGTCAGTGTCACATACTGATTATCAACTAAGGGGCTGGGGAACATGCCGTAATCATCCGGGTTCACGGTCTCAATGTTCTGCTGCATCTCGTTCGGATAAGATCCGTGGATAATGATCATTCCGTACTCTTCATTCTCCAGAGCCGCGTAGGAATTGTCATAGATATTCGACATATGGTTTTCACCGAAGTATCCTGCCGATTCCATCTCCTGCAACTGCTCCAGGGCTTCCACGTACTCCGGTACGTCCGCGAATCCGATCTCATTGGTGTTCAGCTTCTCGTAAAGATCCGGGTCGCTCTGAAGAGCCAGGGCGCTGGCGCCTTCCATCCAGTAATGCGTGTGCCATAAGTCTTTCACGAACTCATAGATCGGTGTGATGCCGTTCTCCTGAAGTGTATCGCACACCTGTTTGAACTCTTCATAATTGGTGGGGATGCTGATGTTAAGGCGTTCAAATACGTCCTTCTTATAAAGAATTCCGTTCGTATCGTCAACACCTGCCGTGTTCTGCGCGTACAGCTTTCCGTCCAGGGAGTTGCCGTCGATCGCCCACTGTTCCAGCTGATCCACCCACTCTTCATCCGAGAGATCTACCATATTTTTCGCCGGGTTGAAGTCTCTTAACTTTGTTCCTGAATAGGACATAAAAATGTCCGGTCCCTCGCCTGTATTGAGCTTGGATTTTACAATGGTCTGATACTGGTCATCCGGACTTAACTGGAAGTCAATGGCAATGCCGGTCTCTTCCTCGAATGCCTCTGCCAGTTCCCTGTCCACATCCACGATCCAGTTCTGTGAAGCCGCAAGAGTAAGCGTTACTTTGTCGCCTTTTCCACCTTCGTCAGATTCCTTCCCACATCCTGCCAGCAGTCCTGCCGTCATAGAAGCACAGAGCATACATGCTATGATGGCTTTTCTTCTTCTCTTCATAATCTTTCCTCCATTCTCACTCGCTTTTTATCCGCTGTGTTTCATCTGCTGATGTCTGCATTATAGCCCTGCCGACACTTCTTAAAAATGCACAATCTTGAACTTCCATGTGCATGATTATGAACAGTTTTTATTTTCTGATTTTCTCTTTACAGGTTCCCTAAAACTATATTATAGTGATTAAAACAGGCGTTTTTATAGGCAGATTCAGATTCCGGAGGTGGCATATCATGAGAAAAATCCGTCAGAACTCCCTCAAAGGGAAGATCACATTCTCCTATGGGGCATTGTTTTGTTTTCTCCTTATCGTACTGTCCATAATCTATTACTTTACGGCGTACAACGCCTTTCTCAACACCCACGCCCGCAATTCCGAGCAGCTGGCCAAAATCATCTCCAGCCAGACCGGGGAATATATTAATTCGGTCAACTCCATAGAGACGCGCATTCTTGAATCCGATGAAATGGTGGAATATATTTTTAACGAAGCCCGGGAACGGGACGTGACCAACGACTGGCGGTTCCGCGAGAACCTGTATTCCGTAACCGGCTACAGCTACAACTTTTATCATATGAATATTGTCAATCTGGAAGAAGGGACCATACATACTTTCGGGGAAGTGTTTGACTACCAGCCTTATACATATGATACCAAGATCCAGAAAAACATCATTGAGCCCATCCTCGCCCGAGACGGCGCCAGGACAATCCTCCCACCCAGCGCAGGCTGTCTGTATACGCCCAGGGAGAGTAACGGCCCCATATTGACTGTCTCCCGCTGCTTCGGGCGCTACGCGCTCTCTGAGAAGACCGCGCTCATCGAGATACAGATCTCTGTTGAGTCTCTGGAACGCATGATCTATAACATTCTCTATGACTACGAAAACGGCGGCGAAACCGTTCTTATTTTTGATGAGCATAACGAGCCCATCTACACCGCGGGGCTGACCGGGGAAGAACTGGACTACTATCTCTCCCTGGACGGGGACTCCCAGTCCATATATAAGAAGTCCTTCTTCTCAACAGCCGAGATGATCACTACTCACATTTCAAAAGACACCGGCTTTAAGACCATCCTCATTACACCGGACTCCTATCTGGCACAGAACCGGATGTTTTATTTGACCGTCTGCCTGGCCTTCTTCGTGATCTCATTCGGTCTGACAGCGATGATTACATTTCGGCTGGCCCGCCGGATCACTGCCCCGATCACTGCCCTCACGGAGCGGATCTCGTCCCTGGAACTGGCGGAGATTGCTGAAGAAGATCCCAAAAACGGTGACAGCGCCCCTGCTGCTTCCGGCTCCCCCGGTGAGACTTTTAATGAACTTGAGATTCTAAATGAGTCCTATGACCGAATGCAGCACCGTTTAAAAAAATCGCTGGATGACGTAATCAGTTCCCGAACGCTTACCATCCACTCCCAGATGATGGCACTTCAGGCACAGATGGATTCCCACTTCCTGTATAATACACTCACCATCATCTCCATCATCGCGGAGAATAACGACGACGAGCAGGCCGCCTCTATGTGCGTGCGGCTCACCCGCATGCTGCGCTATATCACAGAAGATATCTCCAAAGATACCGTCTTCTCGGAAGAGCTTGAGCATACCAAAAATTACACGGAACTGATCTCCGTGCGTTTCGGAAGCGGCGTAAACTTTCACTATGACACAGATCCCGCGCTGGATAATATCCGGGTGCCCCGGCTCATCATCCAGCCTTTGGTGGAAAACTCAGTAAAATATTCCCGGCAGCCGGGTAAACCCCTTTCCATCTCCATTCGTTCCTGGCTGGACGGCGGGAAATGGTACGCGAAAATATGCGATAACGGCAGCGGTTTCTCCGAAGAAGCGCTCTCTTCCTTCCGGTCCCGCATTGCCCAGATCGATCCAGACAGAGAGAATCCCATCCTCAGCATCAACGGCATGGGGCTGGTTAATATCTATCTTCGGATGAAACTTTACTATAAAAATAATTTCTCTTTTGAAATCGAGAATCAAACAGACGGTGCTTTCATCACAGGCGCCGCCGTCACAATAGGAGGAACGCTTGATGAAAACAGATGATACTTTTCAGGTGCTGGTCGCGGAAGATGAACCCATTATTCTGGACAATATTGTGAAAAAGGTGGAAAAAGCCTCTCCTCTGATCCGGGTATCAGGGAAGGCACAAAACGGTCAGGAAGCGCTTGATATCCTGCGGGACAGAACTTTCGATATCCTGATCACAGATATTGAGATGCCCGGTATGAGCGGGCTGGAATTGATCCGTCAGGTCAAAGAACTGTATCCCGATCTTAAAGTTGTCATCTTAAGCGGTTACAGTAATTTTGAATACGCGCGCACTGCCCTTCGATACGGGGTGGAGGATTATCTTCTCAAACCCCTGGATCAGGATATTCTGGCGGAATTATTATCCACATTGTGCCGTCAGATTGAAGACGAGAAGAAAACCGCCCGCCGGGATATTTTGTCTTTCGCGCTCAATCACGCATCTGACAGTTCCGCGCCGCCCTCACTGTTCCAGGACAGCAGGCTGTGCCTCATTTATATTTCCCTGGGAAACACCTTTCCCGCGCAGAGCGGGGTTCCCAGCACTTCCGGACGTATTTTCAATGAACTGTGGGAAAAACTCCCATTTGAAGACTGTTTTCACAGCGCGCAGAATGTGGAACATCTTTGGATGATTGACGAGAAATCCCCCGCCCAGAAGTTCCTTATTCTCCATCTTGCGGACAGCCGTCAGACAGCAGAATATTTCCTTCTTCTTTTGGGGAATTTTCTGCGTGACAGACTGGGGAGCTTTCCTTACACACTTCTGGTGTACGGCACTCCTGTTTCTTACCGCGAATTGTGGGAGAAGGCAGAGTTCCTCCGCGGCATGACCCGTGTCTGCGCCCGCTGTTTTTCCCAGACAGCCGCCGCCCTAACTGGACAGGAACAGACAGTTCCTGAGTCCGGTCCGGAAATGTTAGAGGACATGGAGCTTCTTTTTTCTATTTCGGACAATGCCCGGTATATCCGGTATATACAGAATACACTTCCGGAGGCTTTTTCCCTGCCGCCCTCTGTCTTCGTGCGGTGTGTCAGGATGATCTATGACTCCATGGCAAAGGTTTTCCAGGTCAATCCCCGGGAGTGTTCCTGCGCGGAGAACGCGTTCCTCTCCACACTCCCTGTCACGCCGTCCCGGGAGATTTGTCTGCAGAATCTGGAAGCTTCTCTGCGGGAACTGTGGGAGAGCACCTCAGCTCCGGTCAGCGGGAGCGGCCTTGCCCGCAGGGTCGCGCATTATATTGAGCTGAATCTAAAGAACCAGCTTTCCCTCCCCGGTCTCGCCGAACATTTTGGCTATACCGCCTCCTACATTAACCGCATATTCAAAAAGGAATACGGGCTCTCTCCCCTCCAGTACCTGACCAGCCTGAAACCGACACGCGCGAAAGAGCTGCTGCGCAAGAATCCCGACATCAATATCCGGCATGTGGCGGAAGCCGTGGGGTATGAAGACGCCCGGTACTTCAGCCGGATCTTTAAGAACGAGACCGGGATGACACCCACCGCGTGGGCAGAGAAGGAGAAATCTGGATTTGCCGGGTGAGACTCATGCAGGGTACTGGCAAATCGGGCGAAAACTTCGGAGCGGATTTTTGAGGACGTATTCTGCGCGGGGGTGTGGGTGGCTTCGGTTCCGCTCCACAGGGCAGGAAAAACTACAAAATCAGCGGACATGCTAAATACAAAGTTTGGCAATGGGCAACTCCCTTCGGTCAGACAATCCCATTGCCAAACTTAACGCATATCCTCTGATTTTTACTTTTTCCAAGCCCTGTTCCGAAGTCACCTCAGCCACCCACACCCCCGCGCAGAAAGGCGGTCGAAAAGGCGCTCCGCTGTTTTCTCGATTTGCGCAGACCGGGAAGAGTCTTCCCGGCATATGCAGGATTTCAAAAAAGAATGAAAGTGGAGCGTAACTGGAGAAAAAGAGGTATGCCGGGTCCGGAAGGCAGTGAAATTGGAGACAGCCGGAACTGTGCCTGCTCAGCAGCCGGCACAGCTCTGGGTGTCTCCAATTACGCTCCCTCCTCACCTTCTTTCGAAATCCTGCATTTATCTGCGGGGAGGCGCTTCCCTTTGGATGCGCGCAGAAAACAGCACCTATTTGGAGTACCTTTCGTGGAGAACGGGGGCGTGGATTCGGCGACTTGGAGGAATCCGCTGGAAATTCTTAAAGGCAGGGAGCACGGCGTTAATGGAACAGTGGATGCCTGAGGCATATGCCGAATCTTCCACTGTTCCATTGTATTTAGCCGTACTTCCTGCCTTTTAGATTTTCCCGGATTCCGGAACCGGAGCCAAATCCACGTCCCCGTTCTCCACGAATACGTTCTTACAAATAGCCCTGCTGTTTTCGGACCGTTTCTTCAAAATCGTCTCCCCACAAATCCAGATTATCTATATTTTTTCTTTTTCAGGGATACTGCCCCGGCAGTTACCGTTCCTGCTGCCAGGATCATTACCCACAGCGCCGGATTCACAGAATCGCCGGTCTTTGCCGCTTTCTGCACGGCACTGTCACTGCTGTTTCCTGTGCTGCTGTTCCCGGAATCACTGCCGGTATTGTCGGTATAATTCGTATTACTGTCTTCCTGGCCGCTGTTTCCGCCGTTGTCCGCGTCTGGCGTTCCGGCCGTATCGTCCGGATTCTGGCTGTCCTCTCCGGGTGTCTCTGTTATGCCTGGGTTCTGATCATCTCCGCTTCCGCCCTGATTTTCTTCTTTCAGTACCAGCAGCTCTTTCGCTTCTGTCAGCGCTTTCACTGCCGCGTCCACTTCGCCCTGTTCATCGATAGACACTGCCATATCTGCCAGCAGCACATTCGCCCTCGCGAATGCCGCGCTGTAAACCTGGACACTCTCTTCCGTATACAGGCTCAGATCCAGTCCTTCCAGGCTGTCCATCAGTTCCTGAAGGGCCGCTTTATCCGCTTTGAGCCTCAGCCCGCTCATGGCATCTATCAGGGCATCCCACGCCGTGTCCACTTCATCCTGCATCGCGTCGCCGTCTGCCATCACATTCTCAGCCGTCTCTTTTGCTGCCAGATACTCCGCCTGTCCGGCTTCGACATATTTGGTCAAGTCAATGGCCTGCGCCAGCTCCAGCGCCATCTCAAGGTCCGTCTTATCCCCGGCCTTGAAGTCCAGAGCCTGGATCGCTTTCATCAGCTTGATTGCGGCATTGGTCACTTCGTCCTTTGTGGCGTTCTCATCCGCCATGACAGATTCACCTTCCGCAATTGCCTCGTCAAAGAGTTTCCGGACAGATTCCACAAGCCCTTCTGTGTCGCCTGCAGCCACATGCTCCTTCGCGCTGTTCAGAAAATATTCCAGCGTCGTCTTGCTGACCCGCAGATTGGCTGCTGCCTCCTGAAGATCCGCGTACACCGCGTCAACCTCTTCCTGTGACGCCTCTGTGCTGTTCAGGACATTCTCCGCCTGCTTCAGCGCGCTCTGAAGCGCCTCCCATGTCTCTTTTACATATCCGGTACTGGATTCCTCTTTATACTGGTTATACAGGTCTTCCAGATCTGTCTTGTCAACGCCGCCCTCGGTGATCCGGTAGGTCATATTTTCCTGGGTCTGGAATTCGATGGTATTTTCACCGGAATTCACTGTGGTGCCTTTTGTATATTCAACCTTATTTCCATTGCTGTCTGTCACCGTCACATTGGCACTGCCCCACAGATTAACAAGTTTCGCGTCTGTCCCTTTCTCACTTGTCAGCTCTACATACTGAACGGTATTATCTTTCATCTCTGAAGATACGAGGAACGCGCCCTTTTCCCGGATAGTGGAGAACTTACCGTTATAGTTATCTCTCCATACAGGGAACACTTTGATAATGCCGCCGTCGGACTGAACCATCATGTTGTTGAGCGCTTCCAGCACGCCCACCTTCTCCCAGCCGTGTGTATTATCATCTACATAATAATTGGCTCTCATCTTATTGACCACATAGGTATTGATCTTGCTTACCAGCTGGTCGGGATCATACTGCACTCTCGCAGCCATGGTCGGGGCTTTCGGCGTACTGTTAACGCTTCCCCAGTTTGCCTGATCCATGGTGTTCCTTCCGACTTCCAGCAGGTATGGGTCTGAATCAAAGCCCAGCTGATCTCCAGGATGCACGAACTCCATATTTACCGGTGCGGAAATCGAGCGGATTCCTCTGTCCTCAGACAGTCCGAAGATCTCTTTGCCGTTTCTCGTAAAGATCGTTACTTCCGGTCCCACGATATGATCCGCGATATCCTGCCAGGTCTCGTACTTCTCCTGGGAGGGGGCATGCTCTTTCCCGATCTCGAGCAGTCCCTCCATCAGGTTCTTTACCCCGCCGGTAATCACACTCGGATTGAAATCAAAGCTGCCCTCATGTGCTCCGTCATAAAGGACATAACAGTAATCATCGCCCATCTCTTCGGTGTAATCCGGATATTTCTCCGTATAGTTTCTGGAATGCTGCTTTGTCAGAGCATGTCCATCCAATCCGGCCGGACTGTCTTTGATATATTCCTCATCGATTCTGAGGCCTTTTTTCTCGATCCACTTCGCATAGAAGTTCGCGTCATAAACAAGGAAGTCATATAATGTATAGGAATTTCCTTCCGGCGTTTTATGCTCTTCAAAGAGCCATTCCTCATCCAGCGTATATCTATAGTAGGACAAAACCTGAGATGCTAAAAAGAGCGCATTCATTGTCTGGTTAAGGTATGAAGAGCTAAATTCAACGTCATATTGTTTAATTCCTACCGGATACAAAACGGCATCCTGGATTCCATTATGCAGGTCCTCTCTGGTATCCCAGTACCATGTAGATTCGATACTCTTAATACAGTCTGGGTCCGCCGCGCTGGCAAGTCCTTTGTCAATATTTCTCGCAATCACTTCAAAGAGCGGCTGTGAAAACTCTCTTAACCGGTTGCTGGAGTAAGAGCCATAGTAAGGCGCCTGGAAATTGTAATTCAGGTGATAATCTCCCTGCCATTTCATCCTGTCATTATTTGCCCACACACCATAAAGTCCGGGCGCGGTCTCCCCTTCTCTCGTACAGCACGCAAACAGGTACTGAGAACCATAGTACAGCCTGTTCAGATTCTTGTCGCCAAAGTCCGCGTAGGAGAGTTTATAGTAATCCTGCCACCATTTCAGGTGTTCCTCATACAGCCGGCTGACCTCTTCATCTGTATCAATCTCCGTGATCTTGTCAATGGCCTTCTGCACTGCCAGTCCCTCTGCCCCATTCTCCGCGTCGGGTTCCTGGTTTTCCTCGCAGTGGATGCCCGTCACGATCGTAACGGTCTCTCCTGCCGGAACGGTCACACGGATCTTTCCTTCATTTTTGCTGTTCGCGAATGTAGCATTTTCTCCTCCGATTACCCTGGATGCCATCGCGATCTCACTCATCCATCTTGCCTTGTGCACGGTCCCGTCCTTCATGACATCGTCAGCCACATTGCTGGTCCTGGAGCCCCAGACGATCTCGCCGTCCACGCCGGACAAGGATTCCGCGAGCGGATGGGTCTTGTCCAGATCTACATTGGATGCCGGTGTCAGGCTGGCAAGTTTTTCTTTGCCCCATACATCCACCTCGATCACCTGCGCCTGATCTCCCTGAGAAGTCAGACGGGTCACCAGAATATCTTCATTCGGATACAGCCAGGTATTCATGCTGACCGGGACTTCTCCCAGCGTCATATCCGTATTAATCTCGGCCTTCGCGATATTCAGCTGCTCCAGGAAATCATTCTGCGCGGATGCAGCCGCGGCGGATATAGATGCCGCGTACGCCGCCACTGATACTGTCTGTCCCGCTTTATCCGCAGCCGGATAGTCTTCCACTGGCATTGTGTAAAAGCTGCTCTCCGCATTGTTGAACAGATAGAATTTCGCGATTCTCGCTCTCTGGTTTGTATCCACCGTGGTCGTCCCCGGCTTATACTGTTCTCCGGTTGTATAGTCAATCCGGATATATCTTGCCGTAACCGGCTCCTCCAGCATCTCGGATGACAGTCCGGAAGTATTGCCTTTGTATTCTTCGAGTACGGTCCACTCTTCGTCCGCTTCCGCTCTGTAAGACACTTTGAAATCTCTCGGATTAAAGCGTCTGTAGCCTGTCGGGAAACTGGAATGATGGTCCGCGGTTTCATTTCCGCTGGCATATAAATCCTGTACAAGCATCTCATTTCCCGAATGTACGATGGCCCACTCATCGAACGTTTTGTCCGCGCCAAGATCGATCTGTGCCCACTGCGGCATTTGCGCATGCACACTGATCCAGCCGCTGTAGTCATTCACTCCGCTTTTGTCTTTATACCAGGTATTGTCAATAATATTGTTCACATTATTGTACGGATTGGATGAAGCTGTCACGCTGGCGCCATTGTCCGGTGTGGCAATACTTTCTCCATAATTATCATCGCAGTACAGCTCAAACTGGCTGATCCTTGCTCTTCCTTCCGCCTCGCTCTCCTGGGAAGGCTTCGTAATGTGGAGGCGGACATACCTTGCGGTCGGTGTATAGAAAAGCTTTCTGTCCGTCTCATCCGCGGTATTCCCGGTCACAGTGTCCGCTGTGATCCATGTCTCTGCGTCATGGCTGTACTCCAGGGAGTAGTCGGAAGTATTCAGATCTGCCCCGTTTCCTGCTGTCATATTATTATGCTTTACTGTCCATCTGTTGAATTTTGTCTCTGCCTTCAGATCGACCATCAGGTACTGCTCCTGTCCGATCTCCGAGACCCATCCCTCGAATTTCTGCTCTTTGGACGCGTCCGTATACTGATACGCGCCGCCCACTGCAAGAGCCGCTGTATCCTGCCCGCTGCTCGCGGTAACAGGCATGCCGTAGATCAAGTTATATTCATGTTCTGACGGGGCATTATCTTCGATCGGCATAGAATAGTCATATTCACCATTATACAGCTCGAACTGACTGATCCTCGCAAGATTATCGCCGCTCTCCGCCGTCGGTTTCTCGATCAGAAGACGCACGTATCTTGTCCTGACCGCCTCTTTCAGCTTCCTGTCCGTGACATCGTCTTTGTTTCCGGTCACCTCATCAACTGTGATCCAGTCGGACTCCTCCGCCTCTTCCAGCGCAATCCCTTCTTCTAAGATCTGTACCTTGAAGCTGTCTGTATTTCTCTCGCTTCCCAGTCCCGATGTGGCATTGTCATGTTTGATCACATAGCGGTCAAAGCTCTGGGCAAATTCCATATCCAGAATCAGGCTCTGGGGTCCCTCTTCAGCTGCCTCCCATCCTGTAAATGGTTCTGATATCTGATCCGGATTCCTCGTATAGGCCCCGTTTACCGCACGCTGCGCACTGTATCCTTCCTTTTCAGAAGAAGCTGTCACACTTCCTCCATAAGCAAGATTATATTCATGTGTTCCTACCACAGGGCTGATGGTAATGCCACCGCCCGCGATCAGCTGCGGTGATCTGCCGTTGGAATAGCCAAACGTCCTGGAATTATCGCTCCAGAACCCTCCATCCGCGATAACATACGTCTTCGATGTCTCATCCCCCGCGGATGTAATTCCCGTATTTCCATTTCCAAGCAATGCGGAATCCGGCAGAGAATCCGAATAAACATTCCCGTAATTCGGGGACGTCCACCTTGCCTTATCGGAGAATGAATTGATGATCGATTCAATCTCCTCCCACTGTGCATCTCCTTCCGGTTCCGCCGCCGAAACGGACGGGACAGCCCCGCCCGACGCAATGACACTGACCGCCAGCAGCCCGGCAAATAGCCTTTTCACTACTCTTTGTTTCAAACCAGTTCCTCCTCTCATTCGTAACTTATAGTTAGATATATTATAATCTTTTGGATTTTTTGTCTAAATGCACAATTTTGAAGTTCCCTGTGGACGATTTTGACATTTCTTCTATCTGCCATACTAAAACAAATCTGGATCTGCCCGGGATCATGGGATGTGTCCGCCGGGGAATGGGTATGCCTTGCAGGCCCGCTTTCGCTCGGGCCGCAGGTGTGCGTGGCTTCGGCTCCGCTCCACAGGGCAGGAAAAACTACAAAATCAGAGGACATGCTAAATACAAAGTTTGGCAATGGGCAACTCCCTTCGGTCAGACAATCCCATTGCCAAACTTAACGCATATCCTCTGATTTTTACTTTTTCCAAGCACTGTTCCGAAGTCACCTCTACGGCCGGTGCAGTTTCGGATATCTTCAATAAGACGCCCTCCTCACCTTCTTTCGAAATCCTACATTTGTCTGCGGGGAGGTGCTTCCTGCCTTTTAGATTTTCCCGGATTGCGGAACCGGAGCCAAATCCACGCCCCTGTTCTTCACGAATACGTCCTCAAATAATCCTGCTGTTTTCGGACCCATTCATTCAAACTCGTCTCCCCCACAAATCCAGATTTACATCTCGTCCATGATCGCCGCCGGTTCTTCTTCATCCAGCGACTCTTCATATCTCTTCAATATCGTTGACTGTATCCGCTCCCTTGTCCCCGAATTGATCGGATGGGCGATATCCCGATACTCGCCGTCCAGCGATTTCTTGCTCGGCATGGCGATAAATAAACCTTTCTCTCCCTCGATTACTTTGATATCATGTACTACAAATTCCTCATCGATTGTAATGGATACAACCGCCTTTAATTTCCCCTCTTTTGCGACTTTACGTACGCGTACATCCGTGATCTGCATACTCTCAGCTCTCCTTTCTCATCTGCATCTTCAGCGGGCCTGCGGCCACAGTCCGCTGTGCGCTGCCTGCCGGCTTTTGCTTACTTCATCCCCCGTAAGTCTATAATGCATATCTTTCATTTTTTTCTACTACTACTTTGACGCCATTTTCCCCCACGTGCCTTGTGTTCGCCCTGATCGTATCGCGGCTCTCCACAATACAGTTCTCAATGTACGTATTGTCACCAAGGTACACATCATTCAGGATAATGGAATTCTTAATCACACAGTTGTTCCCGACAAAGACTTTCTTAAAGATGACCGAATTCTCTATCGTACCGTTGATAATGCTCCCGCTTCCCACAAGGCTGTTCTTCACCACCGCGCCCGGATTGTATTTTGCCGGGGGCTGGTCGCTCACCTTGGAGTAGACTGCCGGAAGCTCCCTGAAGAAATAATTCCTCACTTCCGGTTTCAGGAAGTCCATATTGGTCTGATAATATGCATCCACTGTTGAAATGTTGTTCCAGTAGCTGTTTATTTTATAACCATAGATCTTTTTCAGGTTCTTGTACCTGATCAGAATATCGGTTACAAAATCATGTCTCTCCTCCTCCGCGCAGTGCTCGATCAGATCAATGAGCTGTCTTCTGCGGATCACATAGATCCCGGTGGATACGGTCTGGGAGTGTGCCACCATCGGTTTCTCCTCAAACTCCTCGATCCTTGAATTCTCATTCATGCGGATCGTTCCGAAGCGGGTCGCGTCCTCATCCGGTCCCAGTTCTTTGCATACCACTGTAATATCCGCTTTCTTCGCGATATGATACTCCAGCACCTTATTGTAATCCAGCTTGTACACCGCGTCACCAGAAGTGAGGATCACGTACGGCTCATGACATTTTCTTAAGAAATCCAGATTCTGGTATATTGCGTCCGCCGTCCCTCTGTACCAATAGCCGTTGTCAGCAGTAATGGTGGGGGTAAATACATACAGTCCGCCCTGCTTCCTTCCGAAATCCCACCATTTTGATGAGTTCAGATGCTCGTTCAGGGATCTTGCGTTGTACTGCGTCAGCACTGCGACTTTCTGAATATGAGAATTCGTCATGTTGCTGAGCGCGAAATCAATCGCCCGGTAGCTCCCCGCAATGGGCATCGCTGCCACAGCGCGCTTTGCTGTCAACTCGTGCATCTTCCGGTTGTTCCCGCCTGCCAGGATAATTCCTACTGCTCTCATACTCTGTCACCTGCCTTTATCAAAGTCTCGCCGCTCTCCATCACTCCGTTCGGATAGTCTTCGATGGAGGTCACTCCGCTGATGGCGGTATTCCTGCCGATCTGTACGCCCGGAGGGATCACGGAGTTCTCTCCGATAGTTGCCAGCCCGCCGCTGTAAATATTCGGCTTTGTCTTATTGGGTGCCTCACTTCCAATGCCAATCACCGTTCCGCTCCCGATCACAGTATCCTCGGCAATGATCGCCTTCTCAATCACGCAGTTGTCTCCAATTGTAACTCCCTGCATGATAATGGAATCCCGCACCACGCTTCCTCTGCCGACCGTCACGCCGCTGCCCAGCACAGAGCTGTGCACTTCGCCGTAAATCTCAGATCCGTTGCTGATGATACAGCGGTCCACCACACCCTGCTCGGAAATATACTGCGGCGGGATGCTCGCGCTGTTTGTATAGATCTTCCAGAATTCTTCATACAGATTAAATTCCGGGATAATGTCAATCAGCTCCATATTTGCTTCCCAGTAAGAACTCAGGGTTCCCACGTCCTTCCAGTACCCGTTGTACTCATAGGCAAACAGCCTGTCCCCTTTTTCATGACAGTAGGGGATAATGTGTTTGCCGAAATCACAGTTGGGCTGGTCTTTCAGCTTAATCAGCGCCTCTCTGAGCACCGGCCAGCTGAAGATGTAGATTCCCATGGATGCCAGGTTGCTGCTGGGCTTCTCCGGCTTTTCCTCAAACTCTTTGATCCGGCTGTCGCTGTCTGTCACGACAATTCCGAATCTGCTGGCCTCTTCGATCGGCACAGGCATCGCGGCGATGGTGACATCCGCCTTGTTCGCCTTGTGAAAATCAAGCATGACCTCGTAATCCATCTTATAAATATGATCCCCGGACAGAATCAGTACATAATCCGGATTGTATGTCTCCATGTAATTCAGATTCTGGTAGATCGCGTTCGCTGTCCCTGTATACCACTCGCTGTTCGAGCTTTTCTCATAGGGCGGCAGAATAGATACTCCTCCGACGTTTCTGTCCAGATCCCACGGGATACCGATCCCGATGTGCGTGTTAAGACGCAGCGGCTGATACTGAGTCAGCACGCCTACAGTGTCGATTCCCGAATTAATACAGTTACTCAGCGGGAAATCAATGATCCGATACTTACCGCCAAATGCAACGGCAGGCTTTGCAACCTTTGCTGTAAGGACCCCCAGTCGACTGCCCTGTCCGCCCGCCAGCAGCATGGCAATCATTTCCTTTTTGAACATTGCGTCACCTCATTTCTAGTTAGATGTAATTATTATACCATATATTTATCTTTAGCCAATAATAATTTACAATTTTTTCTTGTTATTTTAAATCTTTTTATTGATTTTGCATAAAAAGAACTGCTTTTAATTTTTATCATATATAGTATAATATAGTAGATCATAAGAATTTATGACTGAAAATTGAAAGTTCAGAAAATAAAGAGAAGAGGAATCTACATGTATAAGATCGATTTTAAACACCCGATCCACATTCATTTTATCGGAATCGGAGGCATCAGCATGAGCGGGCTGGCAGAGATCCTGCTCAAGGAGGGCTTCACGGTATCCGGCTCTGACACAAAAGAGTCTCCCCTGACAAAAAAGCTTGCGTCAGAAGGCGCGCACATCATCTATGGCCAGAAGGCAGGAAATATCACGCCGGGCATCGGCTGCGTCGTCTATACAGCGGCAATCAGCCGCGGCAACCCGGAGCTGATTGAGGCAGTGGCTCAGAAGATCCCCATGCTGACCCGGGCAGAACTCTTAGGGCAGCTCATGCAGAACTATGATACACCAATCGCTGTATCCGGGACCCACGGGAAGACGACCACCACTTCCATGATCTCCCACATCCTGCTGGAGGGGAATTTAGACCCCACCATCTCTGTGGGAGGCATCCTGAAGGCAATCGGGGGAAACATCCGGGTGGGCAGCTCCGGGACATTCATCACCGAAGCGTGCGAATATACAAACAGTTTCCTTCATTTCTTCCCGAAAATCAGCGTGATCTTAAATATAGAAGAAGACCACCTGGATTTCTTCAAAGACCTGGAAGATATCCGTCACTCCTTCCATCAGTTTGCCGCCCTTCTTCCGGATGACGGCACCCTGGTCATCAACGGCGATATCGAGGATTACCCCGAGATATACCGCGGTCTCTCCTGCAATGTGGTGACATACGGTTCCTCCAGCGATTTTGATTACAGCGCGGACAATCTTTCCTACGACGAGAACGGGCATGTCGCCTTCGACCTGATCCTTCACGGGGAAAAGACAGATCACATCCGACTCTCCGTAACGGGGGACCACAACGTGTCAAATGCGCTCTCTGCCATCGCTGTCGCGGATCTGCTTGACATTCCGGGAGACGTGACAAAGAAAGGCCTGCTTTCCTTCACCGGTACGGACCGGCGTTTTGAATATAAAGGTGAGTTCAACGGAGTGACCGTGGTGGACGATTACGCGCACCACCCCACAGAGATTGAAGCCACACTTAAGGCCGCGCAGCATTCACCGCACAACCGTGTGTGGTGTGTATTCCAGCCCCATACTTACACCCGTACCAAAGCATTTTTCCATGAGTTTGCTGAGGCGCTCTCCCACACAGACCATCTGGTGCTGGCGGATATCTACGCGGCAAGAGAGACAGACACACTGGGCATCTCCTCCGCTGACCTGGCGGAGGAAACGGCAAAACTGGGCACGGACACACACTATTTCCCCAGCTTTGAACAGATCGAGGCTTTTTTAAAGGAGAACTGCCGCCCCGGGGACCTGCTCATCACAATGGGCGCCGGGGATGTGGTGAAAGTGGGCGAGGATCTGCTCCGCTGATCCTCTGCGCGGGGATGTGCTTCCCGTCGGACGCGCATTCTCCAGGATATGATTCCTGTACCCCATCTGTCCACTGTATCGGGCAGATCTTAAGCGGCCTTAAGATTCGTCCTCAGGATGTCCCAAGCCCCCTGAAAATAAAGGCTCCGGGAGTTATCCACACTTTCTGCACATAGTTATCCACAAAAAACCGGGACTTACCAACGAAAAAATACTTTTAGCCCCGGGCAGAAGATGATATATTATTCATGACAACAGGAAATACAGGGGATGTGTTTTCTGGAAGTAAGAAGAAAGCGGAACGCCATACGTCCGCTTTCTATTTTACACTTTACGAAAGCGAATGAAAAAGGCGGGACGGGATATTATATGAAGACATTAACACTTAAAAACAAATTTCAGACCAATGCGACACTGCTGCCCAATGATTTTATAGACAACTACATGATTGATGCGAATGGTGAGTTTGTGAAGGTATATTTATTCCTTCTGCGGCACTTGGACGACCCCTGTTCAACCCTGACACTTACAACGATCGCGGACTGCCTGAATAACACAGAAAAAGATATCCTCAGGGCGTTCCGCTACTGGGAGAAAAAAGGGCTTCTGCGCGCGGAGCGGGACTCAGACGGGAGGATCACCGCACTGGAACTTCAGAAGACGTCCCATTCAGGCATGGCGGCTCCTTCCGCAGTCCAGTCCTCCGAACCGGCATCCACTCATGCTCAGACCCATGCCGGCAGGAAAGAACCGCAGCCTGCCAAGGCTGTTCCCATCGACAGCTTCCGCGCCCAGAAGGAAATCAAATCCCTTCTCTTTATCGCGGAGCAGTACCTGGGTAAAACCTTAACCCACTCAGAGATGGAGACCATCACTTATTTTTACGATACCCTTCATATGTCGGCGGATCTGATTGAGTATCTGATCGAGTCCTGCGTGGAGAACGGACATAAGTGCATGCACTATATCCGCAAAGTCGCGTTCTCTTGGGTGGAAGAAGGTATTGAAACCATTTCCCAGGCAAAGGAACAGTCTGCCCTTTATAATAAGAACTGCTACACCGTGCTCAATGCGTTCGGCATTAAAAACCGGGGACCGGCATCCTCAGAGCTGGCATATATCAGAAAGTGGGCAGAAGAATACGCCTTTTCGCTTGATATCATAGAAGAGGCGTGCCGCCGCACGATTGCCGCCACTCACCAGCCCAGCTTTGAGTACGCGGACTCGATTCTGACAAAATGGCACGGCAAAAATATCCGCCACCTGAAAGAGGTGGCGTCCCTGGATGAGGAATACAAAAAAGAACGCACAGCCGGCAGAAGCTCAAATAAACCCAGGACCGCGTCCCGGAACCTGAACAACTTCGAGCGGCGCAGCTATGATATGGAATCTCTTGAAGAGCAGTTATTGAACAGTAATTAGAAGGAGTCATCCCATGGCACTGAAAAATTCACAATACTACGCGATTATGCGGGAATATGAACAGCGGCAGCTTAAGAACCATGATATCCAGACTGCCCGCTATGAGGAAGTATACAGAAAGCTTCCCGAGTTCAAATCTCTGGACGAATCCATATCCATCCTCTCCGTACAGTACGGAAAGAAACTGTTAAACGGAGACAGCCATGCGCTTGACTCCCTGAAGGAGGAGCTGGAGATTCTTCGCGGCAGCAAGAAGGATCTGCTCGTCTCCGCAGGATTCTCGGAGGACTATCTGGAACCGGTCTATGACTGTCCGGACTGCAGAGACACCGGGTATATCGGCAGTCAGAAATGCCATTGTTTCAAAAAGGCGGTTATCCAGCTTCTGTATGAGCAGTCCAATATCCGGGAATTCCCAACAGAGGCATCTTTTGACAACTTCAGTCTTGATTTTTACTCGTCTACCCTTTATGATAAAACAACCGGGCGCAGCGCCCGCGCGATGATGCAGGACACGCTGAAGATCTGCCGCCGCTTTATCGATACCTTTGGCAGAGAGTTTCAGAATCTATTTTTCTACGGCAGCGTGGGAGTCGGAAAGACTTACCTGTCCACATGCATTGCGCGGGAGATTATGAACCGCGAATTTTCTGTACTCTACTTTTCAGCGCCCCAGCTTTTCAGCGCTCTGTCCCAGTCAAAATTTGACCGCGGTGATGTGGACGCTAAAAATAGGAATGAGTACATTTACAACTGCGATCTCCTGATCATTGACGATCTGGGGAGCGAATACACGAACGCCTTCATTTCCGCGCAGTTTTTCTCCTGCATCAATGAAAGGCTGTTACATAGAAAGTCAACGATTATCTCAACAAACTTATCTTTGGAATCCATCGCGGATCTCTACACAGAGCGGTCATTTTCCAGGATTACCAGCAGTTACGCTTTGTTGAAGATCATCGGTGATGATATACGTATCAAGAAAAAGTTAAAACACAGGGAGGAACATTGATGTTACGCCGAACAGAACGAATCTTAGAAAACATTCCGGTAGGAAGCCTTGGGCTCATCTCACTGACCGGCTGTGAGGAGCTGGGAAAAAAAGTTGACGACTATCTTGTAAAATGGCGCCACGAGAGCGGCAACGAATACCGGGACGATATTGCATTTGCCGGATATGAGAAAGATACCTATCTCATTGACGCCCGCGTGCCGCGCTTTGGTTCCGGCGAAGCAAAGGGAATCCTCGGCGAATCTGTCCGCGGAAAAGATCTTTACCTGATGGTGGATGTATGTAACTACAGCGTCACTTATTCCCTTACAGGCAGGACGAACCACATGTCCCCGGACGATCATTTCCAGAACCTGAAGAGAGTCATCGCCGCTGTAGGGGGCAAGGGCCGACGCCTCAACGTCATCATGCCTTTCCTGTATGAAAGCCGTCAGCACAAGAGAAGTTCCCGCGAATCCCTGGACTGCGCCCTTGCGCTTCAGGAGCTTGTACGGATGGGCGTTGAGAATATCATCACCTTTGACGCCCACGACCCCAGGGTACAGAACGCAATCCCATTAAGCGGATTTGAGACGGTCTCCCCCACGTACCAGTTCGTCAAAGGCCTGCTCCGCACGGTAAAGGATCTTAAGATTGACAGCGAACACATGATGGCAATCAGCCCGGATGAAGGCGCGACGAACCGCGCGATCTACCTGGCCAACGTCCTCGGCCTTGATATGGGAATGTTCTATAAACGCCGCGACTACACCCGTATTGTAAACGGACGCAATCCCATCGTGGCACATGAATTCCTCGGCACTTCCGTAGAAGGCAAGGATGTCATTATTATTGACGATATGATCTCTTCCGGGGACAGCATCCTGGATGTCGCCGCGGAACTGAAGCGCAGAAAAGCGAAGAGGATCTTCGCGGCCGCTACATTCGGTCTGTTTACAAACGGTATGGAGAAGTTCGACAAGGCATATGAGGACGGCATTATCAGCGGCATCCTCACCACAAACCTGATTTACCAGACACCGGAGCTCCTCTCTAAACCGTATTACATCAGCTGTGATATGAGCAAATATATCGCGCTCATTATTGACACCTTAAATCACGATGGTTCTATCAGCTCCATCCTGAACCCGAATGAGAGAATCCAGCATGTCATTCAGAAATATAAAAACGGGGAGCCGGTATAGCCGGCTCTTCTTTTCTTTTGGTTAACGGAATGGACTTTATAAAACGATGAAGAAAAAAATCTTATCCGAAACAGCATCCACTATACTGCTTATGCTTGGGGCCACTGCAGTCTCCTTTGCCTTCTTTCAATTTGGCAATAAAAATGTCGCCAATATCACTGTCGTCTACTCGCTCGCGCTCATACTCACCGCGCTGAGGACCACGGGGTACTGGTACGGTATTGCGGCTTCCCTTTACTGTGTAACCGCGGTGAATTATTTTTTCTCCTACCCGTACTTTCACTTTAACTTTTCCCTGGACGGCTATCCGATCACGTTTATCGGAATGCTGGCGATCTCCCTGCTGACAAGCACGACAACCAGCTCACTGAAAAAACAGCGCCATGCGATGGCAGAGAGAGAAAAGGCTCTTGCGGAGGCTGAGAGGGAAAAGCTGCGGGCCACCCTGCTGCGGGCAGTCTCCCATGACCTGCGCACGCCGCTGACCAGCATCATCGGCTCTTCCTCCTCATACCTGGAGAATTATCCGGAATTATCTGATGAGGAACGCACAGAGCTGATCTCTAATATCAAAGAGGACTCCCAGTGGCTGCTCAACATGGTGGAAAATCTTCTCACGGTCACACGGATTGACGACAATTCTACGGATAAAGTCAAGAAATCCCCTGAAGTCGTGGAAGAAGTGATCTCCGAGGCTATCCAGCGGCTGAAAAAGCGGATTCCGGACATCCGCGTCCGGGTCAGCATGCCCAATAATTTCCTCATGCTCTCCATGGACCCCACCCTGATTGAACAGGTGCTCATCAATCTGATGGAAAACGCATTTATTCACTCCGGGAGCCAGGAGCCCATCGAACTGATCATCCGGGAAGCGGAGGACAACATATCTTTTACAGTCCGTGATTATGGAAATGGGGTGGACCCGGAACAGCTCCCCTATATCTTTGAGGGACAGCGGTCCGCGTCCCGCACTGCGGACGGGCACAAAGGCATTGGCATCGGCCTGTCCATATGCCGCACCATCATACGAGCCCACGACGGGATAATCACAGCCGCAAACCACGCGCATGGAGCGGAATTTACTTTTACACTCCCTAAAGAAAAGGAGAATATTGAAAATGACGAAATGCTCAGTCCTAATCATAGAAGATGAAAAAAATATACAGACATTCATGGGGAAAGTCCTCAAGCGCCAGGACTACCGGGTACTGTACGCGGATACCGGCGCCCAGGGCCTGGAGATCATCCGCTCCCAGTGCCCGGACATCATCCTGCTGGATCTCGGCCTGCCGGACACAAACGGCTTTGACATCATCCGTGAAGTGCGCACCTGGACCAGCACCCCGATCATCGTCATTTCGGCGCGCACCGCGGAGCAGGAAAAGGTCGCTGCCCTGGACTTAGGCGCTGACGATTATATTACCAAACCCTTCGGCACCTCGGAGCTTCTTGCCCGCATCCGCGCCTCCCTGCGGCACAGCAGCCGCCTGAATACGGACAGCGCGCTCTATCTGCGCCCCTATCGAATACAAGATTGTGGCCTGCCTGGCACAGAACTCCGGCAAGGTCATCACTTATGCCACCATCCTGAACAATGTCTGGGGCCCCTACGCGGACAGCGACAATAAGATCCTGCGGGTAAATATGGCAAACATCCGGCGGAAGATCGAGGACGATCCGGCACAGCCCAGCTACATTTTTACGGAAGTGGGAGTGGGATACCGGATGGCGGAAGACGAGGAGGAAGGTTAATACTGCATTTTCCCGGCACAATATTTCCCCGGCAGAAAGGAGAGCCCCCGGCTATGATATCCGCATTCTGATATGCTCATCATAGCCGGGGGCTCTCCCGTTTTTATATTCTGATTCTATTTTACTCTTCCTCACTCAGGACGAGTTCTTCTTCCTGAGCTTCTGTCTCCGCGGAAGCCTCTGCCTCTTCCCCGGTTCCTGCTTCGCCCTGAACTTCTTCCTCATTCTGAAGTTCTTCTCCAGCGGCGGTCTCCTCGGTCTCGGCGTCCGCCTCCTCATCCATGCTCAGCTCGATCATCTCCGCCATATGTGCGTCTGTGTTCAGCGCTACATCGCGGTATTTCTTCATACCCGTACCAGCCGGGATATGTTTCCCGATGATCACGTTCTCTTTCAGGCCTACAAGGTGGTCTACCTTACCCTTGATCGCGGCCTCTGTCAGCACCTTCGTCGTCTCCTGGAAGGATGCGGCTGACAGGAAGGAGTCTGTGGCAAGAGAAGCTTTCGTGATACCGAGCATAATCTGCTCACCTGTAGCCGGGGCCTTACCCTCAGCTTCCATCTGCTCATTGACTTCATTGAACAGCAGCACATCGACCATTGTGCCCGGAAGGAATTCTGTATCTCCCTTCTCCTCAATGCGGACTTTCTTCAGCATCTGGCGTACAATGACCTCGATATGCTTGTCATTGATATCCACACCCTGCAGGCGGTATACTCTCTGCACTTCCTGGAGCATATAATCCTGCACGGCCCTGAGACCTTTGATCTTCAGGATATCGTGGGGGTTCACACTACCTTCGGTAAGCTCATCGCCCGCCTCCAGCATCGCGCCGTCCTGCACTTTGATGCGGGAACCATAGGGGATCAGATAAGCTTTGGACTCACCTGTCTCATCATTTGTGACAATGACTTCCCTCTTCTTCTTCGTGTCAGAAATAGACGCTCTTCCGGCAAATTCTGTGATGATCGCGAGACCCTTCGGCTTCCTTGCCTCGAAAAGCTCCTCCACACGGGGAAGACCCTGTGTGATATCGTCTCCGGCAACACCACCGGTATGGAACGTACGCATGGTAAGCTGTGTACCCGGCTCACCGATGGACTGGGCAGCCACGATACCGACTGCCTCACCGACCTGAACAGCTTCGCCTGTGGCCATGTTGGCGCCGTAGCACTTCGCGCACACTCCGTTCTTGCACTTACAGGTAAGGATCGTACGGATCTTCACTCTCTCAAGCGGATTGCCGTTCTCGTCCACACCTCTCTTTGTCACCCGCTCCGCGCGGTGCGGTGTGATCATATGGTTGGCTTTTACGAGCACATTGCCGTCTTTATCCTTGATATCCTCGCAGGAGAAACGTCCTGTAATACGCTCTTGAAGACTCTCGATCTCTTCATTTCCGTCCATGAACGCGTGTACATACATGCCCGGGATCTCCTGCCCCGGCTCCACACAGTCCGCGTCATGGATGATCAGCTCCTGGGATACATCAACAAGACGTCTTGTCAGGTATCCGGAGTCAGCTGTACGAAGAGCCGTATCGGACAGACCTTTCCGAGCTCCGTGGGCGGACATGAAGTACTCCAGTACGTCCAGACCCTCACGGAAGTTGGATTTGATCGGGAGCTCGATGGTGCGTCCTGTGGTATCCGCCATCAGTCCGCGCATGCCCGCAAGCTGTTTGATCTGCTTGTCGGAACCACGGGCTCCTGAATCCGCCATCATGAAGATATTATTATATTTATCAAGACCGGAAAGCAGAGCTTCTGTCAGTTTATCATCCGTCGCCTTCCATGTCTCTACGACTTCTTTGTAGCGCTCTTCCTCTGTGATAAGACCGCGCTTGTAGTTCTTTGTGATGCGGTCCACTGTATTCTGCGCTTCCTCGATCATCTGCGGCTTCTGCGGCGGCACGGTCATATCCGAAATCGATACGGTCATGGCAGCCCTTGTGGAGAACTTGTATCCGATGGATTTCACATCGTCAAGCACTTCTGCCGTCTGTGTCGCGCCGTGAGTATTGATAACTTTCTCAAGGATCTGCTTTAACTTCTTCTTGCCTACATGGAAATCGATCTCAAGAAGAAGCTCGTTTCCTTCCACCTCTCTGTCCACGAAACCAAGGTCCTGCGGAATGATCTCGTTAAAGAGCAGTCTTCCCAGTGTCGCGTCAATCACGCCGGTCTTCTCTGTGCCGTCCGGCATGGTCTTGGACATGCGCACCTTGATCTTAGAGTGGAGTGTAATATAACCGTTCTCGTAAGCAAGAATCGCCTCGCTGGTATTCCGAAAGGACATGCCTTCTCCCTTAGCTCCCGGTCTCTCCTGTGTCAGGTAGTAGATACCAAGGACCATATCCTGGGAAGGAACAGCCACCGGACCGCCGTCGGACGGTTTCAGCAGGTTGTTGGGTGAGAGAAGCAGGAACCGGCACTCAGCCTGTGCTTCCTGTGACAGCGGCACATGGACCGCCATCTGGTCACCGTCGAAGTCCGCGTTGTACGCTGTACATACAAGGGGATGCAGCTTGATCGCCTTACCTTCTACAAGGATGGGCTCAAATGCCTGAATACCCAGTCTGTGCAGCGTGGGGGCACGGTTTAACATAACCGGATGCTCCTTGATCACTTCCTCGAGCACATCCCACACCTCCGGCTGGAGCCTCTCTACCATCTTCTTGGCGTTCTTAATATTGTGGGCTGTCCCGTTTGCCACAAGCTCTTTCATTACGAATGGCTTGAACAGCTCAATGGCCATCTCTTTCGGAAGACCGCACTGATAGATCTTCAGCTCCGGTCCCACGACGATAACAGAACGTCCGGAGTAGTCAACACGCTTTCCCAGCAGGTTCTGACGGAAACGTCCGGACTTACCCTTGAGCATGTCAGACAGGGACTTCAGGGCGCGGTTACCCGGTCCAGTAACCGGTCTTCCGCGGCGTCCGTTGTCGATCAGGGCGTCTACCGCCTCCTGGAGCATGCGCTTCTCGTTGCGCACGATGATATCCGGTGCTCCAAGCTCAAGCAGTCTCTTAAGTCGGTTATTTCTATTAATGATTCTTCTGTACAGGTCATTTAAGTCAGACGTAGCGAAACGTCCGCCGTCCAGCTGGACCATGGGGCGCAGATCCGGCGGGATGACCGGGATCGCGGACAGGATCATCCACTCCGGGCGGTTGCCGGACTCGCGGAATGCTTCCACGACTTCCAGGCGCTTCACGATCCTTGCACGTTTCTGCCCTGTGGCATTCTCCAGCGCCCCCTGAAGCTCCTCATACTCTTTGTCGAGATCGATGGCTTCAAGAAGCTCTTTCACTGCCTCAGCGCCCATCCCTACACGGAAGGAGCCGCTGCCCCATTTTTCTCTCTGCTCCTGGTACTCTGCCTCGGAGAGAATCTGCTTATTCTGCAGGTCTGTCTCCCCTTTATCAAGCACAATATAAGACGCGAAATACAGCACTCTCTCCAGTGTTCTCGGAGAAATGTCAAGGATCAGTCCCATACGGCTGGGGATTCCTTTAAAATACCAGATGTGGGACACCGGAGCCGCCAGGGCGATATGCCCCATACGCTCACGGCGCACGCTTGACTTCGTAACCTCCACTCCGCATCGGTCGCAGACAACGCCTTTGTAGCGGATCTTTTTATATTTTCCACAGTGGCACTCCCAGTCCTTGCTCGGTCCGAAGATCCGCTCACAGAACAGGCCGTCTTTCTCCGGCTTCAATGTCCTGTAATTGATGGTCTCCGGTTTTGTGACCTCGCCTCTGGACCACTCCATAATTTTTTCAGGTGAAGCCAGACCGATCCGGATTGCATCAAATGTTAACGGTTGATATTGTTGTTCATTATTATTTGGCATAGATGGCTCCTCCTATTAATCTTCATCATACCCGGAATACTCATCGAACTCGATCGCGTCCAGCTCGCTGTCATCCGGTTCCTCGTCCTCGGGTTCCACATCCTCAAGCTCCTCGCCCACGAATTCCTGCTCGGTAAATCCATGGTCGCCGAAAGACTCGTTCTCATCGCGGTACTTTCTGTCTCCCTCAATGATGTGTCTGAGATCTGTCTCGCCGTAATCCACGTTCTCCATGATCTCAACTTCTGTGTTGTCATCACGCAGCACGCGCACATCCAGGGCCAGTGACTGCAGCTCTTTTAAGAGTACCTTGAAGGACTCCGGAATACCCGGCTCCGGAATATTTTCTCCCTTGATGATGGCCTCATAAGTCTTCACGCGGCCGATCACATCGTCGGATTTCACGGTCAGGATCTCCTGCAGCGTGTATGACGCGCCGTAAGCCTCCAGGGCCCATACCTCCATCTCTCCGAAACGCTGTCCGCCGAACTGCGCTTTACCGCCCAGCGGCTGCTGTGTGACAAGGGAGTACGGTCCGGTAGAACGGGCGTGGATCTTGTCGTCTACCAGGTGGTGAAGTTTCAGGTAGTGCATGTGTCCGATAGTAACCGGGCTGTCAAAGAACTCACCGGTGCGGCCGTCACGCAGACGGACCTTCCCGTCTCTTGAGAGGGGCACGCCCTTCCAGAGCTTCCTGTGTTCTCTGTTATCGGAAAGATACTGAAGGACCTCCGGAAGCAGCTCTGCTCCGTGCTTCTTCTCGAATTCTTCCCACTCAAGGTTCACATAATCATTCGCCAGATCGAGGGTGTCCATGATATCAACCTCATTCGCACCGTCGAATACCGGCGTGGAAATATTAAATCCAAGTGCTTTTGCCGCCAGGCTTAAGTGGATCTCAAGCACCTGCCCGATGTTCATGCGGGATGGCACGCCCAGTGGGTTAAGCACAATGTCCAGCGGACGTCCGTTCGGCAGGAACGGCATATCTTCCACCGGAAGCACACGGGAAACGACACCCTTATTCCCGTGGCGTCCCGCCATCTTATCTCCCACGGAGATCTTTCTCTTCTGCGCGATGTAGATGCGCACTGCCTGGTTCACGCCCGGTGACAGCTCGTCGCCGTTCTCCCTTGTGAATACCTTGGCATCTACAACAATCCCATATTCTCCGTGGGGTACTTTCAGGGAGGTATCCCTTACCTCACGTGCTTTCTCTCCGAAGATCGCGCGGAGCAGCCGCTCCTCTGCCGTCAGCTCTGTCTCTCCCTTCGGAGTCACCTTGCCGACAAGAATATCTCCCGCGCGCACTTCCGCGCCAATGCGGATGATCCCTCTCTCATCCAGGTCTTTCAGCGCGTCGTCACCCACACCCGGGATATCCCTTGTGATCTCCTCAGGTCCGAGCTTTGTATCTCTCGCCTCTGCCTCATACTCCTCGATATGGACAGAAGTGTAAACGTCATCCTGTACAAGCCTCTCGCTCAAAAGGACAGCATCCTCGTAGTTGTAACCTTCCCATGTCATGAATCCGATGAGCGGGTTCTTTCCCAGCGCCATCTCCCCGCCGGATGTGGACGGGCCGTCCGCGATCACCTGGCCTGCCTCTACCTGATCCCCCTTGTTGACAATCGGTCTCTGGTTGTAGCAGTTGCTCTGGTTACTGCGCTGGAACTTGGTCAGCTTGTAAGTCATCCTGGTTCCGTCTTCATGGCGGATCACGATCTCTCTGGAGGTGGAGCTTTCCACTTCACCGGCCTGCTCCGCGACGACGCACACACCGGAGTCCACAGCTGCCTTTACTTCCATACCTGTCCCCACTACCGGGGCCTCTGTGGTAAGAAGCGGCACTGCCTGGCGCTGCATGTTTGATCCCATGAGCGCGCGGTTCGCGTCGTCGTTCTCAAGGAACGGGATGAGGGCTGTCGCGACAGAGAACACCATCTTCGGAGAAACGTCCATATAATCGAACTTGCTTCTCTCGTACTCCTGTGTCTCCTCGCGGTAACGTCCGGATACATTCTTATGAATAAAGTGGCCTTCCTCGTCAAGCGGTGTATTCGCCTGCGCCACATGGTAATTATCTTCCTCGTCGGCAGTCATGTATACGACTTCCTCTGTGACAACCGGGTTCTCCGGGTCTGTCTTATCGATCTTCCTGTACGGAGCCTCAACAAAACCATACTGATTGATCCTCGCGTATGTGGCAAGGGAGTTGATCAGACCGATATTCGGACCCTCAGGCGTCTCGATGGGGCACATTCTTCCATAGTGGGAATAGTGTACGTCGCGGACCTCGAATCCCGCGCGGTCTCTGGAAAGACCGCCTGGTCCCAGCGCGGAGAGACGTCTCTTGTGGGTCAGCTCTCCAAGGGGGTTGTTCTGGTCCATGAACTGGGAAAGCTGTGAAGAACCAAAGAACTCCTTCACCGCTGCCGTCACCGGCTTAATGTTGATCAGTGACTGCGGGGAGATGCCCTCCTGATCCTGTGTGGTCATACGCTCGCGCACGACTCTCTCCAGTCTGGACAGACCGATCCTGTACTGGTTCTGGAGCAGCTCGCCCACCGCGCGGATACGGCGGTTGCCCAGATGGTCAATGTCATCGTCATTTCCCATTCCGTACTCAAGGTGCATATTATAGTTAATGGAAGCTAAAATATCTTCCTTTGTGATGTGTTTCGGAATCAAATCGTGCAGATCGCGGCGGATCATGCTCTTCATCTCTTCCACATCGCCGGCAGATTCCTCGATGATGCCTGCCAGAACCGGATAATATACCTGCTCTGTCACACCCACTTCCTTCGGGTCAATGTCAACAACAGCCTGAAGGTCTACCATCATATTAGAAAGGATCTTAATATTCCTTGACTCGTCCTCTCCTTCTACCCACAGATAAGGCGCCGCTGAATTCTGGATCGCATCCGCAGTCTCGCGGGTGATCTTTGTCCCTTTTTCAGCCACAACTTCACCGGTCAGCGGGCTCACTACATCCTCCGCCAGAATCTGCCCGGTGACACGGTTCTTCAGCATCAGCTTTTTGTTGAATTTATAGCGTCCTACCTTTGCCAGGTCATAACGTCTCGGGTCGAAGAACATACTGTTGATCAGGCTCTCCGCGCTGTCCACCGCCAGCGGCTCGCCGGGACGGATCTTTTTGTACAGCTCTAACAGACCCTCCTGATAATTCTCAGCAGTGTCTTTGCCAAAGCTTGCGAGGATCTTCGGTTCCTCGCCGAATAAATCTATAATCTCCGCATTCGTCCCGATGCCAAGGGCGCGGATCAGAACCGTGATCGGCACTTTTCTCGTCCGGTCAACACGCACATAAAAAACGTCATTGGAGTCTGTCTCATACTCAAGCCAGGCGCCTCTGTTCGGGATCACAGTCGCTGAATAGAGCTTCTTGCCCAGCTTATCATGGGCAATGCCATAATAGATGCCCGGAGAACGTACGAGCTGGCTGACGATAACACGCTCTGCTCCGTTGATGACAAATGTTCCTGTCTTTGTCATCAATGGGAGATCTCCCATGAATATTTCATGTTCATTGATCTCATCAGTCTCTTTGTTGTGGAGTCTTACCCTGACTTTCAGGGGTGCCGCATAAGTCGCGTCGCGCTCTTTGCACTCATCGATCGTATATTTCACATCTTTTTCGCAGAGTGTAAAATCCACAAATTCCAGACTTAAATGTCCGCTGTAGTCAGCGATCGGGGAAATATCGTCGAACACCTCTTTGAGCCCTTCATCCAGAAACCACTGGTAGGAATCCTTCTGAACTTCAATGAGGTTCGGCATCTCTAATACTTCCTTCTGCCTGGAATAGCTCATGCGGAAGCTTTTTCCGGTTTTAATGGGACGGATCCTGTTTTTCTCCATTGACGTTTCACTCCTTATATTTTTCTCAACTGCCCTGCTCTGTCCAAAGCCGGACGGTCTGAAACCTAAATATGAAAAGAGCCCCGCAGCAGTTTCGCCGCTGATATGGCACACCTTTCCACAATAGTGCATTTTTTACTATATCACAACAAACTTTTGATTGTCAACAACTATTTCCAGCTTTTTGCAAAAACTACTTGACATCTCATTTTATCTGTGTTATGAGTGTCAAACAGGGTGCCGTAAAATCATCTGAGATTATACAGCACCCTGTCTTATTTTCGCTTATTTGGCCGCCGGCCCTTATAAAAGCCGTCGATTACCTTACTCTTCTGAATCTTCCGGCAAGCACAGCGATCACTGCCGTGCCCGCTGCCAGGAGGACATACAGCATGATCGGCGCCGCGTCTCCTGTCGCTGCAGCCGCAAGATTTTTGCCGCTGTCTGTACCCGGAACCTGAGCTCCGTTTCCATTGCCGCCTCCGGTTCCCGCACCGCTTCCGTCTCCAGTCTGATCCCCGGTATTTCCGCCAGGATTTTCTCCCGGGTTCTCACCATCGTCTCCGTCGTCTCCGCTGTCTTCCATTGCTTTCTTTACAGCGTCGATGGCGCTCTGAAGATCCGTTATCATTGTATCTGCTTCTTCAGCGCTGATGTTCTCCGCGCCTTCCGCCAGCAGGGCATCCGCTCTTTCAAGGATCTCTTTGGCTGACGCGAACTGCTCCTCTGTCGCTGTCTCTCCCAGAGTTCTCAGCTCTTCTGCCGCTGCCTGAAGCTGTCCCAGCGTTTCCCCGTCTGCCCGGGCAATCAGTCCTTCCACAGCCGCGTCCACCGCGTCTTTTGCCGCGTCTGCTGCGCTCTGCTCTGCCGCCGGGTCATTCAGGACATCTTCCGCTGCTGCCAGCGCGCTCTCCAGAGCCGCGAAGCTGTCGGCTGTGTAAGCATCCTTATCTGCCAGCTTTTCTGCTGCCGCGTCATAACTGTCCTGAAGAGCCGTCTTATCTGCCGGCATCTTCACCTGGATAAAGAAGGAAGCTCCCGCGCTGTCTGTCGTGTCGATGGTAAAGCTTCCGTCTTCCTTTACCGTCACGCCTTCATCCGCGGAAATCACCTCAAGGTATCCGTCTTCCAGAGTCAGCTCAAGCTGCACATCCTGCTGCTTCGGCTCGCTGATGGCGATGGTCATTACCCCGTCCGCTGTCTGTGTATAGATGGACGCTGACGCGTTTACGGTAATCCCATTTACACTTGCCCCGCCCACGGGCCATACATTCATGGCAAATACTCCGCTCTGGGTTTCTTTTACGGCCTGCACATCCGTGTCATTGCGAACGACCTCAATGGTGTTGTTCTCAGCGCATTCTGCTGTCTGCTCCTCTGTGCTTCCCGGAAGAAGTACATACTCATAGGTTCCGCCTTCTACACTATTTCCATGGTTAATTCCCATCTTAAAGAATGTATTTGTGTATTCCTTGTCACTTGGGAAATATTCATTGATGTCTGAATATTTTCCACTCCGTGTCTCCTGCGCGAGATAGATATCCGCGTCTTCCAGATATACATATCCGATATCATTGCCTTCGCCCGTGCCTGTAAAGTGCACGTAATCCCCGGCCTCTGCCTGCTTTGTTTCCTCAGCCTCATCCCAGGCTTTTCCATTATAGCTGATGGCATTGTCATCGCTGGTCATCATGCGGTTCTCAACAGTTGTCTCAATGGACGCTTCTGTTGTGCCATTGATGCCCGCGCCGAGCGCGACAATCTTTCCGTCAAGGAAGAACCAGGACTTCTGGGCTTTCAGGTTCATTCCCTGGCCAAGATTTGTTGTATTGTAGAACATTCCGACCGCGCCATTTGTTCCGTCGGCCGCTCCTCCGATCCATGACTGCGGAGAAGTCTTATTATACCCGGAGCCGTCCGCCAGTTCCTTCGTATCCACTGTCGTTCCCGGCAGGCGGTACGGATCTACAGTCGGCCAGTATCCTTCCCCGTACTGCTTCAGATCATTATTATAAATGTACAGGACACCGTCGCCTGTGTGCCAGCCTTTCTTGTTCTCCGTATTTCCGAACTCATAATTATAGATTCTGGAAGAATACATCGAAAGACCTGCGGTATAATTGTCATTCACCTGAACAACTCGGTCCATAGAGCCGTAGACTTTCATGCCTTCATATTTCTCCGCGGTTATGGAGGAATCATTTATAATTTCCTTTGCCCCCAGCAGAGCGTCAAAGTCTCTTGCATTTCCGTAGAAATCATACTCTCCATCGCTCTCCTCAAGCCAGTATTTCACTGCGGCCTTGAAGATGGAGCTGTACTCTTCCGGCGCGCCGGACGCCAGAAGCATGATATTGGAGATCGTCTCTGATCCTGCCGCGAATTCAGTCGTGAAGGGGTTTGTCCCCGGCGCCCTTGAGATACTTCTTCCGTTGACCATGGACATCATCTGCCCTTTGTGCATCAGCGGAATATATCCGTTCACCACAGTCTCATATACATTGTTAATACGCTCATCTGTAATGTCGAATGAGGTTCCCGCGATAATGGACTGGATCCTGCCTACGCCTTTCAGAAGCTCATTTCCGTAACTTCCTGTATACGCGTGCTTTGTATGCTGGATTACAGATCCGTCCGCATAGAGGCCGTCGCCTGATGTCACAAGCTTCATAACGTCCGGCACCTCATTTTTCACAAGGTTCATTCTCTCGTCATTTTTCGCGATGATCGCGCTGCCCAGTACAGAGAGCCCGATATCCGTGCGGTTTGCCCCTGTCGCTGTATAGCTGGGCCACTGAACGCTCGGTTTCTTCGCGTAACCTTCGATGCTCTTCACGGCGGATTCGATCTCACTGTAATCCACATAATCACTGATCACCATAAGGGTATCAACAAGCGGCTGTGTACAGCCGATCTGCCAATCCCACCAGTTGCCGGTAGAGTAACTTCCGTTATACTTTTTCTCAGTTACCATGAACTGAATTCCATCTACAATATCGCCCAGCAGTTCTTTATTCTCATAAAGCGCGCTGCCTTTCACGCCGAATGCCAGCGCCAGCTTCTTAATCTTTGTAAACTGTGTGGTATAATCCGCGCTCGTGGTATCGCTTGACACCTTCTCCCACAGATACGTACGATCCTCACTCTTATTCAGAGACTCCCAGAGCTCTTCGCCCTCGTCAGAAATATTCTGGACATAAGCTTTGATATCCTCATCGTCCATATCCAGAGAGTCCCCGCCTGTCACGCGGACCTGCCAGCGGTCCATCATGGTGTCATATTCCGTATTGTAGGACGGCGCCGCGACATGGATTGTGATTGTCCCCTTTACATCCTGATCTTCCGCGCTCCGCACTGTGATCTCTGTCGTTCCTTCTGATACCGCCTTTACAAGACCTTCCTCATTCACAGAAGCTACCTTAGGATCTGAACTGCTCCATTCAACCTCAATGTCAGGATTGACCGCGTTGGCAGGATATACCGAATACTCCAGGAACCTGCTCTCTCTCGTTGTAATCGTTTTCTCGTCTTCGTCAAAAACAAAGCCGGATACTTCGATCTCACCATCCACGGCCTGAACCTCCATGGATGCTTTTATTTCAGGATCTGCCTGATCTGCCACGGTAATTACCGCGCTGCCTTCTTTCAGCGCTTTGAGGTTCCCTTCCTCATCCACGGAAATGATTTCCGGCGCGCTGCTTGTAAAGGTGAGCGGGTTATTACCCGCCAGCTCAGGAAGGACTTTGACTTCGAGCTTGTATGTATCTCCCACGGAGAGCGCAGCTGTAGGATTCGTGATCTCAATGCTCTCTGTGTCAAAGCTGTGGTATACTTCAAGCTCTATAATGCTTGATCCATAATACCTTCCGTTCGTGGCGTGTTTCCACATTGTGTTCTGCTGATATTTGACGTATCTTGCCTTCTGCATGGGGAAGGTAATCTGTTCTGTAATTGTAGGACCGGCGTCTTCTCCGTCCGTCTCTTCAAATATGGTTGTCCATTTCTCCCCATCCTCAGATATCTGTACTTCCCACTCCGGGGACGCGGCATGGAAGTAAATCAGAATCTGGGAGATTTCTTTTACACTGCCCAGGTCTACCGTCAGATACTGCTCATCTGTTTTCGCCGCGGACCACCTGGTATCCTGGCTGCCGTCCACTGCCATCTCTCCGACGAACTGCGGGTACACCCAGCTTCCGTCAGAATTTTTGTCGCCCTCGACTCCTGAATAAGTCACATCTTTTCCATAAGCGAGGTTAAAGCCTTCCAGGCTGTCCATGGCCGCAATGACTGCCTTCGCGGCATCGTCCACCGCGGTCTGGTCTGTCGGGTTTTCCATCAGGGCGTTACCCGCTTCAACTGCCGACTGAAGGGCTTCGTAACTGTCTGCCGTATATTCATCTCCAGCCACATTTTCCGCTTCCTCAAGGACGGACCTTAACCACTCCGTGGATACTCTGGGCTCGTCCAGGAAGCGCAGCTCTGCGATCAGAAGATTATGGTCTGACAGTTTTGTCTCCACCATCTCCGCGGACTTGATACTCAGATTGCGGGTCACGAAAATATTGTCAATGGTATTGACTTTCATCGTCTCGTCGACACCGTTATAAGTATCATACCAGGTTCCCTCATAGCCATTCACCATATCCAGGGACTCCAGCATGTCCGTAAACTCACTCTGGTACTGGTCCGCGTTGAAATCGCCGACGATAATCTTATATTCTGCGTCGTCGTTCTCAACAGCTTCTTTCACCTGCGCAAACTGCTTTACGCGGACTTCCGGGTTCTCATAGCTGAAGTGAGTGTTATAGAAGGCCACCTCTCTGCCTTCCTTTTCAAACACGGATCTCTGGAACACTCGGTCTTCACTGTCCGCTCCCGCTGCTTCTGTGTCCAGGAACCACTCGTCATTTTCTGTAAATTCGTATTTCGCCACAGTGGCAATGCCGTACTCTCCGCCGCCAAAATCAATGGCTTTCGAGAAGTAACCAGCCGGATAAACATCGCCCTGGAAACCTTTCAGCATATCATAGTTATTTCTGGAAGTGTACATATCTACTTCCTGAAGGCCCACAACTTCCAGTTTGTACTGTTCTGTCAGGGCGCGCAGATCATCCAGATCCGGTTTCTTATTGGCCGCAATATTGAAGGTTCCCACGCGCAGCGTATCCGCTGAGAGCTCAATATCCTGATGCTCTTTGACTGTGAGTTCTACGATACTGCTTCCATAATACTGTTTATTGCCGGAATGCAGCCACATCTTGTGCTGTTCATACCTGACGTATCTTGCGGAAGCTCCGCTGACATCAAAATTCTTTGTCACCGTATCTCCCTGGCTTCCGTCTGTCACTTTTGCCACAGAGGTATAATCTGTGCCGTTCTCGGACAGAAGAATCTCATACTCCGGAGACTCCGCGTGGAAATCAATAGTGATCTCACTGAGCTCATAGACAGCGCCCAGATCAACAACCAGCCATTGTTCGTCCTGTTTTGCCGCTGACCATCTTGTCGAATCATCTCCGTCAACTGCCTTTTCTCCGACAAACTGGGGGTACTTCCATTCCCCGGTTGAAATTTTATCACCTTCAACCCCGGAATAGGTTACCTGCTTTCCCAATGCAAGGTTGTCCGAACTGCCTGCGTTTCCGCCGGCCGCCAGCACTACGGGCTGCACCTGAGTCACGATCATGACCAGCGCAAGAAGCAGAGCTGACACACTTTTGAAAATCCTGCTCTTTTTCATAGCAACTATCCTCACTCCTGTCTTTATTATAAAAAATTACTTTTTTACCAATCTAGCATATAAAATTTTGAGAAAAAGTAAATGTATTAAAATTGGATTCTATTACTATTTTCATTTGGGGACGTAGTAAAATACGATTTTACTACGTCCCCAATCAAAGTTCACCCTGTCCCAAAACGACAAAAAACCGCAGGAGCTCTATCTCTCCTGCGGTCCATAACGCTTATATAAATTATTTCATGTTAACTTCAGCGCCCTCAGCCTCAAGTTTCGCCTTGATCTCCTCAGCCTCAGCCTTAGAAACAGCCTCTTTCACTACCTTCGGAGCGTTGTCAACAAGCTCTTTCGCCTCTTTCAGTCCAAGACCTGTGATCTCACGAACAGCCTTGATTACTTTAACCTTGGAAGAACCAGCAGATACAAGCTCTACATCAAACTCGTCCTTCTCCTCAGCAGCTGCTGCCTCTCCGCCTGCTGCCGCAACTACAACGCCTGCTGCCGCAGATACGCCGAATTCTTCTTCACAAGCCTTAACAAGCTCGTTTAACTCTAATACTGATAACTCTTTGATCGCTTCGATCATTTCAGCTGTTGTCAATTTAGCCATTTTAATATCCTCCATTTTCTAAAATTTAATATCTCAATTCTAATATCCAGCGGGCTATGCCGCCGGGGCATTCACACCTTTTCGGTGTCCTCAGCATTATTCTGCTGGTGTCTCTGCCGCCTCAGCTGTTTCAGCTGGTGCCTCTGCTGTCTCAGCAGCTTCCGCAGCCTCTTCTGCCGGAGCCGCCTCTCCACCCTGCTCCGCGATCTGTTTGATAACGCGGGCGAAGTTCGTGATCGGTGACTGCATGCTTCCGAGAAGTTTTGCGAGAAGTTCTTCTCTTGACGGAATCTTGGAAAGTTCTGTCAGGCCGGCTACATCGTAAGCAGTCCCTTCAACTACACCGCCCTTAAGTTCAAGAGCCGGAGCGTCTTTCGCGAACTTACACAGAATTCTCGCCGGTGCTGTCGCGTCATCTTTGGAAATAGCGATAGCGCTCGGTCCTTCCAGACAGCTCTCCAGAGCTTCACACTCTGTTCCCACGAAAGCTCTCTTCATCATTGTGTTCTTGTAAACCTTGTATACAATGCCCGCTTCTCTGAGCTGCTTACGCAGTTCTGTATCCTGAGCAACTGTAAGTCCACGGTAATCTACGAGAACAACTGACTGAGCATCTTTGATCTCTTCTGCGATCGTCTGAACGATCGGCTGTTTTAATTCAACCTTTGCCACTTTCTGGTACACCTCCTTATTTTATTCGCGTGTACTGCCAAAGTTTTCGCCGCGTTTCAGCGGTATTAAAAAACCTCTGCGCTCAAAGACACAGAGGTTTGTAAATTCATACTTGCGTAATAAATCTAACTTTCCTCGGCAGGCGGGCATGCCCTTACGCTTTACAGCGCCTGCTGTCTTCGGCAGTTGCTAATATAGGTTAGCACTCTCATACGCGCATGTCAAGTATTTTCGCAAATTTTTGAAACTAATTTTTGAAACTTTTTCCGTCTTTTTCATCCGCCGTTTTCTCGTCCGTCTCAGCCAGAAGCCGCTCCTGCTCGATCACCATTCCTTCCCGCAGGATACACGCCTTTAATCCCTCCAGCACCCCCGCCTCCAGCTTCTTCATCTTTTCCAGTTTTCCTTTTTCCATGGGGATGCCTGCATCACGCACCTTCTTCCTCTCCTTCCAGCATCTCGAAATAATGTCCCTTATCGATATGCATCATGCTGACCTGGTTTTGATACCTCCGGAATCCGTATACGCTGTCCACATTGCGGATCAACGACTGGAGGCGTTCATCGGGCACACAGACGATGAGCTGCAGCTGCAGCTCCCGGGCGTACTTTAAGCACACCTCACTTCGCTCCTTATCCATTTTAGAAAATGCTTCGTCAAGGAGTACAAGCCGAATCTTGGAATCCCGATTGCTCTGCTGCATGTAAAGCATGGCAAACCCTGCCAGCAGTGCCACATATTTGGGGTTCTGCCCCTCTCCGCCGGAATCCACGCCCGCCATATCGTCCACATAATTTTTCTTCTCGTTCCCCTCTGCGTCGATCACCTGCTCATACATACTGAATGTGAGATAATTCCGGTAATCAGCGTATTTCTCCATCTCCTGGCGGTGCTTCTCCCGGTTCTGGCTGTCTTCTTCCCGAAGCGGCATGAATTTCTCGGTCAGGAGCTGAATCTTCTGTTCATATTTCCGGAAAAATTCGTCCTCCATCAGGCTCATCTGTCCGTCAATGCCGCCGGTATCAATTACCTTGCTGTCCAGTTCCTCCGCCATCAGCATGTCATAGAACTGACCATTCTCATTCTTCGCGGGCAGAATATCAATCTGATAAATACTGTCGGAAAAACGGATCTTCGCCAGCATCCGGTTGATCTCCCTTCTGTGACGGTAAGCCGCCTTGATCTCACCATGGATCGCGGCGATTACATTGTCTCTCAGAGAATGGTAGACCAGCTCATACTGCCTGCGGAATTCTTCTTTGTACTTCGGTTCGAAGTCTTCCCGGCAGCGCTCCAGCACCTGGTCGTACACATCATTGGCATGCTCGACTCCGGTGAACCCATAGGACGGGTATTCTCTGTTAAAACGGTTCCTGGCAATGGTGCGCTCATCGGAAAGTTCCTCCTCCCGCACCGTCAGGCTGTCCAGCCGTGCCTTCACAGACTGCCGGTAAACGCTCTCCGTGCGCTTGGCGATCTCGGCGTTCACCTCCTCTGTGAGGGCTTCATCCTGCACGAATCCCGTGGTAAGGTCCTGAAACCTGCACTCCAGATCCCGGATATCCTGCCGTGCTGCACTGAGGATTCCCCCCAGGCGGATCTGCTCTTTCTGGACTGTCTGGGCTTCCCCGTCCTTTTCCCGGACAGCGGCTTCCAGGCTCTCCTGCTCCTTCTTAAGCTCCGCGGTCCTGGTCCCATCCTCCAGCTCGCGCAGCTCTTCCCGCAGCTGATCCTGCCTGCCCAGATACTGCTCCAGCTCATCCGCCGCAGACGCCAGACGCACAAGATGATCTGTGGGCTGGCTGAGATCTTCAAACTTCTGCGCTTCCTTCAGCGATGCCTCTGTCTGCCGCCTGCGGATCAGCTGTTCTTTCAGGCTGTCAATCTCATCCTCCAGCTCCCTGACGCGCGCTTTCGAGATCTTGGTTCCGATGCAGGCTCCCTTCGTGTAATCTCTGCTCCGCAGGTGCCGGAAAATATAATTGCTGTAAGAATAGCAGTCCGGCGTCACCCCGTCGCGCACACTGTCCAGCTCCTCTACGGTCTCACATTTGCGGATGCGTCCAAGATACCGTTTCAGGCACCAGTCCACATAATCCCGATCCGTATGCACCGCCTCATAGAGGGAGTGCTCCTCCGCCTGGGGGGATTCCCTTTTCAGGGCCGCACTGTTGATCAGGTCCGCCTCCTCAAAGCGTTTCATCTTCCGGAAGATTTTCGCCGCGTCCAACGCGTATGCCGGCTCTGTAATCATGCTCTTCTTAAGACGGCCCAGCCGCCCTTCCACCGCGTTCTTCCATTTCTCGTCCGTCACATCAAACAGATCTGCCAGGATATGCACGTGGACCGTCCGCCCATACCGGTCGCTCAAGGCACTCTGAAGCTGCTGGCGCGCCTCTTTTAGCTCCCTGGGGTAAGGCTTCCTGTCGTGGTTCATATCTTCCAGGGCTTCTTCCTTCTCCCGGAGTTCTTTTGACATCTCACGAATAGACAGCGTGGTCTCCTGGAGTTCCTCCGCGAGATTATCCACAGCCGTCCTCAGCTGGGAACGCAGCTCGTCGCATCCCTTTTCGCACACTTCGCCGCGGGCGAAATCATCGATCAGCTGAAGCGCCCGGTTGCTCACGTAGTCCGTAGCGGTCTCATCATCCACCCAGCGCTTTAAGCCGGCTGCGATTCTCCTCCAGTCCGCGGAATTGTCCACGAGTAGCTGAATCGTGCGTTCCATCTCCTGGAGTTCCTGCTGTTTCTGCCCATAGTCACTCTTTCTTAACTCCGCCTTCACATCGATCAGACGGTCCCTGAGCGCGCCCAGCGTCTCCTGGATCTGCTGCTGTCTCTGGTCCGCCTTATCCGCCTCTTCCTCCGCCCATGCCAGGTCATCACGGCGGGAAGCAAGCCTGGCGCGGCATCCCTCGACTTCAATATACTGAAGGAGCCGCTCCGCGCGCAGCTTATCCGCCCGAACACCGGTAAGCGCCAGATCTGCCGCATGCACGGCGTCCAGCATTTCAATGCGTTTCTCCAGATCTTCCACCCGCTCCCGGATCTCCCGGTAAGCGCCCAGCTGTTCACTGATCACTGCCACAGTATTCTCCCGGCTCTTCGGGAACATATAGTCCCGGATAAACTGCCCGGTCCCGCTGGTCATGCGCAGGGCGATGGCACTCTTCTCCATGGTAATCATCCGCGACTGTTCCACGTAACCGAAGATCACTTCATAAAGTGTATTCAGATAGGCTTCCTTGGAGGGATAGACACGGTTCACCTCCCCGTATCCCCGGTTGTCCGCGCTGCTGCCGCGCTCTTTCACCAACTTTCTCAGCTGCTCGATGGTGTATGGCACCCCATCATTTAAATACTCGTCCTCAGGCATCCTCCCGGAATGGCTGAAAAAGCTGTATCTCTTAAGCTCTGTATCGTTCTTTCCCACCTCAAAAGCCGCGCCGATGCAGGTCACAATATGCGTTCCCGTATCTTCAATCTCCATCACGATCTGAGAGCAGAAATCCATTCCCCCGCGGTTGACGCTTCCGTCCTTCTGGGCGCCCCGCAGATAGCTTAATACACTTCGTTTATTCTTCGAATCGTCCGCGGCCTTATTCAGGAAATTCGCGGACACACTGCCGTAAAGAACGACCTGGATGGCATCCATGACCGTGGATTTCCCGGAGCCGCTCTTGCCGCTGAATAGATTCACATGCTCGTGCAAGGTGAGTATCCTGTGGCCGATCCCGCCCCAGTTATTGATCAAGATCCGTGTAAATAGCTTCTTCGGCTGCCTCATACTCTCCCTCCTCTTCCCTGTATTTCTCGTCGTCAGACTGTGTTTCCTGATCCATGCTGCCATACGCGTCGAGCAGCTCATTCATATCCGCGGCAGTGACATAAAGGTTCACCGTGCTGTATAGATAGATGGGCGTGTCATCCTCCACATCCCGGACCGCTCCCGGCAGGTCAATGATCTGGTGCATTCTCATCAGGTACAGCGCGTCCCGCCACTGTGCCTGGGTCAGCTTCTCTGTAATCAGATTGGTATTCCTGCCGTATTCCCGGATCTCTTTCAGAGTAGTCAAAGGCGCCTTCAGCCCCTCTCCCATGATCCGGTCCCGGTAGATCAGCTTGATAAGGAGCAGAATCACCGTTTCCGTCAGGCTTAACTTCTTCTGCGGCGCCCCGTCCCCGGAAAGCCGGAACACATGCTCCTGGGCATCATGGATCAATTCGCAGTCCAGTGTCTCCACAAAGTCCGCGATAAATCGCCGGTGTCTGGAGCAGATCTCATACTGTGGATTGTCCCTCGGGGTCAGCGTGGCCGGGTCATAGCGCACCTGAAGGATACAAGTCTGACGAAAAAGGGCCTGTATGGTCTTTTTCACCTGCTCCGCCTCAGCTGCTGTCAGTTCTTCCAGATATGCAAACATCGCTTCTTTTCCTATCCTTTCTTATTGTACTGTGCTTTTTTATGGATCTCTTTTCATCTCTGCCGTCCGATATTGATTTCCAGGCATCCGTCATTCGTTTCCCGCTGTCCGCCGCCTCTCTCAGGGCAGGCTCCGCTCATTTCCTACTCCGGATCTCCAGCGCGGAATAGCGGAACCCGGAGCCGTTTTCCTGATCCTCTCCCAGCGTAATCTCACCTCTGCCGTCAGCTGTCTCTGCAGCTTCCTGCCATACGAAGAACAGTTTCTCCAGATCCTCCACGCTCTGCACAGTATCCTCATTCACACGGAACACTCCATCGGTCTCATTCCTCCTGCGGAACTGCTCAATCTCCCCACGGGTATACAATGGCTTCAGCACATAATCATCCATTTCCTCCGCCCGGGGCTGCGCCTCTTCTTTCACCGCCTGAGGAACAAACGCTTCCTTCTCCCCGGTTTTCCGCCGGTACAGGCTCTCCCCGGACAGGAGCCGGTGCGGTCCGCTCATTTTGATCTTCTCTCCCAGGGCAGTAAGAAGCTCTTCCCGCGCCCCGCTCCGGTTCAAAAGACTGACAAATGCCGCTGTCCTGTCATCTCTGTCTGCTCCTTCCTGCATGATATAGCGGATGCGCGCGGCAGCCCGGCTGGCAAACACCGTCTTCTGCTCAATCAGTTTATTATATCTGCGCTCAATCGCGTCTGACTGGCGCTCAATGCGGAAAATGATATCCGCCGCCTCCACGCAGAGCTTAATTGCCCGGGTGCAGCGCACATACGGAGGTGTCCCCGGCTCCAGCCCGGTCAGCTCCTGCTCTTTCCTGCGCCGCCGCGCTTCATTTTCATCCAGGTTTTTCCCAATCAGCTCTTTTACCGCCTCTTTATAGCGGTAAAAACTGTCCGTGGTGGTGAGGATCGCGTATTTTCTGCTGTCGCTGTTATTGATCTCCCGCACGAGCACATCCTGGATTCCCTTAAAATTCTTCTGTCTGGAAAGCTCATCAAAATACTCCCTCATTCCGTCCTGCATGTTAACCAGCATGCGGATCAGCCTTTTTGAGGCGTTCAGGGCACTTTTTAGGATCTCATTATTCTTCTCCGCGTCCACGCTGTACGTGTACAGGTAACTGTAAATGGCCAGCACGCTCTCCCGTTCCTGGCTGTCGCTCTCATCCAGCAGCCGCGCAAAAAGCTCCACGTACATCTGACTATACTCGGGAAAAGTGACCACATAACTATTCAGCGTCTCATCGTAATCCCGTTTCAGCCATCCCCAGTCCTCGAAATGCTTCAGGCAGACAGCCGCCATATTGGAGCGGGTGAGGAATACGCCCTCCTCATCCAGATTGTCCTCCTCCCAGAGAAGGACCCCGCCCGCGATTTTCTCATTCATTACCGCCCGGCACTCTTTCTCTGTCAGACCCAGCACGGAATAAGACTGCTCCATGGCCCCGTAGATCGCGGTGAGGAAAGTCATATAGTATTCTGTATATTTACTTGTGAATAATTTATAGAAATCATGGGAAATCTTGTTGATCAGACTCATCGTTTGCTCCTATTGTTTTCTCTGTAAGCGGCCCGGCCGGGCCAGCCAGTCTCTGTCCGGTTCGATATACATGCAGTGCAATTATACCATTGGAGCCGGAAGGTGTAAAGTTCGCCGGTCCGCTGCCGCCTGCTCCCTGCGGACGGCCGGGCGCCGCCTGCGCTCAGCCTCTTGGCAGCCCGATGAAAGCGCAAAAATGCTGCCGCGGGTCTGATCGTACAAACAGCCGCGGCAGCATCTTATGCTTTACCTGTTATTCATTTTTACTTCCAAGTGATTTAATTTTTCTTCTTTGTCTTCAGCGTCACAACAGCCGCTCCCGCTGCCAGTATCAGGCATGCTGCCCACGGAGCGAAGTCCGCGGCATCTCCGGTCTGAACCGCCTTATCGTCATTCTTGTCTTTCTGATCTCCAGGCTTCTGGTTATCCGGTTTCTGATTATCCGGCTCCTGGTCGCCCGGCTTCTGGTCGTCCGGTGTCGGGTCATCCGGATCTTCTGGTGTCGGAGGATCAATTTTCTCAAAGCGCGCCTCAATCACAAGGTCAGATGTAACCGGCTCAGAGAAGTCATATTTCTCATCGCCCACATACCAGCCGATGAACTTGTAGCCTTCTTTCACCGGGTCTTCCGGCTGTGTAAGAGTCATTCCGTCTTCAACCGTAACTTCACGGCCATCGATGATCACCACATGGTATGTTCCGCCGGACTGAACCTCTGCGAACACTGCCGTGATCTCGGTATCTGCTGTCGGGATGAAGGTGTACACGTTCAGGTTGGAAACGACCTTGCCGTCTACCATCCAGCCTTTGAAGAAATACCCTTCATTTTCCGCTGCGATCACTGTCACAGATCCGTCCGCCTGCATTTCACCTGCAGATGCAGTTCCGTTTCCGTCCGTTAACGGTGTTACCTTGTATGCGGTAAATCTGGACTCAACATCCATATCCTTGGTGATCGGCTGTGTGAAGTCAACCTTTGTATCTGTTCCCACGAGATAGAACCCGTCAAAGCTGTGGCCCGGTTTCTCCGGCTCGTCCACTTTCAGTGTCTCGCCTTCTTTTACTTCATAGTCTTTGCCGTCAACCGTTACTGTGTAGTATACATCCTCCGGCTCCTCGTCTTTTGTAAAGTAAGCCGTGAGAGCTGTGTTCTCTGTCACATGGAATGTGTATTTTGCTTCATCGGAAACCTTTGTCCCTGTGGCCGCGTCGTACCAGCCCGCAAACACATATCCTTTTTCCGCTTCCGCGGTCACTGTCACCTCTTCATTCTCAGCAGCTCCGTTCCTGCCGCCCGTTACATTTCCGCCTTTCTGCGCGTCCACATATACGGTGTAAGTCTGGGCCGGAGCGTTGGCGATATCGAATTCGGATACAGCTACCCAGCCGTCGTTGGATGTCTTTGCCACAAACTTGATGTAGCGCACTTCCTGCTCATCAAAATAGAATGTCTTTGTGGTTCTGTCTGCCGCGAACTCTGTATCCTCCGCGACTTTGATCCACTCATCTCCTTCGTCAGCCTTTACATACAGGTCTGCCTTTGTCACAAGACCGCTGTTGCTGTTCGTCCTAGGTGTAAACTTGAACTGATTGATCGTGTATTTCTGTCCCAGGTCAATCACGCCGCCGATCTCATCCCAGTTCCCCTGAGGTTTCAGCTTATCTGATGCCCCCTGCCAGTTGGAGTGCCAGATGGAAGAGGAATTTCCGTCAAACGCATACTCAAAAAGTCCTTCTGTAGCAGTGTATACTGTCTCTGTATCGACTTCAACTTTAGACCAGCCGGCTTTATTATAATCTACGGCCGCGCCCTGTTTTACTGTCACATTATCAATGACCGCCTCAATGGCATTTGTCTTCGAACCGATTCTCTGAAGCGGGAGCAGAAGGGTTGCTCTCGAGATATTTTCCACTCGCACCTCTCCGTCTGTCTGACGGTTGCGGTACACACCGGAAGCTTCATAAGTCGTCCCATTGACTGTCAGTGACGTGGATGTCCCGCTGGTTGAGATCGCGAGATGCACCTTCTCACCTACGGGGAGCTTGTAATCGAAATAGTAGTCATACAGCTCTCTTCTGAATCCAAGCCTTCCGTCATCCATGATACGGATATCGTGTACATAATCTCCATTACTGCCTTCATTGTCCGCTTCAAACAGAATGTCTCCCGCCTGCGCAGGCTTCTCAAGTGTAATATCAAACTCAAGCGTGCTGCCTGTAGCCAGCTTGTCAATCGGTGTTACCGCATAGCTCTCACCGCCGTTTAATGTCAGGCTGCCATCCGCAATATCAGCGTTCACTACATCTTTCAGATCCCTGTCATTGTCCGAAGAATCTGTTTTATCGCCAAATTCATAGGACATGTACTCGCCGTTCTCATCTGCAGATGCTTCGTGATATGGGTTGCTGCCGGCCGCATCGCCAAGCTGGTTCACTGCCGCTTTCATTTCCGCATATGTCTGGTCTTCACCCTCACCCCAGTTCTTGCTTGCCATTGTCGGAACCGCGTCCGCGAAACGATCGTAAAGATCAATCTCGGAGATTCCGTTTGCCCTGGTATCAACACTGTCATTCCAGATTGCATAGGTGCTTCCAAGCATCTGTTCGGAGCCTGCCGGAATCACTGTTCCACCGAAGTTATTCGGCACCCAGTTATTATACAGATTCTGTGTATTCAGATAATCATTATAGTAGCCTGCTGCCGGAACCATATAAAGGCTGCTGTCAATTGTATTGATCAGCTCAAATCCTTCGTTGTACATATTCGTCGGATTCGCCCATCCTGTGTTCCACACATTCATCTGCACACCTTCACTGCGCACATCCGCGTCTCCAGGCATGGAGGAAAGGCTTCCCCACAGACGTACCGTATATCCCTTGCTCTGAACATACTCAATCAGGTCGTCAGAGAACATCCTGAAACGGTTCTTCTCTCCATAGTATTCATCCGTCCCGATATGTACGGTCATACTCTGGTCGAACATATCCTCTTTCAGGTATTCATCCCAGATACTCTCCACAAACGCAAGACTCTCATCATACTTGCCTTCCGACAGGTCGAACTGCTCCCCGGCTCTGTTTGCCGCGCCGGATACAATGTTCTGCAGCATCAGGTCCGGACGCACCTTCGTGAACGCCCCAGAATGCCCCGGTGTATCAAACTCCGGCGTGATGTTCACGCCCATATCACGGCACGCGAGTATGAATTCACGGAATTCTTCTTTTGTATAATACAAATCTTTGTTTGTAAGATCCGCTTTATTGAGCCCGTCATTTCCACCTTCCAGAACATTGGATTCCAGACGGAAACCGGTATAAGCAAGTTCCCTCGCCTCTTCAGCAGAAGCATAATCTTCATAGAAAATCAGGTTGTCATTGAGATGAAGATGGAATTCATTCATCTTATAATACGCCATCTCTTTGGCAATATCCTGAAGGGTTTCCATGGACACTGGTTTGCGCGCCACGTCAAGCATGAATCCGCGGATTTCATATTTCGGATAATCCTTCGCGGCCCCTTTTGGCATGGTGCCGTCATTCAGCTCGGTGATCTGAAGGATGGAGCGTGTGGCCCAGTAAGCTCCGGTATTGTGGTCAGCCACAACAACCGTATAATCGCCGATCTCCATGATATATCCTTCTTCTCCCAGCCCATGGCTGCCATCATCCTTCACAAAATAAATGTCGCCCGCCTTGGGATTATCGCCTTTTTCCACAGTCAGAGATGTTCCCATCTCTGCATTGTAATCATCCTTGAGGGCGTCTGCCGCATCCATAAGGTCGGACGCGTTCTGTGACACCAGAATCCTCGAACCTACTGTAAAGCTGCCCGCCTCTGTTCCGCCGTACCACTCTGCAAGCTCCGGGATTACTGTCGGCTTTTCATTGATTCCGGCATTGTTATGTATGCCCGGGATCGAGACCGTATACTCTGTCGAACCCTCTACAGACTCGTCATCTTTTGTTACCTTGTAAATAACCTTGACCGCAGTATCTGTAAGCGGCTGATAGATCGTACCGTCTTTTCCGACGATCTGCTCATAATCCGCAAGGAATTCTACTTCCGCGCTCTCCGGCACCTCCTCAGAGAGTTCCAGCTTCATATCCTCTGTATTTACAACAGGCGCGCTGAGAATGTCCGCGATCTCCTGAGCAGTCGAATCCTCTTTGATCGCTCCCGGCTCAACCGCGTATGCCTCGAACTCTTTTACAGAGACATTCCACCAGTTTGCAACCGCCTGTCCATATTCTGTTACGTTCAGACGTATTTTCTTTGCCCACACCGGAGCGTCCAGGGAGATGGTCTGCTGTGTATTCGCGATCTGCTCATTATTTGTGTAGACTGTCTTAAATTCTCCGCTGTCACTTTCGCTCACGTCGATGGTATATTTTATAATATTTGCTTTTTCCCAAAAGATCTTAAAGTACTGCACGCGCTGGGATGCCGGCAGAGTCACTGTCAGTGTGCGCGCGGTTGTCCCATTCCCGGCGTTGTTTGACGCCCAGCGGGTGCTCATGTCACCATCAATGGCTTTCGCGCCGTTCTGACTCCCCGGATTGCTTGAAGTTTCTTCATAGTCGCTGACTTCCGCCGTTCCTTCCAGGCAGTAATTCTCCTGGGGAAGCACATCGTCCGGGATCTCATCCTCATAGATCTGGAATTCATATACGGACACAGACTGCCAGTTGCTGTCGCCCGGGATATATCCGTCCACATACAGGCGGACATACTGAGCGGTCACCGGCTCGGCAAGATGGATATTCTCGTCGATCTCCGAGATTGTTCCGTCTCCGGCCTTCTCATAAACAGTGGTCCATTCATCGCCGCTGTCAGAAGTCTCTATCTTGTAACTTGTAATATTGTCCCTCTCCCAGGCAATCACAAATGACTGGAAAGTCTCCGCCTTGTCAAACTTCACGGTCAGAATTTTAGGCGCCTGAGTGGAACTTGTATTCGTAGCCCATCTAGACTGCGGCTTCGGCGCGTCTCTGTTGACAATGCCGTCAATGGCCTTGTCCGCCGTATAATCCGATGTCTCAACATCATTGGCCGATGCTTCCGCTCCAATCGCCAGATTCACCGGTTCCGCGGAATCCGAAGGCTCAGCGTTCACGCTCAGCGCCTGATAAGGCGCGGCAAGCCCGAAGATCATCGCCGCCGTAAGCACACTTGCACCGAGACGTCTCCAGATTTTCATTTTCTTTCTCATCTTCTTCCTCCCTATCTTTAATCCGAGTTGATAATTTATCCATTCCTGCAAAGATAAAACCAGCCCCACAAAGCATGTCCTTTTCATAAAATCCGCCTTATGAATCTGGTTTTGCCCGCTTTACAGCTTTATCCGCTCTTACCAGCTATTATATAATTTTCTCCCCAAAACCACAATTGACATTGAGATAATATATTTCCTCCGCAGAATTTTCGTCACTTTTACCAATCATTCCCTTGTTTCTCCAGTTTTTCCTCTTTAAAATTGTGTATTTTTCCAGTGTCCTCTATCCAAAATCCGCATTCAGCCTGAGAATAGAAAAAAGTCGGAAGCAGTGAATGATGCACAGCACCAAACACGCTTCCGGCTTTCTGTCATTCTATCTCATTTTGTATCGATTAAGCGAGCTTCATCGGATTAACCTTCACGCCTGGGCCCATTGTTGATGTAAGAGTAACACTCTTAAGGTACTGGCCCTTAACCGCTGCCGGTCTTGCCTTATTGATCGCGTCAATCAGCGTCTGGAAGTTGTCCGCTAACTGCTCCTCAGTAAAAGATGCTTTACCGATCGGCACGTGGATAATGTTTGTCTTGTCGAGTCTGTACTCGATCTTACCAGCCTTGATGTCGTTGATCGCCTTTGTCACGTCCATCGTAACAGTTCCGGCCTTCGGGTTCGGCATAAGTCCCTTCGGTCCGAGAACTCGTCCGAGACGTCCTACAACGCCCATCATATCCGGTGTCGCAACAACTACGTCAAAGTCAAGCCATCCCTCATTCTGGATTCTCGGGATCAGCTCGTCTCCGCCTACAAAATCAGCGCCTGCTGCCTTTGCTTCCTCTGCCTTCGCGTCTTTCGCGAATACAAGGATGCGGACTTTCTTACCTGTTCCGTGCGGAAGTACAACCGCGCCACGGATCTGCTGGTCAGCATGGCGTCCGTCACATCCGGTTCTGATGTGAGCCTCAATTGTCTCGTCAAACTTTGCTGTTGCTGCTTTCTTTACTAATGCGACTGCTTCTTCCTTCTCGTAGAGATTTCCTCTCTCGATCAGTTTCGCAGCTTCGATATATTTCTTTCCTCGTTTCATTTTACAATAACCTCCTTGTGGTATTGGCGGGATCTGTCCCTCCCACTTGTTTACATATGCTTCACTTCCCTGGCAAGTGCTCTATTCCTCTACAACGACACCCATGGAACGGCATGTTCCCGCAACCATGCTCATAGCCGCCTCTACAGACGCAGCGTTGAGGTCCGGCATCTTCAGCTCGGCGATCTCCTGAAGCTGAGCCTTTGTGATCGTCGCGACCTTATTCTTGTTCGGCACGCCTGATCCGGACTGGATCTTGCACGCCTTCTTGATCAGAACTGCTGCCGGCGGTGTCTTTGTGATGAAGCTGAAGCTTCTGTCATTGTATACTGTAATGACAACCGGAATGATCAGGTCGCCCTGGTCTGCTGTCCTTGCGTTGAACTGCTTTGTAAATTCAACGATATTTACACCATGCTGTCCAAGCGCAGGACCAACCGGCGGTGCCGGAGTTGCCTTGCCGGCAGGAATCTGTAATTTGATATAACCTTCTACTTTTTTTGCCATTTCAATTACCTCCTCGTGGTACCCGCGGGGCTATGCCCCTCCCACTCATCTTTAATCCATTTTTTTCACTTCTGAAAAACTAAGTTCAACCGGAGTCTCGCGGCCAAACAGCTCAACATTGATTGAGAGGCTCTTCTTCTGGTCATTCATGTTCTGCACGACGCCCACAGTGCCCTCCCAGGCGCCGCTTAAGACGACAACCGTGTCGCCGACGCCGAAGTTGACAACCACATTCTCGCGCTTGATGCCCAGATTTGCCATCTCGCTCTCTTCGAGCGGCACCGGTTTTGATCCCGGTCCGACGAAACCGGTAACGCCGCGTGTATTTCTGACAACGTACCATGTATCATCATTCATAATCATGTGGATCATGACATATCCCGGGAACATTTTGCGCTGTACTACCTTCTGCACACCGTTCCGAAGCTCCGTGACTTCCTCCATGGGCACACGCACTTCCAGAATCTGGTCTTCCAGATGACGGTTCTCGATCGTCTTGTCAATGTTCGCCTTTACTTTGTTTTCATACCCTGAATACGTATGAACTACGTACCATTTTGCCTCTGACATAAAATCACCTTTCCGCTGCGGTCAACTATCTTACTAATAAGTCAATCCCGTATCTCAGAATCGCATCGATCACCGCGATCAGCGCTCCGAGCACTACGGATACAGCAACAACTGCCGTTGTCTGTTTTGCAAGTGTTTTTTTGTCTGGCCAAATGACCTTCTTAAACTCCGCCTGAAGCCCCTTGAACCAGCTTTTCTTCTGAGTTTTTTCGTTTCCACTCATAATGTCACTTCCTCCTGACGATTATTTCGTCTCTTTATGCAGAGTGTGTGATTTGCAGAATCTGCAGTACTTCTTGGTCTCCATGCGGTCCGGATGAGCTTTCTTATCCTTCGTCATGTTGTAGTTACGGTTTTTGCATTCCGTACACTCCAGTGTAATTCTTGTGCGCACAACTTCCACCTCGCTTTTTACTTATTTACCTGCGTGCTACTGATGGCTGCGAACACCATCGATTTTTAGGCATAAAAAAAAGACCTAACTTCCATTCGCCGTAGTATTGTACCACGGCAGATGGAAGTCCGTCAAGGTCTTTCCCTTATTTTTCTTAATTCCTGTATCACCGGTCCATCTTATTGACGGCGTCTGTTTCTGCCTGTTTTCCGTTCTGATTTTCCTGTTCCTGCCCGGCCGCCTCTTCTCTGCCGCCGCTCCTGCTCACCACTCTGCCCGTCGTGATGTCCCGATGCTTCTTCCTCAGATGCTTGTACACGCTCGCCCGGAACAGCGTATAGACAACGGATGTAATAGGTATGAAGATCAGCATTCCCACCACACCCATCAAACTTCCTCCGATGGTCACCGCGGCCAGCACCCAGATCGACGGAAGCCCTACAGAACTTCCCACCACCTTGGGGTAGATCAGGTTGCCCTCAATCTGCTGAAGGACAAGGAACGTTATGACAAACACCACCATCTGCATGGGGTCCACCATCAGGATCAAAAACGCCCCCACAAAGCATCCAATAAACGCTCCGAAGATAGGGATCAGCGCTGTAAACGCGATCAGCACACTTATCAGCAGAGTGTACGGCATGCTCAGCACGGTCATTACGATAAAAAACATAAATCCGAGAATCAGCGCCTCCACACACTGACCGGTAAAGAAACTGGAGAATGCTTTCGACGCCAGCTCCGCCACCTCGAACATCCACTCCGCGCGCTTTCCCGAAAAGAACGCAAATACTACTTTTTTCACCTGCACGGCCAGCTTTTCTTTCTGAAGAAGCACATAGCAGGCGAAAACGAACGCGATTACAAAAGTCGCCACCCCGCTCACAATGGAGCCGATCGCGGACATTGTAGAGTTCAGCACATTTCCAGCCCCGTCTTGGAAGAACGACATGGCGCTGTCCACGATTCTGCCGACATCCAGATTCAGGTTGGAAAGCCATGCCTGGATCTCTTTATTATCGGTGAACAGCTCTTCCAGGAAGTGCTGCGCCTCCGGGATAAATGTCTGGATCGTCCGCCCCAGCGACAGGACGGTGCTTGTAAGCTCCGGAATAACTACGAACATAACCAGTACCACAACCCCAATCACAATCGCCAGTGTGAGCACCAGGCACACCGGGCGCGCCAGTCTCTGGGCGATCTTTTTCTCCTTCAGGTGCCGGTTCTTAAATATTTTTTCTTCCAGAAAGCTCATCGGGATATTGAGGATAAACGCGATGCCCCCGCCCAGGATAAACGGTAATATAATCCCAAACGCCACCCCGATCCATTCAATGAGGATCTTATAATTCCAAAGCGCAATCAGAATGATAATCGTAAAAAGGATCAATTCTTTCAGTTTCCGCATGTTTTCTTTGTTTAAATTCATAGTACCTCCGCCTGTCCTGATCGTTCTCTCCTGCCAGCCTGCGGGCTCTTTCTCAAAGTATTGCCCGCATGATGTTCCCTTATTCTACCACGGCCGGGTGGGCAGGGCAAGCAGGGCCTCGCAGTTCTTTCTGAAATTAAGATTCTAACTTTGAAGCAGTCTCTTCGTCAGCCGCGGCTTTTTCATCCTGCCCCAGGGCCCGATAAACTTCTGCCCGCTTCTGATAAGCGCTCTTGTATCCAGAATCGCGCTCAATTGCCTGTGTAAAATATTCCTCGGCTTTTGCAAGATCACCGTTGTTTTTAAAGAAACTCCCCAGATTATAATATGCCTTCACATAATTGGGATTCAGTTCGACTGCCTTCTTATAATCTGACACCGCTTTTTCATTTTCTCTTAACTGGCTGTACGCATTTCCGCGATTATTGTATCCATTCTCATCATCCGGGTCTAATTCGATCGCCTTACTATAATTCTGCACCGCCTTTTCACTTTCCCCCAGCTCGTAATGCGCACTTCCGAGATTATAATATGCCTCCGCATAACCTGGATTCAATTCGATCGTCTTATTATAATCTAACACCGCTTTTCCAAATTCCTTCACCCGGAAATATTCATTCCCCCGATTATAATACGCATATGCATAATCTGGATCGAGCTCGATTGCACTGCTGTAATCCTGCACTGCTTTTTCATTTTCTTTTAATTTACTGTACGCACATCCGCGATTATAATATGCTTCTGCCATGTCCTGGATATCAAGTGATTTTGTATAGCTCTCAACCGCCCGTTCGTATTCTCCCTCATCATAGTATCTGTTCCCCTGTCTGACATAGTCCCAGCCGCTCATCCGATTCTGATTTTCCCGTTCGGACTCCGTCTCATTCACCCGGATTTTAAACTCTTCGATATCCTGCTCGAATTCTTTTTCACTTGCATTGATCCCCTCTTCGGCTTCACTCTCATGCTCTTTTTCTTCTTTCACAAGCTGCCTGTACTCTTCTCCGTAAGCAATGATCTGTTTATTGATTTTGCCGCTGAGGTGTCTCTCCGCCCCTGCCGGATCGATTTCATTGGGAAACAGCGCATTCCCGACAGCGAGCATGACCGCGTCAAATCCCGCTGTACGCACTAGATACCCTTCTTTGTTCTTTACAATCTCCTGTATTTTCTCATCGGGAAGCCCGTACTTTTCCATATAGCACCAATAAATCCCGTTCTTCATCTTGATGCTTTCTTCCTGCAGAACTCCCATCAGGCTGCTGTCGCCGCCGCCATAGCCGATGACAATGGGCGTATAATTCTGGAATACTTTTTCCAGGACTTCTTTCCATCTGCCATGAAGCTCCTTTGTCTCTTCCGCTCTGTTCAGGGGATCAAAGAAAAGCCCCCGGTGCAGCTTCGCGATCACCGGTCTTCTGATATTCAGGTCTCCTGCGAACTCTGCCAGCAGTTCATGATTAATCACAAGCGGCTTTTTATTCGTATATAAAAACAGTGAATCCTCCACCAGACTGTCAAAATTCGTGGTGATCACAAGGTTGCTCCCACCTTCATCCGCAAGCAGAAGAGCCAGCGGATGGTACCCAAAACTCGGGTTCGCGTCCTCCATCAGATTTTCTAAATAGTGGTATCCGTTCCTGTAATTCGGCCGAAAACGCAGTGTATAGATATCAAAATAATACTCACTCGCAAGCGCCTTCCGCTTCGCTTTTTTCGCTTCCTCCCAAGCGTTCTTTATCTCAGCAAAATCATGGTCCAGCTGATCTTTCTCCCTTAATGCTTTCGCGTCCCTGGAGACTTCTTCCATCCCCAGCTCCGCAGCCATATCCTCCATCCATCTGTACTCTAATTCCGCGCCTGTGGGGATGCCGGATGAAACAGAAGCGCCGGCGCCAAGGATGAAGCAGAACCGCTCTCCGTTCTTCCGCCCTTCCCTGATTGCTTTCACAAGATATTTTGTTGATAAAATACGGTTATCTCCGATCATATTCGCGCTCATGCTTCTTATCTCCTGTACTTATTATATCTTCGCCGCAGTCTCTTCGTCACCTGCCGTCTATATATGGAATTATTTTACATCTATTTTCTAAGGCATTCAACAAAAACTGACACGCCTGCCATCTATCCGCGCTCCGCGCACTTCCTACTGGAGTCTGCTCTGCGCTTCTATAATAATAGAAATGCCGCAGGCTCTGTTACAGAACCTGCGGCAGATAATAGAACTTCTATTTTCATGGCATGATGCCTATCAGCTCTCACGCCGTCTTCTTGCGGCAGAGAACAGGACTGTTCCGCCTGCCAGCGCAACAAGCAGCCATGCAAAGGAAGCCGCGTCTCCTGTCTTCGGCACTGTGCCGGACTGGTCCGCCTCTCCTGTCTGGACGCCATGAGGCTGACCACCTGTTGTCTGGTCGTCCGTTGCCGGCTCCTCGGTCGGCTTGTCATCGGAAGGCTGTTCTTCCTGATCCGGATCATCATCCGGATCAGGTGTCTCTGTATCCGGCAGTTTCGGGATAACCTCTCCCTCCGCGACCTTCTCTCCGCAGCCAAGGCAGTAGGTATCCCCGGTGTATCCTTCTTCTGTCTCTGTCGGTTCTTTCGCGTCTCTTATCTCGGTCTCTCCGTCATGCCTGTCCGGATCGGGACTGCCGTATTCAAAAGTATCTGTTCCGGCTCTGCCGCATACAGAGCAGCTCATATCATACACTGCCGGTGCATGACACGTCGCCTCTGACACAAGATACTTCTCATCCGCTGTCTCTGTCCATGTATGGTCTGCTGTGTTTCCTTCCTCGCCGCAGGAACATACCTGCCAGTGATGTTCCGCGTCAGACTCCCACTCCTGTGAGAAGCTGTGGGGGATCGTGACCGTGTATTCAAAGACGGAAGTCTCACTGTCCTTCATCCCATCTTTTACCGCGATCGCCTTGATCGTCACAGTCACTGGTTTATGGTCTTTCTCGTCGCCTTGCACCGCGATGGGAGTGCCGTCAAAGATCCGGCCGGTCCCTTCTGCCTCTCCTGCCGCCGCGTCATAGACCGGTTCTGTGCCGTCAGTGGTGTAACAAATAACCGCGCCCTCTGTCGCGCTGCTGAGCATGATCTCCAGCGCTTCTGTATAATCGCTTCCCGCTGCCGGATCTGCGGCAGGAGCTGCCACTGTCCCTGCTCCCAGGACAGTAATTTCTATCTGTACGGCCAGGTCTCTGCCGTCCGCGTCTATACTGTCCGGGAGAGATACATCCCCTTTCAGGATAAATGTCTGCTCATCCAGGCTTTCCGGATCATAGGATGTTCCGTCCACATAGACCGGAGCGTCTGTATGCCAGTCCACCTCCGCCTCTGTCACGGTTCCACTCTCTGTCTCGATCTCAACTGTGTCCGGCAGCTCCAGATCTGCCAGCGCCGTGCCATTTGCGGCAGCCTTTGCTCCGGTCAGGGACTCGGGCTGTGTAATGGATAAGAGCTTATCTTTGTCTCCCTTCATGGAAATGTTGTCCAGCCAGTATTTTCCCGCTTCTTTATCATTGTTGAAGAGGTAAATCTTTCCAATCTCTGCCGGCGCTGCTGCCGTGGAGCGGAAAGCAAAGTCCCTGGCAATCTGAACTTCATTTCCGTCCGGTCCTGTAACGTATGCACTGTACTTTTTCGCCGCCAGATCAATGCTCATCCGGATGTGATAGCTCTCGTTCTGTGTGAATTTCACACTTGACTGCACATAACCTGTTCCATTGTAAGCTCCGAAGGTTCCGTTATTATACATGCGGATAATGACCGGAACCTGGGAATATGCCGTGTAATTTGAACTTGTGGTCCCGAGTCCCACGATGGCATTGGTCTGCGTCGGAGATAACTGTGTAACCATGTCAAACTCTACTTCAACCGGATCTGTAGTATTCGGACCGATCTCCCGTTTTGCCGAGACTGCCCCGCCGCTGTTCGCCTCGATCGAGACAAGCGCAGTTTCGGACGGCTTTAACGGCTCTCTGTAATCAAAACGGATCTCATACTCCGGACGTTCCGGATACGCGCCTTCTGTCAGACCTGTCTGTAAGAGATCCAGCATTTTCCCTTCCAGCGCAGGATCAAACAGCTCCTCTTTGTAACTGATGAGGGAAATACCGTTGTCTAATGAGGAAACGATCCGGTTACTTCCCTCTGTGACAGCCTCTGACAGCGCGATGTACTTCTGTCCCTCGTATGTCATGCTGTCACCTGCCTGCCCTGCCGTATCTTCTCCATATACTTCCGCCAGAAATGCTTCCGGCACATATATTTTCCCGTCCTGGCGGACTGCAGTCAGACCGCTTCCTGCAGACAGTTCTCTTACTCTGGAATTGACAACTGCATACTCGGAGCCTTCCTTGACGGCAACGCTTCCGATCATGCGCTTGTTCAGAGCCGGTTCCACGTCGTCTGTAACGATTCCCTGATTCTCCAGCTTCGATAACTCAGATAAGAATAACACAGCCGCTGCCGGCGCGTAGCTCTGGGAAGAGCCGATTCCAAGGGAGCATTTCGGGTTCGGGTACGCACTGATCAGTTCCGAACGCCCCACCAGGCCATCCGGGCGGATCGCGTTGGCATTTAATCCGAGGAATGCCTTTCTCACTGCCGGGTAATAAGTCTCTTTGTCCAGAATGCCGTGATTGATCCCCCACGTGAGACCATACGCAAAGAATACCGTTCCGCTTGTCTCCGGACGGATGTCATGGTCATAGTCGTCCAGATTCATTCTCCAGAATCCGTCTTCTCCCTGAACCCGGATCAAGGTCTCTGCCATCTTCTTAAACACCGCTTCATACTCCTGACGGTCTTCAGTCCGGTTGTCCGGCAGATCCTGCAGGATCTTTGTCAGCGCTGCCATTGCCCATCCGTTTCCTCTTGACCAGAGGATCTTCTTTCCGTTGGGGCTGATCTTCTGGTAACTTCCGTCTCCGTCCGGATTGTATGTGGCATTTGGGTCATAGATATAATTTGTGTCACGATAGAACAGACCTGTCTCCGCATCGTAGAGCGCTGCTTTCCGGTCGTCATACAATTCTCTTAACTTGTTCAGCCATTTCTCCTCCCCTGTCAGAAGATACATCTTCGTCCAGTTCGGAAGTTCCATATAGAAGAAGTCGATCCGGTCCCAATAGCCTTTGGAGGTCTTCAGTTCAGAGACGCTCATACTCTCCATCTCTTCCATGATCGCAACCGCATTTTTAATGATCTCATTCTCCGGATCATATCCTCCGTCTGAAGTAATGGAGAACATATCTAGATATGTCTGGAGGCTTGTGTGGTTATCCGGGAACCATCTTCCTGTCCTTCCGGTGTCTGCCTTGGTATTCCACGCGCTGCCGTTATAAATATTGTTGCTCCCCCATCTTGTGGCATAATCGGTATAGTTCTCGTCACCGGTCAGATAGTACGCTTCCATATTCCCCGTATAGAAGACTGACGGCGCCCAGAACTCACTGGTGATCGAATGTCCGTGATTATAATTTGTCGCGTCATCCCCTGTGTTCCCACCAGTCTTGATCCAATAGTCATTGATCTTTTTCGCCAGATTGACGATGCTTTCCCCGGACGGCATTTCTGCCTCGTCATAGGATGACTCTGTTCCCCATACTTTAAACTCTGTCAGAGCGGAGAATTTCTTACGCCCGTCTACCGGGATCGTCTCCTCGCTCACCGGAAGGTCTTTCAGTCTCACCCATGAAACGACTTTCTTTTCCGGGAGTTTAAACGTCTGCGGAGACGCCACTTTTTCTAATTTGATGGGCATTTCCGTGCCGTCTGAGAATTCCAGCGTGGCGCTTGTCCAGTTGATATCATGGTCATTGGCGCCGGTCTGCGGCGGATTCCACTGCGCTCTTACAGTGATATCGACCTGATCGATCTCTACATAGCGTCCGAACAGCACTGAGAACTCGGAATCTGTCTTCTCATTTCCGCATCCCCATGACTGATACGGGAATCCATAGTGCAGATAATTGTATTCAAATCCGTCGATGGCGTTGCGCGGCTCAAATTCACGTTTGTTATCTGTCACGCGGTTCGCGTACGCATGCGGAAACACATTGATATCGCCCTTTTTATTCGGGCTGGATGTGACATTGTCATTTCCCCGCAGGTCATAGGGATTCAGGGCAAGATTCCGCCGTGCATTGATCTCTTCCTCTGTGGCCACTCTCGCGGTGATCACTTTTTCCGTGTTTCCGCTCGTAGAGAACGCGCGGGAATCATAGGGCCAGTTCCCTCCGCCGAGTGTGTTGCCGTTGGCATCCGTGCCTGTCGTCCCCGGGATTACAAAACGGAATTCATCATTCATCACATAGACGAGCGCTTCCTCATACTCGTACGATGAACTCTGGGGGCGTGTTCCTTCCACCTGTCCTTCAGGCGCCGCTCCTGTCGTTTTCGGCACGCCGCAGTATTTATCCAGCTGCACCATTAAGTAGTGCACCCCTTCCGGCGGCGTGATCACGATCTCGTCTCCGTTTGTCTTGGAGCTGGATCTCGTATAATTTCTCGTATGTTTCAGCTCATTGGTCCCTGATTCTACTACTTTGTCATTTTGGATCAGTTCGATCTTTACGTCCTGATCTTCGGAAACAGTATCTGCCTGTTCATTCAGACCTGCTGCATTTACATTTACTGTAGTAAGTAGCATGGCAAAGGCAAGCACTGTCCCGATCAATCCTTTCATTTTCTGTCTCATTGCTTTTTCCTCTCTGTTCCTTTTTATTGAATCTTTAGTCAGTTTCATCTATTGTATCTGTCTCATCCCTCCGTTTCTTATGTTGCAAATAAGATGCGTCTCTTTGTACCGGTTTGAACGATTTTCCGTAATATGAAAAAACTGCTACATCCGATCAAAGATATAACAGCACCCATGTCTCTGCTTCTATATGTAAAACTGTGCTTTTCATACAAATCCAGAATATAAAATCCGAAGAAAAAGTAAATGAACTAAATTCAGATAATATTACATTTTTCACATTTTCTGACAAAAAAGAAAAAGCAGCCCGAGGGATCGTTCTTATAATCCACCGGGCTGTTTCTTATTTCTCACTGTAATGATGAGCTTCCTCGAGCATCATATCCTTCACCTTCATCAGTCGGATCTGGGTACTTCTCTCGTTCTCATCCAGCTTCATTGTAATATACTTGATGCTCTCCTCCGTCTCCGGGATGATCACATGCTCCAGCGCGTTGACGCGCCTTCTCGTCTTCTCGATCTCCGCCGCCATGAGCTGGCATGCTTTCTCGCACTCTGCCAGCCGGATCATATCCGGCAGCACGTCCGCCAAGGACTTCACCGCCCCGTCCAGATCACTGGACGTAAAGGCGAAACCGTAAGAATAAATGTCATTCTCGTCCGCAGTCCTTGTCTTGTACTCAAAGGTCGGGATGTCCACGCTCATAACATTCTTCTCCCCTGCCTCTAAGTTCACCTCCTGCTTCGGCGCCATCAGAGCCGTGTTAAGAGCGGCTTCTGACATTCCCGCCTTGGCAATGACAAAGTTGCGGTTCGCGGATTTAATACCCGCTTCCACCTTCTTGCGCACTTCCATATTCTCACGGACAAGATCCAGATACTGGCGCATGAGCTCATCACGTTTATCCTTCAGGAGCTTGTGACCGCGGATCGCGGTAATCCGTTTCTTCTTCAGACGGGTCAGCTCCATACGGGTAGGATTCACCTGTTTTGCTGCCAAAACGCCACCTCCTCAAATTTTCAGAATATTCTCCCCAAAGGGGCCTGACCCCTTCCGGAAGGGGTCAGGCCCCTTTCGCCGGGACAGACCCGCTCCGCTTACGCTTCGGGGTCAGTCGTTTTCCCGCCCTTCCGGGCTTCCGGGACAGACCCGCTCCGCTACGCTTCGGGGTCAGTCCCGTAGTAGAGATCCAAATATTTATCGTCGATTCGTTTCAGCTCTGTCCTGGGCAGCATCCTCAGCAGCTTCCAGCCGATGTCCAGTGTCTCCTCGATGCCTCGGTCTGTGTTGTATCCCTGGGATACATACTCCTGCTCAAATGCGTCCGCGAATTTCGCGTACATGAGGTCGATCTCGGTCAGCGCCGCTTCGCCCAGGATGACCATGAGTTCTTTGGCGTCTTTTCCGCGGGCATACGCGGCGAAGAGCTGGTTCATGGTGTTGGAGTGGTCCGCGCGGGTCTTGCCTTCTCCGATCCCTTTATCCTTCAGACGGGACAGGGACGGCAGTACGTCGATGGGCGGTGTGACGCCCTTTCTGTAGAGCTCACGGCTTAAGATGATCTGTCCCTCTGTGATGTAACCGGTCAGGTCAGGGATCGGGTGGGTCTTGTCATCTTCCGGCATGGTCAGGATGGGGATCATGGTGATACTTCCCTTCTTGCCGTTCTGCCTTCCTGCTCTCTCGTAGATCGTCGCCAGGTCTGTATACATATATCCCGGATATCCGCGGCGTCCCGGCACTTCCTTGCGGGCTGCGGATACCTCGCGGAGCGCGTCCGCATAGTTGGTGATGTCGGTCAGGATAACGAGCACATGCATCTCCTTTTCAAAGGCGAGATACTCTGCCGCTGTCAGCGCCATCTTCGGCGTAGCGATACGCTCGATCGCCGGGTCGTTCGCCAGGTTGACGAAGAGCACCGTACGGTCAAGGGCTCCTGTCTGGCGGAAGCTCTCGATGAAGAAGTTGGATTCCTCGAAGGTGATACCCATTGCCGCGAATACAACGGCGAAGTTCTCATCTGTCCCAAGCACCTTTGCCTGTCTCGCGATCTGCGCGGCAAGCTGCGCGTGGGGAAGTCCTGACGCGGAGAAGATGGGAAGCTTCTGTCCGCGTACCAGGGTATTCAGTCCGTCGATGGCGGATACGCCGGTCTGGATGAACTCCTCCGGGTAGCTTCTCGCCGCCGGGTTCATGGGCAGACCGTTGATGTCCATCCTGGCGTCCGGAAGGATCTCCGGTCCGTCGTCGATGGGACGTCCCAGTCCGTCGAATACGCGTCCCAGCATATCTTCAGATACGCCCAGCTCCATGCTGCGCCCCAGGAAACGCACCTTACTGTTGGACAGGTTGATTCCCGTGGAGCTCTCGAAGAGCTGCACGAGGACGTCGCTTCCGTTTACCTCCAGCACCTTGCAGCGCCTGGTCTCGCCGTCAGAGAGTTCGATCTCTCCCAGCTCGTCATATGTCACGCCTTCCACGCCGCGCACAAGCATCAGCGGTCCGGCGACTTCCTGTATGGTTCTGTACTCTTTCGGCATTTACCGTTCCTCCTTTACAAATGCATTGGCGATCTGCGCGCTCAATTCTTCGTCTACTTTCTGATATTCTTCATCCAATGCGTCCTCGTGAACGTATTTGAAACGTCCGATCTGCTCTCTTACCGGCATGGAGATCAGCTTCTGCAGGGAAGCGCCCTGGGAAAGAGCCTCTGTCGCGCGGTCATAGAACGCATTTACAAGGAGCATCATCATGTGCTGCTTCTTAAGCGATGTGTACGTGTCGATCTCGTGGAAGGAGTTCTGGTGCAGGAAGTCCTCGCGGATGGAGCGCGCCGCTTCCATTTTCAGGCGGTCGCCCGGTGAAAGCGCGTCCATACCGACCATCTTCACGATCTCTTCTAACTCTGCCTCTTCCTGTAAGAGGGTCATCATCTTCTGGCGCCCGCTCATCCAGTCCTCAGCCACTTCGCTGTTGAACCATTTCTCCATGTCGTCCAGATACAGGGAGTAGCTGTTCAGCCAGTTGATCGCCGGGAAATGTCTCTTGTACGCCAGCGCGGAATCCAGTCCCCAGAACACCTTGACGATACGAAGTGTCGCCTGGGATACCGGCTCTGATGTGTCGCCGCCCGGAGGGGATACGGCTCCGATCACGGAGAGCGCACCCTCGCGGCCTTCTTTTCCGAGGGATGTCACACGGCCCGCGCGCTCGTAGAACTGCGCCAGGCGGCTTCCCAGATACGCCGGGTAACCTTCCTCGCCGGGCATCTCTTCCAGACGTCCGGACATCTCACGCAGCGCCTCCGCCCAGCGAGATGTGGAATCTGCCATCAGTGCCACGGAATATCCCATATCACGGAAATACTCTGCGATCGTAATACCTGTGTAAATGGACGCCTCGCGGGCAGCCACAGGCATATCGGATGTGTTCGCGATGAGGACGGTCCTCTGCATCAGAGGCTGTCCTGTCTTCGGGTCTTTCAGTTCCGGGAATTCGTTTAACACATCTGTCATCTCATTTCCGCGCTCGCCGCAGCCGATGTAGACAACGATGTCTGCTTCCGCCCATTTCGCCAGCTGATGCTGGATAACGGTCTTGCCGCTTCCGAAGGGTCCCGGCACGGCTGCTACACCGCCCTTGGCGATGGGGAAGAAGGTATCGATGACACGCTGCCCGGTGACAAGGGGCATCTCCGGCGGCAGCTTCTTCTTATACGGACGTCCGCGGCGGACGGGCCACTTCTGCATGAGCGTAAGCTCCTGATCGCCCTTTTCGGTCTCAACGACAGCCACCACTTCCTCTACCGTGAATTCTCCTGCCTTGATCTCTTTGATCGTACCTTTTACTCCGTAGGGCACCATGATCTTCTGCTGTACGAGCACCGTCTCCTGTACGGTACCGATCACATCTCCTGCCTCTACTTCGTCTCCCACTTTTGCCGTGGGAACGAACTCCCACTTCAGGTCTCTCTTTAAGGACGGCACTTCCACGCCGCGCTTCAAGTTGTTGCCTGATACTTTCATGATATCGTCCAGCGGTCTCTGGATGCCGTCGTAAATGCTGGTGATCAGTCCCGGTCCCAGCTCAACGGACATGGGTACTTCCATGGATTCCACCGGTTCGCCCGGTCCCAATCCCGAAGTCTCCTCATAGACCTGGATGGACGCTTCATCGCCGTGCATCTCGATGATCTCACCGATGAGACGCTGTTCTGACACACGGACCACGTCAAACATATTTGCATCGCGCATGCCCTCCGCGATCACGAGAGGTCCTGCGACTTTCTTGATTACTCCTGTGCTCATTCGCTTACTCCTCCAAACAGAATATCTGACCCGACCGCCTGCTCCACGGTCTTCTTCACACCTTCCACTCCGGCTCCGGTATTCCCCGATACGCCCGGGATCTGGATGATCGCCGGAAGCACCCTCTCACGATACTCGTCCAGCGCGCTGCCAAGCTCCGCCGCAGCCTTCTCGGTGATGTAGATGATGCCGTACTCACCTTCCGCAAGCTGCTTAAGCTTCTCACGCGTCTCCTCCCGGGTCTTCACAGGGCAGATGCTAAGGCCCAATGTGGCGAACCCGTAGATACTGTCATAGTCGCCGATCACTGCAATCTTATACATACATCTCCCTTATCCTTTCCCGGATGGCATCGTCAGGGAACCCGTTCTGTTTCCCGGTGAGGATGATCCGAACTGTCTTGATCTCATTTTCCCTTGCGATCAGGTACCCCAGCAGGGGACCTACGGAAAATGTCTCATATTTCTGTGGTTTCAATGTCTCTATCATACGGTTGTCGCACCAGCGCTCGAACGCGGACGGCGATTCTCGCAGTGCATCCGCCCCTCCCGCGTAGGAAGTGCCTTCCAGATACTGGGCGATCTCGTCCGCTCCTGAGAGCGCCGCGCGGATCAGCTGCTCCACATTCACGCCCGCGCACTCCGCCATGGCGCTTCGCATGAAGTCCGCGCTCTTCCCCGTTTTCTGGGAACGCACCGCGATCTTGATGTCCGCGATCGCCACCGTGGTGTCCGCGTAGTCCGCGATGATCGGCTCCCCGGATCGTTTGCCCGCTTCGTAAATGGCTTCCAGCGCCGCCTTGTCGATCATGATATCGCAGAGCTGCCCGTCCCTTGTGTGAAGGAGCGTCTCGAACGCTTCCTCCGCCACCCGGCTCATGCTGCCCGGAAGTCTTGAGAACTCCCGGTTCTCAATGATCTGGAGCATTTCCCTGCCCGGGATCTGGCAGTCGTCGTAGAAGATGCCCGGATTCTGCGTCTCCGTGCACACCTCCTTGATGGCTGCCTTCAGGTTGTGGTACAGCTTCGGGTAGGACAGCACGTCAAACACGCTCATGTCCGGAGCGATGTCACGGATCACTTCCCATGTCTTCTCTTCCTCACGCTTTAGCACCGCGTCCATATCCCCGGTAGAGGACATGTCTCCCCAGCCCTTTTCCGTCACGAACTGGAGCGCCTGCTCCGCCGTCTTACACGCTAAGAGCTGTTCGATGACAGCGTCGGAAAACAGGGATACTTCCAGCGCACGGATCCGCGCAACCGCATACGTATATTTTGTATTACCCAAGTCAAACCCTCCTTACGGCTGCGTTTATCCGAACAGAAGCCTGTTCACCTGATCTGACAGTTCTTCGCGCTTCGCGTCGAACACTGCCTTTATCGTACAGTTTTCTTCGATGCCGCCGTACACGAGGAGGAATCCACCGTCGATGTCCCTCGCCTCGTCGCTCAATGTCAGGCTTCCGCCTTTCCCCGCGGCGATCGTCTTGATCTTGCCGGAGAATCCTTCCGGCATACGCTTAAGATCTTTCTCTGAGAAACAGATCACTCCCTCTTCGGGAAGGGCATATTTCTCTAAGAGCTTCTCAAGCATGTCAAAATACTCTTTCACATCCAGATTCATGACTGTGTCATACGCACTCTGAAGTACATGCGAGATCACTTCCTGCTTCGCGGCAAGGTGCGCCTGCTTCCTGCGCATATCCATGGAGGACTCCACGCGCTTCGCATAGTCGGCAGCGTCACGCTTTGCCTTCTCCGAGATCTTCTCCGCTTCGGCTCTGGCTTCCTCTTCCGCTGCCTTTATGAGCGCTTCTGCCTGCGCGTTCGCCTTGTTGATGATCTCCTTCGCAGAGTGGTCCGCTTCCTCGAGAATCCGGGATTTCATTTTATCCAGTCCACTCATGTCTTGCTCTCCTTTATTATTCTTTCCTTCTGCTTTACTCTGTTCAGCGCGCCCGATCGCAAAAACATGCAAGCATGTTTTTCGCTCCCGCCCAATGCGCCGCCCGAACGATTAAACCTGGATTCCGCTTACCGCAAGGAAAGAGATCAGGAGCGCAAGGATGGCGTATGTCTCAACCATCGCCGGGAAGAGCATTGCCTTACCGAACTGATCCGGTTTCTTCGCGACAATCCCGATGGAAGATGCCGCTGTTTTCCCCTGCGCGATGCCGGAGAGAAGTCCCACGATACCGATCGGCAGGCATGCCGCCAGGATCAGAAGTCCTGTGGATACGGATACATCTGCGATGCCGCCGCCTAAGATCCCAATCTTGGACAGCGTGATAAATCCTACCAGCAGTCCGTACAGTCCCTGTGTACCCGGAAGCAGCTGGATGATGAGCACCTTCGCGAACTTGCTCGGGTCCTCTGTCACGACTCCCGCCGCTGCCTGTCCCGCGATACCTACGCCGATCGCGGAGCCCGCTCCGGCAAACAGCACTGCCACAGCCGCTCCTAACAATGCGTAAACAATTCCTAATTCACCTGCAATACTCATGATAACGTTTCCTCCTTAACATCTGCATATTTTGTATTCTCTTTAAAAGGAGCGAACGGCCGTCCGCCGCCTTCGTAAAACTTTCCGAAAAACTCTACAAACTGTAGACGGTTCGTGTGCACATACGCGCCCAGCAGGTTGATCGCCAGGTTCAGCGCATGGCCAAAGATAAAGATCACCACAAATAAGATCACACCCACCACATTGTTCGGGAGCATGCTTCCCATCTGGTTGATCACGGACGCGATCACGCCCGTGGCAAGTCCCAGCGCCAGCAGACGCGAGTAGGACAGCACGTCACTTAACCATCCCGTAATATTGTATAGGTCATACGCGCCCAGCGCCACCCGGAGTGCCGGGTTCTTATTCCCCCTGCCGGACATAAGCACGATCCCCACAGCGCCGATGACTGCCAGCGCTTTTGCCGTAGTATTGAGCCATCCCGGGAACACGATGTTCGTCTGCGCGATGGACGCGAAGATATCGCTGGGCAGGAGCATCAGGATCAGACCCACAAGGAGCAGGAACCAGAGCACCACATCACAGAAGAAATCCATAACCCTGCCGTCTCTTAAGCACAAGTACCCTTTCATCCCCAGCCCCACAAACAGGTGGATCACACCGAAGAGGAGCGAGTACACCAGAAGCTTCATCGGGTCATTCAGGGGAACAAACCACAGCGCCGGGACAGTAACCGTTGTCCCGAAGAACTTCTGCGACACGATATCCACGATATTTCCGAAATACCCTCCGAACAGGATTCCCCACACCAGTGTGGACAATCCGCAGTAGAAGAATAATTTCAGCGACTTTTTCATGCCGTCCGACATCCTCGGAAATTTCCATACAAGCACACCGCAGACGATGGCCACAATCGCTCCGTACGCCGCGTCTGAGAGCATCATTCCGAAAAAGAAAATATAGAAGAAGGACATAATCGTCGTCGGGTCTAATTCTCCTTTATGCGGAAGTCCGTAGGATTCCACGATTCCTTCCATATTCTGTGAAAACGGATTGTTCTTTAGAATAACCGGAGCTTCCTCGTCCTCTTTTAATTCTTCCACATCGACCACACAGTCATACTTTCCTGTCAGGCATTCCGCCACATGGGACGCCTCACACTGGGGGATGTATCCGCTGATGACAAAGGCGCGCTCTGACTGCGGAATGTTTCCCAGCACCGCGTATTTATCCGCGCGGATACGATAATAATCCGCCACGATCTTTAATTTTTCTCTCTGCTTTGAAAGATCCTCCATCTCTTCCTCAATCCCGGCAATTGTTCTCCAGCACTCCGCTATCTGCTGTTCTAACTTCTCTTTCTGGACTGCCGGCACATCATCCCATGTCTGGGACGGTCTCGCGAAGCCCGCGCTTCTTAAGGCTTCCTCCACTGCGGAAGCATCCTCCTTCAGGCACACTACGGCAAGATAGACCATGCTCTGTTCGGAAGAGATGATATGCACATCAGCCACGGCTTCGGGCGCCTTCTCCGCCAGAATCCCATATACCGCCTCCACCGTTGTCCCTCCGGGCATCACCCCTAAGAACATACACGTCCGCTTCGTATCCGCGGGCCGAAGAGGAACATCCAGCGACATCCACGGTTTCAGGCCCTCGATACTGTTCTGAAGCTTCGCAATATTGGCAAGCTGTTCCGCGCGCTCCCGGTCCAGATCATAGACAGCTTTCGCTGTTTTTAAGAGATCACGGCGCTCTTCCCGGACCTGATGTTCCTCCGCCTGCCCGATCAGCTTCTTTCCCTCCAGGGACGCAAACATGGACTTCTTCTCCGGAACATATTTCTCAAGGATATCAAGCGCCTGATCCGCCGAGGCGGCGGCCTTTTCGAATCCGGCCCTCTGCCCGGCGGTATCCATTTTCCGGAAATTTTCATCCTCCTCGATCACATGGCTCACTTCTAATACCCCGAGGCTCTGCAGTTTTTCAAGGATCGCTTTTCGGTCTTTCTTTAAGGCGCAGATGCTGATTCTCTGCATCTTAAGTACCGCCATCTGCTTATCCCTCCTTCACTCTTTGATATTCTGCTGCCTTTACGCAGACGATGCCCGCGCACGGTTTCCATCCGCGTCTTGACAAACCCTTTTCTCAGGCGAGCATGGAGATCACAAGGGCCGCGGCTTCCTGTTCCCTTGACATTGCTTCCTCCTTCAGTTTCCTGACGGACTCCCGCGTCGCCGCATCCTGCTCCGCTTCTGTCAGGCCGCCCTTCTTCCGCGCTTCTTCTGCCGTCCCGGCAGCTTCCTCCTCTGCCTTTCCGACGATTTCAGCCGCCCTCTGCCCGGCTCTTTTCTTTGCTTCTTCAAAGATGCCGCGGGCTCTCTGCTCTGCTTCTCTTACAACCGCGTCCGCCTGCCCTTCCGCCTCACGGATGGAGCGGATCGTCTCTTCTACCATAATCTGCACACCACCTTTCCTGACAGACTTCTCGTCCTTCCGGACTTCTCGTCCCCTTAGTTTTTCCAATCCTTCCTGTTTCATGCAGGCTATAATCTTAACACAATCTTAACACTCAAGTCCACCTCATTATATAACAATACAGAGAAATATTCAAAAGATTTATAAGTGTTTTTAAAATATATATATTATTTATACTAATATATATGTTTCCGGCTCTGCTTCGCTGTTAAAAAGACAGGGACCCGCTCACCATCTCAGGCGATGCAGGTCCCCTTCCAGTTCCATTCCTCTAAATCCATTCTGGCGCAGTGCTTCATACAGTACAATAGCGGCAGAATTGCCCAGGTTCAGTGACCGGATATCCCCTATCATAGGTATTCTCACACAGTTTTCTTTATTTTCAACAAGGATCTCCTCCGGAATCCCGGCGCTCTCTTTTCCGAACATAATATAGCAGTCCGGCTCATAAGAAATCTCGGTATAAATCTTCTTTGCTTTTGTCGTCGCCATATAGATCTTCGCTCCGGGATTTCTCTCAAGAAAATCCGGATAATCAATATATGTGGTCACGTCAAGACTCTTCCAGTAATCCATGCCCGCCCGCTTCAGCGCTTTCTCAGAAAGGCTGAACCCAAGCGGTTCGATCAGGTGAAGCCTGGCTCCCGCCGCCACGCAGGTCCTCCCGATATTCCCTGTATTGGCCGGGATCTCCGGCTCAAGGAGTACAATATTTATCATAACTTACACTCTCTCATTTCTCAGTCTCTGGATAAAGCTGCCCAGGCGCCCCAGCGCTTCCTTTAAGTCATCCAGAGAATAGGCATAGGAAATCCGCAGGAAGCCTTCTCCGCACTCTCCGAACGCGGTTCCCGGGACGACCGCCACCTTCTCCTCATTGAGAAGCCGCGTCGCAAACTCTTCCGAGGTCATGTGAAATTCTTGAATGCTGGGGAAAACATAGAACGCGCCGAAAGGCTCGAAGCATTCCAGCCCCATGCGGGCGAATTCATGCATGAGGAACCGTCTTCTCTGGTCATAGGATTTCCTCATCTCCTCCACTTCATCCCCACAGTTTCTCAAACCCTCCACAGCCGCGTACTGGCTGTTGGTCGGCGCGCACATAATGGCAAACTGATGGAGCTTGGTCATCTGCTCAATCAGGGCTTCCGGCCCGCAGCAGTATCCCAGCCGCCAGCCTGTCATGGCAAACCCCTTGGAGAAGCCGTTGATGACCAGCGTGCGCTCCCGCATTCCCGGCAGGGAGGCGATCGATACATGCTCTGTTTTATAAGTAAGTTCCGAATAGATCTCATCTGACATCACATACAGGTCATGGTCTTTTACAAACTCCGCGATGGGCTCCAGGTCTTCTTTTGTCATAATCGATCCTGTCGGATTATTCGGAAAAGGCATGATCAGGATCTTTGTCTTTGGCGTCGTATATTTCTCAAGGTCCTCTACGGTCAGCTTGAACTCATTTTCATACTGAAGCGGCACTACAACCGGGACTCCGTCTGCCATGACCGCGCAGGGCAGATAGGACACATAGCTGGGCTGGGGGATCAGCACTTCGTCGCCGGGATCAAGCATGCAGCGCAGTCCCACGTCAATGGCCTCGCTCCCTCCCACTGTGATCAGCGTCTCTTTCATGGGATCATATGAGACATGGATCTTGCGCTCTAAATAGCGGCAGATCTCCTGGCGGAGCTCTTTTAAGCCCGCGTTGGACGTATAAAAAGTCTTTCCTTTCTCAAGTGTGAAGATTCCTTCCTCCCTGATCCGCCACGGCGTGTCAAAATCCGGCTCACCCACCCCGAGAGAGATAGCGTCCTTCATTTCATTTGCCACGTCAAAGAATTTCCGGATTCCGGAAGGCTGTATATCAACAATTTTCTTTGATAATAGATTTCTCATTACAGTGTCACCGGTATCCTTTCCGACTCTTTCTTCGTCACCATGATCGTGCCGTGGTCTTTGTATTTCTTAAGTATAAAATGGGTCGCGGTGCTTAAGACCCCATCCAGCGGGGAAAGCTTCTCGGACACAAAGCGGGAGACTTCCTTGAGTGTCTTCCCTTCCATGGTCACCAGCAGGTCATAACTGCCGGAGATCAGATACACCGCGTACACCTCCGGGTAATTGTACAGGCGCTCCGCGATCTTATCAAATCCCCGGTCCCTCTGCGGTGTAACCCGCACCTCAATCAGCGCTGTCACTTTCTCCACGCCCGTCTTGTCCCAGTCGATCAGCGTATGGTAACCGCAGATAATCTTTTCTTTTTCCATTTCTGCCATTTCATTTGCGATGTCCGCCTCCTCTGCTCCCAGCAGAACCGCCAGTTCACTAAGGTCGACCCGGCTGTGTTTCTCAATATATTTAAGAATCTCCATCCTCAGGGCTTCTTTTTTCTCGTTCATCTCGATTCCTCCTGCTTCTTGTTTTCTCATAATTTTCTGTCCTGCCGTCCGGCATGCCACAGCGTCAGCTCATCCGGCGCGGGCCTGTCCAGATATCTTACCTCTTCTCCGCTTGTGATCACCCGCGCGTTCTGCGCCTTTGTGACCCCAAGCCTTCCGGCTCGTGCCCCCGCCTTCTCCAGGATCTCGATCACCGCCTGCGCCTCCTCTGTGGCAATGAGGAAACTTCCCGCGGACGAAATCTGATAGGGGTTGAGGCGATAGAACTCGCAGATCTCCACGGTCTCCTGCCGGATGCCGATTGCCTGCATATCCACTTCAAAACCCGTGCGCAGTGTCTCAGCCAGTTCCCACAGGGCTGCCAGTATGCCGCCGCTGCCTGCCTGGATAACGGCCGTAATCCCGGGCAGCGTCTCCGGTGTTCCTTCCCCTTCCCCAAAAAGCGCAAGGATCTGTGCTGGCACCACCAGCTGGTCTGACAGGCTCTGCGCCTGACGGAGGAATGACGAGACAAATCTCGTCCCCAGCTCCTCCTTCGATTCATCCAGAATGCGCAGCATCCCTTCCAGGCCCGCATACCCGCAGAACACGATCTCCTGCCCCGGTGTCTTCACAGCCGTTCTATTTCTGCCCGCGCGCTCCCAGATCAGCCCCTGCCGTCTGGCCTTCCCGGCGGCGGCTGCCCAGACGGTCAGCGCGGACACCGCGCCGGAGGTCTCCCCCTGGAAGGACGTTACCTGGATATCCATCCGGCCGCACGCGTCCTCAATGCCTTTTGTGACTTCTTTTAACTGCTCTTCCTCCACACCCGGCGGAAACAGAACCCGGATAGACACGCAGGAGGCGCGCACGCCCTTTGCCGCCAGGTCCCCCGCCGCTTTGAGCACCGCGTAATACCCGGTCCGGGCAGCATTCCCCGATGCGTGGGCATCCGCCCAGAGGAAGGCTTCGCCGTCCGCGCCCGCAAGCCCGGAACAGGTCTCCCAGGGCGTCGGTCCCAAAAGCGCTTCCTCGCACCGCTTATCCAATTGTCTCCTCACAGACCGCTGCCATGCGGTCTGTGTCAATTTTCCATATCTCATCTCCACTGCCTTCTCTAATTTTCTTCCCCCGCGTCTGCCGTTCCCTGTGTTCCACCTGCCGCCATCTCAGCGATGACCGCGTTGATCTGGTCCTCACTCTGGGATTCAACAGCCGCGTTCATTTTAGCTGACGCCTCTTCGTTCTCCGAGAATGTCCCCACGGCGACAGTCCTGCCCGCCGCCAGATATGTGCTGTAATTGACAGCCTCCCGGCTCACTTCCGCGCCGTTCTCGTACACAATCTTCCACAGCTGCGCCTTCAGGCCCGTATGTCCGTTATCCTGTGTGTACATCGTGCCGATGGGATCTTCCGTCGCCACATACCGGGTCTCATCCGATTCCACCGTTTCCAGCGTTTCACTGATATATTCCACCGTGCGCCCCTGTGGCCGCACTTCTTTTCCATAGACACGGAATGTCAGATTTCCTTCCGAGAGCGCCGCCTCAATGTAAACCGGCGTCTCCATGTTATTGCAAAATTTCAGGTCCTTCACGTCATCCGCGATGGCCGCGTCCATGGAAGGCTCCACATAGGACACCTGCATGGAATGCTCATACCGCTCTGTTATTTCCAGCTCCGCCAGAAGCAGGGCATTGTACAGAGTTGTAGACACCTGGCAGATGCCGCCGCCCATAGACTCCACGACCGCGTTGTTCTCGTAGGACGCTGCCATGGCATAGCCATTCTCCTCCGTGTAAGGCGCCATCAACTCATCCGCGGAGACTTCTTCCCCGGGCTGTACCAGCGTCCCGCCGATATGCCCCGCACCGGATTCCACATTCATGGTCCTGCCGTCATTGCTCTCCCCGTAATAGGTCGTAAAAGAACCCAGTACATCCGTAATATTTTCCAAATCTTCCGCCGTAATATCCGCCTGCTTCTCCGTCAGCACCGCTTCCGCTGTCCCGGAGCTGCCCTCATCTTTTCGGTTCTCCGCGATGAGGCTGTTAATTTGATCCACTGTCTTTTGGACGTCCACTTTTTCTCCCGGCACATCCGCCGTGACAACCGTTTCGTCTCCGCTCTGTGTCAGTGTCGCGTCCACAGACTCTTTGAGCATGCCTGCCAGTTTTTCTTCCAGGGCGGTGCCTGCGGATTCCACTGAAATCTCATATGTTACGGGGAAATTCTTCTCATTCTCATTTTTCTCCGCGCGTTTCAATATCTTATAGCAGGTGATGGGGCTTCCCTTCTTCCCGTAATCCAGGGCATCCCGCACAGCGCGGTCCAGATCCGCCGCGTACACGCCCAAGTCTGCCAGCAGGACCTCCACATCCCGCTCCGCGTCCAGCCTGAGCGTAATCTCCTGTGAGGCATAGTCCTGGACTGCCTTTTTCACCGCCGCCTCCGCCTGCGCCGCATTCATCCCCGACACATCCGTTCCGCCGATCTTCACACCGGGGATAATGATGTCCGGGTCATATTTGGAGATGGTGAAATGGAACATCACATTGAGGCCCACAATCACCAGCACCGCGAAGGATACCAAGCCCGCGATCAGCAGGGCCGCCGTCTTATTGATCCTTAATTTTCTGCGTCTTTTCTTTTTCCTGACTTCTGCCACCCTTACCCTCTCCTATACGTCTCTCATGCGATATAGGGCAGGACCATGGTCAGCACCATGGCCGCCACGATTACAATAATGATAATAGATATGATGCGTCTTACTTTTTTATCATAAAAATTCATTGATCCTTCTCCTCTATTTCATAAACAGCCGCATCCCCCGTCAGCGGGTCCCTCTTCCGGTAATCAAAGAGCAGCAGTTTCCCTCCCAGCCGCTCTAAGTGAGTCATCTTCCTCAGCTGTCTGCCGTCACACCCCTCATACCCTTTCAGATAGCGCAGCTCTTGTGCCTCTTTCTTGTAGAATGCCGCTGCCGTTTCTTTTCCTGCCTGATTGTCTCTCAGGAATGCCGGACGGTTTTTCACATTATCCCTCAAGTACAGGTCCAATGTCAACCACTCCATGCATTCTTTCTGCTCTGCTTCATCCTCCATATAGCGGACAGCGAAGCGGCTTATGATCTCATAGCGCGCGATCCGGGAATGCTGTACCCCCAAAAGGCCGTTCCCTTTATAATACTCCGCCAGCGCTTCGTACATCTGAAATGGTGAAGAGAATTTCCGTTCCAGATATTCCAGCGTATGCCGGAACTGGCCGCTGTTGTAATAAATTTCCACCATTTCTTCCACCCGCTTCAGCCGCACGATCTCCCCGTAGGACAGCCACCTTGTGGAAAGGACTTCATAAGGCGGGCGGTCCTGGTACAAAAGCCCGTACTCCCCGGCCTTCTCATGCATCAATGATCCTTTCAGTACTTTCAGAAAACCCAGCTGAAGCTGTTCCGGCTTCATGGCATATACCGTATCAAAGGAACGGGCGAAGCTCTCATACCCTTCCTCCGGAAGCCCGGCGATCAGATCCAGATGCTGATGCACATTCCTGCCCTTCCGGATCTCTGCCACCCTGCTTCTGACTTTCTTAAGATCCATGGTCCGCCGGATCTCCTTTACGGCCGCTTCATTGACGGTCTGCACGCCGATCTCCAGCTGGATCAGTCCGGGGCGCATGCTCCTTATCAGGCTGATTTCCTCATCACTGAGAAGATCTGCCGCCGCCTCGAAATGAAAATTGGTGATTCCTCTGTCATGCTCTTTGATGTAAGTCCAGATCTCCATGGCGTGGCCGTGCCGACAGTTAAACGTGCGGTCCACGAATTTCACCTGGGGTACTTCCCGGTCGATCAAGAACTGAAGCTCCTCCTTCACCATGCCCACATCACGGAAACGCAGGCATTTATCAATGGAAGACAGGCAGTAACTGCACGAGAACGGACAGCCCCTGCTGGACTCATAGTAAATAATGCGGTTCTTAAAATCTTCGATCCTGTCATAGGCAAAGGGAATGGTACTCAAATCAAGGACCGGACGGGGCGGATTCTCCCGGATCTCCCCGCTCTCCTCCCGGTATACAATGCCCTCGATTCCGGCCAGGGGTTTTTCCCCGTGCCAGCACTCCGTCAGCTCAAGAAATGTGGCTTCTCCCTCCCCGTACATAATCCCTTCCACACCAGGGTGACGCTCCAGTGCTGCCGCCCCGTCATAGGACACTTCGGGACCCCCCAGCCATATTTTTACACTTGGAAGGATCTTCGGCACTTCCACAAGGATCTGTGCCACGTAGGTGATATTCCAAAGGTAGCATGAGAAGCAGAGGACGTCCGGCTTCCTGATATAAATATCCATCAGGATCTCATCCACAGTCTGATTGATGGTATATTCCGCAATCCGGATCTCTTCCTGATATTCCCGCGCGTAGGCCCGCAGGCTGTATACAGCCAGATTGGAATGGATATATTTGGCGTTCACCGCCGCTAAAAGAATCTTCATCTGCGTGCTCCGTTTCTTTCATCATACATGGAGATTTTAGCACTAAATATGCCGTGAGGCAAATTTTTGCCTCCGATCACTCCGTATCTCCATAAAACTGGGCTCCCGCCATTGACATTTCAGGGAAAACCATGTAAAATTAAGACTCGTGCAGCCGGGGTGTTAGCGGTACCTTGTACCTGCAATCCGCTATAGCAGGGGTGATATTGCGCAGAGGGCACAGCTTTGCAGAGCTGCCCTTGACAAGTGGCATTGAGGCTTGGGTCTTACGCGACGGAAATCCGTGAACCGTGTCAGGTCGGGAACGAAGCAGCACTAA
>CAUEYX010000010.1 GCA_959022495.1 uncultured Lachnospiraceae bacterium | reverse complement strand
CCACCCACACCCCCGCGCAGAAAGGCGTTCGAAAAGGCGCTCCGCTGTTTTCTCGGCTTGCGCAGGCCGGGAAGAGTCTTCCCGGCATATGCAGGATTTCAAAACGGGATGAGGAGGGAGCGTAACTGGAGAAAAGGAACGATTCTCGGACCGAAAGGTAATGAAAAAGGTAATAAAACTGGAGCTATAGGTGCTCAGCGGCCGATGAAGTTCTGGCTGCCTCTAATTACGCTCTCCTTTCGACCTCTTTTGAAATCCTGCATGTGTCTGGGGGAGGCACTTCCCTTTTCACGAATACGTCCTCAAATAATCCTGCTGTTTTCGGACCCATCCTCCAAAGCCGTCTCCCCCACAAATCCAGATTGAACTCTTGCTGTCAGTCCCCATACATGTTAGAATAACATTCATACGGATTTAAAGGAGTGTGGAAGAAATTGAAGACATTGCTGGAACTGATTACAATAGAGATGAGAGAAGCTTTTGTGAAGGCGGGATATGATGAAGAGCTTGCCAAGGTGACGCTCTCGAACCGCCCGGACCTGTGCGAATACCAGTGCAACGGAGCGATGGCTGGGGCGAAGAAGTATAAGAAGGCTCCGTTTATGATCGCTGAGGATGTGGCAGCGAATCTGAAGGAGAGCGCATATTTTGAGTCAGTGGACGTGGTGAAGCCAGGCTTTATTAACCTGAAGCTGTCCGTCGAGAGCGTGGCATCCTATCTCAATGAGATGGCGGGGGAAGAGAAACTCGGGGTGGAAGATGTGAAAGCTCCGAAGACCGTTATAATTGACTACGGCGGACCGAACGTGGCGAAGCCTCTGCATGTGGGACATCTGCGCTCCGCTATCATCGGAGAGAGTGTGAAGCGGATTATGCGTTTCAAGGGGAACCGCGTGATTGGCGATATTCATCTCGGTGACTGGGGATACCAGATGGGTCTGATTATTACAGAATTAAAGAAACGGCAGCCGGATCTGCCATATTTTGATGAATCTTTTGAGGGAGAATACCCGGAGGAAGCTCCGTTTACCATTGGGGAACTGGAGGAGATCTATCCTACGGCAAGCGCCTATGCCAAGGAAAATGAAGAATACAGAGAGGAAGCACTGCACGCGACCTATCTGCTGCAGAGCGGATACCGGGGATACCGGGCGGTCTGGAACCATATCATGAATGTGTCTGTGGCAGACCTCAAGAAGAATTATAAGAGGCTGCATGTGGAGTTTGATCTCTGGAAAGGCGAGGCGGACGCACAGCAGTACATCCCGGATATGGTGCAGATGTTGAAGGACAAAGGCTATGCGCGCTATGATGAGGGTGCTCTTGTAGTGGATGTGCAGGAAGAGTCCGATAACAAGGAGGTGCCGCCGTGCATGATCCTGAAATCAGACGGCGCCGCTCTGTATGATTCGACAGATCTGGCCACCCTTGTGCAACGGGAGAAAGATTATCAGCCGGACGAGGTGATCTATGTTGTGGACAAGCGCCAGGAGCTTCACTTTACACAGGTGTTCCGCTGCGCGAGAAAGACAGGCATTGTGCGCCCTGAGACAGAACTGAAGTTCCTCGGGTTCGGCACCATGAATGGAAAAGACGGCAGGCCGTTTAAGACGCGGGAGGGCGGTGTGATGCGCCTTGAGAACCTGATTCGCGGGATTGATGAGGAAATGTATCAGAAGATCATGGACAACCGTACCGTGGAAGAGGAAGAAGCTGCGCAGACCGCCCGGACTGTGGGGCTGGCAGCGGTTAAGTACGGGGATCTCTCCAACCAGGCGTCAAAGGATTATATCTTTGACGTGGACAGGTTTACCTCTTTTGAGGGAAACACGGGGCCCTATATTCTTTATACGATTGTACGTATTAAATCCATACTCAATAAATACCGGGAGAACGGCGGGAGCCTGGAAGGGTCTGCCGTGCGTCCGGCAGAAAATGGATACGAGAAGGCGCTGATGCTCCAAGTGCTGAAATTTAACGATGTGTTTGACGCGGTCTGCGATGAGACGGCACCGCACAAGCTTTGTGCTTATATTTATGAGCTTGCCAATGAATTTAATAAATTTTACCATGAGACAAAGATCCTGTCCGAGGAAGATGAGGAGAAGAGAGCCGGATACATTGCGCTTCTGGCGCTGACCAAAAGAGTGCTGGAGACGTGTATTGAGCTTCTCGGATTTGAAGCGCCGGAAAGGATGTAGTTCAAAATGAAGGACAGACAGGTCAAAATGACGGAGAAACTGTTTTACAGCGACAGCTATATGGCAGAATTTGAGGCGGAGGTAACTGTGTGCCGCCTTTCCGGTGAGGGTGTTTTTGAGATCGAGCTTGACCGGACTGCCTTTTTTCCGGAGGGCGGTGGACAGTATGCGGATACGGGGACACTGGGGGAGGCGGACGTGCTGGATGTGCAGGAAGCCGAAGGCAGGGTGATCCATTATACGAACTGTCCTCTGACGGCAGGGACCCGGGTGAAAGGCCGTCTTAACTGGGATGAACGTTTTATGAAGATGCAGCAGCACACCGGGGAGCATATCGTGTCAGGGCTGGTCCACAGCCGGTTCGGATACAATAACGTGGGGTTCCATCTCGGGAGTGAGGACTGCACCATGGATTTTAACGGGGAGATCACGAAAGAAGAGCTTGCTCAGATCGAGATCCGGGCCAACCAGGCGGTGTGGGAAAATTTGAAAGTAGAGACTGTCTATCCGCCGGAAAGCGAGCTTGCCCGGATGGAATACCGCAGCAAGATCGAGATTGAGGGGCCGGTGCGGATCATTGTGATCCCGGGCTATGACCAGTGCGCCTGCTGCGCGCCCCATGTAAAACACACAGGGGAGATCGGACTGATTAAACTGACGAATGTCCAGAGATACAAAGGCGGCGTGAGAGTGACTATGCTCTGCGGCGTCAGAGCCCTGTCTGATTACGCTGTAAAGCAGGATCAGGCCAAAGCGGTCTCTGCAATCCTGTGCGCGAAGGAAAATGAGACTGCGGAGGCAGTGGAGCGTCTGAAAAAGGAATATACGGATTTAAAATATGCCTTTGGGGAACAAGAACGGAAGCTGGTAATGTACATGGCGGAGACGATCCCCGCGGGAGATGAGCCGGTCTGCCTGTTTGTGGAAGATGTGCAGGGAGACTCCATGCGTCTGCTTATGAACCGTGTGCTGGAGAAAGGGCACTGTCTGTGCGCAGTGTTCCATCAGACAGGGGACGCGCAGGCAGACGTTTCCGAGGGAGACAGCGCGGCAGGGAAAATGGCGGCTTACCGTTATGTGATCGGAAGCCGGAAGGCAGATATGCGCGCGCTGGCTAAGGAGTTCAACGCCGCATTCGGCGGACGGGGCGGCGGAAGGCCGGATATGGTCCAGGGCACAGCGGAAGGGAAGGAAGAAGAAATGAAGGCGTGGATTTTGAAGAAGGCGGAGGAGACAGCATGAATCAGATTCAGAGGAAGAGCCCGTTCTGGAGCCTGGCAGGGCCCCTTCTGGCCTATCTGGCGATCCAGTGGGCAGTGCAGTTTGTTATTGTGCTGGTGATCAGCCTGCCATATATGGCAGAAACTTATGCCGGACTGATGCAGGCGGGTGTGGGAAATGCCATAGACATGCAGGAGATTATGAACCAGTACATGCAGGCTATGGAGCCGGCTTTTGAGATCATTCTTCAGTATCAGGTGGAGATTGCGGGAGCTGCCGCGGCGGCCACCTTGATTATGACAGCCATTCTTTTTGCCAGAGACCGAAAGATGGAAAAAACATGCGGCGCAGTGCAGATTTTGGAGAAATCGTCTTCTGTGTATGTGCGGATTTTGATACTTGGAGCGGCGGGGTGCGTTGCAGCGACCTGTCTGATGGCCATGGCCCAGCTTGCATTTTATGACGCTCAGTACCAACAGACAGCACAGAGCATGTATGCGTCCGGATTTCCGGTACAGCTTGTGATTCTTGGAATCCTGATTCCGGTATCTGAGGAAATGATGTTCCGGGGCCTGCTTTTTAAGCGATTCCGGGAGAGGCAGAAGTTCTGGTATTCTGCGGTCTGCTCATCCGTCTTTTTTATGTTTATGCATACAAATATGACGCAGCGGGTCTATGCGTTCCTGCTGGGCCTGATGCTTGCGTATTTGTATGAAAAGACCGGCTCGTTCAAAGCGCCTGTGCTGCTTCATATTGTCATGAATTCGGGCTCTGTGGTCTTTACAGAGCTGGGGATCTTTGACTGGCTGGGGGCAGATCCTGTGAGAATGGCAGGAGCGGCGATCGGAGGAGCGTTTATCTGTTCCGCGGTATTTGTCGGCATTCAGAGAAAATTGGGAGAAGGACAGGGGCAGCCCCCTGCGGAAACGCCGGATTCACTGGATATGTTTCGATAAAAAACAATCTGAAATTGTGCATGGCAGAACAAAGTTCTGCCATATTTTTTATGCTTTTATTTAAAGAATAGACATAAAATACGCGTGTTAAAGCAGATATTAGGAATGAATATTGATATTCTTAAAAAACTTAATTATCAGATAATAAAAATAAATTTATAGAATATTCAAATTATCAGATAATTAAAAAGATTTTCCTATTTACAAACGAAAAGAAATGATGTATAGTCATTCCATAAAGTGCGAAAGAGAGGAGACAGACCATGAAAAGAGCGAATGAAATGCAGCAAGGACTGTACCGTGAGAGTTTTGAGCATGATAACTGCGGTATTGGAGCTATTGTAAATATTAAGGGCAGGAAGAGCCATGCGACTGTAGCCGGAGCATTGGAGATAGTAGAGCATCTGGAGCACCGAGCCGGAAAGGACGCGGAAGGAAAGACCGGAGACGGCGTGGGTATCCTTCTTCAGATATCCCATCGTTTCTTTGAAAAGGTCTGTAAGCCGCTCCATATCAAGATCGGCGGAGAGAGAGACTACGGTGTGGGGATGTTTTTCTTCCCCCAGGATGAGTTAAAACGCAATCAGGCGAAGAATATCTTCGAAGTCATCGTCAAGAAGGAAGGGCTGAACTTCCTGGGCTGGAGAGAAGTGCCCATCCATCCGGAGGTACTGGGCAAGACTGCGCTGGACTGTATGCCGTGCATCATGCAGGCGTTCATCGAGCGCCCGGCGCGTGTGGAGAAGGGGATCGACTTCGACCGCAGGCTCTATGTGGTGCGCCGTGTCTTTGAGCAGAGCAGCGACGACACGTATGTGGTCTCTCTCTCGAGTCGTACCATCGTATACAAAGGAATGTTCCTGGTGGGGCAGCTCCGCCAGTTCTTCGGAGACCTTCAGGATGAAGATTACGAATCCGCCATCGCCATGGTCCATTCCCGTTTCAGCACCAACACCGCGCCGAGCTGGCAGAGGGCGCATCCGAACCGTCTTATGGTGCACAACGGTGAGATCAACACCATCCGCGGCAACGCGGACAAGATGCGCGCCAGGGAAGAGACCATGGAGGCAGGCTGCTTAAAGGGCGAGCTGCACAAGGTGCTTCCCGCCATCAACACCTCGGGATCGGATTCCGCCATGCTGGACAACGCGCTGGAGTTCATGGTCATGAGCGGTATGGAGCTTCCGCTTGCCGTGATGATCGCCATCCCGGAGCCGTGGGTGAACAACCGCAGCATGTCCCAGAATAAGAAGGACTTCTATCAGTATTACGCGACCATGATGGAGCCCTGGGACGGTCCGGCATCCATCCTCTTCTCAGACGGAGATGTGATGGGAGCGGTCCTGGACCGCAACGGTCTGCGTCCGTCCAGATACTACATCACGGATGACGACAACCTGATCCTCTCCTCAGAGGTGGGCGTGCTGGATATCGATCCGGCGAAGATCCTCGTCAAGGAGCGCCTGCATCCGGGCAAGATGCTGCTCGTTGACACCGTGGCAGGACGTGTGATCGACGACGAGGAACTGAAAGAGAAGTACGCCAATGAAGAACCTTACGGGGAGTGGCTGGACAGCAACCTGATCGAGCTTAAAGATCTGCCGATCCCCAACAAGGACATCCCGAAATATACAAAGGAAGAGTGCACCCGCCTGCAGAAGGCATTTGGCTATGCTTACGAGGATGTGAGGACCTCCATCCTGACCATGGCGAAAAACGGCGGGGAAGGCATCGCGGCAATGGGGATCGATACTCCGCTTTCCGTGCTCTCCAAGAAACGCCAGCCGCTGTTCGGGTATTTCAAGCAGCTCTTCGCCCAGGTGACGAACCCGCCCATCGATGCCATCCGTGAGGAGATCGTGACATCCACGACCACTTACATCGGACGGGACGGCAACCTGCTGGAGAAGAAGGAAGAGAACTGTAAGATGCTCAGGGTCAACAATCCGATCCTGACGAACACAGACCTCTTAAAGATCAAGAATATGAAGGTGGAGGGCTTCAAGGTAGCGGAGATCCCCATCACCTATTACAAGAATACAAGCCTTGCCAAAGCGCTGGAATATCTTTTTGTGGAGGTAGACCGTGTGATCCGCGAGGGAGCGAATATTCTTATCCTGAGTGACCGTGAGGTGGATGAGTACCATGTGGCGATCCCGTCTCTTCTGGCGGTATCCGGACTGCAGCAGCACCTTGTACGCACGAAGAAAAGAACATCGGTAGCTATGATTCTGGAGAGTGGGGAGCCCAGGGAAGTACACCACTTCGCGACACTCCTGGGGTACGGCGCCTGCGCCATCAACCCGTACCTGGCGCATGAATCCATCCGTCAGCTTATCGAGGCGAGGCTGCTCCACAAGGACTATTACGCGGCGGTGGACGACTACAACAGCGCAATCATCCACGGGATCATCAAGATCGCGTCCAAGATGGGTATCTCCACCATCCAGTCTTACCAGGGCGCGAAGATCTTCGAGGCGATCGGACTGAAAAAAGAGTTCATTGACCAGCATTTTACAGATACCGTCAGCCGTGTGGGCGGCATCGGCATCGAGGAGATCGCGGAGGACTACACCGCGTTCCACACCCAGGCATTTGACCCGCTGGGACTGGACGGCGATATGACGCTGGACAGCGTGGGGCGGCACAAATATAAGAGCGGCGGGGAGGAGCATCTCTACAACCCGCAGACCATCCATATGCTCCAGCAGTCCACAAGGCGCGGGGACTATGGCATGTTCAAGGAATACACGAAGATGGTGGACGCGGAGGAAGAGAAGGTCAGCTTAAGAGGACAGCTGGACTTCAACTATCCGAAGAAGGGCGTGCCCATCGAGGAAGTAGAGAGCGTGGATTCCATTGTCACCAGATTCAAGACAGGGGCGATGTCCTACGGTTCGATTTCAAAAGAAGCCCATGAGACGCTGGCAGTCGCCATGAACCGTCTCCACGGGAAATCCAATTCCGGAGAAGGCGGAGAGGAGATCGAGCGTCTGGATACGGACCGCTGCTCTGCCATCAAGCAGGTGGCATCCGGACGGTTCGGCGTGACGAGCCGTTACCTGGTCAGCGCGCAGGAGATCCAGATCAAGATGGCGCAGGGCGCGAAGCCCGGCGAGGGCGGACACCTGCCGGGAGGGAAGGTCTATCCGTGGATCGCGAAGACCCGCCATTCCACACCCGGCGTGAGCCTGATCTCACCGCCGCCGCACCATGACATCTACTCCATCGAAGACCTGGCGCAGCTTATTTACGACTGTAAAAATGCAAACAAAAAGGCAAGGATCTCTGTGAAGCTGGTATCCGAAGCAGGCGTGGGAACCGTCGCGGCAGGCGTGGCAAAAGCCGGCGCAGGCGTGATCCTCATTTCCGGGTATGACGGAGGGACCGGGGCGGCGCCGAGAAGCTCCATCCAGAACGCAGGGCTTCCCTGGGAGCTTGGCCTTGCGGAGACACACCAGACCCTGATCGAGAACGGGCTGCGCCAGCGGGTGCGCATCGAGACGGACGGAAAGCTCATGAGCGGGCGTGACGTTGCCATCGCGGCGCTCTTAGGAGCCGAGGAATTCGGATTCGCCACAGCGCCCCTTGTGACTATGGGCTGTGTCATGATGCGTGTCTGCAACCTGGACACCTGCCCGGTGGGCGTGGCGACACAGAACCCGGAGCTTCGCAAGCGTTTCGCGGGCAAGCCGGAATACGTGATGAACTTCATGCGTTTTATCGCGGAAGAATTAAGAGAATACATGGCGAAGCTGGGCGTGCGCACAGTGGATGAGCTGGTGGGCCGCACAGATCTTCTGAAAGTAAAGGACGATCCCACATCAGCAAGAGCGGCGGCGCTTGACCTGAGCGGCATCCTGTACAACCCGTATGAGAAGCAGAAGAAGGGCATGATCTTTGACCCGAAGAAGGTGTATGACTTCGAACTGGAGAAGACGCTGGATGAACGGGTACTGGCAAAACAGCTCCTCCCGGCGCTGGAAAAGGGGCAGAAGCGCAGCATCGAGGTGGATGTGACCAACACAGACCGTACCTTCGGAACCATCTTCGGATCTGAGATCACAAGGAGATACCCGGACGGACTTGAGGAAGACAGCTTTGTCATCAAGTGCCACGGAGCGGGCGGACAGAGCTTCGGTGCCTTCATCCCGAAGGGACTGACGCTGGAGCTGACCGGCGACAGCAATGATTATTTCGGCAAGGGCTTATCCGGCGGCAAACTGGTCGTCTACCCGCCGAAGGGAGCGGCATTTCGGTCTGATGAAAATATCATCATCGGGAACGTGGCGTTCTACGGGGCGACCAGCGGAAAGGCCTATGTCAGCGGAGTCGCGGGAGAGCGCTTCTGCGTGCGAAACTCCGGCGTGCGCGCGGTCGTGGAAGGCGTGGGAGACCACGGATGTGAATACATGACCGGGGGATGTGTGGTCGTTTTAGGTCAGGTGGGTAAGAACTTTGCCGCCGGGATGAGCGGCGGTGTTGCCTATGTGCTGGATATGGACAGCACCCTTTATACCCGGGTCAATAAGGCGATGGTCAAGATCAAGAGAGTGACAGACAAGTACGATGTCCAGGAGTTAAAGGGGATGATACAGGAGCATGTGTCCTATACGAACTCGGAAGTCGGAAAACGCATTCTCGATCATTTTGAAGAGTATCTTCCCAAGTTCAAGAAGATCATCCCGGAGGACTATGAGAAGATGATGTCAGCCATCATCCAGATGGAAGAAAAGGGCTTAAGCAGGGAGAAAGCCCAGATCGAAGCTTTTAATATGGTAAAGAACGGAAGATAGGAGGCGTGAAAAATGGGAAAACCAACAGGATTTATGGATTATGCGAGAAAAGATAAGACAGCGGAATCACCGCTTGAGCGGATCAGGCATTTTAAAGAATTCCACACGCCGCTTAGTAAAGAGGAGCAGGAGCTTCAGGGGGCGCGCTGCATGGCGTGCGGCGTCCCCTTCTGCCAGTCCGGCTTAAATCTGATGGGCATGGCGAGCGGATGTCCGCTCCACAACCTTGTGCCGGAGTGGAATGACCTGATCTATAACGGGAACTGGGAGGAGGCGTACTATCGTCTCGTGAAGACCAACAACTTCCCGGAATTTACTTCCAGAGTCTGCCCGGCGCTCTGCGAGAATGCCTGCACCAGCGGGCTCAATGAGGAGCCGGTGGCGACCAAGAGCAACGAGTACGCCATCATTGAAAATGCCTATGAAAAGGGCTATGCCAAGGCGCGTCCGCCCAAGGTGCGCACAGGCAAGAAGGTAGCAGTCATCGGGTCCGGCCCTTCCGGACTTGCGGCTGCGGATCTCTTAAACCGCAGGGGGCATCAGGTGACGGTGTTCGAGCGGGAGGATAAGGCGGGCGGGCTGCTGCGCTACGGCATCCCCAACATGAAGCTGGAGAAGCAGTATATCGACCGCAGGCTGGCGATCATGGAAGAAGAGGGTGTCCAGTTCCGTTTCAACTGTAATGTGGGCAGAGACGTAAAGCCGGCCCAGCTTTTGAAGGAATATGACAGGGTGATCCTGGCATGCGGCGCGTCCAATCCCAGGGACATCAAAGTGCCGGGAAGGGATGCGGAAGGAATCTATTTCGCGGTGGATTTCTTAAAATCCACGACAAAAGCTCTTTGGACGGAAGCAGGGCAGACAGAAGCTAAGGACCTTGCACGGGCGAAGAAAGGTTCTTACATTTCCGCGGAAGGGAAAAAAGTGCTGGTCATCGGCGGAGGCGACACGGGAAATGACTGTGTGGGAACCTCCATCCGCCACGGAGCCAAGTCCGTGCTTCAGCTGGAGATGATGCCCAAGGCGCCCGACGCGAGGGCACAGAATAACCCCTGGCCGGAATGGCCCAAGGTCTGCAAGACCGATTACGGCCAGCAGGAAGCCATCGCCGTATTCGGGGAAGATCCCCGTGTGTACACCACCACGGTGAAGGAATTTGTCAAGGATAAAAAAGGCAGGGTGTGCAAGGCGGTGCTCGTGAAGCTGGAGAGCAGAAAGGACGAGCAGACCAACAGGATGATGATGGCGGAGATCCCGGGAAGTGAGTACACAGTGGAGACGGATCTTGTCCTTATTGCAGCAGGATTCTTAGGAAGCGAGAATTATGTGACCAAATCTTTTGGCGTGGAGACCGACGGGCGCACCAATGTGAGGACAGAAGCGGGAAGATACGCGACAAATATAAAAAATATATTTGTCACAGGCGACATGCACAGAGGACAGTCCCTGGTCGTGTGGGCCATCCGGGAAGGGCGCGAAGCGGCCAGAGAAGTAGATGAAAGCTTGATGGGGTACACCAATCTGATTATCCAGTAATCAGACGCGGGAGGAGAAAAACTGCAGAAAAAAACGAATTATGCCGGGAAGGGATTTTGCGGCGGCAGATCCTGTCCCGGCATATTCTATTATGAGCTGGAAATTTGTACAAATATTACGGAAATGTTAAATATATATTGAAATTCAGGGGTAAATTTATTATAATCTATTACATATAGGAAAAGTAAGGTTCGCATTTACTCCTCAGATACATTTTTTTCGGGAATACGGTTGAAAAACCTTTTTTTCTGTTGTATTATGCACCTGTGTGGGGACATAGATAATTAAATAAGGAAAGGTGAAAAAATGAAGTTAAAGAAAGTACATAGCGCGTTTATCGCCGCCGCACTCACCTGCTCACTGGCGGTGACGCCTGTATTGGCTGATCCGACCCAGGAAGAGCTTGAGGGTCAGAAGGAGGCTGCCCAGAATGAACTGGGAGATCTTCAGGCGGAGCTTAACGAGCTGATCGTGAAATCCAGCGAGCTGGAAGATGAATTAATCAGCACTGGTCAGCAGATCACCCAGGCGGAGAAGGATCTGGAGGCTGCTGAGGCGAAGAAGGAAGAGCAGTATGAGGCAATGAAACTCCGCATTAAGTTCATGTATGAGTCGGGAAGCGGTACAGCCACTATGGAGAAAGTCGTATCGTCGGGAAGTATATCCGATGCCCTGACCCAGGCGGAGTATTCCCAGAAGGTACACGAGTATGACCGGCAGCAGCTTCAGGAATACGCGGATACCGTGACAGAGATCGAGGATCTCCAGGCAGAACTGGAAAAAGAGATGGAGAACCTTCAGGCGACGGAAGCGGAGTATGATGCCCAGCAGGAGAAGCTGAACGAGACGATTGCTTCCAAGCAGGATGAAATTTCCAACCTGGATGAGATGATCCAGGAGGCCGCAAGAAAAGCCGAGGAAGAGCGTAAGGCAGCAGAAGAAGCCGCGCGGCGGGCGGCGCAGAATAATGTGGTCAATAACAATACTACAAATAATAATAACAACAGTGGAGGCGGCTCCGGCTACACACCTCCGGCCTACAATGCGGTTACCGGTAATGCGGTCGTGGATCGCGCTTACAGCTACATTGGAAAAGCGGAGTATGTGTGGGGCGCGTGCAGCCCGGGCGCATTTGACTGTTCCGGATTCGTGGCGTACTGCCTGACCGGCAATTATGCCCGTCTCGGCAATACGACGACATTCCTTGGATGGCCGAGGGTCAGCGATCCCCAGCCGGGAGATGTGTGCGTGAATTCAAGCCACTGCGGCATTTACATAGGAAACGGTCAGATGATCCACTGTGCGGATGTGGGCATCGGCGTTATCATCGGACCAGTACAGAGCGGCATGGTTTATGTCCGTTATTAAGCTGTATTTCCGTAAGGAGAGAGAAAGGATCAGACAGAGGCAGCAGAAAATTAGATAAGGAAAGAAAAAACAGGGGTTCCGTGCTTCGCGCGGAGCTCCTGTTTTTCCTGGAGCGCGGACTGGACGGTGTAAATGTCCTGTCTGTTATGCCGGTACGATCTCCAGCCAGTAGCCGTCCGGGTCGGAGATGAAATAGATTCCCATCCCGGGATTTTCGAAACAGATGCAGCCCATTTCTTTGTGTTTCTCATGAGCGGCGTCAAAGTCGTCTGTTACAAAGGCGAGATGGATCTCATTGTCTCCCAGATTATAAGGGCGCTCCATATCCCGCAGCCATGTCAGTTCAAGCAGGTGGGGAGTGGTTCCGTCCCCGAGATAGACAAGCTTGAAACTTCCGTCGTCCGCTTCTTTGGTGCGGGTGACAGTAAGGCCCAGCGCCTCCTCATAGAAATTCAGGGATTTCTCAAGGTCAAAGACATTGAGGTTATTGTGCGCGAATGTAAACTTCATATTCAAATACCTCCATTGCTGTTTCTTTTCCAGGAACAGGATAACATAAATGTGGGCGGAAAAGCAATTGCGCTGGGTGTGAACAATGGTGCGCGGTTTGTGAAATATTACGGAATTATTAAAAGCACATTGAAATTTCGACGGCTTTTTATTATAATTTACATACATGTACGTGGAACTGGATAACAAAACAGGGAAAGGCGGAGAGATGAAATTAAAAAAAGTACATCGCGCGTTTTTTGCGGCAGTCCTCACCTGCTCACTGGCTGTGAGTCCAGTGTATGCGGAACCGACTCAGGATGAACTGGAAGACCAGAAAGAGGGCGTCCAGGACGAGCTGGGAGACCTTCAGGCTCAGCTGGACGCTTTGGTTACAAAAGCCAGCGAGCTGGAGACAGAACTGATTCATACCGGGCAGGAGATCACACAGGCGGAAGCGGACCTTCAGGAGTCCGAAGAGAAAAAGGAACAGCAGTATGAAGCGATGAAGCTTCGGATCAAATACATGTATGAGTCCGGCGGCAGCAGCGCGCAGATGGAGAAGGTGCTGTCATCCGGTACATTTTCGGACATGCTCTCACAGGCGGAATACGCGCAGAAAGTACACGAGTATGACCGGGCCCAGCTTCAGGAGTATGCGGATACAGTGGCGAAGATCGAGGATCTCCAGGAAACACTGGAGAAGGAGATGGAGAATCTAAAAGCCACGGAAAAGGAATATGAGGCGCAGCAGGCGGAACTCAACGAGACCATTTCATCCAAGAGAGATGAGATTTCCAATCTGGACGTCATGATCCAGGAGGCTGCGAGAAAGGCAGAGGAACAGCGGAAGGCAGCTGAGGAAGCCGCGGCGGTCAAGGCGGCAGCGGCGGATAAAAACAATAACAGCAGTAACAGCACCACAAACGGAGGCGGCACGAATCAGGGCAGTACCGGAGGAAACACCGGAAACGGTACAACAGGAAATACCGGGGGCGGTACAGCGGGGAACACCGGAGGCGGTACGTCGGGAAATACCGGGGGCAGCAGCCCGGGTTACACAGAACCGTCCTATGACGTGGTGACGGGAAATGCCATCGTGGACCGCGCGTACAACTGGGTCGGGAAAGCCGAGTACAGCATGGGCGCATGCAGTCCGGGATTGTTTGACTGCTCCGGATTTGTGGCATACTGCCTGACGGGACAGTATCAGCGGCTGGGGAATACTTATACGTTCCTGGGATGGCCGCAGGTGAGCAGTCCTCAGCCCGGTGATGTGTGCGTAAATGCGGGACACTGCGGTATCTACATAGGAAATGGCCAGATGATCCACGCCGCGGATTATGGGATCGGCGTGATTATCGGGCCGGTGCAGAGCGGCATGATTTACGTCCGTTACTAATGGGTGGCACAGAGAGAAAGAAACATACAGAGGGACAGAGGGCTCCGCGGCGGAAAGCCGCGGGGTCTTTTCTTGTCAGACATATTTCACTGTGCTAAAATGGACAGGAAGCGAAAAGAGGGAAAGAAAATGATGATAAGAAAATACAAAAGTACGGACTGCGCATGTCTCGCACAGCTTTTTTACGACACAGTCCATACCGTAAATGCGCGGGACTACACAGAAGAACAGCTGAATGCATGGGCGTCAGGATGCGTGGATCTGGAGGCATGGGACCGATCCTTTCAGAAACATTATACATTCGTCGCCGTGATAGATGACCGGATCGCCGGATTCGGGGATATGGATGACACGGGATACTTGGACAGGCTGTACGTACATAAAGATTTTCAGCGCAGAGGAGTCGCTGCGGCTCTCTGTGACGAGCTGGAAGGGGCAGTCCGCGCGCCCGTCTATACGACACATGCATCCATCACGGCAAGGCCGTTTTTTGCAGGGAGAGGATATCGGGTGGAGAAAGAGCAGCAGGTGGAACGCGGGGGGATATTTTTGACCAATTATGTTATGGTCAAAGAAAAAGAATCCGTCTGCCACGGGCAGTGAAAGGAATAGAATCATGAAAGCAGTTGTGTTAGCAGACAATATCGGAGATGAACATACAGAGGGTGAATGGGGACTTAAAAGGCAGTGCTTTATCTGCGGAAGTCCTGCGGGGAGAACTGCTATAAGAAATAGGACAGGAGATCCAGCGGATGAATATAACATATGATGACAAAGCGTTTTTTGAACAATATGCAAAAATGTCCAGGAGCCGTAACGGCTTGTCCGGCGCCGGTGAATGGCAGCAGTTTCGGAAGCTGTTCCCGGATGTCTGCGGGAAACGTGTGCTTGATCTGGGGTGCGGTTATGGATGGCACTGTAAGTATGCTGTAGATCAGGGGGCTGTCCAGGTCCTTGGGATTGATATCAGCGCCCGGATGATAGAAGAAGCCCGTAAAAGGAACGGGGACGACAGGATCACCTACTGTATGTGTGATATCGAAGAATATAACAGCCCGGACAATATATGGGATCTTGTGATCTCGAATCTGGTGCTTCATTATGTTGCCAATCTGAGGCGGATATATGAGAAGATCTGGTTCAGCCTGGTCCCGGGAGGTGCATTTTTGTTTAATATAGAACACCCTGTTTTTACTGCGCGTCAGGGGCAGGAATGGATCAGGGATGAGAAGGGGACACTGCTTTACTGGCCGGTGGATCATTATTTTTATCCAGGAGAGAGAAAGACACATTTTCTCGGCTGCGAGGTGATCAAACAGCATCATACGCTGACGCAGATTCTTGGAGGGCTGTTATCGTGCGGATTTGTCATTGAGGCTGTGGAGGAAGCGGTGCCGCCGGCGGGGATGTTGGAAGAGCCGGGTATGAAAGATGAGATGCGCCGTCCCATGATGCTGCTGGTGAAAGTGCGGAAACCGGAGTGAAGTTACAGAATGTAGAAAAAGGCGGGCGGATGCCAGGGCCGTGTCAGATGTTGAGAAAGGAAGAGGAATTATGTTCGAGGAAAAGGATTATTATATGCGGATTGTGCATGAGCTGGTACGGATGCTCATCCGACTGGTTTTTGGCAAAGATATCGATCAGGATGAGGAGACGGTGGTTCCGCTGGAGATGCTGGATCAGTATAAAAAGTTGATTTCGATGATTGACAGCGGGGAGATCAACGAAGCAGAAAATATTCTAGTTGATGGGCTGGAGCAGGACAGCAGGGCTTACTTTGAACTGACGCTGATGTTTTATGAGAAGCTGAACGGGAAATCGGATGAATTCCTTACAGAACATGACTATACCAGGCAGGAAGTTTTGGATGGCATAAAATATGTGGTAGATTTCTATGGATATGGAAGCCTGATGGATGCGTTTGTGGATGAAAACGATCTGCGGTAAAGGATGGGTTTTTATGGGAAAGAACAATGGAAAGAATTATGATAAGACCAATGTCATGCGCATATTGGAACAGAAGAAGATCCGTTATATCAGCCACAATTACCTGGATTCCGGCGCGGTAAGCGGAATGGAGGCAGCGGCGGCGCTGAAAGAAGATCCTGACATGGTATTTAAAACGCTGGTCACTGTGGGAAAGTCAAAGACAAACTACGTGTTTGTTATCCCCGTGAACAGAGAGCTGGATCTGAAAAAGGCTGCCCGGAGCGTGGGAGAGAAGAGTATTGAGATGATCCACTTAAAGGAACTTCTCCCTCTTACCGGGTATGTGCACGGCGGATGCTCACCGATCGGGATGAAGAAGCAGTTTACGACTGTGATCGACAAAAGCGCAGAGAAGCAGGAGAAAATTATTTTCAGCGGAGGGAAAATCGGGTATCAGGTGGAGCTGGAACGAAAGGATCTTGCAAAGGTAATCCGGTTCCAGCTGGAAGATGTCACGTAAGTGAGCAGGGAGAAATGACCAATGAAAGTCTATTATGGGAAGAGTTTTTGGTATAACGGGAAGGAAGAGGCGCCGCTGAAACAGATCCCTGTGCATGCTCCTTCTGGCGGCCTGCTGTCATGGAATGGAAAGCAGCTGTGCATCCCCGCGGTCTATCTGGGGGAAGCAGGCGCTGTCATGGATGTGTGCATGCGCGTACAGCCTGGGGATATCGCTGCGTTTCTGGATAAATGGGGCGGCAGGGACGGTGAGAAACTCTCTTCGGAAGATCTGGAGCAGCTGGAGAGAGAGTCCCCGTTCTGCCGGAATTTTGCCGTTGAAATGATATTGGACGGCAGGCGGCTTAAGAGCAGGGGATGGTGTGCCGTGGCATGGAACCCGCTGGTCCAGGAGAACGAATGTGAAGTGGAAGAGCTGATGGAGGAATATGGGTGCGGCAGAGAATACGGATGGGTTTTTACAAGAGAGTCCTATGAATGGGAGGACGATTCTGTGCTTTCGCCGGAGAAGATGGCATGCAGGCTGACTTCTGATTTCCAGAGCGTCACAGCGGCGCATTTTACAACAGGGGCTGGAGAAGGAACAAAACAGATCAAGCTTGTGCATCCATTGTCAGGGGAAAGTTACACACTTACTGTTGTCTCGTGTACACCGGAAGAGTATAACATGGATGCCGGGGATGATCTGGAATATCCGTCATACCTTCAGGTCCTTAACTATACGGTTGAGCCGGACATCCCGATGGAGGAACTAAGCGTATTTGACTGTGGGGAAGGGGACCCTCCGAGACGGAGGAAAGGCCTGGCAGGGCAGGGGGAAGCGGTGACTGCCTGCAGTGTGGCCGTTTTGTCCGGGTGCGCCCGCAGTGGGGAGGCAGGTCTTCCGGTGCGAAGCGCCTGCTCTTCTCTGTGGTTTGAGCCTCAGGCGGAAGTGCGCTGGAGAGCGGTATTTTCTATCAGAGAGGCGGAAGAATTCTGTGTGGAGGCAGATCTGGCTTCGGATAAGCAGGGAGGATATTATGGCTGAGAATGGACGTACGATAAGGGTGTTCAGTTTTACCCGGACAGGGACAAAACTGAATGCAGTGGTGTGCGCGGCGCTTCGCCGCATGGGGCAGACGTGCTCCGGGTATGCGGTGAGAAAGTATGCCATCGGGGAACTCTCTCCCCTGCCGGATGATACCAGGGCATTGGCCGGCGAGTGCTGGGGGCGTCATGACTTGATCTTTATCGGTGCCGCGGGCATTGCCGTGCGCTGTATTTCGCCGTGGGTGAAGGATAAGTTTACGGACCCGGCTGTGCTGGTGATCGATGAGAAGGCCCGGTATGTGATTCCCCTGCTTTCAGGACATGTGGGCGGCGCTGTGAGTCTCGCGGAAGCGCTGGCGCCCCAGATCGGGGCGGAAGTAGTCCACACGACGGCTACAGATGTGCAGGGAAAGTTCGCGGCAGATGTGTTCGCCCAGCGGAGCGGGCTGTACCTGACAGACCGTGAGGAGGCACGGGCTGTCTCGGCGGCGGTTCTGGAGGGAGAGCGGATCGGCTTTTTCCCGGAGTATCCACAATGCCGGATAAAAGGGGAGCTTCCACAAGAGCTCAAGCTGTGTAAAAACTGGGAGGAAGCGCGGGAATATGCACACCGTATCCTTATATCAGACCAGTCCCGGGCACCGAAGGGGACACTGATCCTGCGGCCTAAGAACGTGGCAGCCGGGATCGGCTGCCGCAGGGGGATCGCCGCGGAGGTTCTTGAGGAAGGGCTGACCAATCTGCTGGCAGAACATGGTCTTGTGATGGAGCAGGTGAAAGTGCTCTCCAGCATTGACCTGAAACAGGATGAGCCGGCCATTCTGGCACTGGCGGAAAAATACCGGGTCCCGTTTCGGGTATACACTGCGGAGGAACTGGGGAAAATACAGGAAGTTACCTCCCGGTCCGCATTTGTACAGCAGACGGCGGGCGTGGATAATGTATGCGAGCGGGCGGCCCTTGCCTGCGGCGGTGGAGGAGAGCTGATCCAGGGAAAGTGGATTGGGCAGGCAATGACCGCCGCTCTGGTGCGGCTGCCGGTGACGCTGGTTTTCAGCTGATGGATGAGGTGATGCGGATGGAGAAGGACAGCAGAAGAGACAAGATCCCGGCACCGGAGATTCTGATTTTCGCCGGGACGACAGAGGGAAGAAAGCTGGCAGAATATGCGGCGGCCATCGGTGCCGGGTGTTATGTGAGTACTGCCACGGAATATGGGAAAGAGCTCCTGGGAGAATATCCCGGAATCCGTCTGGCTGCGGGCAGAATGGATGAAAGCCAGATCAGACAGTTTTTAAAAGAGAATCGAATCCAGCTTGTGATCGATGCCACCCATCCATTTGCCCGGGCAGTTACAGAGAATATCCGCTCTGCCTGCACCAGTGCAGGGGCGGGGTATGTCCGCTGCCTGAGGGAAAGAGAGCCGGCAGCGCGGATCGACAGCGCAGAGCGGCCGGTTGTGGTGGAGTCGGTCCGCCAGGCCGTAGAATATTTAAAAGGGACTTCCGGTAACATCCTGATTGCTACGGGAAGTAAAGAACTGCATCTGTACACAGAGATTGAAGGATATCAAGAGCGGTGTTTTGCCAGAGTGCTTTCCACCTCGGAGGCTGTCAATGAGAGCGTGCGTCTGGGATTTCAGGGAAGCCGGCTGATTGCCATGCAGGGGCCGTTTTCGAAGGAGCTGAACCTGGCTCTCCTGCGCCATACCAAAGCGGCCTATTTCGTCACAAAAGAGTCCGGGAAGGAGGGAGGCTATGAGGAGAAGCTGGAAGCGGCCAGGGAGGCGGGAGCAGTGCCCGTAGTAATTGAAAGACCACGGGAGGACGGGGAGAGCCTGGAGAGAACAAAGGAGATTATCCGGCAGTACTGCGTGGAAGGCTGATGATTAAAACTATGACGCAGATCCTAATATAATTTGTATAAATCAGAAAATATTCCAAAAAAGTATGAATAAAAAAGATAGAATACATTGTATGGGACCGCGGTGTGTGATAAAATAGAAAATCAGTTGAAATCATGTGCCGCCGATGGGGCACAACTGTGGAAAGGAAAGACGGGGATGGAGCAGGGATTGATCCACATTTACTGCGGCGACGGGAAAGGAAAGACAACGGCCGCCATCGGTCTTGCCGTGAGGGCGGCAGGCAGCGGGAAGCGCGTGTTGTTTGCCCGGTTTCTGAAAAATGAGAATTCCGGGGAGCTGAAAATCCTGGATGCCGTCCCTGGGCTTGAAGTCCTTCACATGGACCGCTCCTACGGCTTCTTTCATACGCTGTCAGAAGAAGAAAAGAAAGAGGCCCGGCAGATGTACCGCGGTCTGTGGGAGTACGTCAGGACGAAAACCGCTGAGGGCGGATTTGATCTGCTGGTGATGGATGAGTTTATGGCCGCGTACCGTTACGGGCTGTTTGACCGGCAGGAAGCGCTGACCTTTCTTTTGGCGAAGCCGGAGAGGCTGGAGGTTGTCCTGACCGGGAGGGACCCGGGGCCAGAACTGATTGAGCTGGCAGATTATGTATCAGAGATACGCAAAATAAAACACCCTTTTGACCAGGGCATTCTGGCCAGAAAGGGAATTGAATATTAAATCATTTATGGTGTGTCATGCGCTGAGGCGGAGCAGGAGCCTGCCGGGACGCATTTCACATAGAGATCCAGATCCGGCATACATTTAAAAGGTACGAGGAAGTCAGGTGCAAATCCTGCGCAATACCCGTTGCTGTAATGGCGGAGCGGCATTCCAATCTGTGAAAAACAGAAGTCACTGCAGAGCGATCTGTGGGAAGGCGGAGTGTACGCGGTGAGGCCTGAGCCAGAATATTCGCTTTTAAATGGGTCTGGAAGGTTACGGGGATATGACCGGGTGTATGCTGCAGACTGCTTTCCTGTTTTGCGGCACCTGGAAATATTTCAGAGAAAAGCTGTAAAAAGGAGAGTAGAGAACATGAACAAAAAAGAGAAACTTCTGCTGAAGGCATCCATCGCGGCAGCCTTACTGCTGGCAGTCTCGCCGGCAGTGAACGCGATGCATATCATGGAGGGGTACCTGCCCGCATCTTACTGTGTGGCGTGGGGGATCGTCTGCCTGCCGTTTCTGACCGCGGGCTTTATTTCCCTGAAGAACAAAGTAAAAACAAATCGGAAGAACCTGACGCTGATCGCGATGTCAGGGGCATTTATCTTTGTGATTTCATCGCTGAAGATCCCGTCTGTTACGGGAAGCTGTTCCCATATGACGGGGACAGGCCTTGGAGCGATTCTGTTCGGACCGGCGGCTGTCAGCGTGCTTGGGATTATCGTCCTGATTTTCCAGGCGGTGCTCCTGGCGCATGGGGGACTGACCACACTGGGGGCAAATACGTTTTCCATGGCTGTGGCAGGCCCCATCGTATCATTCGGCATCTATAAACTGTGCATGAAATTCAATGTAAACCGCAGAATATCTGTATTTCTCGCGGCCTTCCTGGGAGATATTTTTACATACTGTGTGACTTCCTTCCAGCTTGCGCTGGCCTATCCTTCCGAGGTGGGAGGGACAGCCGCGTCAGCGGTGAAATTCCTCGGTGTGTTCGCGCCCACACAGCTCCCTCTGGCAGTGATTGAGGGAATCCTGACCGTGGTGATTGTGATCGGCCTTGAGACATATGCTGTGCCGGAACTGCGCAATATCGGCTTCCTCAAAGGAAAGGAGGCGAAGTAGGATGACAAAGAATACAAAGTTGGTTCTTGTACTGCTTATCGCCGCAGTGTTGATTGCCGCTGTACCGCTGTTCGCTTTAAAGGACGCCAAGTTCGGAGGATCGGATGACGCGGGAAGCGTTATGATCGAAGAAATCCAGGGAGAGTATACTCCATGGTTCACCCCGGTCCTTGAGACCGCGCTGGGAGGAGAGCTTCCCGGGGAAGTGGAGAGCCTGATTTTCTGTATACAGACCGGAATCGGCGTGGGGATCATTGCCTTCTTTATGGGCCGCTTTACGGAGCGCAGAAAGTGGCAGAAAGCCACAGGCATGGAGAACGCGGATGACAGGAAAGGAAATCAATGATCACCATCGATAAGCTGTGCTATCAGTCAAAACTGAGGTATGTAAACGCATCGGAGAAGTTCGTGTATGCCGTTCTGACTCTGGTGCTGTGTATCGCCAGCCGTTCGATTCTTACGGCGGCTGTGGTATTTTTGGTAAATACGTATCTGACCGTGGCAAAAGGGGGAATTCCTTTTGCCCGGTATGGAAAACTTCTTCTGATTCCTGCCGTATTTCTGCTGGTCAGTACAGCGGCGCTGGTGGTGAACCTGTCCAGGACGCCCCTGGACGCGTTCGCGTTTTCTCTGGGAGGATGGTATCTTACAGGGAGTGTATCTTCCGTGCTGGAGGGACTGCGTCTCTGCGGGAAGGTATTTGCAGCGGTTACCTGCCTGTACTTCCTGTCCCTTAATACGGTTGTGACAGATATTCTCGCGGTATTAAAGAAACTGCATGTCCCGGCCCTGGCCATAGAGTTGATGCTTTTGATCTACCGTTTCATCTTTCTGCTGATGGATACAGCATCGGCGGTTACTATTTCCCAGAATTCACGCCTGGGCAGCCGGAATTACCGGACATCGCTGAAATCCTTTGGAAGCATGGCTTCCGCGCTTCTTGTCCGTTCCCTAAAACGCTCCAGTATTTTGTATGACGCGATGGAATCCAGGTGCTATGACGGTGAGCTTAGGGTGCTTTCAGAAGAGCGCCCCGCAAAGGGAAAAGAAATTCTCTGCATTGCGGGATATGAGACAATACTGTTGATTATGACAATATGGAGCTGGGTGAGATGAGGGAAGAAAAAGAATGGAGTGTGGAGACAGAGCAGCTCTCCTATACGTACGAAGGAAATCAGAAAAAGGCGCTGGATACGGTCAGTCTGAAGCTGGGGCGGGGAAAGAAAATCGCTTTTATGGGCGGCAACGGCTCCGGGAAATCTACCTTTTTCCTCTGCCTGAACGGAATCCTGCGGCCTGGGGAGGGGAGAGTACTGATCGATGGCTCTCCGGTGGAGTATACGAGGAAAGGGCTTTTAGAGGTCCGTCAGAAAGTGGGGATCGTCTTCCAGGAGCCGGATGACCAGCTTTTTTCAGCAAGCGTGTTTCAGGAGATTTCTTTTGGGATACTGAACCTGGGTGTGGATGAGGAAAGAGCGAGAGAAGAAGTGGAAAATGTGATCTGCCGGCTTGGGATTACCCCTTTTCGGGACCGCCCTGCCCACGCGCTGAGCGGGGGACAGAAGAAACTGGTGGCGATTGCGGATATCCTGGTGATGCACCCAAAAGTTCTGATTCTGGACGAACCGGCGGCATCTCTGGACCCGAAGCATCGGAAGCTGGTACGCTCCATTGTGGAGAGTCTGGCAGAAGAGGGACTGACCATCCTTATGGCCACCCATGACGTGGATTATGCGTATGCCTGGGCGGATGAGGTTGTACTTTTAAATGAAGGTAAGGTGCTGCGGCAGGGCTCCCCCCGGCAGGTCTTCGGTGATGAGGCGGCGATGGAGCAGGCGAACCTGGAACTGCCCGCGGTGATGCGGCTGTACCGGCGGATGAGGGAGAAGGGAATGCTCTCCCGGGAAATGGAGCCGCCAAAGACGATGGAAGAGCTGTTAAGGAGGATAGAATAATGAAAAAGGGAATCCTTGTAGTAAGTTTCGGGACCAGCCATCTGGATACCATGGAAAAGACGATCCGGACACTGGAGCAGGATATCGCCGGGGCGTTTCCGGACTGCCGGGTTTACCGCGCTTTTACAAGCCACATGATCCTGCGCAGATTAAAGCGGGAAGAAGGAATGCACATCTATACGGTGGAGGAAGCGCTGAAACAGATGGCAGAGGACGGTATCCGGCGGATAATTGTGCAGCCGACCCATATCATTAACGGGATTGAAAATGACCGGATGCTGGAAGATCTGAAAAAATATGAAGGTGTCTTTGAATGGGTCCGGGTGGGAAAGCCTCTTTTGAGCAGTGTGGATGACTATAAAAAGGCAGTCCATGCAGTGATGGCCCAGACAGAGCTGTCCCCGGATGAGACCCTTGTCCTGATGGGGCACGGTACGGATCACCACGCCAACGCGGCCTATCCCATGCTGGAGTACACCTTCCACGCGCTGGGCTACACCCGTGTGCTGGTGGGGACGGTGGAGAATTTCCCGGATCTGCACAATGTGATGACCAAGCTGAAGATCAGCGGGGCGGAGAAAGTGGTGCTGATGCCATTTATGCTGGTTGCGGGAGACCATGCCAAGAACGATATGGCTGGAGAGGAGGACTCCTGGAAAAGTGAGCTTGAACATGCGGGGTACAAGGTGCGCGTGGTCTTAAAAGGGCTGGGCGAGCTGGAGGGAATCCGCGGGATTTTTAAGGAGCATATCCGGGAAGCGGCTGAGTAAGGGAGAATCGTATGCAGGAAAGAAGAGCGGATACGGCACAGAAGAGGCCGGACACCACACGTAGAACATATGATATCGGCCGCACCCGTTCCGGTCTTAAGCTTGGGTTTACTACCGGAAGCTGCGCCGCCGCCGCGGCAAAAGCGGCCGCGCAGATGCTCTTCTCCGGTGAGGAGATCCCCCAGGTGCGTCTTATGACTCCGAAGGGCATTGAATTGTGCCTGGATGTGGAAGAGATCTGCTGGATGCCGGGCTCTGTCCGCTGCGGGGTGAGAAAATACAGCGGGGATGACCCGGATGTGACGGACGGGCTTTTCGTGTGTGCCCAGGTGGAGATGGAGGACGGCAGAGACATGGAGAGAAGCGCCAAAGATGAGCCGGCTGCGGCCGATGAGCCGGACCCGAATGATGGAATTCTGGTCCGGATCAGCGGAGGGGCCGGGGTAGGCCGGGTGACCCGCCCGGGGCTGGAGCAGCCGGTGGGCGCCCCGGCGGTGAACCGGGTCCCGAGAAAGATGATCCGGGAGGCCGTGGGAGGCATCTGCCGAAAGTACGGGCGTACAGGGATTGTGCATGTGACGCTCTCCATCCCGGAGGGAGAAAAAACCGCGGAAAAAACCTTTAATCCCAGGCTGGGGATTGAGGGCGGTCTCTCCATTCTGGGCACAACAGGGATTGTAGAGCCCATGAGTGAAAAGGCCCTGACCGATACCATTTATCTGGAAATGAAGGTGTTAAGGGATAATGGACATGCTTTCTGCTGTGTTACCCCCGGGAATTATGGCAGTGATTTCCTGGAACAGGAGATGGGGGCTGACCTGTCCTGTGCAGTCAAATGCAGCAACTACATCGGGGAGACCATCGATGACGCGCGCATGCTGGGGATGAAGGGCATTCTTCTCATCGGGCATGCAGGGAAGCTGGTAAAAGTGGCGGCCGGGGTGATGAATACTCATTCCAGGCAGGCGGACTGCAGGATGGAAGTGCTGGCGGCACATGCCGCCATGGCAGGGGCGGACCGGTACACAGTTCAGCGGATCATGGACTGCATTAATACGACGGAGGCGCTTCAGATTTTGAAGGAGAAAGACCTTGCGGCACCGGTGATGGATACGGTGATGGAACGGATCGGGGATGTGCTCAAAAGGCGGGCCGGGGAGGAACTTGCTGTGGAGGCGGTCCTGTTTTCGACGGAAGACGGGGTGTTAGGAAAAACAAAAGGGGCAGACGCCCTGCTTGAAAAGATTAGGAAGGAATAGGAGGAGACCAAGTGATGTGCGGAACTTTTACGGGAATCGGAGTGGGGCCGGGGGAACCGGAACTGCTGACATTAAAGGCGGTTAAGCTGATCCGGGAATGCCAGGTGGCGGCGCTGCCCGTGTCAGATCCGGGACTTCTCTCCCCGGTCTATGAGGAAGGACCGGGCAGCGCCCACGGCGCTTATCTGGAGAAATGCGCCGCATACCAGATCGCTCTGCAGGCGGTCCCGGAGCTGGAGGGGAAGGCAAAGCTGTTCCTGCCCATGCCCATGATAAAGGAGAAAACCGTGTTAAAAGACATTCATGACCAGAGTGCCAGCGCGGCGGCAGAATTGTTGGATGGGGGAAAGGATATGGCGTTCCTGACACTGGGTGACCCTGCCGTATATTCCACGTGTATGTATATACATAAGAGGCTCGCGCGCGCAGGGTATCCTACAGCGCTTGTGCCGGGTATCCCTTCTTTCTGCGCGGCGGCGGCCAGGCTGAATATCCCTCTTGCGGAGAACCGGGAGGAGATCCATATTGTACCGGCTTCCTACGGGATTGAGGAGAGCCTGGACCTTCCCGGGACCAAGGTGCTTATGAAAGCGGGGAGAAAGATGCCGGAAGTGAAACAGATCCTGACAGAGAGAAAGATGGATGTAATGATGGTGGAGAACTGTGGCATGGAACAGGAGCGGATCTTCCGGGGAGCAGAAGAGATCCCGGGGCAGGCGGGATATTATTCCCTGCTCATCGTCAAAGAAGGATAAGGAGGAGAGAAGAGATGATTACATTTGTGGGCGCGGGTCCCGGGGCAGAGGACCTGATCACCGTGCGGGGACAGCGTCTCCTTCAGAGCGCGGATATCGTGATCTATGCGGGGTCCCTGGTAAACCCCGGTCTTCTCTCACTGTGCAGAGAAGAATGCCGGGTATATAACAGCGCCGTCATGACATTGGAGGAGGTGCTGGATGTAATGAGAGAGGGGCACCGGGAAGGCAGGGAGATCGTGCGCCTTCACACCGGGGACCCCTGCCTTTACGGGGCGATCCGGGAACAGATGGATGCTCTGAAGCGGGAGGAGATTCCCTATGAAGTGTGCCCGGGAGTCAGCTCCTTCTGCGGGGCGGCGGCGGCCCTGGGCGCGGAGTATACCCTGCCCGGCATTTCTCAGTCCGTGGTGATTACACGGATGGCAGGCCGCACCCCGGTGCCGGACCGGGAGTCCATTGCCTCCTTTGCCGCCCATCAGGCCACCATGGTGATCTTTTTAAGCACGGGAATGCTGGGAGCACTCTCCGGGGAGCTGATCCGCGGGGGGTATGAGGCGGAAACCCCGGCGGCCATTGTGTATAAGGCTACATGGCCGGATGAAAAAGTACTGCCCTGCACTGTCGGGACGCTGGCGGAGACAGCAGAGGCGGAGAATGTGACAAAGACCGCCCTGATTATTGTAGGGAACATTCTGGATGGAGGCTATGAGCGGTCGAAGCTCTACGACCCGGCTTTTACCACAGAGTTCCGCGAAGGCGTGTCCCAGGAATGAACCTGCCGGGGACAAAAAAGGGCCCGTCAGGAAGACAGCCGGGTTAAGGGCTGATAAAAGGCGGTTTCGATAAGGAGAGAACGAATGGGAAAAATCTTTGTAACAGGGCTTGGACCGGGGGCGGGAGACCAGATGACGGTCCGGGCCAGGAACGTACTGAAACAGTGTCCGGTGATTATCGGTTACACAGTATATATTGATCTGATCCGGGATCAGTTCCCGGATAAGAAGTTTCTAAGCACCCCTATGCGCAGGGAGGCGGACCGGTGCCGCATGGCCTTTGCGGAGGCGGAGAAAGGGCAGGACGTGGCTATGGTGTGCAGCGGGGACGCAGGTGTATACGGCATGGCGGGACTGATCTGTGAGATCGGCAGGGAATACCCCCAGACCGGGATTGAGATCGTGCCGGGGATCACAGCGGCGTCCGGCGGCGCTGCGCTCCTCGGAGCTCCCCTGATGCACGACTTCGCGGTGATCAGCTTAAGCGACCTTCTCACGCCCTGGGAGACCATTGAGAGGCGTCTGCGCTCCGCAGCGGAGGCGGATTTCGTGATCTGTCTTTATAACCCCTCCAGCCGGAAACGGGCGGACTATCTGGAGAAGGCCTGCGGGATTATCCTGGACTCCAGAGATCCGGGGACCGTGTGCGGGATCGCCCGCAATATCGGGAGAGAGGGAGAATCCTGCCAGGTCCTTAAGCTGGAACAGTTGAAAGAGACGCAGGTGGATATGTTCTCCACGGTGTTTATCGGGAATTCAAAGACCATGGAATTAAACGGGCGCATGGTGACGCCAAGAGGGTATCAAGATGTGTGAGAGAAAGCAGCGGATCTCCCTTGTGGGGATCGGTATGGGGACGGAGCGGACCATGACCGTTCAGGCGGCGGCAGCCATTGAGGGCGCGGACTGCCTGATCGGCGCGGAGCGGATGCTTCAGGCAGTGCGGTATCTGGAAACGGCCGGAGGGAAACCGGCCTTCGCGGAGTACCGGGGCGGACAGATCGTCGCCTATATCCGGCAGCATCCGGAGTATGCGAAGATCGCGGTTCTGCTCTCCGGGGATACGGGATTTTACAGCGGAGCGAAGATGCTCAAAGAGAGGCTGGAAGAGGAAATGCCGGGGTGTGAGACCCGGATGGTGCCGGGCATTGCTTCTGTATCCTGCCTGGCTGCGGCACTTCAGACATCCTGGGAGGACGCGGCACTGGTCAGCCTCCACGGGAAAGATGTGGATTTCATCCAGACAGTCAGCAGGAACCGGAAGACCTTCCTCCTTCTGGGAGGGAAAGATACCGGCCGAAAGGTCCTGAAACGGTTCCGGGAATATGGGATGGATGAAGTCCTGCTCCATGCGGGAAGCCGGCTTTCCTACCCGGATGAACGGATCTTATCCGGCCGGGTGAGGGAACTTGCGGATACGGACCTGGACGGGCTGTGCACTGTGCTGGCAGAGAACCCGGCCCCGGATCTGTCCGCCTGCTGTCACCTGCCGGATGAGGCCTTCCTCCGGGGGAGCGCTCCCATGACAAAGGAGGAGGTGCGGGCAGTCAGCATTGCCAGTCTGCGGCTGACGAGAAACGCGGTTGTGTACGATGTGGGAGCTGGCACGGGGTCCGTGTCCGTGGAAGCAGCCCTCTCCAATGCGGGCATCCGGGTCTATGCCATCGAGAAGGACCCGGACGCGGCTGCCCTGATCCGCCAGAACCGGAAGAAGTTCCGGGCAGACGGCATCCGCGTCATAGAGGGCATTGCCCCGGAGGCGCTTGAGCAGCTGGAAGCGCCTACCCATGTCTTTGTCGGGGGGAGTTCCGGCAGCCTCAAAGAGATCCTGAAGGCTGTCCTTTTGAAATCGCCGGACGTGCGCATTGTGGTCAACGCGGTCTCCCTGGAGACCCTGCGTGAGGCGGTGGAGGCCGAGGAGAAGGGACTTCTGAAGGATGCCCGGGTTACCCAGGTCATGGCATCCCGGGCGCGGAAACTTGGCAGATACCATATGATGACCGGACAGAATCCGGTGTATGTAATCGCGGCAGGAGGAAGGAGTGAGGTCTGATGCGGGTACCGGGAATCCTGCTTGCCGCCCCCGCCAGCGGCAGCGGCAAGACAGCGGCAGCCTGCGCGCTGATGCAGGCTTATAAGAAGCGCGGGCTTACTGTGCGGGCATGCAAGTGCGGTCCGGATTATATTGACCCCATGTTTCACAGGGAAGTGCTGGGCATCGATTCCAGGAACCTGGATTTGTTCTTTTCCGAAAGGGAAGAACTTAGGCAGGGGTATGCGGAGCACATCTCGGGCGCGGACCTGGCTGTGACGGAGGGCGTGATGGGATATTATGACGGCATGTCCTTGGAGTCCGATAGGGCCAGCTCCTATGATGTGGCGCGGACGCTGGGGCTTCCGGTGATTCTTGTAATCCCATGCCGGGGGGCTTCCCTGTCCCTGGCCGCGCTGATCAAGGGAATGCTGGGATACCGGAAAGACAGCCGCATCCGGGGGATTCTTTTAAACCGAGTGTCTGACGCGCTTTATCCGAGGCTTAAGTCCATGCTGGAGCGGGAGCTTCAGGCCATGGGATACGCCATCCCCGTGGTGGGTTACCTGCCGGAGGATGAGGCATTCTCCATGGAGAGCCGGCACCTGGGCCTGGTTACGCCTCAGGAGAGAAAGGATGGAAAGGTCAGGGCTGCCCAGGCCGGGGAACGCTTGTCCCGGACTGTGGATCTAGAAAAGATTCTGCGGATTGCCCGGGAGGAAGCGGCCTGCGAAGGAGAGGACAGCGGGACCGCCCGGGAGGCGGAGTCTGCCTGCCCGTCCGGGGAAGAGAACGTCCGGATCGGGATTGCCCGGGATGCCGCCTTTTGTTTTTATTATCAGGAGAACTTAAGGCTCCTTGAGAATCTGGGATGCCGTCTGATCCCTTTCAGCCCCCTTTCTGACGCGGCGCTGCCTGCGGATCTGGACGGACTGATCTTGGGCGGCGGGTATCCGGAGCTGTATGCCCGCGGGCTGTCAGAGAACCGGGGGATGTGCCGGTCCGTCCGGGACGCGGTCCGCTCCGGGATGCCCTGTCTGGCTGAGTGCGGGGGATTTATGTATCTTCATGAAGAGATGGAGGACAGCGAAGGGAGGGGATATCCCATGGCGGGCGTGTTTACGGGAAAGACATTCCCCACAGGGAAACTGGTCCGGTTCGGGTATGTTTCCATCCGCCCGGCCTCAGAGGAAGGCGTGCGGGGGGACTGCTTAAAGACAGCCGGATACCTGTTTCCGGGGGAAGAGATCCGGGGGCATGAATTCCATTACTGGGACAGCACTGACAGCGGGGAGGCCTGTGAGGCGGTGAAACCGGATGGGCGCAGGAGATGGGCCTGCATCCATATGGAAGGGAACCTGTTCGCCGGATATCCCCATCTTTACCTGCCCTCCCTGCCTGTCTTTGCGGAGCGGTTCGTGAAAAGATGCCTGGAGAGAAGGAACAGCAGTACAGGAGGAGAAAATGATGAATCTGGAAGAAGTATTACAGGAGATTAAGCCATCTGACAGGGAGAGCGAAAGAGCGGCGCAGGCCAGATGGAAGACAGTGGGCAAACCCCTGTTCAGTCTGGGAAAATTGGAGGATGCGGTAATCCGCATGGCGGGAATTAAGGGGACATCCGTGTACCGCCTGGATAAGAAAGCACTTGTGATTCTCTGCGCGGACAATGGAGTTGTGGAGGAAGGCGTGACCCAGACCGGTCAGGAAGTGACTGCCATTGTGACAGAGAATTTCACAAAGAAGGCGGCCAGTGTCACTCTGATGGCGGAGGTGGCCGGGGTGGATGTCTTTCCCGTGGATATCGGTGTGGTCCGGGATGTAGAGCATGTGACAAGACCGGAATATAAAGTGGCATATGGCACAAAAAATATGACCAGAGAGCCGGCGATGACACGGGAAGAGGCAGAGCGCGCTATCCTCACCGGGGTCCGCCTTGTGCAGGAGCTGGCGGAGAAAGGCTACGATATTATTGCTACCGGGGAGATGGGAATTGGGAACACCACCACCAGCAGCGCCGTGGTGTCCGTCCTTCTTCAGAAGGACCCGGAGACCGTGACCGGAAGGGGAGCCGGGCTTACCACGGAAGGCCTTCAGAGGAAGATCCGTGCCATCCGCAGGGCGGTGGAAGTCAATGCGCCGGATAAAGAGGACGCTTTGGACGTGCTGGCGAAAGTGGGAGGTCTGGATATCGCGGGGCTGACAGGCGTTTTCCTGGGAGGCGCCCTCTGTCATGTGCCGGTGGTCATTGACGGATTTATCTCCTCCGCGGCGGCACTGTGCGCCGCGCGTATGGCGCCGGCGGCCGCTGACTATATGATGCCGTCCCACCGCTCCGGCGAGCCGGCGGGAGGCATGGTGCTGGAGGCGCTGAACCTCTCTGCGTTGATCGACTGCGGGATGTCCCTGGGCGAGGGGAGCGGCGCGGTGGCTGTGCTGCCGCTTCTGGAGATGGGCCTGAAGGTCTATAACCAGATGAGCACGTTCGAGGAAATCCAGATTGAACAATATGAAGAATTGAAGTAGGAAAAGATGGAAGGTTGAGGGCATGATGAGTCTGTTAAGATCCCTGGCAGTGGCGCTGGCCATGTATTCAAAGATCCCGGTCCCCACAGTGAAGTGGGACGAAAAAAGTATGAAGTATGCGATGTGTTTTTTCCCTGTGGCAGGACTGGCTGTCGGGGCTTTGGAGTACGCGGCGGGATCTCTGCTTCTGACGCGCGCATCATGCGGCAGCCTTTTCTCCTCCGCGGTCATGACCCTGATTCCGCTGCTGGTGACAGGGGGAATCCACATGGACGGCTTCGCGGATACGATGGACGCGCTCAGCTCCTATGGAGACCGGGAGAAAAAGCTTGCGATTTTAAAAGATTCCCACACCGGGGCATTTGCGGTGATCTGGGTGTGCGCGTATTTTCTTCTGAACGCCGCGCTCTGGAGTGAGGCGGACCGGTCTGTCCTTCCCGCGGCGGCGTGGATGTTTCCCCTTTCCAGGTCTTTGAGCGGGATCTCTGTGGTGAGCTTCCCTGCGGCGAAGAACAGCGGGCTCCTTAAGACATTTCAGGACGGTGCCCAGAGAAAGCGGGTACGTGTGGTGCTGATTGTGTGGGCAGTGGTCTGCTCTGGGATGATGGCAGGATGCTCTCCTGCAGCCGGTTCGCTCGCGGTGTTGTCGGCCTTCCTTGTATTTGTCCACTATTTCCGGCTCGGGAAAAAGCAGTTCGGCGGGACCACCGGGGATCTGGCGGGGTATTTCCTCCAAGTGTGCGAGCTTGTCATGCTGGCTGTCCTGGTCCTTGCGGGAGGATGTCTATGGAAGTAATTTTTATCCGGCACCTGCCCACGCCGGGAAACGAAAAGAGACAGTATATCGGCAGCACAGATGAATCCCTGTCTGCCCTGGCCGCGGAGAGGTTCCGGGAACAGCAGCTGGGGCAGGGGGCAGTCCGGTATCCGCAGGTCCGGTGCCTGACGGCGAGCCCTATGAAGCGGTGCCTGGAGACGGCAGAGCTGATCTGGCCTGGGACGCCGGCGCGGACGGAGCCCATGCTCCGGGAGTGTGATTTTGGCAGATTTGAGGGGAAGACCTATGAAGAACTCAAAGATGAACCGGCCTACACTGCGTGGATCAGCTCAGGGGGGATGACCGCGTTTCCCGGAGGGGAGTCCCAGGAGGCATTCCGGCAGCGGTGCGCGGACGGTGTGAAGAAATGGGTCCGCATCTGGATGTCAGAAGGGGTCGAATGCGCGGCGTTCGTGGTCCACGGGGGGACCATTATGGCCGCTCTTTCCCGGCTGGCAGAAGGGGAGCATGGGTTCTATGACTGGCAGGCAGGGAACGGATGCGGTTATTCTGCCCAGGCAGAAGAAGCGGAGTGGAAGAGCGGGAGGGAGATCCTGCGTGGCGTAAAGAAGATCGGGTAAAGGAGTAGGAAAAATGGAGATGACACTTGCGGCCTGCGCGGCGGGCGTACTGCTGGATCTTCTGTTCGGAGATCCGGTGTGGCTGTACCATCCGGTGCGGCTGATCGGGAACGGGATCTCCTGGGGGGAGCGTAAGCTGAGGAAATGCTGCGGCGCGCACCTGACCGCGGCGGGAGGCGTGCTCTGGGTTTTAACCGCGGCGCTGGCATACGGCATCCCGGCGGCTGTCCTTTTTCTGGCAGGGCTTGTCCACCCGGTGCTTTCTTTCCTGCTGGAGGCGTTCTGGTGTTACCAGATCCTGGCAGCACGGTGCCTGGCATCTGAGAGCCGGAAGGTGTATGAGAGGCTTAAAGCGCAGGATCTTCCCGGGGCGAGAGCGGCGGTCTCCATGATCGTTGGAAGGGATACCGAATGTCTCACAGAGGAGGGCGTTACCAAGGCTGCGGTGGAGACAGTGGCTGAAAATACTTCTGACGGGGTGACAGCTCCTCTCATGTTCCTGCTGATCGGCGGAGCGCCTTTAGGCTTCCTCTATAAAGCGGTCAATACGATGGATTCCATGCTGGGATATAAAAACGACAGATACTTACAGTTTGGCAGGATTCCCGCGAAAATGGACGATGTCTTTAACTACATCCCTTCACGGGTTACAGCGCTGTTTATGACAGCGGCCGCCTTTCTCACCGGCCTGGACGGGAAGAATGCGTGGAAGATTCACCGCCGGGACCGGAAGAAACACACAAGCCCCAACGCGGCGCAGACAGAATCCGTCTGCGCGGGAGCGCTGGGAGTCAGGCTGGCCGGGGACGCAGTCTATTTTGGGAAACTTTATAAAAAAGAGTTTATCGGAGATGCCCTGCGCCCCATTGAACCGGAGGACATTTTAAGGGCCGGAAGGCTGATGTACGGGGCGGAGATTTTAACCCTGCTTCTCTGCGGGGGGATCAGGCTGGCCGTGATCCTGCTGGTGTGAAGCAGGGGAAAAGGAAAGCAGAAACGTCAGGAAAAAGAGGAGAATGACATGGAATACGGACATGGAGGAGATATTTATACGTACAGGGATATGCTGGATTTTTCCGTAAATATAAATCCGCTGGGACCGTCCGGTGCCGTGCTGGAAGCGGCGAAAAGGGGCGTGGACCAATGCTTCGCCTACCCGGACAGCCGGTGCCGCGCCCTGCGGGAGGCTTTGGCGGAACGCACCGGGATTCCGTCCAGCTGCTTTCTGCCGGGAAACGGCGCGGCGGAACTTTTCTTCTCCATCACGGCCGCAGAACGGCCGGCGGAGGCGCTGATCCCTGTCCCCGCGTTCTCAGAATACGAGCAGGCGCTGCGGGCCGTGGGCTGCCGGGTGCGGTATCACTACCTGGAAGAGAAAGAGAACTTCCGGCTTACGGAGCGCATCCTCGATGATCTGACAGAGGAACTGGATATGGTGTTCCTCTGTTCCCCATCAAATCCTGCGGGCCAGGTGACCGGCAGGGACCTTCTGCGCCGCGTCATAGATCGCTGCCGGGAGAACCAGATCCGGCTTGTGCTGGATGAGTGTTTTATCGAATTCGCGGACCAGGAGACCGCGTACTATGGGGAGAAGGAGATCGGGGGGAACCCCTGGCTCTTTGTGGTGAGGGCGTTTACAAAGATGCATGCCATCCCCGGCCTTAGGCTGGGATATGGGATCACTTCGGATCTGGAACTGATAGAGCGGATGCAGAAGGTGCGCCAGCCCTGGAACGTCTCCATCCCGGCGCAGGAGGCGGGGAGGGCCGCTCTCTCCGAGACGGAAGAGCGCCGGGCGGAAGAGACGAGAGACCTCATCCGGGAAGAACGGGCCCGGATGGAAGGGAAGCTTACAGAGATGGGAATCCGGGTCATTCCCTCGGAGGCGAATTTCATTCTGATGCACAGCGGCATCGATCTGGCAGAACGCTTAAAGGAGAAAGGAATCTTAATCCGGGACTGCGGAAATTACCGGGGGCTTCAGAAAGGCTGGTACCGCACAGCTGTGAGGCGGCCGAAGGAGAATACCCGGCTTCTGGAGGCGCTGCGGGAAGTGATAAAAAGCGTGGAACCTTGAAGTGCTGTACCATAGAAAATGCGAGAGACAGCAGACTGAGAGAAAGGACAGAGAAAGGAGAACCGTGATGGCGAGACCGATTATGATACAGGGAACCATGTCCAATGTGGGGAAGAGCATTCTTACAGGAGGACTGTGCCGTGTCCTGAAGCAGGACGGAGTAAAGGCCGCTCCTTTTAAGTCTCAGAACATGGCGCTGAATTCTTATATTACCAGGGAAGGGCTGGAGATGGGGCGGGCACAGGTCATGCAGGCAGAGGCGGCAGGGATCGAACCGGAAGCATGCATGAATCCAATCCTCTTAAAGCCGACCAATGACACAGGGTCCCAGGTGATCCTAAACGGAAAACCCGTGGGAGTGATGTCCGCTGTGGAGTATTACCGCCGCAAGAGGGAGTATGTCCCCGCGGTGATGGAGGCCTACGCGCAATTATCCTCCCGTTTCGACGTGATCGTGATTGAGGGGGCAGGGAGCCCGGCGGAGATCAATCTGAAGAAAGATGACATCGTAAATATGGGGATGGCGGAAATGGCGGACGCGCCGGTGCTCCTTGCCGGGGACATTGACCGGGGCGGGGTCTTCGCCCAGATCGCAGGGACAATCCTGCTTCTGGAAGAGGAGGAACGGAGGCGGATCAAGGGGACGATTATCAATAAGTTCCGAGGCGACGTCTCTATCTTAAAACCAGGGCTGTCCATGCTGGAGGAGCAGACCGGGATTCCGGTGCTGGGGGTCGTTCCATATTTCTATCTGGACATCGATGAGGAGGACAGCCTGACCGGGCGGTTCTCCAAAAAAGAAAAGCCGGGGCTTGTGGACATCGCGGTTATCCGTCTGCCCAGGATCTCGAATTTTACGGACTTTGCCCCCCTGGAGTCTTTAGAAGAGGTGTCCCTGCGGTATATCACCTCCCCGGAAGAGTTCGGTGAGCCAGATGCCGTATTCCTGCCGGGCAGTAAAAATACCATCCAGGATCTTCTCTGGATGCGCCAGAGCGGCCTGGAGGCGAAGATCCTAAAGTACGCGGACCGGGGCGGGCTGGTGTTTGGAATCTGCGGTGGATATCAGATGCTGGGGCAGGAGATCTCCGATCCAGAAGGCACAGAGCGGGGAGGAAAAGTGGCGGGTATGGGCCTTCTTCCCGTGCGAACGGTATTCCTCTCGGAAAAGCGGACCACAAGAGTCCGTGGGAACTTCCTTGCCCCGGAAGGAATTCTGGGGGAGATGTCGGGCCTGCCGTTTACGGGATATGAGATCCATATGGGGAAAAGTTCCCTCACAGACAGTGCCAGCCAGCTTGTAAGCATCAATCGGGAAGATGAAGGCAGCGGGGCCGAGTCCGGGCATGGGACAGTCCTTAAGGACGGTGCCTGCCGGGGAAATGTATACGGGTGTTATGTACATGGGATTTTTGACGCGCCGGAAGCCGCGGGAGGATTCCTCTCGGCCCTGCTGAGAAGGAAGGGATGCGATCCCTCACAGATCCAGGCCAGGGACTGGAAGGCGTACAAAGAAGAACAGTATGACCGGCTTGCGGATATTATCCGCGGCAGCGTGAATATGGAAGCAGTCTATGAGATTATCGAGAAGGGAAAGGATGCGCCATGTATTCTGTAATTCGGATTGGAAGCCGGGAGAGCGCCCTGGCAGTCAGACAGGCAGAGATGATAAAAGAACGCATTGAAAAAGAAGCGCCAGGCGTGAAGGCGGAAATTATGACCATGAAGACAACCGGCGATCAAATCCTGGATCAAAGCTTGGAAAAGATCGGGGGAAAAGGCTTGTTTGTAAAGGAGCTTGACCGGGCCCTGATGGAAGGGAAGATTGACCTGGCCGTCCACAGTTTAAAAGACGTGCCCATGGAGGTCAGGGAGGAGCTGCCCATTCTCGGTTACAGCAGGCGGGAGGACCCAAGGGATGTGCTTCTAATTAGGAAAACCCTTGAAGAACTTCCCTCCAGCCCGGTCATCGGAACGTCCAGCCGGAGACGGATGCTTCAGATGGAGGCCCTGTATCCGGGATGTACGTTCCGCGGAATCCGGGGAAATATCCAGACCCGGATGCACAAGCTTGAGACCGGGGGATATGATGGGACACTTCTTGCCGCGGCCGGGCTGAAGCGGATGGGGCTGGAGCAGGTGATCTACCGGTATTTCTCTGTGGAAGAGATGATCCCGGCCGCCGGGCAGGGAATCCTGGCCATCCAGGGGCGGCGCGGGGAGAACTATGCGTGGATGGAACGGCTGGATTGTCCGCAGAGCCGGGCCGCCGCCCTGGCGGAGCGGCAGTTTATCCGCGCGGCAGAAGGGGGGTGCACTTCCCCCAGCGCGGCCCATGCCCGGGTCTTAGGAAATGAGCTGCGGCTTTCTGCCCTGTATTATGAAGAGAAGACAGGAACCTATGAAAAGGGGACGGTCTGCGCGGATGCCGCCCGCGCGGCCCAGGCCGGGGAGGAGCTGGCGCGGGAGCTGATGCGGCGCGTTCAGGCAGGGTGAAATGCCCTGCCGGCAGAAAGCGCTGGATACGGCGCGTTCAGAAAGAGGGAGATCCCCTGCCGGCGGGAAGCGTCGGAAGCGGCGCGCTTAAAAAAGAGGAAGATTCCCTGCCGTTGGGAAACGCTGGAAGCGGCGTGGCCGGGGAGAGGGAAAGCTGCGGAGGCAGAAATCAAGATCGGAGAACAGGAATTATGAAACAATCACAAGGAATCCCCAAAGAAGGGATGATTTTGGCAGACGGGACCATGGAAGGAAAAGTATGGCTTGCGGGAGCCGGCCCCGGGGACAGCGCCCTGCTGACCCTGAAGGCGGCGGAACTGATTGAACAGGCGGACGTGATCGTGTATGACGCCCTCATCAGCGCGGAAATTTTAAGCCGGATTCCGGAGGGAAAGGAGGCCATCTACGTAGGAAAACACGCGGGAAATCATCCCGTTCCCCAGGAGGAGATTAACCAGATCCTTGTGCGGGAGTCCCGGAGAGGGAAACGGGTCCTGCGTCTGAAAGGAGGAGACCCCTTTGTGTTCGGGAGGGGCGGGGAAGAGCTGGAAGCTCTCCTCTCAGAAGGGATTCCTTTTGAGGTGGTCCCGGGGGTGACTTCCGCGGCGGCTGTGCCCGCTTACGCAGGGATTCCTGTAACACACCGGGACTATGCCTCCTCGTTCCATGTAATCACCGGGCATGCGAGAAAAGGCGGGCAGGTGGATCTGGACTTCCCTGCGCTTGTCAGACTGAAGGGGACGCTGGTTTTCCTGATGGGACTTTCCTCTATGGCGTTTCTGCTGGACGGGCTGATGAAAGCCGGGATGGACCCGGATCTGCCCGCAGCGGTCCTGGAGAATGGGACCGCCGCGGGGCAGAGAAGAGTTACTGCCACCGTCGGCACATTAAAAGAATGTTCTGACCGCGCGGGGATACAGACGCCTGCCATCATTGTGGTGGGCAGGGTGTGCGCCCTGGCGGAGCAGATGCACTGGGCGGAAGACCGGGTGCTGGGCGGCAGGCAGTTCCTGGTCACAAGACCGAGAAAGAGAAGCTCCTCCCTGGCAGGGCGGCTCAGGGCGCTGGGCGCCCAGGTGATTGAGATGCCGGCCATCCGCACGGAAGCGGTCCACCCCAATGGACGCCTGAAGGAGGCACTGGAGAGGACGCGCGGGCGGAAAGGGCAGGAATGGCTTGTCTTTACCAGCCCCGCGGGAGTTGACGTGTTCTTTCAGGAGCTGATGGAAATGGAGATGGATCTGCGAAGCCTTTTTTCGGGCGGGGCGGATGTCCGGATCGCGGCCATCGGTTCCGGTACGGCCCTGGCCCTTAAGGACCGCGGGCTGATCCCGGATCTGGTGCCCCAGGTGTACAGTGCCAAAGCTTTGGGGGAGGCGCTCGCAAAGACAGTGCAGGCAGGCAGCCATATCACGGCAGTAAGAGCCCGGAACGGGTCGGAGGAACTGCTTCCGCCTCTGCTGGAGGCGGGGATGGATGTAGAGGATATTCCACTGTACGAGACACGGTATGAGACACACCCTTTCCTTCAGGAAAGGATCGGCGAAATGATCAGCAGAGGAGAGATTGACGCCGTGACCTTCACCAGCGCGTCTACGGTCAAAGGATTCGCACAGACTGTAAAGGAAGCGGATCGGGCGAAAGTCCGAGCGGTCTGTATCGGGGAACAGACCGCTTCCGAGGCGGCGAAATACGGGATGGAGATCCATGTATCAGAGAAGGCTTCCATGGACAGTATGATCGAAAAGATCCGGGAACTGTTCGGAAAAGACAGCCGGCAGGGCAGAAATTGACGGCGGGAGCCGTTTGGATAAAACGGGTATTACACTGGCGCGGAGAATGTGATCTGCGCGGCAGGCGCAGACCCGCAGGAAAGGAGGGCAGGGAGATGTTTCGTTATACCCTGAAACGTATATTGACAGGAATCGTTTCTCTTTTCGTCCTCGCGACTACATCCTTTTTCCTTGTGAGGCTGATGCCGGGCAGTCCCTTTCAGAACGGGGCAGTGTCCACAGACGTGGTGGAGGCTGTAGAGGAGGAATACGGGCTGAATGCGCCTCTTTTTGACCAGTATCTGTCCTATATGGGCGGTCTTGTGCAGGGGGATCTGGGGATCTCGTACCAGGAGCCGGATACCCCGGTGGCAGAGATCATCGGGAGGACCTGGCCGGTTACAGCGGGACTTGGGATTCTGGCTCTTTTGACAGCGGCAGTGCTGGGGACAGGATTTGGGATCATCCGGGCGGTGTCAAAGAGAAAGGTCATAAAGGAAGGAATTGCGGCAGTGGGAATGGCGGCGGCAGGCATTCCTAATTTTGCCATAGCCATACTCCTGCTCCTTCTCTTCAGTGTGAAGCTGGGATGGTTCCCGGCGGCAGGGCTTTTGACGCCGGCCCATTACGTGCTCCCGGTCCTGTCGCTGTCCCTCTATCCGGCGGCAGTTATCGCAAGGCTGACGGCAAATACGCTGGCCGCGGAGATGGGAAAGCAGTATGTGCTTTCTGCCCGGGCCAAAGGGCTTGGAAAAGGGCGGATTCTCTTTACCCATGCCCTGAAGAACGCGTGGATACCGGTGCTGAATTATGTGGGTCCTGCATCGGCATTTCTGCTTACCGGCAGTTTTGTGGTGGAGAGTATCTTTACGATTCCCGGCCTTGGCAGGGAATTTGTAAGTTCCATCACAAACCGGGATTATACGCTGATCCTGGGACTGACGGTATTCATGGGCGCCGTGGTCATATTCGTGAACCTGGCGACGGACCTGGTCTGCGCGTGGATGGACCCCAGGACGCGCCGGTCATACAGTGAGAAATAGGCGGAAAAAGGAGGCAGGACGGATGAAGAGAAGAAACCAGATACCGGGTCCGCCCGGATGGAACAGAGGGGCTTTTGCGGGATGCGTGATCCTGGGCGTCTGGATTCTGCTCGCCATCCTGGTGCCGTTGTTCTGGCCCTGGTCTTATTCGGAACAGAATGCGGAGATCCAGAATCAGGCCATGTCCCTGACCCATCTGTTCGGGACGGACAAGTTCGGGAGGGATATCTTTGCCAGGGTCTGGTACGGCGCGGGCATCAGCCTGCTGATCGGAATTTCCAGCGCGCTGATCAATGGAGCCTTTGGCGTCCTTTACGGGGCAGTGTCAGGCTATGCGGGAAAGTATGCGGACATGGTGATGATGCGGGCGGCGGATATTATCGCCTCCATCCCTTCCATGCTCTACGTGATCCTGATTACTTTGGTTATGGGAGCGGGCGCGGGGAGCATCATCCTGGGACTGTGTGTGTCAGGATGGATCGACATGGCGCGCATTGTCCGGGGCGAGGTGATCAGGCTCAAAGGGACGGACTATGCGGCCGCGGCCAGAATGGAAGGGCTGTCCCGGATGCGGATTCTGTGGAGGCATCTGCTCCCCAATGCGGCGGGACCGATTCTTGTGAACCTGATTTTTCTGGTCCCTCAGGCCATCTTTACAGAGGCGTTCTTAAGTTTTCTCGGGGTGGGGATTGCGCCTCCGGCGGCAAGTCTGGGGACAATTATCCAGGAGGCGCGCGGCCAGATGCTTTTGTATCCCAATCAGATCGTGTGTCCTCTGGCCGTGCTCTGTGTGATGCTTCTGGCAGTTAACGCGGTGGGGACGGCTCTTGAGGGGGCAGTCTCGAAAGGAAAGAACAGATGAACATTCTGCAGGTGGAGAATTTAAATGTCCAATATCATACAGGCCAGGGGCAGAGAGCGGCCCTCGATCATGTCAGCTTTTCCGTGGAAAGGGGAGAGACGGTGGGCATTGTGGGAGAGTCCGGCGCCGGGAAGAGTACGGCCATGCTGGCGGTTATGGGTCTGCTGGGAGAAGGGACGGACGTTACGGCGGATACGATCTCTGTCTGCGGCCGGTCTGTGACGCCGGGCCGGGATATCGCCGTGATTCTTCAGGATTCGTTGAGCTGTCTGAATCCCACAGTGAAGATCGGACGCCAGATTACGGAGACCATCCGAGCGCACCGGAAATGTACAAGGAGCGAGGCCAGGGAGCGGGCGGAAGAACTGCTGGATCTGGTGGGAATCCGTTCTCCCCGGCTTCGGATGCGGCAGTATCCATTTGAGCTCTCCGGAGGGATGCGCCAGCGGACGGCCATCGCCATCGCCCTTGCGTGCGAGCCGAAGCTGATAATCGCGGATGAGCCGACCACTGCCCTGGACGCGGCGGTCCAGGCACAGATCATCCAGCTTCTGCGGCGCATCGTGAAAGATACCGGCACGTCCCTTCTTGTGATCAGCCATGATATGGGTGTGATCGCGGCGCTGTGCAGCCGGGTATACGTGATGCAGTGCGGCCGCATCGTTGAACAGGGGGACGCGGAAGAGATCTTTTATTCGCCGGCCTGTGAATACACGAAAAGGTTGATCCAGGATGCCGGGGGCGGCAGCTGGCACAGGAACGGGGAGCAGGAAGGGGAAGTTCTGCTGAAACTGGAACACGTGACAAAGACCTTCGGCACGGAGGAAGGGATCTGGGATATTTCTCTGGAGATCCGGAAAGGAGAAATCTATGCCCTTGCGGGAGAGAGCGGGAGCGGGAAGACCACGCTTGCCAGGATTCTCACGGGCATCCTGCGGCCGGACAGTGGTGTAGTCTGGTACAAAGGGAAACGGCTGGATCAGGAATCCCGGGCAGGGACAGGGCCTGGCGGAATTCAGATGGTATTCCAGGACCCCTATGGCTCGCTGAACCCCTGCCTGACGGCCGGGCAGGCGCTGTGTGAGGCACTGAAGTCCCAGGGGGGGATGACGGAGGCAGAGCGCCGGGAAAAAGCCGTGGAAATGCTCGGTATGGCAGGACTTTCCAGAGAGGATGCTGACCGGTATCCCGCTGAATTATCCGGCGGTGAAAGACAGAGGGTGGGGATTGCCAGAGCGCTGATCTCAGAGCCTGACCTTTTGATCTGTGATGAGGCGCTGTCCGCGCTGGACGCTGCCACGAGAACGCAGATTCTTAAGCTGCTTCTGGATATGATTAGGAAGCGCGGGACTGCCTGCCTGTTTATCTCCCATGATCTGCCCTTAATCAGAAAGCTGAGCAGCAGGATGGGTGTACTCTGCCGGGGGCGGATGGCGGAGACTGGGGATACAGAGCATGTGTGTTCTGACCCGTGGCATCCCTACACGAAACTGCTTTTCAATTCCGTACTGCCGCCAGATCCGCTGAAAGCGGGGAAGATCCGTCCTGTAGCTGCTGCGGAACCTGTGGGGGACAGAGAGAGAAAAGAAGGGTGCCCCTTCGCGGCGTCCTGTGGTTATGCCATGAAGTGCTGCAGGGAAGACGTACCCGGTCCATATACCTTCGGAACAAGGATGGCGGCATGCTTTTTGTATTCGGAGAAACATTCAGGGAAACGTGCGGAAGGGTACGAGATGACATCACAGATTTAACTGTGGGAGGAGTGACAAACATGAGAATAAAGAAACGGACAGCGATATTTTTGGCGGCGCTCCTGTGCGCGGCAGCCCTGCCGGGATGCGCGGCAGAAGAAGAGCGCGCGGGCGGGAAAAAGGAAATTACAGTGGCGGTCAACAGTGAGACCGGGACATTAGACCCGGCGGGGTCCATTGCCCTTACTTATCTGACGTATTCTGTGACCGCCTTGGATGAACTGCTTACATTTGATGAGGAAGGTAAGATTGAGTACCGGGCAGCGGAGTCTTACGAAGTTAATGAGGATTCCACTGTCTGGACCTTCCATCTGCGCAGGGACGCGCTCTGGTCCGACGGTACGCCGGTGACGGCCGGGGATTTTCTGAATACCATCCGCCGTGCCCTGGACCCGGCGTCCGGGAGCGGCTACGCGGTCTATCTGTTCCCCATTGAAAACGCGGAGGCAGTCTATAACCGGGAAGCATCCATGGATACACTGGGGGTGGATACGCCGGATGATTATACGCTGGTCTTTCACCTGAAAGAACCCTGTGTGTATTTCCTGGACCTTCTGCGGCTGCCTGTGTACACGCCTTCCTGCGCGGCGTACGCGGATTCTGTGGACAGCGGGTGGGATAAGGACCCGGATACCAGTCTGTCAAACGGTCCCTTCGCCCTGAAAGAATACGTCCCGGACCAGTATTTTGTATTGGAGAAAAATGAGTTCTACTGGAATCAGGAGGCTGTGAACCTGGACCGGATCACATTCCGCTTCTTTGACGATACCCAGTCAATGGCGGCTGCGTATGAGACGGGGGAAGTGGATGTGGCGGCCTCTCTTCCCTCCACGGTGATGGAGTTATATGAGGGCAGGGAAGACCTGCGGGTGACAGATCAGATTGCCACGCGGTATATTTATTTTAATCTGAATGTACCGCCCTTTGACGATGTGAGGGTAAGGGAGGCGTTCAACCTTGCCATTGACCGGGAAAACCTCTGCCGGATCGTGGGGGAAGACACAGAACCCACATACAACCTTGTATCAAAGTACATGATCGATAAAAGTACAGGGGAACCTTTTGTGGACGGGGCAGAACAGCCCTTTGAGGAAGATATAAAGCGGGCGCGGGAACTTCTCGCTGAGGCAGGATACCCAGGCGGGGCAGGATTCCCGGTGCTCACATACAGTTATCCCACTCTTGAGATGGATTCAGATACTGCCCAGGTCATCAAAGAGCAGTTAAAAGAAAATCTGAACATTGAGATTGAGCTGAAACCCCAGGAGCTGCAGGCAAATTACAGCAGCCGGCACGCCGGGGACTTTGACCTGTGCAGGATGAACTGGACCGCTGATTTCTCGGACCCGTATACGTACCTGTCCATGCTGCTGTCCAACAGTACCTACAATTGCAGCGGGATAGAAGACGAAACGTATGATGCCATCGTAGAGGCATCCAGCCGGGAGCTGGACCCGGCAGTGCGTTCCAGTCTGCTCCATGAGGCGGAAGAGCGGGCGGTGGGGGAGCAGTTCTATATCATTCCGCTGTATGCCATGAAGAGTGTGAACCTGGTGAATCCGCAGATCACAGGACTTCGCCAGATACCGGCCAGCGGGGCGCTGGAGTACCGGTATGCGGATATCAGCTGACAGGAAAGGAAGGGAAACGCCATGATGGAACTTGTTACCGGCGGCAGCGGCAGCGGGAAATCCGCCTATGCGGAAGAGAAGCTGTGCGGCATCCTGCGCGGCAGGCGCCGGGAGACCGGGAAGGTGCGGCCGGAAGAGGAAAGCAGCGCAGAATACGGGGAGCAGCCGCCTCTGTATTATATCGCAACAATGCCTCCGTGGGACAAAGAGGCAGAGCGCAAGATTGAGAAACACCGCGGAGCGCGCTTTGGCAGAGGATTCGTTACGCTGGAGTGGTACACGGATTTCGCGGGAAAGCTAAACAGTGCGGACTGTCCGATCCGTCCGGGATCGGATGTCCTGGTGGAGTGCCTTTCCAATCTGACTGCCAACGAAATGTATATGGAGGAAGGAGCCGGCAGAGGGGCCGCCGAGGCGGTGATTCGGGGAATTACCGCTCTCAAACACCGGTGCAGGCATCTGGTTGTGGTGACCAATGATGTGTTCGCTGAGTCCGCAGAGACTTCGCCAGATATGGTGGAGTATAAAGAGACACTGGGAAGGATTAACCGGGCTCTGGCAGAGGAGGCGGACCGGGTGACAGAGGTGGCGCGGGGCGTGCCGTGCAGAGTGAAACCGGACGAAGAAGATCCCGCCGGGGAGAGCCCGGTCAGGGGGAAATCTGCGGCCCACGGCGTGAAGATCGTGACGGGGGGCGCATTCCAGGGAAAGCTGGACTTTGCGAAGCGGCTGTACCCCGGCATGGAATGGACGGACGGGAAACGCTGTGCCCTGGAAGCGATCTCAAGGTGCAGGGCAGTGTATGATTTTCAGGAATTTGTGAAACGATGGCTGAAGGCGGGAAAAGGCTGGGAAGAGCTGGCGGCACGGATTCTGGAAGAAAACGCGGATCTCATTCTTGTGTGTGATGAGATCGGCTGCGGGCTTGTCCCGGTGGAGGCGTTTGAGCGGGAGTACCGGGAATGCACGGGCAGGATTATGGTCCGGCTGGCGGCGCGCTCCCTGAGGATAGACCGGGTCGTGTGCGGGATCAGCACAAGGATTCGGTAGGAAGCGGCCGACAGGGCGGTAAGAAGAGAGAGGCAGGAAGGGATAAAAGCGGAGCCGGGGAAAGGGCGGACATCAGGAGAGGGAAGGTAGAGAACATGAAGACAGAACTGGAGCAGGTGCTCCCTGCGCAGATAGAGAAAAGGAGTTTTGAGATCATAACAGAGGAACTGGGCGAAAAAGAGCTTGTCCCGGGGACAGAGCCCATTGTGAAGCGGTGTATCCACACCAGCGCGGATTTCGATTACGCGGACAATCTTGTCTTCTCTGAACATGTGGTGGAGAAGGCGTTAAGCGCTATCCGAAAGGGCGCTTCCATCGTGACGGATACCCAGATGGCAAAGGCAGGGATCAACAAAAAGAGGCTGGGTGAGTACGGCGGGCAGGTGTACTGTTTTATGTCGGACGAGGATGTGGCCGAAGCTGCCCGCAGGAATGGGACTACAAGGGCAGCCGCCAGTATGGATAAGGCGGCAGTCCTGTATCAGGAAGCAAGGGGCTCTCTGTCGGGGAACGTGGCTGGAAATGAGGATGCTCCGGGGCTCATTTTCGCCATTGGCAATGCGCCCACAGCGCTGGTCCGCCTTTCGGAACTGATCCGGGAGGGAGGGCTGAAACCCGAGCTGATTATCGCTGTTCCGGTGGGGTTCGTGAATGTAGTACAGTCTAAGGAGATGATCCTGGAGCTTGAGAACACGCCCCACATTGTGGCAAAAGGAAGAAAAGGCGGCAGCAATATTGCGGCGTGCATCTGTAATGCCCTCCTGTATATGATGTGATGCCGGGACAGGGCAGACGGATGAGAAACCGGCAGGGCGCCGGAGTCCGGCTTTGGCGGAAAGGCGGCGCAGAAGAAAGAAGAGACAGATAGGAGACAGAGAGGATGGAGAGACCATATTTTCCGGTATTTATCGATCTGACGGACCGGACCGTGCTGGTGGCAGGGGGCGGAAGAATCGCGCTGCGCAGGGTGCGGACACTGCTTCAGTTCGGCGCACAGATCCGTGTCGTCGCGCCCAGGCTCTGTCAGGAGATTCTTGAAATGGAGAAAGGGAAAACGATCCGCGCGGTCCAAAGAGAATACGAGAAAGAAGACATCGCGGGCGCGGCATTGGTTCTCGCGGCCACGGACAGCCGGGAAGTGAACCGGCAGATCTTCGAAGACTGCCATGCGGAAGGAATCCCGGTCAATGTGTCGGATGATAGAACACTCTGTGATTTTTATTTCCCTTCAGTAATCATGACAGATGCGACGGTGATCGGGATCAGCTCCGGTGGAACTGATCCGGGAAAGACAAAAGAAATCCGCAGACAGATTGAGAGGACACTGGGACAGAGCGGCTGGTATGAATTGTGAAAAAACTGTGAACGGGGTCAGGCCCCTTTGAGGAGAATCGTCTGAATTTTCTCCTCAAAGGGGCCTGACCCCGTTCGCAGTTCCTTCACATTTGCTCTTCAACGCATCCAGGATATCTTCCCTCTGTTTTGATCTGGCATAGATCTGATATTCGGGCTCGTGGATATCTCCCAGATAATGGGCGTCTGAACAGCAGATGACATTGCATGTTTCAAAGTACGGATGTTCTTTTCTGAGCCGGTGCAGATTCTTGAAGTCGTGGAATTCCGCGCAGGTAAATGTGCTCTCCGGCGGTACGAATCCCAGGTTGGAGATCAGGCTGGTGGAGGATTTATCCACATGTGCCGGATAGGCGATGCCTCCATATGATTCTACAAGAGGGAATGTCTCATCAAAGGAGATGGAGGCAGCGTTGATGAGCAGGTTCTCCTTTGTCCCGATGACTTCATCCGCCTCATTCATGATCTGCTGTTTTCCGAAAATGTCCACTCTGTTTGGGACAGGGATCAGTCTGTCATATACAAGCGCGTCAAAAGCGAGTGCGTTTTCGAGAGCGGGAAACAGGCAGATTACATGCACTTCCTCTTCTGTAGTCAGTTCCATGCCGGGGATCACGGTGATCCCGTAATTGTCTCCGTGATAAACGGCAGCAGGGCAGTTCGCGCAGGAATTGTGGTCCGTCAGCGCGATCACCTCCAGCCCTTTCACGGCGGCCATGCCGACCAGGTTTGCCGGCGTCATATCATCATCCCCGCATGGGGAAAGGCAGGAATGAATGTGGAGATCATAGTACAGGGGGATCATTCCAGCCCGCCTGATAAATCTTCAATGCCATATCAAATACCGGGAGATCGGTGGTGAGAACAGCAATCCCTTCTTCACCGGCCTTGGCGAGGGTTCCTTCGTCAAGAGTAACGCCTTCCGCCAGAACGATGCACGCGGTATCTGTAAGAGAAGCCACGGCCAGGGTGTTCTTGTTCCCCATCACAGTCACCCAGACCCCGTCCGCGGGGGCCCTGCTCATGGCAATGCTTAAAAGGTCGCAGCAGAATACGCGGGAAATCTCCCGCTCCGGGCTGCCTTCTGTGAGAACCCGGCATTCGGGAAGGGCCAGTATTGTTTTAAGTTTCATCATCCGCACCATCCTTTCTGATATGTTCCGGCACACCGAATGAGGCCAGCTCCGCGGTCAGTGTCCGGATATAAGAATCGAGAAGTTCTGAGTCGCTTTCATTTAAAACGCCGTCAGCGCCTCTGTTCTGGGTCAGAGTTTCGATCTTGCGTGACAGATCCGCGATATTGGCGCGCAGCACATAAATACAGTCATTCGGCGCTGCGTCCCCTCGTACAATGTCCTCGGCGAGTGTCTGGCAGGTTGGCGCGCCGCAGGAACCGCAGTCCAGTCCCGGGAAACGGGCGGTCAGTTTCTCTACGTCGCTCATCATTTTTAAACTTTCCTTAAATGTATTCCCAAGGCGGAATACCGGTTCATATTCGATATCGTCCGCCCAGAAAAGATTACGTACCTCAGGATTATCGGCCAGATGACTCTTGGAGACCGGCTGATATTTGACCAGGCGTTTCGTCTTTGTTGTGGCAATATACGCATTTTCAACGGTAAGTGTGCCGCCTACGCAGCCTCCGTTGCAGGCATTGAGCTCGACAAAGGTGAGACCGTGGAGTTTTTCATCTTCCAGCTCTTCCAGTACGCGCAGGATGTTGACAATCCCGTCCGCCGCCAGATAATTATCCACCAGAAGTCCCCCGACCTCTCCTCCTGCATTGCTCCAGCCGATCCCGATCCTGCCGGAGTGGGAGAGCGGTTCAAGCTGGCTTTCGTCGTGTTTCATGTGGGGGAGGAGAAGGGGATATACCTCCTTGACAGCTACCACATTGTCAATATGACTTTTCTCGATCCCAAGCGGCGACTTGGCGTAGGATACCTTAGACGGACAGGGAGAGATAAAGATGATCCCGATCTCTTCAGGTTTCAGCCCGGTCTTTTTCACGGCCCTCGCCCGCGCGATCTCAGCCGCCACCTCCACAGGCGCCTTGATGGGCAGCAGGCGGGAGATAAGAGAGGGGAATTTGACCCGGATCAGGCGGATCACGGAGGGACAGGCAGAACTGATAAAAGGAGCCTCATCCGCGTGCTCGCTTATGTATTTCCGTGATGCCTCGGAGACAAGTTCCGCCGCCGCGCTCACCTCAAATACATCGTCAAATCCGAGTTTTAACAGAGCGTTTAAAACGATATCCACATTCGTCAGGTTATTGTACTGGGCATACAGTGCCGGCGCGGGCAGAGCCACAGTGTATTTGAAATTATTGATAACAGAGAGCGGGTCGTAGACCGCGATCTTTGCATGGTGCGGGCAGTAGCGGATGCATCTGCCGCAGTCAATGCAGAATTTATCAATGATGTGGGCCTTGCCGTTATGTACCCGGATCGCCTGGGTGGGGCAGTATTTAATACAGTTAATACAGCCCTGGCAGGCGGATTCTTTCAGACGCACGGAGCGCATGAATTTATTTTTATTCACAGGCAGTCCTCCTTTCCCTGCTTTTGCAGTCCGGCCGCGCCATCCATAAACTATGACATATTATGGATGGCAGTCAGAGATGCACCCGCATCGTGATCGTAGTGCCCTGCCCGATCACGGTGTCAATGTGCATTTCGTCCGTAAATCTTTTCATATTCGGAAGTCCCATCCCCGCCCCAAATCCGAGGGAGCGGACTTCCTCTCTTGCGGTGGAATACCCTTCCTGCATGGCTTTGTCAATATCCGGAATGCCAGGGCCTCTGTCCGCGAGAACCATAGTGATATCGTCGTCAGAGACGGTAACTGTAATGGTTCCGCCCTCCGCGTGGATGACCATGTTGATCTCACCTTCGTACATGGCAATGGCTACTTTCCGGATGGCGTCACTGTCCACGCCCAGCATTTTGAGCTTGTTCTTCACGGAGCTGCTGGCTTCCCCCGCCCGGGTAAAGTCCTCTCCGTCGATCTCGTAAGTAAATATAAGCTGATCGCTCATCTAAGCACCTCCCCGCAGTCCGTTTTCGTACAGGATGCCGCATGCAGTGAACATATAGTGGTCAGTTGCAAGCACGGCAATGCTCTTGCCACGGGCGAGAGCAAGCATGTTGTCATCGGGCAGCTTCCCGCGCACGAAGATGATACAGACAATGTCCAGCATCTCCGCGGTGCGCACCACCTGGGGATTACACAGCCCGGTGATAAGCACGGAACATTTGCCGCAGTATGCGAGGACATCGCTCATCATATCTGCGGAAAAAACGAATTGTGCGTCCAGATCCGCAAGCTCCTCTCCATAGAGGAATTTTGCGCCCAGGACTTCCTGCATTTCTCTGATCGTCATAAGTCCCTCCTGAAATATTTTTCGGTCAGCACAGCCGGATAGTATAAGGTTTCAAAGATGCAGACCGGCCGCGCATTATGTAACGTCAGTATATCATTTACATATGCAAAAAGCAATGAATTGCTTTTTTGCATGATTTCGATTAGAATGGGTGTAAACTATCAGAAAATAGTCTTGTCTGGGGCATTGTGAAGAGCACTGGAGAGGACGGCAGGAGGTAAAAACGATGGAAATAGGATGCGTAAAAGAGATCAAGAAACAGGAGTACCGTGTGGGAATGACACCGGATAATGTAAAGAGTTACGTAAATGCCGGACATGGGGTGTATATTGAGAAAGGCGCGGGGGAAGGATCTGGTTTCTGTGACAGTGAATATATTGAGGCGGGCGCGGTCCTGTGTGGCAGCGCGGAGGAAGTCTGGAAAAAATCAGACATGGTGATCAAGGTGAAAGAGCCTCTTCCGGAAGAATATCAGTATTTTCGGAAAGATCTGGTTTTATACACTTATTTTCATCTGGCAGCGGACGAGAATCTTACGGATGTGCTCCTGGAATCTGGGGTGAAGAGTGTGGCATATGAGACGCTGATCGAGAAGAACGGTTCCATTCCGCTTTTGGCGCCCATGAGCCAGATCGCCGGACGGCTGAGCATCCAGGAGGGCGCTAAGTATCTGGAGAAGCCGTTCGGAGGAAAAGGGGTGCTCCTGTCCGGAGTGCCGGGTACTCCCAAGGCGAAGGTGGTTATCCTCGGGGCGGGAAGTGTAGGGACAAACGCCTGCAAAACAGCGGTCGGTATGGGCGCGGATGTGACGGTGCTGGACATCAATCTGGAGCGCCTTGCCTATCTGGATGATATTTTCGGGGCAAGAATCCAGACACTGTACAGCACAGACGCTGCCATTGAGAAAGCCGTGTCAGACGCGGATCTGGTGATTGGCGCGGTGCTGATTCCCGGGAAGTCCGCACCGAAGCTGATGAAGAAAGCGTATCTCAAAAATATGAAGCCGGGCAGTGTGATTGTTGATGTGGCGGTGGACCAGGGGGGATGCTGCGAGACGACAAAGGTGACTTATCACGACGATCCGGTCTATACAGTGGATGGAGTTGTCCACTACTGTGTCGGAAATATGCCGGGCGCGGTGCCCAGAACTTCTACCATCGCCCTGACAAATGCGACTTTAAAATACGGGCTTGAGATCGCAGGGAAAGGCTTAGAAGATGCCTGCCGGGAGAATGAGGTGATCTACTCAGCGGTCAATACGTATGAAGGGAAGCTGACGTGTAAAAATGTGGCGGACAGCTTTGGAAAAGAATACACAGATATCAAAACACGAATCTGACAAGAAATGAAAATTGTATAAACAGTGAAATCCGAAACAGTTTAAAACAGGCTGTTTCGGATTTTTTAGATAAGGAATTCGCTCAAACCATCCGTACAATAGTGAAATATATACAAAATGTTCATAATAAACAAGTGGTATTTTGTAATATCTTGTGGTATCATAAATCTAATGAGCACAAAATATATCTTACTGACTGCCGGACGTTTGTCTGTGCGCAGCCGGATAAGGAAGAGAAATGGAGGTTGAAGAATGGCAGCAAAGAAAGGAACAGTTCCATTTTCCGGGACAAAAGAACAGGAAGAGGCACTTATGCAAGTGATCCGTGAGCTCAAGGATGAAAAAGGTGCCCTTATGCCGATCCTGCAGAAGGCACAGGATATATACGGTTATCTTCCGATCGAAGTTCAGAAGATGATCTCGGACGAGACGGGAATCCCCATGGAAAAGATCTATGGAGTGGCGACATTTTATTCGCAGTTCACGTTGAATCCGAAAGGCAGATACAGAATTTCTGTCTGTCTTGGTACGGCGTGTTATGTAAAAGGCTCCGGAGATATCTACAATGCCCTAATGGAGAAGCTGGGCATCGTAGGCGGAGAGTGTACGCCGGACGGTAAGTTTTCACTGGATGCGTGCCGCTGTGTCGGCGCCTGCGGTCTGGCTCCGGTCATGATGATCAACGACGAAGTCTATGGCCGCCTGACAGTGGACGATCTGGATGACATCCTGGCAAAATACGAGTAAGCGTATGATGCCGGAGATTTCTCTGAATATTCTGGATGTTGCGGAGAATTCCGTGCGGGCGGACGCCTCCCTTATAGAAATCACGGTGTCCGTACAGCCAAAGGACGACACACTGACCGTCACTATCAAGGACGACGGCTGCGGGATGACGCCGGAACAGGTGTCGAGCGTGCAGGACCCGTTCTTTACGACGAGGACCACAAGAAAGGTAGGACTCGGCGTTCCGTTTTTTAAACAGGCGGCAGAGAGCACGGAGGGCAGTTTTCAGATTGATTCAGAAAAAGGGAAGGGAACAACAGTAAAGGCGGTGTTCGGCCTGTCACATATCGACAGGATGCCGCTGGGAGATATCAGTTCCACCATCCAGACCTTGATCGTGTTTAATGAGCACATTGATTTCCGATATACATATGAATACGGGCAGGACAGCTTTGTGCTGGATTCAAGGGAGATGCGCCAGATGCTGGGGGAAGACATTTCCTTTCAGGAGGCAGAAGTGTCCGCATTCATTAAGGAATATCTGGAGACGAACAAACTGGAGACGGACAAAGGAGCCGATATATAGAAAAAGGAGGACTACTATGAAATCTCTTGAAGAATTACGCGCGATCCGCGAGAAGATGCAGGGAAAGGTCGGCGTCCGCGCGGAGAACGAGAACCAGACCCGCGTTGTCGTTGGTATGGCGACCTGCGGGATCGCGAGCGGCGCGAGACCGGTGCTGACCGCGCTTTCCGACGCGGTGCAGGAGCAGAACTTAAGCGATAAGATCAGCGTCACACAGACCGGATGCATCGGGCTGTGCCAGTATGAGCCCATCGTGGAAGTGATGGAGCCGGGCAAAGAGAAAGTGACTTATGTGAAGATGGACCCCGAGAAAGCCCTCGAGGTACTGCGTATTCATCTGCTGGGCGGGCAGGTCGTGACAAAGTACACGCTGAGCGCGGCGCAGAATAATAACGCATAGAAAAACAGCAGGAAAGAAAAGGAGGCATGAAAATATGTATCGTTCACACGTACTTGTCTGCGGCGGAACCGGATGTACCTCCTCCGGAAGCCAGCGGATCAGGGAGAGACTGGAGAAAGAGATCGCGGCGAACGGGCTCTCCGAGGAGGTCGGCGTAGTCAAGACCGGATGCTTCGGACTCTGTGCCCTGGGACCGATCATGATCGTGTACCCGGAAGGCACATTCTACTCCATGGTCCAGGAGGACGACATCCCGGAGATCGTATCCGAGCATCTCTTAAAGGGAAGGGTTGTCAAGAGACTGCTCTACGATGAGACCACAAAGACGGATAAGATCATCCCGCTCAACGAGACCAATTTCTATAAGAAGCAGCACAGGGTTGCACTCAGAAACTGCGGTGTCATCAACCCGGAAAATATTGATGAATACATCGGTACCGGCGGATACGAGGCGCTTGGAAAAGTCCTCACAGAGATGAAGCCGGAAGACGTGATCCAGATCCTTCTCGACAGCGGTCTGAGGGGACGCGGAGGCGCCGGATTCCCCACGGGAATGAAGTGGAAATTCGCCGCGGCAAACGAGGCGGATCAGAAATACGTCTGCTGCAACGCGGACGAGGGAGACCCGGGCGCGTTCATGGACCGCTCCATCTTAGAGGGGGATCCCCACGCTGTATTAGAGGCGATGGCGATCGCCGGATACGCCATCGGAGCATCCCAGGGATATATCTACGTGCGCGCGGAGTACCCCATCGCGGTCAAACGTCTTGAGATCGCCATCAATCAGGCGAGAGAGTACGGTCTGCTGGGCAAGAATATCTTTGACAGCGGATTTGATTTTGATATCGAGTTAAGACTCGGCGCGGGAGCATTTGTCTGCGGCGAGGAGACGGCGCTTATGACTTCCATTGAAGGAAACAGAGGAGAGCCCCGTCCGCGTCCGCCGTTCCCGGCGCTCAAAGGTCTGTTCCAGAAGCCGACCATCTTAAATAACGTAGAGACTTATGCGAACATCCCGCAGATCATCGTCAATGGTCCGGAGTGGTTCGCTTCCATGGGTACGGAGAAGTCCAAAGGAACGAAGGTGTTCGCCCTGGGCGGCAAGATCAACAACACCGGTCTTGTGGAGATCCCCATGGGTACCACCCTTCGCGAGATCGTAGAGGAGATCGGAGGCGGCGTGCCGAACGGCAAGAAGTTCAAGGCAGCCCAGACCGGAGGACCCTCCGGCGGATGTATCCCGGCGGAGCATCTGGATATCCCCATCGACTACGACAACCTGCTCTCCATCGGTTCCATGATGGGATCCGGCGGACTGATCGTCATGGATGAGGATACCTGTATGGTGGATATCGCGAAATTCTTCCTGGAGTTCACGGTGGATGAATCCTGCGGTAAATGTACGCCCTGCCGCATCGGAACGAGACGTATGCTGGAGATCCTGGAGAAGATCACCAAAGGACAGGCGACCATGGACGACCTGGATAAGCTGGAGGAGCTGTGCTGCCACTTACAGTCCAACTCCCTGTGCGCCCTCGGACAGACAGCGCCCAACCCGGTGCTCTCTACTCTGAGGTATTTCCGGGATGAATATATCGCCCATATCGTAGATAAGAAATGTCCGGCAGGAGTATGTAAGGATCTTCTGCAGTACAAGATCGATCCGGATAAGTGTAAGGGATGTACCCTCTGCGCAAGGACCTGTCCGGCTGACGCGATCATCGGCAAGGTAAAAGAAGTACATATGATCAACCCGGAGAAATGCTTGAAGTGCGGCGCCTGCATGGAGAAATGCCGGTTCGGCGCGATCTATAAGGAATAAGGGAGGGCAGTGAAGATGGAAATGGTGAATTTAAAGATCAATGGCTTGAATGTAACTGCGCCCGCAGGTTCTACGATCCTTGAGGCAGCCCAGGGAGCGGGTATCCGTATCCCTACGCTGTGCTGGTTAAAGGAGATCAATGAGATCGGCGCATGCCGTATGTGTGTTGTGGAAGTAAAGGGTGCGAGAAATCTCGTGGCAGCGTGTGTACATCCGATTTCTGAGGGGATGGAAGTGCAGACGAACACGAAGAAGCTTCTGGATTCCAGAAGAAGGACACTGGAGCTTCTCCTGTCCAATCATGATAAGAAATGTCTCTCCTGCGTGCGCAGCGGCCAGTGCGAGCTTCAGGCGCTCTGCCAGGAACTGGGCGTGACAGATGAGAATTACTTTGAAGGCGAGAGCCCGCACTATGAGCTGGACGAGAGCGCAGTACATATGGTGCGCGACAACAATAAATGTATCCTCTGCCGCCGATGCTCCGCAGTGTGCGAGAAGGTGCAGAGCGTGGGTGTCATCGGACCGAACAACAGAGGCTTCGCTACCTTTATCGGCTCCCCGTTCGAGATGGGGCTGGGCGACACGAGCTGTGTGGGATGCGGTCAGTGTATCGCGGCATGTCCCACAGGTGCTCTCTATGAGAAGAGCAGCATCGACGACGTCCTTGAGGCGATCGCGGATGAGACGAAGCATGTGGTCGTACAGACCGCTCCGGCAGTCCGCGCGGCGCTTGGCGAAGAGTTCGGATATCCCATGGGAACCGACGTGGAAGGCAAGATGGCGGCGGCACTTCGAAGGATCGGTTTTGACAAAGTGTTCGATACCAACTTCAGCGCGGACCTGACCATCATGGAAGAGGCACACGAGTTCCTGGACCGCGTGAAGAACGGCGGCGTGCTGCCCATGATGACCTCCTGTTCACCGGGATGGATCAAATACTGCGAACACTACTATCCGGATCAGCTGGCACATCTGTCAAGCTGCAAGTCACCGCAGCAGATGTTCGGAGCCATCACAAAGACCTATTATGCGGAGAAGATGGGCATCGCTCCGGAAGATATCGTATGCGTCAGCGTGATGCCGTGTACGGCGAAGAAGTTTGAGCTCCAGAGAGACGACCAGTATGCGGCAGGAGTGCCGGATGTGGATATCTCCATCACCACAAGAGAACTGGCAAGGCTGATCCGCAAGGTGGGCATCAACTTCCGCAGCCTGCCCGAGGAAGGCTTTGACGATCCGCTGGGCGAGTCCACAGGAGCGGCTGTCATCTTCGGCGCTACAGGCGGTGTCATGGAGGCGGCTCTTCGTACCGCGGTGGAAGAACTCACAGGCGAGACACTGGAGTCACCGGACTTCAAAGAAGTGCGCGGAACAGAGGGCATCAAAGAAGCGACATACAACGTGGCGGGAATGGATGTGAAGATCGCCGTGGCTTCGGGCCTGTCCAATGCGAAGATCATCATGGATAAGGTGCGCGCGGGCGAAGCGGATTATCACTTCATCGAGATCATGTGCTGCCCGGGCGGATGCGTCAACGGAGGCGGACAGCCGCAGGTACACGCGGATGTGCGCAACTTCGAGGATGTAAGGGCGATCCGCGCCAAAGCGCTGTATGACAACGACGCGGCGAAGAAGATCAGGAAGTCCCATGAGAATCCTTCTATCAAGAAGGTATACAGCGAGTATCTTGGGGCGCCGGGAAGCGAGAAGGCGCATCACATCCTGCATACGACATACGTAAAGAGAACCATAAACTAAATCTGAATTTGCCGGGGTGACTCGTGTGGGCAGCGGCAAATCAGACGAAAACTTTGGAGCGGATTATCGAAGACGTATTCTGCGCGGGAGTGTGGGTGGCTTCGGTTCCGCTCCACGGAACAAGAAAAATAACGAAATCCGGCAACATGCTAAAAGCAGAAATTGGCAGAGAGCAACTCGGCTCTGCCTCAAACAATCTCTCTGCCAATTTCAACGCATGTCACCGGATTTCTATTTTTCTAAGGTCCATTCCGAAGTCACCTCAGCCACCCACACTCCCGCGCAGAAAGGCGTTCGAAAAGACGCTCCGCTGTTTTCGGACTCATTCTTTCAAAGTCGTCTCCCCCACAAATCCAGATTGATCCCCGTAAACACAATCACCGACCGCTCTCCGAGCAGCAGCTTTTTCCCTGCCTTCGGCATTTCTTCCCGGCTGAAAGTCTGCTGCCTGGGGTCCCCGGTATTGACCGCGATCTTCCACACATAGCCCTCCGGCAGGTCCGGGAGCGTCATTTCCGCGGCGTGCCAGTGGGAGTTGACCGCCACATATACGAGGTCTTCCCGGCCGCTGTTATCGTCGTATCCGGCGAAGAGGACGCAGGCGGCGTGAGCGCTTTCCGGGGCTTTCGGCTCCCAGGGGGTGAGTCCGTGAATGCTCATTGACGGGAACCCGATGTAGCTGGGCTCCAGGTCTTTCCGAATCGAAGGATGATCCTTCCGGAAGGAAATCATATAGCGGAAAAATTCGAACAGCTCCCGGTTTTCCCTGCGTTTCAGCAGTGACCAATCCAGCCAGGATATCTCGTTGTCCTGGCAGTAAGGGTTGTTGTTCCCGTAACGAGTGTCGCCGAACTCGTCTCCGGAGAGGAACATGGGCGTCCCTCGGCTGCACATGAGGACAGCGCAGGCGTTTTTGATCATTTTCATACGCAGGGCCAGGATGCCCGCATCGTCTGTACTGCCTTCCGCCCCGCAGTTCCAGCTGTTATTGTCATCGCAGCCGTCCGTGTTGTCCCAGCCGTTTGCCTCGTTGTGCTTCTGGTTGTAACTGTACAGATCATACAAGGTGAAGCCGTCGTGGCAGGTGAGGAAATTAACGGAGGCATTGCCGCCCCGGTATACCGGGTCATAGAGATCAGGGGAACCGATCATGCGCTGGGCCGCAGTCTGCGCCATGCCCGCGTCCCCTTTGAGGAAGCAGCGCATGTCGTCGCGGTAGCGTCCGTTCCATTCCGCCCACCGTTTCCAGGAGGGGAAAGAACCAACCTGATAGAGTCCGCCGGCATCCCAGGCCTCTGCGATCAATTTTACATTGCCAAGGATAGAGTCAAAAGCCAGGTTGCGCAGGAGAGGGGGCTGGTTCATGGGAACGCCGTCCTCATTCCGCCCGAGGATGGAGGCCAGGTCAAAGCGGAATCCGTCCACCCTGTATTCGATCACCCAGTAACGCAGGCAGTCCAGGATCATCTCCTGTACAACGGGATGGCTGCAGTTCAGCGTGTTCCCGCATCCGCTGAAATTATAGTATTTCCCTTCCGGGTTGAGCATATAATAGATATTGTTATCAAAACCTTTAAATGAGAAGCAGGGCCCCAGCTCATTTCCCTCTGCCGTGTGGTTGAATACAACATCAAGAATCACCTCGATCCCGTTGTCGTGCAGCTCTTTGATCATGTTTTTTAGTTCCAGCCCTTCCCGGTTGTATTCCAGGGAAGAGCAGTAGCTCGTGTTCGGGGCGAAGAAGCTCACCGGGTTATACCCCCAGTAGTCGAGAAGCTGGTTTTCGTCAATCAGACGGGCATCCCGCATTTCATCAAACTCAAAGATGGGCATCAGTTCCACGGCGTTGACGCCCAGCTTCTTCAGGTAGGGGATCTTTTCTTTTACCGCGTGGAAAGTCCCGGGACAGGCCGCGCCGGATGAAGAATCCTTGGTAAATCCCCGGACGTGCATTTCATAGATCACGAGATCCTCCATGGGGATCTGGCTGCTTTTCTCTTTTCCCCAGTCAAAATTTGACCGTACGACCCGGGCCCGGTACGCGTGCTGGGAATTGTTTTTATGGCCCCAGCGGCTCTGCCCTGTGACAGCCCGGGCGTAGGGATCAAGAAGGAGTTTGGTCCGGTCGAACCGGAGCCCCTTTTTTTCATCGTAAGGACCGTCCACACGGTACGCGTATTCAAATTCCTCTATATCAAGCCCGAATACGATCATGGAATAGACGAACCCGATCCTGTAGTTGTCCGGGAATTTCAGCTCCGCGAAAGGCTCCTGCGATCCACGGTGAAAGAGAAGGAGCTCGATGGAATCTGCCCCGTGGGACTGCACGGTGAAATTCACTCCGCCCGGGATGATTGTCGCGCCGAAGTCACGGAAGAATCCGGGACGCACCTGGAATCCGGCGATGGTGTCGATGGGCTTTAGCTGCTGTGCCGAGACGATCACCATGTCTGCTGCATGCATTGTCATAGTATGCCTCCTTGTCTTTTCAGATAGAATACTGCCAGCTGTGTGCGGTCGCGCAGGTTCAGTTTATCCAGAATACTGCTCAGATAGTTTCTCACAGTTCCTTCACTTAAATACAGGCGGGAGGCGATCTCCCGGTTACTTAAGCCTTCCGCGGTCAGCCGGATCACCTCCAGTTCCCGTTCGCTGATGCCGCAGGCCGCGTAGTCAAAGGGAGAGCACTGATTTGCCATCAGAACGGGGATGCGGGCGGTAATCTTGTCACCAAAAACGGTCTGACCGGAAAATACCGCGCGTACGGCGGGGGCGATGTTCTGGTAATCCTGCTTTAACAGGTATCCTTTTGCCCCCAGCCGGAGCGCTTTTACAATATATTCATCATCTGAAAATGTAGTGAGCAGGAGGATGCGCGCGTCGGGAAACTCGGACAGCACGGCGGACGCGGCCTCCAGTCCGTCAGTCTCCTTCATCCGTATATCCATGAGGAGGACATCAGGGCGGTGTTCCCGGTAAAGGGACAGGGCTGCGCTTCCGTCGTCCGCAGCCGCGGTCACCTCAAAATCCGGCTGCGCTTCTAAAAGCATTTTCAGGGCGCTTACGACAAGGGAATCGTCGTCAATGAGGATCAGTTTCATATGATTGTCTCCTTTGGAATTGTAATCAGGATCTTAAAACCATTCTCCCTGAGAATGTGAAAGAATCCTCCCAGCTTCGCGGTGCGTTCTTTCATATTGGCAAGCCCCATGCCGCGTTCGGCACAAAAGCCGTTCAAAGGGTCAAAACTGCCCGCTTCCGGTCCAGGAGCCCTGCCAGCTGTTGTACCATTGTCTTCCACGCACAGCTGGTACATGGCGGGATGCTCACGCAGTGTGATGGAGACCTGGGTGGCATTGCTGTGGCGCATGACATTGGCAAGGGCTTCTTTCACAATACTGATAAAGCTGTATTTTATATCTCTTGGCACGTTTTGGCCGGCGTCATAGAGATAATGGACGGGACAGAACGTAAAATCTTTTATCAGTGCCCGGACAGCCTCGTCAAGGTTCACAGACTCATCCTTCAGATCATGAACGCTGGCGCGGATACTGTCCATTGCCGAGTTTAACGTGCAGTCCAGGGAATCAAGGGCCGGGGTGAGAGTCACGTTCTCATTGAGCGCCCTGACAGCGCCGGTCAGCAGGATGGAACGGGAGAGCAGGTGGCCTACGTTGTCATGGATTTCCCGGGCAATCCGATTTCGCTCTCTTAAAGTGGCGGTGTAGATTTCGTAATCCTGTTTTTCCAGAATGGAGCGGTTTTTCTGTGTCAGAAGGAGGTCCCGCTCCGTGCTGTCATCCTGCGTGCATTTCAGGCGCGCGCTGAGTTGTTCCGCCTCCCATGTCCTGCGTGTGAGAAGAAAGGCTGTAAAGAATCCCAGCAGGTCCAGACACAGAAGCAGCTTCGGGAAACCTCCCGCTGCGGCTCCCACGAGAAACAGGGCACATCCTGCTGCGGCTGTCCTGTAACATCTGCGTGAGAACAGACAGCAGACTGCCGCGGGATAAAAGAAAAAGAACGGCGGCGCCAGGATGGCGGCGGCGAAGAAACAGAGGCATAAAAAGGAAAAGGCAGTGTTGTTTTCCGCTCCGCTGACTGTACAGCAGAGGATGACCGCGCACAAAAATGCCAATACAAACCCGAAGCCAGGCTCTATGAAAAAAAGGGAGAACATGCACAGAAGCATGACCGAAGCCAGGTTCAGCAGTGTTTTCATAACCTTCCTTAAACCGTTCCTTTCGATTCATTCAATCATTCATCTGCACCCTATTATAGACGAAAAAGAAAAGAAGGACAAAGGAAACAGTGCAGATCATGACATTTGTCATCCGTGAGAATGACAGTGGACACTACAGGAGACACCGTGGATGGAGTATGATAAGATGCAAAAGAGAGCGCAGATCTCCTCGGAGGACGCACAAAAGCCGGACAGGACAAGGATCTGCAGAGAGGAAGGCAGGAAATGGTAAAGATAGAAAACCTTGTGAAACGCTACGGCAGCCTGACGGCGCTGGATCATTTCAATCTGGATGTGAAAGACGGAGAGATCTTCGGCCTTTTGGGGCCCAATGGGTCCGGAAAGACGACAGCGATTAACTGTATGCTGGGACTTTTGAAATATGACAGGGGCAGCATTCAGATTATGGGGGAGGAGATGGCGCCCGACAACTACCGGGTGAAGCGGCAGATCGGGGTTGTCATGCAGGATGTCGCTGTATTTGAGGAGCTCAGTGTCCGGGATAACATTGATTATTTCTGCGGGCTGTATGTAAAAGATAAGAAGGAGCGCAGGGAGAACGTGGAGGAAGCGCTGCGTTTTACGGGGCTTGAAGAGTATCAGAAATCCTATCCGAAAAAACTCTCCGGCGGTCTGCTCAGGAGGCTGAATATTGCCTGCGGCATTGCCCACAAACCGAGATTAATTATATTGGATGAACCTACCGTGGCAGTGGACCCGCAGAGCAGGAACAAGATGCTGGAGGGAATCTGCGAATTAAACCGGCAGGGCTCCACGATTATCTATACTTCTCATTATATGGAAGAGATCGAGCAGATCTGTACCAAAATCGCGATCATGGACCATGGCAGAAGTATCGCGGTGGGCACGAAGGAAGAACTGAAAGGCATGATCAAGACCGGAGAGACGGTGGTTCTGGAGGCCGTGGTGCTGGGAGAGGGTGAATTGTCAGATATACGCAGCCTTCCCTATGTTTTTGATGTAGAGTACGAAGATCAGATACTGACTGTACGGTGTACGGGGACGAACAATAATCTTCTGAGAATACTCGATTATCTTCAGCGGAAAGAGATTCCGTTTGGAAGAGTCTTTTCTGAGCTGCCTACGCTCAATGACGTATTCCTTGAGATTACGGGAAAACAGCTGCGGGATTAGGAGGGAATGAAATGCTGCATTTGATGAAATATAGTTTCCTGACAAAGATAAAAAATGCGAGTGTCGTGTTCTGGCCGCTTGTATTCCCAATCATACTTGCCACTTTGATGTATTTTGCCATCGGGCAGATGGATGAGGCGGATTTTGAGACTGTGCCCGTGGCGGTGGTGGAAAAGGAAGGCAGCCGGGATGAACCGTTTACAGAGTTCCTTCATTCTGTGGAAGACAGTACCGGGGTGATCCGCGTGGAGGAAATGACGGAGGGAGAAGCCCTGGAAGCACTCGAGAAGCAGGATGCCGCAGGTATTTATTACATCGGGGAATCCCCTTCTCTTACCGTGGGCGGAAGCGGCCTGCCTGAAAGCATCCTCCAGATGCTCCTTGAGGGCTATTTCGAGGGAAAGCAGACCATGGAAGATCTCAGTGCTGCCTTTCCGGAAGGGGAGGCTGCAGCGGCAGGGAAGATGCGGGAATACACAGCGGCAGTGGAACAGGTTTCCCTTGGAGGGGAAACGACCAACGGAAATGCCCAGTTTTTCTATGCGCTCATCGGGATGGCATGTCTGTACGGCTGTTTCCTCGGATATGGGTCAGCCATGGATATGCAGGCCAATCTGACAGCCCTGGCGGCGCGGCGCTGCGCGGGGCCCATACCCCGTCTGAAGCTGATCCTGTCGGAGGCGGTTGTATGCTTTGGGCTTCATTTCGTGAATATGCTGCTTCTGCTGGCATATATGAAATATATTCTGAAGCAGGATTTCGCCGGAGATTATGCCGGGATGCTGCCAATCCTGGCCGTGGGGAGTATAACTGGCGTGGTTATGGGGATGTTTATAACCAGTATCGGGAAGATGAAAGAAGGCGTGAAGATCGGCATGATGCTTGCTGTCTCTATGACATGCAGTTTTCTGGCGGGGATGATGAACGCGGAGATGAAGTATGTGGTGGACCAGTACGCGCCCTTTATAAACCGTCTGAATCCCGCGGCGCTGATATCAGACGCACTGTACTGCCTCAATGTGTATGACGCGCCGGCCCGCTATGCGCAGGATATCGCGGTCTTGTGTGTGATATGCGCTGTGCTGGCTGCGGGTACATTTCTGATTGTAAGGAGGGAACGGTATGTCAGTATTTAAAGCCTATCTAAGGATTGCAGAGAAAAATATATGGATGGTCCTTATGTATCTTATGCTTTTTTTCGGAATTACCATGCTGATCCAGCAATTTGCGGAGACCAGCGGGGACGGGTTCGCTGCGGAGAGCGTGCCGGTGGGAATGATTGATGAGGACCGGGGAGCGGCGGCCGGCAGCCTGATGAATTACATCGGCAGAAAGAACGAGGTAGTGATGCTTCCGGATGATGCGCAGACCCTTCAGGAGGCTTTGTTTTACAGGAAGGTGAACTATATCGTGCGGATTCCCCGGGGATTTATGGAGAACTGTATTCTGGGGGAAGAGACGCTGAAAGTGACGGCAGTGCCGGGGACGTACTCCGGGTACTACGTGGAACAGCAGATCCAGAATTTCATGAACTCGGCCAGAAGTTACGCGGACGCAGGATATGCGGAAAAGGAAATTGCGGAAGCCATGCAGACAAGGAAGGAAGCGGAAGTGACGCTGGCTGATTTCAGAGGAAATGCAGGAAGGACCCCTTCTTACGCGTTTTATTACCGTTATCTTCCTTTCCTTTTCCTGAACATTCTGGGGTATGTGATGGGCTATATCCTCATGGGAGTGCGCAGGGGCAGCCTGCCGGAGAGGACCAGAGCGTCCGCGGTGTCTGCCAGAAGGCAGGGGCTGGAAGGGCTGGCCGCGGCAGGAGTGCTCGCCACAGGCCTGTGGGCAGTCTGCACTGCCGGTGGACTGATCCTGTATGGAAGAGAATTTATAAGCAGCGGCAGGGCGCCGTGGTATCTGGCGAATTCCTTCGCACTGCTTCTGATGGCGCTGGCCCTTGCTTATCTGATCGGGAGAATTGTCAGGACGTCGAATGCCCTGAGTGGGATTGTGAACACCGTATCCATTGGAATGTGCTTTTTGTGCGGCGTATTTGTGGAGTGGGATTACCTAAGCAGCGGGGTGAAGAAGGCCGCCCAGTTCCTTCCTGTCTACTGGTATGAATCTGTAAATGAGCTCCTTACAGAACACGCTTCGGTGACAGGAACTGTGCTCGAACAGGCCGCCGGCGGGATCGGAATACAGCTGGTATTTGCGGCTTCATTTGTGTGCATCTCGCTGGCTCTGTCCAGGGAGACGGCAGTGTAACGTACATCCCGGTCTTGACTTTTGCATAGGATTTCCTTTATCCTGTATTAGGATCATGAAATTAAGAGTGCAGGTTCAGGAACGCCAGGGCTGTTTGATGCGGTGGGCCTGCCGGTAAAGGAGGCATATAAATGGGTGGTTTTTTCGGGGTTGCATCGAAGAAAGACTGTATACTGGAACTTTTTTATGGGGTAGATTATCATTCCCATCTTGGGACAAGGCGGGGCGGCATGGCCGCATACGGTGACGGCGGGTTCTGCCGCGCCATCCACAATATAGAGAACTCCCCTTTTCGGACAAAGTTTGAGCGGGATGTAGAAGAAATGAAAGGAAATGTGGGGATCGGCTGTATCTCTGATTATGAGCCGCAGCCGCTTTTGATCCAGTCTCATCACGGGAGCTTTGCCATTGTTACGGTGGGGAAGATTAACAATGAAGAAGAGCTGTTAAGGCGGGTGTTCAACGAGGGACATTCTCATTTCCAGGAGATGAGCGGCGGGAAGATCAATGCCACGGAGCTGATCGCTTCGCTGATCTGTAAGAAAGGAAGCCTTGTGGAGGGGATACAATACGCCCAGAGGGTTGTGGACGGCTCCCTGACCCTTCTTCTCATGACTAAAGACGGGATCTACGCGGCCCGTGACCCATACGGCAGGACGCCGGTGGTGATCGGAAAGAAAGACGGCGCGTACTGCGTCTCCTTTGAAAACTTTGCTTATATTAACCTCGGGTATACGGATTACAAAGAGCTGGGACCGGGGGAAGTGGCGTTTATCACCCCGGAGGGCGTGGAGACGCTGGTAGAACCGGGAAATGAGATGAAGATCTGCTCCTTCCTCTGGGTCTATTACGGATATCCGACTTCTTCCTACGAGGGGGTCAACGTGGAAGAAATGCGCTACAAATGCGGAAGCATGCTGGCGAAGCGTGACGGGGACAGCGTAAATCCGGATATTGTGGCGGGAGTGCCGGACTCCGGTGTGGCTCATGCCATCGGATATGCCAATGAATCCGGCATTCCCTATGCGCGGCCATTTATTAAATATACACCTACATGGCCCCGGTCTTTCATGCCGACGAACCAGAGCCAGAGGGACCTGATCGCCCGCATGAAACTGATTCCGGTTAAAGCGCTGATTGAGAACAAGAAGCTTCTTCTGATCGATGATTCCATCGTAAGGGGAACCCAGCTGCGCGAGACTACGGAATTCCTCTATAAAAGCGGCGCCAAGGAGGTCCATGTGCGCCCGGCGTGCCCGCCCCTTGTGTATGGATGCAAATTCCTGAATTTCTCCCGGTCAAAGTCAGATCTTGACCTGATCACAAGGCGGATCATCCAGGAGAAGGAAGGGGAGAACTGTCCGGCAGAAGTGCTGGAAGAATACGCGGACCCGGATTCCTGCCGTTACGCGGAGATGGTGGAGGAGATCCGCAGGATTCAGAACTTTACGACCCTGCGGTTCCACAGGCTGGACGACCTTCTTGAATCCATCGGGCTGGAGCCGTGCAAAGTGTGCACTTACTGTTTTAACGGGAAAGAATAAGCTGATATTGGGAAAAGAGTATATGCTATGCTGATGAAAAGAAAAGAGAATGACCTGGGCATCGAGTGGGGGAAATTCTACCGCACGGTCATCGCCCTTGTGGTGCCGATGGCGCTCCAAAACCTGATCAATGTGGGCGTGACTGCCGCGGATGTCATTATGCTGGGTGCTGTGGGGGAGGACGCGCTGTCCGGGGCGTCTCTCGCCGGACAGGTCCAGTATATTATGACCCTGTTCCTCTTCGGGCTGACCTCCGGAGCCACGGTGCTGACAGCACAGTATTGGGGGAAGGGCGACAAGGATGCCATTGAGAAAATCCTCGGGATAGCGGTAAAGGCGGCGGTTTGCGTGACCGCCCTTTTTACGGTGGCCGCGCTGGCAGTCCCCGGGTTGCTGCTTAGGATCTTTACCAGTGACCCGGTCGTGATATCGGAAGGCATCAAGTATCTGCGGATCGTCGCGTTTACTTATGTCATGATCGGAGTTACCCAGGCCTATCTGTATATTATGCGGAGTGTGGAGCGGGTGGTTGTGGCCACGGTTGTGTATCTGCTGTCCCTCATCTGCAATATTATTATGAACTCCATTTTTATCTTCGGCCTTTTCGGCCTCCCGGCAATGGGAGTCAGCGGGGCCGCGCTCGGCACGCTCTGCGCGCGGGTGCTGGAAGTCGTGCTTGTGGCGGGATATGCCAGGATCTTTAATAAAACAATCAAGCTCCGGTTCCGGTATGTGCTCCATACGGACCGGGAGCTGTTTCGGGATTTTATGAAATATGCCCTCCCCGTTGTCATTAATGAGGTCATGTGGGGGCTGGGGACGGCTGCGAACACAGCTATACTGGGACATCTGGGAAGTCCCGTTGTGGCTGCGAATTCGGTGGCCCAGGTGGCAAGGCAGCTGGCCACGGTTGTATCCTTCGGGCTTTCCAGCGCGGCGGCGATCTATCTGGGCAAGACCATTGGGGAGAAGAAACTGGAACACGCGAGGGCATATGCCAAACGGTTTATCGGCCTGAGCGTGGTTATGGGACTTCTGGGCGGTATGATCATCCTGGCCGCGTCCCCCGTTGCGGCAGCGGCGCTGTCCCTGTCCGCGGCGGCAAAGGACTATTTAAGGGTGATGTTCTTTGTAATGTCTTATTTCGTGGTGGGGCAGGCGTTCAACACGACGATGGTGGTCGGCATCTTCCGCTCCGGCGGGGATACGAGGTTCGGTCTTATTCTGGACGTGACTACCATGTGGTGCTGTTCGATTTTCATAGGTTTTCTGGCCGCGTTTGTCTTTCAGCTGAGCGTGCCTGTGGTGTACATCATCCTGATGAGCGACGAAATCATCAAAGTCCCCATCACGTTATGGAGGTACAGAAGTTATAAGTGGCTCAAAGACGTAACCCGGGAAGCGCCATCCCCCGGCGCGGCCTAGTAAATCCTCTGCGGCGGAAACGGCAGCAGGGCTGCGGGCATGCGGCGGGACACTCTTTTCGGAAGGGAAAGCAAAATAGAGTGTAAGATTTCACAGGAATATGTTATACTATCAAGACAGGAGGGCAGGCTTCCCTGACGGTTTCGGATCTGCAGGCGGGCCTGTCAGTCGATAAAATCTATCAGAGAGAAGGAAAAAGATATGCCAGAACAACAGAATACAAACGGATGTACAGAGGAATCCTGCGCGGGCTGCGCCCATGCGGATTCCTGCGGGGAAAAGAAGACGGATTTCCGTGAGCCGGCGAACATGTACTCATCGATCAAGCGGGTGATCGGCGTGGTCAGCGGCAAGGGAGGCGTGGGGAAATCCCTCGTCACAGCGTCCCTTGCAAGAATGATGAGAGAGAAAGGCTATACAGTGGGTATCCTGGATGCGGATATTACCGGGCCGTCCATCCCGAAAATGTATGGAATCCACGAGAAAGCGAAAGGGACAGAAGACAGCATCCTTCCGTGCACGGCAAAGGACGAGACAAGAATCATGTCCGTGAACCTGCTTTTGGAGGACGAGGCGGCTCCGGTGATCTGGAGAGGACCGATCATCGCGGGCGTTGTGAAACAGTTTTGGACGGACGTGATGTGGGGGGACATTGATTATCTGTTTGTGGACATGCCGCCCGGTACGGGGGACGTGCCCCTGACCGTGTTCCAGTCCCTGCCTGTGGACGGTGTGGTAATCGTCACATCCCCCCAGGACCTGGTGCAGATGATTGTGAAGAAAGCGGCCAATATGGCGGAACAGATGAACATTCCCGTGCTTGGCATTGTAGAGAATTACAGCTATGTGAAATGTCCGGACTGCGGAAAGGAGATCAAAGTTTTCGGTGAGAGCCGCATTGATGAGATCGCTGAAGAAATGGGGGTTCCGGTGCTGGGCAAAATGCCGATTGACGCGGATCTTGCCAAAATCGTTGAGGAAGAGAGATTCCACGAGGCAGTGAATCCCTACTTGAAAGACGTGGAATTATAAATACAGACAGGCTTTCTGGCGGACAGAGAGTTTCTGCCGGCGTGGGCGGAAGCGCTCTGTCCTGTCTGCATATGGGCCGCATGGAAGGCGGGTTCTGCAGTTTTGCGCGCCTGGCTGTGAATGACGGCAGGGCCGCACCGGGAGCTGCGGCCTGCGTGAGAAAAGAGAGGAGGAAAGCAGGATGATCGGAGAGAAGACTGCGATATGGAAGGAAGAAGAGTACCATTATCCCGCGGCATATGGTTTTGTTCCGTTTATGGTAAGTTACATGCATGAGGATGATCAGATCCGGCCGGGCATGATTATCGCTCCCGGGGGAGCGTACAGGTATGCGTCGCCATTCGAGGGGAATCTGCCTGCGCTGGAATTTTACCGGGCGGGGTACAATGTGTTTGTTCTTGTTTATACGGTCAACCATCTGGATGAACTGGATGCGCCGCTGGGGAGACAGCCCCTCCGGGATATTTCCAGGGCAGTCCGGATCGTCCGCGCCCACTGCGCGCAGTGCCACGTCGATCCGCTGAAGATTGCTGTGTGCGGTTTTTCCGCGGGAGGGCATCTGTGTGCTTCCCTGTGCGTGCACCATGAAGAGATAAAGGACCCTGATCCGGAGTATGAGGAAGTGTCAAACCGTCCTGACGCGGCGGTCCTGTGCTACCCTGTCATTACTTCGGGGGAGTATGCGAACCGGGAGTCCTTCCGTGCGCTTCTGGGGGAAGCCCCGGATGAGGAGGAGCTTGACTACCTGTCCCTGGAGCGGCACGTAACAGAGGATACCCCTCCCTGTTTTATCTGGCAGACAGCCACAGATGCAAGCGTTCCGGTGGAGAACAGTTATCTTTTTGCGGAGGCATGCAGGAAGGCGGGTGTGCCCTATGCCCATCACGTGTTTTCTGACGGCGTTCACGGCATGTCAGTGGCCACGCCGGAATGGCTGGACAAGGAAAGGGAAGAGCTCTATACGCTGGAGCAGATCCGGCTGCTGGCGGAGGCAGTGAAAGCGGGGAAGACGCCCTGTCCTCCGGAGAAAGGAGAAGAACTGATGAAAGATTTTGCTCTGGACGGCGGGAAAAGAGAACGGTTTACCCCGGAGGTCAAAGAGTGGCTGCGGGACCTTCTTTCTGAAGTCGGGCTGTGGACAGAACTGGCAGAGAGATGGCTTGCAGGGGAACTGAATCTGAAAGACTTAGGAGGAGAGCCATGAGAATACTGTTTATCCGGCACGGCGACCCGGATTATGTAAATGATACTTTAACAGAGAAGGGGCACCGGGAGGCAGCAGCGCTTGCAAAGCGCGCGGAGGCGCTCAATATGGGGACCTGCTATGTATCGCCCCTGGGCAGGGCGGCTGCGACCGCGCAGTACAGCCTGGATAAGCTGGGGAAACGCGCGCGGACGCTGGACTGGCTGAAAGAATTCCCCGCTCAGGTTGATCTAAACCAGGCGCCCCATCTGCGGGCAGTATATCCGAACGCAGAGAAAAGGGATGGGAAGTATCCGCCCAGGATCGTATGGGACGTGATTCCTTCCTACTGGACAGAGCACAGAGAATATGCGGACAGCGTGCTCTGGAGGGAGTCGGAGATCAGCCGCTGTTCGGACGTGGTTCCGGTGTATGATCATGTCACGGAAGAATTCGACGGATTTCTGGCGGAACATGGGTATGTCCGGGAAGGGATGCACTACCGGGTGGAAAAGGAGAGCGCTGAGACAGTGACCTTTTTCTGCCATTTTGGCATTACGTGCGCGCTGCTGGCGCATTTATGGAATATTTCACCCTTTACGATGTGGCACAGCCTGGCCCTGGCGCCGACCTCTGTCACGGAGGTGGTCACAGAGGAGCGGGAGCAGGGTACAGCGTATTTCCGAGGGCTGAAGATCGGGGATGTGTCCCATCTCTTTATGAGTGGGGAACCGGTGTCATTTGCCGCACGGTTCTGCGAAGTGTACAGTGATATGAGCCAGAGGCACTGACAGGACATTTTGGAGAAGAGCAGTAACGGGTCCGGTATCTGTGATTTCTATCTCCCATGTACAGGGGAATGTGCATACAATAATAGAAAGAAATCATATGTAGCTGAAAAGGAGTTCTTTCTGTTATGGCATACGAGAGTTTTGAGAGCGTGGAGGGCATTATACAGAGTATTAACAGGGGAGATTCCTGCTGTACGATGATGGTCTCCCTGATCAGCGGTTCCAACATTGTAAATGTAGTAGTGACAGGGGAGACAACGGTTGTGGATAATGTACGGCTCCGTCCCGGAATGCGGATCGCGGCGTTCTATGACACCAATCTTCCCACGCCGGCAGTCTATCCGCCTCAGTACAGGGCAGAGCTGGTGACGACGTTTCGCAGGAACCAGCAGGTGAAACTGGATTATTTTGACGACAATCTGACATCGTCGGACAATACCCTGAGGCTGAATATCGGTCCCACCACGAATGTGGTGACACTGAATGGACAGCAGTATCTGTGCAGCCCTGAGAATTCGGAACTGCTGGTTTATTATACGACGGCAACATTCAGTATTCCGGCGCAGACCACACCCCAGAGGATCATCGTGCTCTGTGAGTATTAAGAGGGACAGCGGGAGGATCGGACCAGCTGGCAGTTTCAGCGGTCTGGTCCTTTGTCAGATGCGGGAATTGGATATCCGGTCCCTGCTGTTTTGAATCAGAAGGAAGTGGAAAGTGTCACAACGAGGAAGAAAGGGAGGATGAGCCATGCTTGGGAAAGAAGAAATACAGAAATTGATTGACACGGCACTGGCACAGCGGAAATATGCCTATGCGCCTTACTCAGATTTTCGGGTGGGAGCGGCGCTGCTTGCTGAAAATGGAGCGGTATATACCGGCTGTAACATCGAGAACGGAGCGTTTACTCCCACCAGCTGCGCGGAGCGCACTGCTGTATGTAAGGCAGTGAGCGAGGGTGTGCGAGACTTCCGGGCCATCTGCGTCGCGGGTGGAAAAGGTGCGGACCAGCCCACGGAAATCTGTCCGCCCTGTGGTGTATGCAGTCAGGTCCTGCTGGAATTCTGCCAGCCGGATTTTGAGATTATATTAGCGGTGAACAGGGAACAGTACCAGGTGTGCAGGCTGGACGAGCTTGTGCCAATGGGGTTCCGGCTGTAAGGATGAAAAAGGAGACAGTTAAAAATGCGGATTGAAGATATTTTGAAACATGTAGACCACACGCAGCTTGGCCAGACGGCTTCCTGGGATGAGATCCGGACTCTGTGTGATGAGGCCCTTCTGTATCATACAGCTTCCGTATGTATACCGCCGTCTTATGTGCGCCAGGCGAAAGCGTATGTGGGGGAGCAGATGGCGGTGTGCACGGTCATCGGGTTTCCAAACGGATACAGTACTACAAAAGTGAAGGCGTCGGAGGCTGAGGACGCGGTGAATAATGGCGCGGATGAGATCGATATGGTGATCAATCTGGGCTGGGTAAAGGACAAAAGATACGACAGCGTGGAAGCGGAGATCAGAGCGGTGAAGGAGGCGGCAGGTGGGAAAATCCTCAAGGTCATCATTGAGACCTGCTTCCTTACAGAGGAAGAGAAAATACAGCTCTGTGGTGTTGTGACACGCGCAGGCGCGGATTACATCAAGACATCCACAGGCTTTGGCAGCGAGGGGGCTGTGTTTGACGATGTCCGCCTGTTTTCGGAGCATGTGGGAGGCAGTGTAAAGATCAAAGCGGCAGGAGGGATCGGATCTCTCCAGGACGCGGAACGCTTCCTGGAGCTTGGGGCGGACCGGCTTGGAACCAGCCGGATCGTAAAGCTCGCGGGGGAAAGGAGCCAAGAGTGATGGTAGATTACACAGAAGGGGCAGGGATACAGTATCACGTGGGAATCCGGGAAGGGGATGTGGGAAGGTATGTAATCCTTCCGGGAGACCCGAAGCGGTGCCGGAAGATCGCCGCGTATTTTGACGGTGCGGAACTTGTGGCGGACAGCAGGGAGTTTGTGACTTACACAGGGACCTTGGACGGGGTGAAGGTGAGTGTGACCAGCACAGGGATCGGAGGTCCCTCCGCGTCCATCGCTGTGGAGGAATTGTGTAACTGCGGCGCGGATACGTTTGTCCGAGTGGGCACATGCGGAGGGATGCAGACAGACGTGTGCGGCGGGGACCTGGTCATTGCCACCGGGGCTGTACGCATGGAAGGAACCAGCAGGGAATACGCGCCCATCGAGTATCCCGCGGTGCCGGACCTGGAGGTGACCAGCGCCCTTGTAAATGCGGCGAAAAGGCTGGGAATGACCTGCCATGCCGGCGTGGTGCAGTGCAAGGATTCCTTCTATGGACAGCACCAGCCGGAGAAACATCCGGTCAGTTATGAGCTCCTGGATAAGTGGGAAGCGTGGATGCGCATGGGATGCCTGGCGTCTGAGATGGAGTCAGCGGCGCTCTTTATCGTGGGGGCATACCGCCGGGTGCGGACGGGGGCCGTATTTCTGACGGTGGCGAATCAGGAGCGGGAGAAGCTGGGGCTGACCAACAAGCAGGTACATGACACAGACCGTGCCGTCAGAACTGCGGTGGAGGCAGTCCGCGGGCTGATTCAGACGGATAAAGCAGGCATAGTATAAAGTTAGAATCGAATTGGAGCTGGGATAATGGGAAAGCGTGTATTTCTGATTGTATTGGACAGTGCCGGGGCAGGGGCTGCGCCGGACGCGGATCAATTTGGCGACAGAGGGAGCGACACGATTGGCAGCTGCGCGCGAAGCGGCAGGCTGCATGTTCCTTACATGGAGAGCTTAGGGCTCTATCATATTGAAGGAACATCTTTTTACAGGGAGGGCGTGCGTCCCCGGGGCTGTTATGGGAAGATCCAGGAGCGGTCCGCGGGAAAGGATACGACGGTGGGTCACTGGGAGATCGCGGGGGTAGTTTCCGAGAGGCCGATGCCGGTCTATCCTCATGGCTTCCCGGAAGAAGTCATTGAGAGGTTCAAAAAGGAGACCGGAAGGGATGTGCTCTGCAACAGACCTTATTCCGGCACGGAGGTGATCCGGGATTACGGGCGGGAACATGAGCGCACGGGTGCGCTGATCGTGTATACATCGGCGGACAGTGTGTTCCAGATCGCTGCCCATGAAGATGTGGTTCCTCTGAAAGAGCTGTACGAGGACTGCCGGAAAGCAAGAAGGATTCTTACAGGAGACCACAGTGTGGGGCGTGTGATTGCCAGGCCCTTCACAGGGACTTATCCGGATTACAGACGGACCGTAAACCGCCATGATTTCTCCCTGGAGCCGCCCCGCAGAACACTGCTGGATACCTTGAAGCAGGAGGGAATGGCCGTGATCGGAGTGGGCAAAATTTATGACATCTTTGCCGGAAGAGGGCTTACGGAGACATACCCCAATGAAGGAAATACGAAAAATATGGAACGGACGCTTGATCTTGCGGATCAAGAATTCGAGGGATTGTGTTTTGTAAATCTGGTGGATTTCGATATGATATACGGACACCGCAATGACGTGAGCGGATATACACAGGCGCTCAATGACGTGGATGTACAGATCGGCCAGCTGATGGCTCGATTGGGAGAGGAGGACCTGCTGATTATCACGGCGGACCACGGCTGCGATCCGGGATTTTCCGGGACGGACCATACAAGGGAGTATATTCCGTGCCTGCTCTGCGGGAAAGGGATCAGGCAGGGGATTGACCTGGGAACAAGGAAATGTTTCGCGGATATTGCGCAGACAATCGCGGACTATTTTGAGATTCGATATGAGGGCGGAGGCGAAAGCTTCTGGGACCTCATTCGCGGGGGAAAATAAAAGAATGTCTGTCAGGCGGACAGGAGGCGGCTGGGTCGCCTCCTGTTTTTAAAAGCAGTGCTATTGGAGGCACACATTCTGCCCGGATGAAGCTTTGGTTTTATGGGTGCTTTATTCCAGAATTTTGGAGAGCTTGATATAGAAAAGCATCAAAGATTCGCAGTATTTATTTGAAATCGGGCACAGCACAGGGATGTTCTGTCCATCCGCGCGCAGACTGCCGCCTGCCTGCATGACATAATCATACATATATTTCAGGAATTCTTTGTTTGTGGGTTTCTTGTCCCGATTCGATTTATTGAAAATAAGTTCAAGAAGTTCTGTGTTGTGGGATTCCCAGACGGAAGTGACGATCGTCCGCATATTTTTCTCTACACAGTTCCAGCTTGTGTGAAAATGACTGGCAATATCCAGGTACAAAGATTTTGTGATGCAGTCCAGGCGCTGCCGGTCCTCGATGATGAGAAGGAGTCCGTGGACCACATAATCATAACCTGTGTACGAACGGCTGACGCCAAAAGAGTCAAGAGTGCTGCTTATAATTTGTTCATAATTCATATGTATGCCCCTCTCTGATTTGAGACGCCTGTTCATTTTGCACACCTATATTATCGTAAAATGTGAAAATATGACATACAATATGATTGGTTCGACGATTTTCGACCGGAACGGTCGAATGAAACAGACTGTGGATTTTGAGGCGGAACCCCAGGCAGAATGTGCTCTGATTCACAGAGAATGTGCGCCGGGGTGATTGATTTTAACGTCCGCGCATGTTAAGATAAGCGATAGTGCACACATGTGCCGTTTATCGGCGGTAGATCCTGCCGGCCCTTGTAAATGAGTCTTTAAAATGATAAGGAGATAGAAAGATGATCAGTGCGAATAATGTGACGCTCCGCGTAGGAAAAAAGGCGCTTTTTGAAGAGGTAAATATTAAATTCACAGAAGGAAACTGCTACGGTCTGATCGGCGCAAACGGCGCGGGAAAATCCACGTTCCTCAAGATTCTTTCCGGTCAGCTTGAGCCGACCAAAGGAGAGGTTGCCATCACCCCCGGGGAGCGGCTTTCTTTCCTGCAGCAGGACCACTTTCAATATGATGAATATCTTGTCCTTGATACAGTCATCATGGGAAATGCAAGGCTGTATGAGATTATGAAAGAAAAGGAAGTCATCTACGCCAAGGAGGACTTCACCGATGAGGACGGTATCCGCGCCAGTGAGCTGGAAGCGGAATTTGCTACAATGAATGGCTGGGAAGCGGAGTCCGACGCGGCATCTCTCTTAAACGGGCTGGGCATTGAGACGGATCTTCATTATAAATATCTGAAGGAGCTGACCGGTCCTGAGAAGGTCAAGGTGCTCCTGGCCCAGGCGCTGTTCGGGAACCCGGATATCCTGCTCCTTGACGAGCCCACCAACCATCTGGACCTGGACGCTATTGCATGGCTGGAAGAATTCCTCATCAATTTCGACAATACCGTCATTGTTGTGTCCCATGACCGTTACTTCTTAAATAAAGTATGTACGCAGATCGCGGATATTGATTACGGGAAGATCCAGCTCTACGCGGGCAACTATGATTTCTGGTATGAGTCCAGCCAGCTTCTCATCCGTCAGATGAAGGAAGCCAACCGGAAGAAAGAGGAGAAGATCAAGGAACTGCAGGAATTTATCGCCCGGTTCAGCGCAAACGCGTCAAAGTCCAAGCAGGCCACGTCCAGAAAGCGCGCCCTTGAGAAGATCCAGCTCGACGAGATTAAGCCGTCCAGCAGAAAATACCCGTATATTGATTTCCGTCCGAACCGCGAGATCGGAAATGAGGTTCTGACAGTGGAAGGGCTCTCCAAGACGATTGACGGGGAGAAGATCCTGGACAACATCAGCTTTACGCTGGGACATGATGACAAAGTCGCATTTGTCGGCAGCAATGAACTTGCGAAGACCGTGCTTTTCAAAATTTTGATCGGCGAGATGGAACCGGATGAGGGGACTTATAAGTGGGGCGTAACCACATCCCAGGCCTATTTCCCGAAAGATTTCGGCGGGGAATTTGACAGCGACTACAATATTACAGAGTGGCTGACCCAGTATTCAGAGGAAAAGGACGTCACATATGTTCGCGGCTTCCTCGGAAGGATGCTTTTCTCCGGAGAGGACGGTGTAAAGAAGATCAAAGTTCTTTCAGGAGGGGAGAAGGTACGCTGCCTGCTCTCCAAGATGATGATCTCCGGGGCGAATGTCCTTCTGCTTGACGAGCCGACGAACCATCTTGACATGGAGGCCATCACCGCGCTGAATAACGGCCTGATGAAATTCCCGGGTGTGCTGCTCTTTACTTCAAGAGACCATCAGATTGTACAGACCACGGCGAACCGCATTATGGAGATCGTGCCCGGGGGACAGCTTATCGATAAGATTACCACGTACGATGAGTACCTGGCCAGCGATGAGATGGCAAGAAAGAGACAGACCTATTCCGTGCAGACGGAGGAGGAAGACTAAAAGATCTGTACCGGTGCAGAGAAAGATAAGCCGTATTTTCAGCAGCGCACGTGTCAGGTCCTTCATGGAGGGAGAAAGCTGTGAAAAGCCTGAATGAAGATTTAAAGACGGGAAACTTTAAACAAATCTATCTCCTCTACGGGGAGGAAGCCTATCTGAAAAAGCAGTACAAAGAACGCTTTATCAAAGCCATGCTTCCTGAGGGGGATACGATGAATTACGCTTATTATGAAGGGAAGAGTACGGATATCAAGGAGGTCATTGACCTGGCGGAGACGCTGCCCTTTTTCGCGGAGCGCCGTCTGATTGTCCTGGAAAATACCGGATTCTTCAAAAGTTCCGGGGCGGACCTGGCAGATTATGCGGGCAGCATGCCGGATACCACTTATTTCATTTTTATCGAGAATGAAGTGGATAAGAGAAGTAAACTTTATAAGGCGGTAAAAGCAAAAGGGCATATCGTGGAGCTGGGGGTTCAGGATGAAAACACGCTCAGACGGTGGGTGCAGAGCCTGGTGAAAAAAGAGCACAAGACCATGGCGGCCGGAGATATCGCGTACTTTATAAATAAAGTCGGCACGGACATGGAGAATATCACCAAAGAGATGGAGAAACTGGTCTGTTACGCCATAGACAGGGACACGCTGACCAGGGAAGATGTGGACGCGGTCTGCGTTACTCAGATTACGAGCCACATCTTTGAGATGATCAACGCGGCAGCGGACAAAAACCAGAGAAAGGCGCTGGATTTATACTATGAACTGCTGGCGCTGAAAGAACCACCCATGCGCATCCTGTTTCTCCTGACCAGGGAGTACCGGATTCTGTTCCATGTAAAAGCCCTTTTAAAGCAGGGGTACTTAAGGAAAGAAATCGCGTCAAAAGCCGGGGTGCACCCGTTTGCCGCAGGCAGGTACATGGATCAGGCAAAGCGGTTCCGAACAGAAGAACTGCGTGAGATCGTGGAGGAAGGGGCGGACATTGAGCAGCGGGTTAAGACAGGGCTGATGACCGATCATCTGGCGGTAGAGCTCTTTCTGGTGAAGCACTCAGCTCCCGGGCGGAGGCCGGCCTGACAGGCGCAGAGAAAACCATACATGTATACCGCGCACATGGTGCCGGGATTGGAGGAAAGAAAGTGTCAGTTATAGATCAGAGTAAGATAAGGAATTTTTGTATTATCGCGCATATCGATCACGGGAAATCCACACTGGCGGACCGCATCATCGAGATGACCGGGCTTCTGACCAGTCGGGAGATGCAGTCCCAGGTGCTGGACAATATGGATCTGGAGCGGGAGAGGGGCATCACGATCAAGGCGCAGGCGGTCCGTACCGTGTACAAAGCGGACGACGGGGAGGAGTATATCTTCAACCTGATCGATACCCCGGGACATGTGGACTTCAACTATGAGGTGTCCCGAAGCCTGGCGGCCTGCGATGGCGCGATCCTCGTAGTGGACGCGGCCCAGGGCGTGGAGGCACAGACTCTGGCGAATGTGTACCTGGCGCTGGATCATGACCTGGATGTGATGCCGGTCATCAACAAGATTGACCTGCCCAGCGCGGACCCGGACCGGGTGAAAGAGGAGATCGAGGACGTGATCGGCATCGAGGCGGACGACGCTCCCCTGATCTCGGCGAAGACCGGGCAGAATGTCCATGATGTGCTGGAGCAGATCGTAAAGAAGATCCCCGCGCCGGAAGGGAATGCGGACGCCCCTCTGCAGGCGCTGATCTTTGACTCAAAATATGATTCTTATAAAGGGGTTATCGTGTTCTGCCGCATCAAGGAGGGCAGTGTGAGAAAAGGAACGCCCATCCTGATGATGGCCACAGGAGCCAAGGCTGAGGTTGTGGAAGTGGGCACATTCGGCGCGGGACAGTTCATTCCCTGTGAGGAGCTGGAAGCGGGGATGGTAGGCTATATCACTGCCAGCCTGAAAAATGTCAAAGAGACCCGCGTGGGTGATACGATCACGGACGCGTCCCGCCCGTGCGCGGAGCCTCTGCCGGGTTATAAAAAGGTCAATCCCATGGTGTACTGCGGGCTTTATCCCGCGGACGGGGCAAAGTACCCGGATTTGAGGGACGCCCTGGAGAAACTGCAGTTAAATGACGCGGCGCTCCAGTTTGAGGCGGAGACATCCGTGGCCCTGGGATTCGGATTCCGCTGCGGCTTCCTGGGACTGCTCCATCTGGAGATCATCCAGGAGCGTCTGGAGAGAGAGTACAACTTAGACCTTGTGACCACAGCCCCCAGCGTTATTTATAAGATACACAAGACAAACGGTGAAGTCATAGACCTGACCAACCCCACGAACATGCCGGACCCGGCGGAGATTGATTACATGGAAGAACCCATGGTGAAGGCAGAGATTATGGTGACCTCGGAATACATCGGCGCTATCATGGATCTGTGTCAGGAGCGGCGGGGCATTTACCAGGGGATGGAGTATATTGAGGAGAAACGCGCGGTGCTCAACTACCACCTGCCCCTCAATGAGATCATCTATGACTTTTTTGACGCGTTGAAATCCAGGTCAAGAGGATATGCGTCTTTTGATTACGAGATGATGGGCTACCAGCAGTCAGAGCTTGTGAAGCTGGATATCCTGATTAATAAAGAAGAGGTTGACGCCCTTTCCTTTATCGTATTTGCGGGAAGCGCATATGACAGAGGAAGGAAAATGTGCGAGAAGTTAAAGCAGGAGATCCCGCGCCAGCTTTTTGAGATCCCCATCCAGGCAGCCATCGGAAGCAAGATCATTGCCCGTGAGACGGTGAAGGCAATGAGAAAAGACGTGCTTGCAAAATGCTACGGAGGCGATATTTCCCGTAAGAAGAAGCTTTTGGAGAAGCAGAAAGAAGGTAAGAAGCGCATGCGCCAGGTGGGCAATGTAGAGATCCCGCAGAAGGCGTTCATGAGCGTCCTGAAACTGGATGACGACTGATGCCGGGGAGAGGAACCCAGATCCGGTGTGCTTTCCGCATCAGGTCTCAGAGGAAAAGAGATTCAGATATGAAGAAAAAAGAACTGGAATTATATGTGCATATCCCTTTCTGTGTGAGAAAATGCGCATACTGTGATTTCCTTTCGTTTCCCTCGGGAGAGCGGGAGAGGGCGTCTTATGTGGATGCTCTCATCCGGGAGATCCGAAGCCAAAAGAAAAACTTTACAACCCATTGTGTGACCACAGTATTTTTAGGCGGCGGCACCCCCTCAGTATTGAGCGGGGATGACACCGCCCGTATTTTTCGTGCGCTCAGGGAGAACTTTGACATCAGCCGGCAGGCAGAGATTACGATGGAAGTCAACCCGGGAACCGTGACAGAAGAGAAATCCGGCATGTGGAAAGCGTGCGGCGTGAACCGCCTGAGCATTGGACTCCAGTCGGTAAATGACGAGGAACTGAGAATGCTTGGCCGTATCCATTCATTCCGGGGGTTCCTTCATACATGGGAGATTGTGCGGGACGCTGGATTTGACAATATAAATATTGATTTGATCTCCGCGGTCCCGGGGCAGACACTTGAGAGCTGGGAGCACACTCTTCGCACAGCGGCAGAGCTTGGACCGGAACATCTCTCCGCGTACAGCCTCATAATAGAAGAAGGAACTCCGTTTTATGAAAAATACGGGGAGCCAAGCCGCGCAGGGACCCCTGAGGCTGGAAAGGAGCCTTTGCCGCCCCTGCCTGATGAAGATACGGAGCGGGAGATCTACAAGGCTTCGAAACGGATTCTGGAAGAATATGGTTATGACAGGTATGAGATTTCCAATTACGCAAAAGAAGGCCGCAAGTGCCGTCATAATCTCGGATACTGGGAGAGAAAAGAGTACCTCGGTCTGGGACTGGGAGCCGCATCACTGATCGAAGAGACCCGTTTTCACAATACGGAGGACATGGAGAAATATCTGGATCTGTTCGGTCAAAAGGGAGCAGAGTCAGAAGAGATATTCTCACCGGCGGGGGCGGCTGCGGAAGAGATAGAATGTCTCAGTGAGGAGGAAAGGATGGAAGAATTTATGTTTCTGGGGCTTCGAAAGACTGAGGGTGTCTCCCGCGATGCGTTCCACGATGTGTTCGGAAAGAAGATTGAGGATGTGTACGGAGAACAAATCAGCAGATTTACCGGCCTGGGGCTGTTGGAAGCCACAGGCGGCATGATCTGTCTGACGGAAAAGGGGATTGACGTAAGCAACGCCATCTTTTCAGAATTTATGATCTGAGGGTTCTTCTGCATTTCCAGTATTGAAATAAGAAAAAAAGAAGAAACACTGTTGACAAATAGAAAACCGGGTGCTATCTTAATATACGGAAGGTGTTAGCACTCAAAATAAACGAGTGCTAATAGTGAGAAAGGAGGCAGTGCTGTGGCGATCGATCCATCGTTAAGTGAAAGAAAACTTATCATATTAAAAGCGATCATACAGAATTACCTCGAGACTGGAGAGCCGGTAGGTTCACGGACACTTTCCAAGTACACGGAACTGAACTTGAGCTCCGCGACGATCCGCAACGAGATGGCGGATCTGGAAGATCTCGGATACATTTTCCAGCCCCATACATCGGCGGGCAGGATTCCTTCGGATAAAGGATACCGCCTGTATGTGGATATGCTGATGGAAGAAAAAGAACAGGAAATCACGCAGCGTGAGGACGCGATGCTGGAGAAGGCGGACAAAGTTGAGAAAGTGCTGCAGCAGGCGGCAAAGGTGCTCGCGTCAAATACAAACTACGCGACCATGGTTTCAGCGCCCGTCAACAGCCGCAATACCCTGAAGTTTATTCAGCTGTCACAGGTGGATGAGGAACAGATTGTGGCTGTGATTGTTCTCGGCGGAAATGTAATTAAGAATAAGATTATCGATGTCGGAGAAACACTAAGCAATGAAAACCTGTTGAAGCTGAACATGCTGCTTAATACTACATTAAACGGAATGTCCATTGACCAGATTACCCTGGGGCTGATAGCCAGACTGAAAGAACAGGCGGGAATCCACAGCGAAGTGGTCGGGCATGTGCTTGACGCGGTGGCGGAAATCATCCATGTAGAAGATGATATGATGATCTATACAAGCGGCGCGACGAACATCTTCAAATATCCGGAGCTGAGCGATAAGCAGAGCGCTCAGGAGATTATCAGTGCATTTGAAGAAAAACAGCAGCTTGCGGATCTTGTGACAGAGACGCTTGCCAGTGAGAACAATCACGGGATTCAAGTCTATATCGGGGATGAGGCCCCGGTGAAGACCATGAAGGACTGCAGCGTAGTGACAGCGACTTACGAGCTGGGTGAGGGTATGAAAGGAACCATTGGCATCATCGGTCCGAAACGGATGGACTATGAACATGTCATGAAGACGCTGAAGACTCTCCAGGGAGAGCTGGATGCGATATACAATAAAAATCCGAAAGAATAGAAAGGTGGAAAGCTGGTGAGTGACAGGATGAGCAAGGAAGATATGGTAAAAGAAGCCGTTGAAGAAGCAAAGGCAAAAGCCGCGGAAGCTGCACAGGAAGAAGCGCGGTCTGAGGAGGCTTCGGAAGACGAAGCCGCAGGCGCGCAGGACAATGGAAAAGCGGAAGCGGCAGAGGAAGAAAAGGCATCTGAAAAGAACGCGGAAGACACATCCGGGGAAGAGACCGGGGACGATGCGGATGAGGCAGAGGATGCCGCGAAGACGGAGAAAAAGAAACTTTTTGGAAAGAAGAACAAAAAGGATAAAAAGGATGAAAAGATCGACGAGCTGACCGACCGTCTAACCCGTCAGATGGCAGAGTTTGACAACTTCCGCAAACGCACGGAGAAGGAAAAAGCCCAGATGTATGAAATCGGGGCAAAGGACATTATAGAAAAAATCCTTCCGGTTGTCGATAATTTTGAACGGGGGCTGTCGTCCGTAGCAGAAGAGGAGAAAGAGACACCTTTTGCCGAAGGCATGGAAAAGATTTATAAACAGCTGATGACTACGCTGGAAAGCATCGGCGTAAAGCCGATTGAAGCAGTCGGGCAGGAATTTAATCCGGATTTCCACAATGCCGTCATGCATGTGGAGGATGAGGAGCTCGGAGAGAATATCATCGCTGAGGAATTCCAGAAGGGCTACACATACCGCGACAGTGTCGTGCGGCACAGTATGGTAAAAGTCGCAAATTGACACAGGCATTTTTGAGATATCAACAACATTCAGCATAATTAAAATCAATTTAAGGAGGAAGATTACTATGGGAAAAATAATTGGTATTGACCTTGGTACAACGAACAGCTGCGTGGCTGTCATGGAAGGCGGACAGCCGACAGTCATCGCGAACACAGAAGGCGCGAGAACAACACCCTCTGTCGTCGCATTTACAAAGACAGGAGAGCGTCTCGTAGGAGAGCCGGCAAAACGTCAGGCAGTGACAAACGCAAGCCGGACCATCTCTTCGATCAAAAGAGAGATGGGTACGGACTACAAAGTAGACATTGACGGTAAGAAATACTCTCCTCAGGAGATCTCCGCGATGATTCTGCAGAAATTAAAAGCAGACGCGGAGGGATACCTTGGCGAAAAAGTAACAGAAGCGGTCATCACCGTTCCGGCTTATTTCAACGACGCGCAGCGCCAGGCGACAAAGGACGCGGGTAAGATCGCTGGACTTGATGTAAAACGTATCATCAACGAGCCGACAGCGGCGGCGCTTGCTTACGGACTTGACAATGAGAAAGAACAGAAGATCATGGTATACGACCTGGGCGGCGGTACATTCGATGTATCCATCATTGAGATCGGCGACGGTGTCATCGAAGTTCTCTCCACAGCCGGAAACAACCGTCTTGGCGGCGATGACTTCGATCAGAAGATCACGGACTACATGCTGGCTGACTTCAAGGCAAAAGAGGGTGTAGACTTGTCCACAGACAAGATGGCTCTCCAGAGATTGAAAGAAGCGGCAGAGAAAGCGAAAAAAGAACTTTCCAGCGCAACGACGACAAACATCAACCTTCCGTTCATCACAGCGACAGCTGAGGGACCGAAGCACTTTGATATGAACCTGACAAGAGCAAAATTCGACGAGCTCACAAGAGATCTTGTTGATAAGACTGCAGAGCCGGTAAGACGCGCGCTGTCTGACGCGGGACTGACTTCAGCGGATCTGGGCCAGGTACTTCTGGTAGGCGGTTCTACCCGTATCCCGGCTGTGCAGGAAGAAGTCAAGAGACTGACAGGCAAAGAACCGAGCAAATCATTAAACCCGGACGAGTGTGTTGCACTGGGCGCATCGGTACAGGGTGGTAAGCTTGCTGGCGATGCAGGCGCAGGGGATATCCTTCTTCTGGATGTAACTCCGCTGTCACTGTCCATCGAGACAATGGGCGGTGTGGCTACTAGACTGATCGAGAGAAATACAACGATCCCGACAAAGAAGAGCCAGATCTTCTCCACGGCAGCCGACAACCAGACAGCTGTAGATATCAACGTGGTACAGGGCGAGAGACAGTTCGCAAAAGACAATAAGTCACTCGGACAGTTCAGACTGGATGGAATTCCGCCGGCTCCGCGTGGAGTACCGCAGATTGAGGTTACATTTGACATCGACGCGAACGGTATCGTGAATGTATCCGCCAAGGATCTGGGAACCGGAAAGGAGCAGCACATCACGATCACAGCAGGGTCCAATATGTCTGACGCTGACATCGACAAGGCGGTCAAAGAAGCCGCTGAGTTCGAGGCACAGGACAAGAAACGCAAAGAGGCCATCGACGCGCGAAATGAAGCAGACGCAATGGTATTCCAGACAGAGAAGGCTCTCAAAGATGCAGGTGATAAGCTGGACGCGAACGACAAGGCGGCGGTTGAGGCTGACGTGCAGGCATTGAAAGACGTTCTTGCGAAGTCCACTCCTGAGACAGCGGCAGATGCGGATGTGGCTGAAATCAAAGCCGCAAAAGAGAAGCTGATGGAAAGCGCCCAGAAACTGTTTACAAAGATGTATGAGCAGTCAGGGGCAGGCGCGGCAGGCGGCCCGGGAGCGGGAGCAGGCCCGAATCCGGGGGCAGGTCCGGCACCGGACGGTTTCCAGGGGGACGACGTGGTAGACGGAGACTATAAGGAAGTCTAAGAAGCAGGAAACTAGATGGGGAAGATGAGAAGAACTCAGATACATTCTCCAGGTAAGATTAAAATTCTACGGGGCCGCTTATAAACGGCTTCGTAGAATTTTGTTGAGATTATAAAAAAGCGATTTTACGCAGTAGGAGACACTTTATGGCAGAGGCAAAGAGAGATTATTATGAGGTGCTCGGGGTAGGCAGGGATGCCGACGACGCGGCGATCAAAAAGGCATACCGCGCGCTTGCAAAAAAGTATCATCCTGATATGAATCCGGGAGATCAAGAGGCGGAGAAGAAATTCAAGGAAGCTTCCGAGGCATATGCTGTCTTAAGCGATGCTGACAAACGCCGCCAGTATGACCAGTTCGGCCACGCGGCATTCGAAGGCGGTGCCGGCGGCGCGGGCGGATTCGGCGGTTTTGACTTCAACGGCGCGGATTTCAGCGATATTTTCGGGGATATTTTCGGAGATTTGTTCGGCGGCGGCCGTAGGGGCGGCAGAGCAGGCAGCGGTCCCATGAAGGGGGCCAATATCAGAAAAAGCATTCGCATCACGTTTGAAGAAGCGGTTTTCGGATGTGAGAAAGAGCTGGACCTCATCCTGAAAGATCCCTGCGAGGACTGCCACGGGACAGGGGCAAAGCCCGGGACTTCCCCGGAAACCTGCTCAAAATGCGGGGGAAGAGGCCAGGTTGTCTATACTTCCCAGTCCTTTTTCGGCACGGTGCAGAATGTGCAGACCTGTCCGTCCTGCGGCGGTTCAGGCAAGGTGATAAAGGAGAAATGCCCAAAATGTTCCGGTACAGGATATACATCCAGCAGAAAGAAAATTAAAGTATCCATCCCGGCGGGAATTGACAATGGCCAGAGTGTCCGCATCCGCGATAAAGGGGAGCCGGGCACCAACGGGGGACCACGAGGCGATCTGCTTGTGGAAGTGAACGTTTCCAGGCATCCGATCTTCCAGCGGCAGGATGTGCATATCTTCTCTACCGTGCCCATCTCTTTCGCCGTGGCAGCGCTGGGCGGGGATGTCCGCATTCCCACTGTGGACGGAGATGTGATCTATACCGTAAAGGCGGGCACAAAGACAGACACTAAGGTCCGACTGAAAGGGAAAGGCGTACCGTCGCTGCGCAATGCGCAGGTGAGAGGCGACCATTATGTCACTCTGGTTATCCAGACACCGGAGCGCTTAAGTGCGGAGGCAAAAGAAGCCCTGCGCAGATTCGATGAACTGACCGGCAATACCCTGAACCAGAACACTGAGGGAGGGGAAAAGAAGAAAAAGAAAGGGTTCATGGAGAAAGTGAAGGAAGCCTTTGAGGAGTAAATCTGGGATTTGTGGAGGAGACGACTTTGAAAGAATGAGTCCGAAAACAGCAATGCTTTCGAGAACGTATTCGTGGAGAGGGGCGGGACGGAGCAGGTTCCGTTCCATGATTTGGGAAAGATCTAAAAGGAAGGACACACGGCTAAAAGCAATTGACCAGCGGAAGATTCGGCTTACGCCTCAGGCATCCGCTGGTCAATTAACGCCGCGCGTCCTTCCTTTAAGACTTTCCGGCAAATCATTCCAAGTCGCCTGCTCCGTCCCGCCCCTCTCCACGAAAGGTATTAGAAATAGGCGCTGTTTTCTGCGCGCATCTAGTCAGAAAGCGCCTCCCCCGCAGACAAATGCAGGATTTCGAAAGGAGGCGAAGGGGGAGCGTTATTGGAGACAGCCGAAACTGTATCGGCCGTTGAGCAGCTATAGCTCCAGTTTTATTACCTTCCGGTTCCAGTACTATTCTTTTTCTCCAGCAGCGCTCCCTCCTCATCCTCTTTTGAAATCCTGCATATGCCGGGAAGACTCTTCCCGGTCTGCGCAAGCCGAGAAAACAGCGGAGCGCCTTTTCGAACGTCTTTCTGCGCGGGTGTGTGGGTGACTGAGGTGACTTCGGAATGGAACTTAGAAAAATAGAAATCCGGTGACATGCGTTG
>CAUEYX010000009.1 GCA_959022495.1 uncultured Lachnospiraceae bacterium | reverse complement strand
ATGTCGAACCGATAGAACCGTCATTCATTACTTTTTCAATGATACCGACACGCTCTGCACTTTCCGTCCAGTATTGCTTACTTTCTGCATGAACGGGTGTAGTCGGTAAAGCAGTAACGACAGTTGCAAGAGCTAAGAAGCCCGTACACAATCGTTTCCATGTCTTTTTCATAAATCTAATGCTCCTTTCATTTTGGGTATAAAAATAGACGCTCATTTCTGAACGTCTACATTACTGAAAGGCTTGTCCTCTCACACATATTCTATTTTAATAGGTACAACAGTTGCCTTTCTCCTTGTATTTTCGTTGTTTTCATCACTTGCGTTATCTACAACCTCCATGTTCCACGTCTACACAGAGGATACCGACAGTAACGGCATTCCCACAGCTGCTGACGCGGCTGGCGTCTACGCCGGCTTCTACGGAAGAGTGGCTGACGCGGACGGGAATCCGGTAGACGGCGTGATCTCCTCCGTGACCGGAGAGTCTGATGAACTTCAGATCGTGACGGGCAGCCTGTACACAGGAGACACGCTGGAAACAGCGCTTCCTGAAAACAACATGCCAACAGGCTATAAAGAGTGGCCCTATGTATGGAACAAGTCTCTGGACGGAAATAAATACGGCGTATCGGCCTCCGCCTTTCAGTTCATGGCAGCCGGCGGAGCGCCCGGATATACCTGGGAGATCGTTGACGGCCAGCTGCCGGACGGCCTTCATTTAAAGAAGGACGGCACCATCTCTGACGGGCTGTTGAACGGGAAAGCGGATCTTGACAGCCCGGAAGGCATTATCACCATCGACTGTCCCACCGGAGATTATGCTTTTACTATCCAGGTTACAGACCAGGATGGGAAGACTGCCCAGAAAGAATTCACAATTACTGTAGAAGACCGTCCCAATCAATGGTTTGAAGACGGAAAAGTCGGAGCGCTCACCCATGTTGTACCAATCTACAACCTCATGCTGGACTCCAATTATGATATCGACGGATGGGCGAGACGGGCAAAGGAACAGGGACATTCTCTCGTATCCATAGAGAGTATCCAGCAGGCCTATTTCTGGCCTTCTAAATTCAACAATCCTGACGATGACAGACATATGTATTATCCGAAGGATGAGAATGGAAAACTTGTAGACGCGCTGAAGCCTTTTGAAGAGGCAGTAAAACGTTATGGCATGGAGTTTGGCCTGTACTACGGTCCCGCATTCGGAACGAAGAGCACGGATTCCTATGTTCAGGATCTGACGGATCTGATTACAAGATATGATCCGGTTTACCTCTACTTTGACGGACCGCAGTCCATGGGGCACCAGAACTTTGATATTATCTACAGCGCGGTACGGAACTTGAACAATAAGATTATCATCAATGCCAACGCATGGGGCAGCGACTATGGTGATATCGACCTGCGCACAGAGGAAGCAGCCGGTATCTATTCGGGTGGCTGGCAGGAATTCACAGTTAAGAAGACCGTCATGGAGCCCTGGAAGATGATCCGTACGAAGAATGCCCAGTCCCCGTACTACGGCATGCGTGACGACTACCGCCAGGTGATCAAAGAGATGATCATGAATACAGGCCGCGGCTATGCGGACAACAACGACCAGACCATCCTGGACAGCCGCGGGCCTTCCAGGGGAGATTCGGTTAAGAAGATGGCTCTTACCTGGGCTATGTCCGTACAGGAATTCATCGACGTCCGGGAACTGGTAACAGAATGGTTCGCGCCGGAAGGAAAACCGGAACGTCATGAGGCCATGACAGGCACCATGCCCTACTACCTGTCCGGCTGGGGATTTGAAGATGATGGAAGAGGCAACTGGAATGAATTTGCCCTGGCGAAGAACGGCCTCGGCCCGGACTGGGGATACGCGGTGTCCAGGGACAACAACCTCTACCTGCACATCATCGAAGGCCCGGACAACAAGGATGGATTTGACGCGGAATCTATCGCAGACGGCAAGATGACCATCAGCCCGGTGGAGGATCAAGTGACAAAGGTTACCTGGTTCAATGAAGATGTGGAAATCCCATTTGAGCAGAAAGGGGATACCGTAACCATCGATCTGACAGATGTCAAGGAGGATCAGATCGATACCATTATCAAAGTTGTGACAGACAATGCGGAAAGAGAATATACACTGACCGATCTGTACGTATCCGGCGAACAGCTCTCAGACAGCCAGATCCAGCTGATCCCGGAAGGGCAGATGACATTCCCGGCCCTTAAGGCTGAGCTTGAAAAGGTTACATATGATATCAATGATTCATCCAAAGGCATCAAAGTGGATGAAAACGGTCTTGTAACCGCATCCGCTGACGCGGAAGGGACAGTGGAAGTAACCGTGACAGGAACCTATGAGGGGAATTCATCCTCTGAAACCGTGAGTATCACTGCTCACAACGGAATCGTCTATCTCAGCGGCGAGCTCACCGGAGTGACACTGAAAGTGGAAGGCAAAGAGACCTACAATGAGGTTACGACCCCGCAGGCACTTTCCTATGAGCTGTCCGGGCGCTCCATCAAAGGCGGCTCCACAGGCATGAACGCGGCAGAAATCACATGGCACGCGGGATATGTGAATGTGGCGGATGGAACAAACTATACACCGCTCGCGCTGGATGAGACAAATGAATTTACATTCGCTGACGGTAAGATTTTAACCCCGGCTGTGACAGAATCCGCCCGCGCCGCAGTATGGGCGGACGTGACCCAGGACGGGGAAACATACACGACAAATAAGGTATTCCTTGAACTTAAGCCTTATGAAAATCTTATGGCCGATGTAAATGTAACGGCAAGTGAGGAACTAAAAGGAACAAAAGCAGAAAATACCGTGGACAGCATTGTTATGGAAGGAGCATCCTTTGACGAATCCAGATGGTCAGCGGACGGAGACGAAGAATCCTGGCTGGCATTTGACCTTGGAAGCGTGAAAAATATAACAAATATTCAGGTACATTTTAATTCCGATTCGCAGAAGTACTATAACACGCCAAAGACAATGGAACTCCAGGTGAGCGAAGACGGAAAAGACTGGGAGACCGTCAATTCAGTTGCCGGTCCGAAGACTTCCAGCCGCGCGTATTTCGGATTCCCGGACGAATACAGCCTCGACGGGAAGACGCAGTATGTACGCCTTCTCTTCCCGGATGGTTCGAACGGCTCCCGGCTGGATATTTTGGAGGTAAAGATTAATGGATCAGACCCGGAAAACCGACTTGCGGCGGTCTTGACAGACCCGGAACCGATTGACAGCCGGACAGCCGGCTTCTCCATCGTCGGAGTTTCAGAAACCGGAAAGGAACTGGATCTTAGCGGCGCTGATATACAGATTACTTCCGAACAGCCGGATATTGTCACGATCAATGAGAATAACCAGGCTGTCTCTGTCAGTGAAGGCCGCGCGAAGATCGTAATATCCGTATCCCTTAATGGGGTAAAACTCACGGATGATATATATCTTGATGTGGACAGCGGCGGAACCCTGTCTTTCCCGCGTTATCTGGATACTGTCACCATAAGCACAGACCAGACGGACCTTTCCGTCGGGAAACCGGCAGCCCTCCGTCTGGAAGCATTCGACAATACTGGAAAAGCAGCGGATCTCTCCGGCGCGGAGATTGCGTTCACATCAGATAGTGAGAATCTTACGTTTGTAGACGGAGCTTCTGTCGTCATGATGAAAAACAGCATTCCGCACACAGTGAACTCCACCGTACAGGCATCCGTGACTGTAGACGGCATTACTGTGAACAGCAATGTGCTCGTGCTTTCCGAGATTGGAACCAACGCGGCTTCCGGGGCTTCGGTTACAGTCTCTTCTGTCCGTGACCGCAACGGGGCCTACGATGGAAACAATCAGGACGAACGTTATCTTGGCACAAAAGCCATTGACGGCGACAGCTCCACCTCCTGGGCCGCAAAACAAAGCGATATCTCGCCATGGATTGAGCTTGACTTTGGAAAAGAACAGACAATCGACAGCCTGAATCTCATTGACAGAGGACATCAGGTCAACGAAATCGGGGAAGGGAAACTGGAATTCATCGACAGTACAGGAGCCCTGGTATATGAGCAGATGGTGACCGGCATCGCATGGAACGGCCAGCCGGACAATGTGGTAAAACTGGAGACACCGGTTACGGCGCAGAAGATCCGCTTTACCATCGATCCGGAACAGAACTATTTCCATAATGGCAGCGGGGAGCATCCCGAAAGAGGGCTTGCTGAAATCGAGGTTTCACTCGCTTCTGAGTCCGGCGATCCGTATATTGTTTCCTTCCAGACAGTGTATGTCTCAACAGAGACCGGCACACAGCCCGCGCTTCCTGAAAAGGCTTACGCAGTATTAAGTGATGGGACGCTCGTGAAAAAGGAGGTCACCTGGGACAAAGTACCGGAAGAGTCCTTAAACACGCCTGGTATTCTCCATGTCGAGGGTACTGTGGCAGACACCGAAGTCAGGGCCATGGCTGAAATCAAGGTCGTACAGGGCAGTGAACCCGTGAAACCGGCGGACAAGACGCTTCTTCAGAAGACGTACGATTACGCCCTGACCTTAAGCACAGACGGTGTGGTGGACAGCGCGAAGAAGTTCTTTGAGGACGCGCTGGCGGCGGCAGCAGATGTGCTGGCTGACGAAAAGGCTACCCAGGATGAAGTCAACGCGGCATGGGACAACCTGCTGGAAGGCATCTGGGGGCTGGGCCTGGTGCAGGGAGACAAGACCAATCTTGAGCTTCTCATCAGCCGGGCTGAGGCCATGATCCCGAACGCGGACAAATATGTGGGCAAAAACTGGCAGACACTTGTGGACGCTCTGGCAGAGGCGAAGACCGTATACGATGACGGCGACGCCTTGGAGGACGATGTGCAGACCGCGGCGGACGCGCTGCTGGAAGCAGTCCTGGCACAGCGTTATAAAGCGGACAAGTCCAACCTGGCAGACCTGATCGCGAAGGCGGAAGGAATTGATACAGCGAAATATACTGCCGAGAGCGTACAGGTATTCCAGTCGGCATTCGCTTCCGCGAAAGCTGTGTTTGCGGACGAGAGCTTAAGTGTGGAAGACCAGAAGAAAGTAGATACAGCGGTATACGCACTGCAGGCAGCCATCAACGGACTGGAACCGGTGTCCACAGATGACGGGAAAGATGATCCCACCGGCGGGGATGACGGGAACACCGGTGATGACAACGGCAATACTGGTGACAACGGTAATTCCGGAGATGATGACAGCAATGCCGAGAATAATGGAAATGCTGGAAATAACACGAACTCTGGCACCACGGTATCCGATGCAGACGCTCCGAAGACCGGTGATTACGCTCCCCTCCTTCCATGGGCGGCGGCAGTAATTCTTGCGGTTTTACTTGGATCAACAGTAATGGTCCGTAAAAAACGTTAATCTTTCGAAAACGGATTCTTCTTGTTTTCTCTTAACAACACAAAAAGGGAGCTGGTACAGAGGCAGAACAATTCTGCCGAAGCGCCAGCTCCCCTGTTTTAAACCGGGTATTCTCTGAAATTACAGGAACTTCCCCTAAAAAGTACCGCCAAGAAACGGTACCGAAATGCGTATCGTTTTAAATGCTTATCGAATTAATTCCCGAATAGGTATTCCAGCAGTCCCCTGATATTTTCCTGATTTTCATCCAACACCACTCCCATATACACCGGTTCATACGCTGTCAGCCCGTAGCTGTTCCAAACCTGGCTCTGGGCCAGGTCCAGCTTTCCATCTGTCAGGTACTTCTCATAGGTACCATAATCATCGCCGAGTATCTCTTCCCAGTCCAAAAACAATCCTTCGGAATGATACTGTTCATACATCTCTTCTCCACAGACCAAAAGATCTGTCTCTCCGGCCCCGATCAGTACCGTCTGCTTCATCCCCGCGCTGGAATCAATCGTCGATGACAGCATGGTGGTTACTTCCACAGTCTCATATTTCTCTCCTGTTCCCAGATACTCTGTGAGATCCGACTTCAGCCGCTCTGCCCCTTCCTCCGCTTCTGTCCCGGTATCCAGGACAATGAAAGATAAGAGTTCTTTCATCTGGCTGTTATGATATACGCTCTGCCCGAGTCCGATCAGCGCCGCGATTCCGATCAGAACCAGCAGACAGTGTTTATAGTACGTCCACAAGTACTGCAGCCGCTCTTTCCAGCCCAGGGACTTTATCTTTTCTGCTTCTAATTTTCTTCTTTCCCGCGGTGTCAGATCAGACTCATGCTTTTCGATCATTTTTCTCCTCCATTATCTTTTTCTGTCATCATAAACCAAAACAGAAAACGCGTCCACAAAGATTCCTTTATCTTCCTTTCCGGTTTTTCGAAGGCACAGTGTATTCTGTTCCCCCACTTCCAGAGAAATTTCTATTTTCTCTTCTTTCATGCTGTCCGTGGAGAATCCTCCTGTATACGGGAAGGCGATTTTACCCGTTCTTTTTCCATTGACCAGAAACTCATACTCAGATGCTCCTTCTTCGCCCCGGCAGTAATGGATCTCCACAGCCGCCATCCCGCCTTTTCCGCCATCCACATTGCGGATTGTCACGGAATCCCCCGGCTTTTCCAGATACTTCACCATCCTCCCGCTGTACGCGTCTAAAACAGTCTCCCACTGAGGCTGTCCGTCCCATATGCCGTTCCCTTCCGGGGAAATAAGGCCTCCCGCCGCCGGATATGTCCTGGATGCTCCCCGTTCCGTCTCCAATATCACATGGCTGACGGCCAGTTTCCCTTTCTGATAAGACTGAGACCGCAGACCGATCCGATTGAGGCCGGGTTTGAGCTTTACATCGGCTGTCACAACTTCCCTTCCCGGCTGGAATACCAGATCCCTATACTTTCTCCCATTTATGGTAAGGCTCATCTCCACTGCTTCTTCTCTGCACTCGTAATATACGGATACCTTCCCGCTGTCCGCGCATCCCGCGTCCACATCTGCTTCCAGGCCGGCCCCTTTCAGTTCCAGATTGGCTAGAACGCGGCGCATTCCTGACCTTCTGTCACAGACAAGCGCTGATCCCCTTCCCCTTTTGGAAAAAACAGGTTCCAGCACTGATTTTCTTCCTGCGCCCGCGAAAGAAAACCACTCGATAACGGCACGGCCTTTCATTCTGAAATACAGCGTCTTCTTTCCGGCCGTACACGACAGCTGACAGCGGCAGATCCGTTCTCCTTCTTCAGGGTCCACACCGGACTGCCTTTGCGCAGATTCCTCCACACTTTGTCCGCCCCCAAGGTCACAGACACCCAGCAGCGTCCCGTCCGGGCTTCCCTCGTATATTTCCAAAACCGCGTCCGGGCTGCCGCTCAGAACGGAAACACAAAACGGGGAATCCTGCTCAATATATGCCGTCTCCGGAAAATACAGAAGGCCGCCGTCTTCCATTTGTACACAAAATCTTCCATCCTGTGTTTCTATTTTTGACGCTTTCCATGCCCCTGTATACCACTTCGCGTAGATCCGTTCCCATGCCGCGCTGTACTGTCCGCAGCCATACGCGGCAATTTCAGGGTCTGTCACAATCTCACCGTTTCTTCGGTAGTGGCACACAGCCGCATAGGATGCCCGCAGATAGCGGTTCGCGTTGTCCATCCCTCCCGCGGCAAAAAATGTCTGTCCGTTCCACTCAAAAAAGGCGCCGTGGTCATTGGTGAAGCCGAAATGCCCCATATGCTCATAGGGACCGTATACATTGTCCGCCACCGCATAGTAGGAGGCATGGGTAAGATAATATTTACCACCATGCTTGTGGATAGACGGTTTATCTTCCGGGCAGGGATTCTTCCGATATTCCACCCGCCTGAACGGCTCCGCCAGATGGATCATGTCGTCTTTCAGGCGCGCGATTAAATAGCAGTCCCAGGGTTGATCCTGCTTGCAGGTTCCCACGATCAGATAAGATTCTCCGTTCTCATCCTGGAAAACATGGGGGTCCCATTTGGGAATTCCTTCCGGATACGTATGCTGGTCTGCCAGGGCGTGCCCCAGGGCATCCCGGAAAGGACCGGCAGGATGCTCTGACACCCCCACGCCTACTCCCCAGTCCCCTGTGGAAAAATAGAGATAATACTTCCCGTCTTTATACGCCGCGTCCACCGCCCAGCACTGATCCAATCTGCCACAGTAGAATTCCTCCGGGTAAACGGTCCGTTCCAGCTTCCAGTCGATCAGGTCATCCGACGACCAGATCTGCCAGTCTTCCATACAGAACTGGTCCGTATATCCCGGAGCGTCATGGGTCGCATACAGGTATGCTTTCCCTTCAAAAATATGAATATGGGGATCACAGACCCCTTTTCTGTAAATAAGCGGATTCATAACCTGCCTCTCCTATCTCATCATATATTTTTCTACCAGTCTTAACGTAAGTTTTGCTCTCCTATGTATTTCAGCGCATAGTACAATGCCCGCCCCGGTTATCTCCCCAGGATGAGCGGCAGCGCGTCCTCCAGCAGGTCATACTCTTTCATGCACAAGGATTCCATGCCGCTCTTCCTGATATTCCCCCCGTTGATTCCCACCGCGCAGAATCCGGCAAGGCGGATCGCCATCACTCCGGCAGAGGAGTCTTCAAAGCCCAGTGTCCTGCATTTTTCTTCCTCCGTGATTCCCAGTCCCACCTTCGCGGTCTCGGAGTAAAGCCATGGATGGGGCTTGGGCGCCAGCTCACCGATGGTCCCGGACTGTCCTTTCCGAAATGTCTGACCGGCCGTGATCACCGCATCGTAAAACTCCAGGGGGTTTCCCATCCCCAGCGTCTGAAAGGCCGAGATGATCTCAGGCATGGCCTTCGTGTACAGCCCGGAAGTCACAAGCCCGATGCGGACTCCATGTCCTTTTACCTCCATCAGGAAATCCTTCAGTCCCGGAGCCGGGGTAAAAGCCCCCTGACGTCCCCGCCCTTCCAGGATCTCCTTCATCTCATGCTCTGTCTTGGCGAAATAAATCTTCCGCGCCTTCTGTAAATCCCCTTTCGGGTAATATTTATCAATGCAGTACTGAAGGTGCTCGGACACAGAATGGCCGGATACGAAAGGTTCATCTTCCGCCGCCAGTTCAAACTTCGGGTTTCCCATCAGTTCTGCCGTTGTCTGCTCAATGATCCACATCCAGAATGACTCGCTCTTCACACTCGTGCCGTCCAGATCCATGAGGATCGCCTTCGCCGGTCCTTCATAGCGGGCTTCCGGCACCTTGTACCATGCCGGATATCCCATGGCGGACTTCACATAACACATGGTCTTATCTTCAAAAGAAACAAACTCCACTTTTCTGTCCGACGGCGTATATACTGCCTTTACCCCGTCCTTTCCCGATACAAAGCTTCCGTCCTCTGTCTGGGACAGCTCTGTCATATTTTCAATCGTTCCGATTCCCGGATACCAGTTTTCCATCTTGCTTATGCTCCATTTCTCTTTTCTTTTCCTGCGGGGGACCGATGTATCTCTCGCTCCCCCCGCTGTTCCTCTGTAAGAAGCCGGTTAGAATACCAGCTTGAGGGTGCAGATCTTATCTGCTCCCAGTCTGACTTTGACTTTGGTCCCCACCGGCATCAGTGTCCGCAGGACATCTTCTTTCAGATCTGTCTCATATACTTCCTTGATCGGTCTGTCGAATACCGCTTCTGCCAGCGTCTCCTGTTCTGTCCGGTTGAACAGCCTTAAGATCACCGCGTCTTCCTTTTCCGCCTTTTTCAGGCACGATACGGAGACATCTCCCTTCACTTCATAGAAGGAATGTTTGAGGGGAAGCGACCTTTCCTTCTCGCAGACCGGTGTACAGGTCTGTACCGGCTTGAGCGGGAGCTTCATCCGCTGAGCGCGTCCCGCAAGGTCTTCCTCCAGATAGCTTCCTTTCTGCGGCACGATGGCGTATGTATAAGACAGTCTTCCCTGTACCTGCCCGCCGTCCTGATCCGGGAAATATCCCTCACTTCGAAACTCCGTGCAGATGATATTGCGGACAGCCCGAAACAGAGTCAGCGCCAGGCTTCCAGAGGTCCGCAGTTCGTACTCGCCCAGGCAGTCCGTAACCACCCCCAGACCTCTCTTCCCATCATACACGGATACAAAATCCTGCATCGGCTGGGTCATCAGTTCATTGTAGAACTTCCCTTCTTCATCTTTCAGGGGCTGTGCAGTCCTGTGATCCACGGTAAAATGTCCCTGCGCGTCCGCGACACGGGTTTCACAGCCCGCGTCCAGCACCACGCTCATCCTATGATCCCGGCAGCGGTTGTCCAGTTCCACGCTGACGTCCACCTGGCTGCTGCCTTTCTTCAATGTATAGCGCGTCACAACGCGCACGGTCCCCCGCTCTCTGCTCCGGCAGCTCTTTCCCTGGATATAATTATCCGGCCGCTCAGCATGTTCCGGCAATTCCATCACGATCTCAGCCTCGATGGAAGCACACAGGGGACCGTTCTCTGTCATGCGGATGGAAGCACAGTTCCCCCTGCTTGTATACGTCTCATTCTCATAGGGCGGATAATACATCCAGTAATCTCCCACATCGCCCGTGCTCTCATAATAATTCAGCGGCCCGTAGACCTCCCCGGTTCTCTGGTCCTCGATGGTCAGGCTGCCGTCCGGATTCACCTGTACCCTCAGTATCCCGTTGTCCATGCAGTCACAGGACAGGCCGATCTCATCCCCTTTTGTCTTCCTGGTCTTTGCCCAGAACTTTGTCTTGCGGTTAAAGGTATCGCAGTCTGTCAGACGGAAGAACTGATATCCGCCCGCCGGGATCTCGCCCGTGTCGAACCAGACCGCATGCCGGTCGGTATAGTAGGGATAGGGTCTTGTGTGGAGATGGACAACCGGGTATACCGCCTCCCGGCGCCCTGCCTCCTGGATCTCGCACTCCAGCCCGTCACTGTCCTCCAGGCGGAAATCCCAGATACTCTTTTCCTGTGGCGTGTCAATATATGCCCGGATCACCTCTCTGCGCGGTTTTGCATCCGGATTGAACACAGCCAGTATGATATCGTCCCTGCTGTATGACGACAGGTCCACCATCCTCAGAATCTGCTGGAGGCCTCTGTGATAGACTGTATCCGCGATCTCTCCCGCCTGGTCCAGCCGGTACAGCACGTCGTCCACGGTCTTATCCTGTGTCACGCCATTGATCGAGTCGTGAGGGTGAGACAGCAGAAGATAGTCCTCAGCCTTGTTAAGGAAATGCTCTTCATAGGGCTGCTTCTGTATATAGAGCAGGGTACTTACCGGTTCTGCCTGACCGAAGAGACGGTTCTGCACGCTTTTGTTCTTGGTTTTTATATGAGGTCTGGTCATGAGCGCATTGCCCGAGAGAGAAGTTGTAGGGCCGTCCCGCATCTCTCCTCTTATCACATCCAGTTCATCGATGGGCAGCTTTTCCTTCATCACCTGAACGTATTCCTCCAGGGAAGAACTCTTGAAATGAATCTCTTCACACTGGCTGTTAATCTCATCCAGCAGCGCGGTGAGCTCCGGCTGCGCTGTGGTAGAGTCCGTCCCGTCCATCATAGCCCGGTCGTCTGGAAGAAGGGAATCCCGCATCCCGTCCCATGCCTTTTTAACCGCCGCTTTTACCATCTCCTTATGGATATATGCCGGATTCTCCAGACGGAAATAATCCTGAATGTGGCCATCCCTGTCTGCCTGATGGAAGAACTGCCCATCCTGTCCATAGTGATACTCGTATTCTTCCGTCTTATATGCTTTTCCGGTCATGATCTGCAGATAAGCGTTCATGAAGAAATTCGCGCGCGCGTCGTCCCCAAGGCGGGTCGCCAGCACTTCTGTGCCATCCGCGCCGATCCAGCGGAACTCGCTTTTCGGCGCTCTTTTCTTATCCACGTTTTTGGAAATAATGACAGTGTCAATCCCAAATCCTTTGTAAATCTGGGGAAGCTGGGAAGGCTGTCCCCACCCGAAGGATTCATATCCGATATTTAAGCATCCTCCCAGCTTTTCCGCCACATCCCGGCCTTTCAAGAGATTCCTTACCATCGATTCCCCGGATACCGGATAAAGATCCGGCAGTGTGTACCACGGCCCGACCTGTATCCTGCCGTCCCGGATCAGTTTTTTAAGCCTTTCCTCATCTTCCGGGCAGATCTCAAGGTAATCCAGGGCAGCCACGGTCTGGCCGTCCAGGAGGAAACTTTTGTAGTTCTCGTCCTTCTCCAGTGTATCCAACAGCTCATGCATCAGATCCCGCAGATACATCCTGTTTTCCCATATGGGATACCGCCACTCTCTGTCCCAGTGAGTGTGTGGGATAACATATCCTGTTTTTTTCTTATCCATCTTCTTTTTCCTTTCCTGCTGTTTTATATCAGATTCGCCGCCCCGATCATGCCGGCTGTATTTCCCAGCTTCGCGCACTGTATCTCAGGCAGCTGGGCATAACTGCCTCCGAAGCTTCCGTCTTCAGCCATCCTGCGCAGCGGCGCCAGAAGCTTCTCTCCCTGTCCCGAGATTCCGCCCCCGATGAGGATGACTTCCGGATGAAAGATATTGATGATATTGACAAGCCCGGTTCCCAGTTTTTCAATATAATTTCTTACGATGCTCTCCGCTTTCTCGTCTCCCGCGTCCGCCTTGTCAAAAATCTCTTTCGGCTGCAATACCTTTCCATATGATTTCTCTGACGCGTTCCTTAAAGCAGTGGCAGACGCATAGGCCTCAAGACACCCTTTCCGCCCGCAGGTACACCGCTCGCCGTCCTCTATGATCACCATATGTCCCAGCTCGCATCCTCCGGTTCTTCTGCCCTCGAAGATCTCCCCTCCAAGAAGGACGCCTCCGCCGACTCCGGTTCCCAGCGTCAGCATGACTACATCCTGATATCCCCCGGCCGCGCCTGCCGCGGCTTCCCCCAGCACCGCGCAGTCCGCGTCATTGGCAATGGATACCGGGATGGGCAGATAGGAGGACAGTTCCCGGGCAAGCGGCACCCGGTCCCAGCGTATGTTATTGGAATACAAGACCTCCCCTTTTCTGCGGTCCACAGTCCCCGGCACGCCCACTCCGGCACCGATGCACTGCTCTACCGGGATCTTCTCCTCCTCCAGAAGCCCCAGTACATGTTCCGCGATATCACGGATCACATCCTCCGGCGCTCTCTCACTCCGAGTGGGGATAGTCCTGGAGGCCAGAATCTTCTGCTGGGCATCGATCAGGCCGATCTTCGTCTGTGTCCCTCCGATATCGATTCCGATGCGCACCGGCGACGCTTTATCCCGGATCGTAGTGACAAGCGCGTCACAGCTCCCAGTAATCTGATAATTTCCGCTGCCCGCCGGGATGAAGAGGCTGTCGCCTTTCTTGTAGGAAATAGTCTCTTCGTCACACAGAATCGTTCCACTTCCGTCCAGAATCAAGATACTTACAAAGGAGTCCTCTGATACGGACCCTTCCATCTTCTTCATGACCTGTCCGTCCAGATTTAAACGGTCTACCGTGAAGTAATCACAGTCTGCCACATGAGGATACCCTTCCCCTCCTTTTCGGATGGGGAATCTCTTTGTAACATCCAGCGCTTTTTCAATCTGCAGGTCTCTTTTCTTCCCATCTTTTCCGACGCGTCCGTAATCATATACACGGTAGGTCACATTCGAGTTCTGCTGGATCTCCGCGATCAGGATATTTTTCCCTATGGCATGGATGGTCCCCGATTCTATGAAAAACACGTCTCCCTTATGTACAGGAACTTTATTGAGGACATCAGTCAGTGTATTCTCCTGGATTCTCTTTTGGAATTCCTCCACACTGATCTCCTCTTTGAACCCATAGTATAGAAAGGAATCCTCCGCAGCGTCCATGACGTACCACATCTCGGTCTTGCCATACTGTCCTTCGTGCTTGAGTGCGTACCGATTGTCAGGATGGACCTGGATCGACAGATCCGACTCAGCGTCAATAAATTTGATCAAAATGGGAAAATCCCGGAATCTCCTGCAGTGGTTCCCCAGCACCTGTCTGCCCTTCTCCTGAATATATTCGTCCAATGTCCTCCCGGCGTACGGGCCATTCTCAATGATGGAGGGACCGTCCGGATGGCAGGAAAGCTCCCATGCCTCCGCCAGCACATTTCCGTCATATGCAACACCGTACTCTTCTGCCAGGCGATGCCCTCCCCACATATAATCTTTACAGCTTGGTTTTAGTTTCAAAACACTCATTGCTTTCCTACTCCTTTATGTATGGGTATACGCAGAACGTCTTTTCCTCTCCTGCTTTTAAGCAGATTTTCTGCAGTTTCTCGTAATACAGATGACCGATCGGCCCGGGATTCTTCCCGTGCTCCGCCAGCACCGTCACCCTCGCGTCGTACGGCGTAGGATTGGCAATCCCCAGCACGGCGCCGTCAGAGGTTTTCTTAATCACCTCCGCATGAATATGATCGCTGCACACAAGTACATCCCGGTCCAGATCCAGATAGATCCCCGGTATCTCCACATAGGTCAGAAGCATGGAGACTTCCGGCCAGTTCGAGCCGTACAGAAACTCTCCTACAGTCTCTGTCCCTTCCCAGTCGCTCATCTGCACCCGCTCGTTGAAATATCCCGGGAGCAGCGGTTTCCCTGCCAGCGTATCGATCTGCCGGTCAGGCAGGGACACGAACTGAGAGAGGGCGCGGCTGATCCGCCGCATCCATCTTAAATACTTCTCATTCCCCGTGGCCCGGTACAGTTTCAGCATGGAGTTCCCGGAAAGGGTGCAGATACCCGGAGCGGAGTGCTTATTCTGCGCATTGGCAAACACCGTTCCCCTTGTGTGCGCGGACAGCTTCGCGGCCGTGCTCTCCTCCGGGAATGTGAAATCATAGCTGACCACCCATGTCACTGCCAGTTCAAAGGCATCCTCCGCGTAACCCAGCCATTTATCATTTCCTGTTGTCTCATAGAGCTGGACATAAGATTCCAGCAGGCCGAACGCAGATTCACTATCCGGGGCCTGGCACATATCCCCGGGGCCCCCGTTTACAATTCCTTGGCATAAGCACTCCCGGTAATACCATTCTCCCAGATATTCTGCTGTCTTAAGATAACCCTCGTCTTTTGTATACTCGTACGCAAGCGCCAGCGCGGCGGCGGCAATGGCCCCGCAGGCTGTCCCTCCCTGTACCAAAGACTCTGTATCCATATCAATGTACTGTCCCAGCTGTCCGTTTTTCTTCACAAATCGAACCAGTGCCTCCGCCTGGGCCCGGATGCTTTCAGAAAGTTTCTCTGTATCGCCGCCTTTCTGGGTTAAGAAATGTGCCTGTTTTACCATGAAATAGAGCAGGTCCGCGTTCTTCCTCACCAACGTCACCGGGGCGTTCTCATTGCGGAAGTCATCTCCATATACTCTGCCTTCCGCATACATGGGGACATACCATCCGTCCGCTCTCTGGAGATGGTCCGCGATAAAATGCAGTGTGGACTCTGCCTGGCTCCGCGCGGTCTCATTCCCTGCCATGAGGAAGGGATAGCTGTTCATGCCCCCGCCTACCCAGCCGGCCTGCCAGTGTGCCGGAGGCGCAGGATTCTCCGTCCCGACCCGATAATATCCCTCTTCTGTAAAATTCATGGCAGTATACTTCTTCTCCACAGCATCGAAGGCAGCGGAGAAAGGAATGGCGGAAAAGTCCTCCCCCTGCTCCAGCTCCTCTCTCAGACTGTTAAACTCACGGAAATACCCTGATAAATCTTCTGCCCTAAACCGGTAACATCTCACATGAAGATTCAATATGTCCCCTTTCTTAAGCATGACCCCCTCATCCCCCGATGGATAATCCGTCACCGGGTAGAATCCGGAGCCGTCAGGCAGTTCTCCAAAGAAGTATTTCTTCTCCCCCGCACTCCGGGAGCGGATACAGAAAATATTCCTTGATCCTTTTCCTCTTTCACCGTGAATCCCGTATATCTCCCACCCGAGATATGCTCTCCCAGGATCAGAAAGCCCTCTCCTGTCTCCTTCCTGAAATATCCCTCTGCCGGAGTACTCATATCCCCCGAAAGGAACGAGATCTGACTTCCCGTCTCTGGATCAAGCCGTGGAATGTCTGCCGTAGAATTGATCCACCTCTCCCCGTCCCGCTCTGTATGATAGGGAGGATAGGTCATCCGGATGCTCTTCATTTTATTTCCGTTGTACACTGCTGCGGGCAGAAATACATACTCATTTCCTCTCCAGTTCTCCTCACGGAACTCCACTGAGACAGCGGCCGGTTTTTCCAGATCTGCCAGCGCGCGGACTTCCACGCGGATATCCATTCCGTTTAAAACAGGCACTGTTTTCATTTCCACACTGCACGGAAAATCCTCCGGATTCCAGATCTGTCTTCTCTCATTTCGCAGTTCACAGTATGCCGATCTCACAGAACGGCTCCCTTCATATTCTTTTAATACAATGCGGCACATTCTTATGTCCTCCTGCTTCTTTTTTGTCACTCGCTCTTTCTTCTATATATGTTACTCATACGAGACAGATCACAGCCTCGTTCTCTTTCTCATTTAAATGAACTGTATACCTTTCCCTCCCGATTTGAACCTCATACATACCGTCAAATCCGTGAAAGCTGCATGCTCCGTCTTCCCCGCTCTCCAGTTCTGCCCATGTGCTCCACGCACAGTGCAGAAGCTCTTTCAATCTCTCATAAGCCGGTTTCGGTGTCCGGTCCGGACGGATGAGCCCGCCTGCCACCTCGTTCCATGTGTAAGTATCATACAGATCCCAATAGCTGCACTCCTTCACCTTCGGATGGGCGAAGGCCAGTTTATACATCCGCACCAGGAATTCTGCCTGCGTCTCTTCCGTAATCGGCATATTCTCCCGAAATTCATCAAAGTCCGCGATCCCCAGAAGTTTTGCCGTAGTGTGATCCACATCCCAGGGTGAGTATGCGCCAATGCGCGGAGCTGACACAGCGCCAATCTCCGTGAAGCGGATCTTCCTGTGATATCTCTTCCATAAATTGTTAAAATGTTCCCATATTCTCCGATAGAAAAGGACCGCGTCCGGATCGTACAATTCAAAGTATCCCCTGACACCAAGATCATCGACCCGCCCGCCGAAAAGCGCGGCATTGCGGATTCCCTTTTCATAAAAATCCGGGTCTATAGTATGCCCGCCGTTATCCACGATACATCCATGGGGCGCACGGTCGGAAATCCACCGGTACACCAGACCCTCATTGACGCGCAGGGCTCCCGGTGTCTGAAGCTCATCATACGCTTCGTTGACAGGGTGCCAGCAGGATATCCTGTCTTTATATCTCTCTACAGTATGGTAGACATGCTCTCTGAATCGTACCAGGGCTTCTTCCTCTGTACAGCTGTCAAGCCACTGCGGCGACACATCGTCCCTCGGATAGAGAATGGCATGGGCGGTCAGTGTATGTCCCAGTTCCTCTGCCCGCTTTATCATATTTTCCATAGGGCCGTATCCTTGTATTTCCCGGTCAAATGTATGCGCGCCCGGTTCCGGCTCCAGAACCCGCCACCCCCACCAGAGACTGGTCCCGTTAAACAGATCTCCGATCTGTTCCCAGTACTGATCCGCCTCCTGGTCTTCTCCGCATGCGAGACGGTTCGTCATACTGATATGCCCGTTTGGGCAAACGCCGAATGTGAAGTCGTGTTTTTGATGTACTGCCTTTACTGTAAGTCCCGGGCAGGGAGTGCCGTCCGGCTTCAAGAGCCGGATCTTAAAAAGGTGTCTCCGGGTACTGGATATCTCCTGGTCCAGCCGCTGATCCATCTCTTCCGCGGTATGAATCTCATCCCATTTCATCATGTTAAGCCTCCTAAGCATATCGTCAGTTTAAAAAATCTCCGGCCGGAACCCGGCCGGAGATATGGCTTTCAAGTAAACTCCTGTTATTTTGAAGCAAGCCACTCGTCAAGCTGTGCCTGTTTCTCCGCGATGATATCATCTACACCTGCGTCTTTGAGTCTCTGACGGAACTCCGGTACTTTCTCCTCCGGATCAACAGATCCAGCTGTCAGTGCCGGCACCATCTCCGTGATGATGGATGAGCAGTTCGCAATCTGTGTCTTTACATTTGTGGAGTCGAATACGAATCCAGTCAGCGGGGACACATCCGCTTCTTTATCTGCGTCAAATACAATCTGCTGTGACTCTTTCTGTAAATCTCCAGCCTCGTTCTTGTTATAAAGCGCACGTGTGAAAGTCGGGCTGTAGGACTGGCCGATCTGCCACTCGTTGTAATTGAAGTTGTATTTTCCATCCACTAAGCTGTAATTGCCGTCCTCATCATAGACGTAATCTACTCCCTCCTCACCCTGTGTGATCAGCATGTAAAGCTCATCATTCGTATTCAGGAGCTCGATTAATTCTACCGCCTTCTCAATGTTCTCGGAATTTGCGTTCACAGCCACTGCCGCGTTCGGACCCGCGCCTGCTTTCAGCACTGTCCTGGTGGTTGATACAGCGACAGACGGTGCAGTCTCTCTCGTGCACATGCTCATAATCTGGGCATTTTCATTACCTGGGAAGTCTATGCTGTCCGGCCAGCCTGTCGTGAACTCAGCGATGAACTTCGCAGCTTTTCTGTCCGGTGATGTATCCTGTACTGTAGCGCCGTCTTTTCTCACATATCCCTTGTTATACCAGTCTCTCATTACCCTGCAGAATTCCATAAATTCATCTGTTTCAAACTGGTTGATTACCGTCTCCGGCTCTTCATAACGAATCCATCCCGGTGTTTCTACGTCGCCGATTTCTTCCATATCCCAGTACAGCGGTCCATTGGTAAACAGGTTATACGTTATAGATGTCTCCCATCCGATCATATCCGGATGAAGTTCGAGCGCCGGTCCAATCAGACCATCCCCGATTGTTTTCAAAACAGAAATCGTATCCCGGTTGTCCTTTAAAGACTCCCAGTTGAATCCCACTTCTTCCACAAGGTCTGAGCGGAGACGGAATCCTGAACGCTGCGCAGCGCCCCACTGCTGATAATTGACAGAAGCGTAAATCTTATCGTTTACAGTAACGCCATCCCAGAGTCCCTCCGGAATCCTTGAGTATGTCTCCGGCGCAAGCTCCGGAAGCAGTTCCGTCAGATCCGCGTACGCGCCTTTCTGCGCATTCTCATAGAAGTTGATGCCCCCCCAGCTTGCCGTAAAACACAGATCCCACGGATCGCCGGAGTTGATCATCAGATTCATCTTTTCCGCGTAGGTAGAACCGTCCACCATGACCAGATTCAGATGGGCTCCGATCTCCTCCTCGATGATCTCGTTCGCCTTCTCCATAATCCTGTCCTGATCCGTCACCGGGCTGTTCTGCATGTAGAAACTCAGTTCAACCACATCATCTGAACTGCCCCCGTCAGATCCTTTCTTGTCTCCATCGGAACTGCATCCGGTCACAAGCCCCATTACCATTGCGCCCGCCATAAGCAGAGCTACTACTCTTTTCTTCATATTTTCCTCCTTTAAATAAAATGTTTTTGAGAAGACTCTCTGTATCTAAAAACCGTTCCGGACGGTTCTTAAACCATGTTGATTTGTTACTATTCTTTTACGGCCCCGATCGTAAGTCCCTTCTCGAAGTACTTCTGAAGGAACGGATATAAGAAGATGATCGGACCTACCGCAAGGACACAGGTTGCCATCCTGACACCCTCGTTGGGGAGTTCGGCAAGCGCTCTCTGCGCCGACTGAGACGCCCCTGAATTAGCGATCAGATAACCAATATTGTTCATCAACGACTGCAGGAGATACTGCAGTGTCTGAAGCTTCGGCGTCTCGATGTACAGCGAGCATGTCATCCAGTCATTCCAGTATGCGATGGCCACAAACAGTCCAATGGACGCCAGAGACGGCTTGGACAATGGCAGCACGATCTGAAAGAACGTGCGGAATTCACTGGACCCGTCCATCCTGGCTGACTCGATCAGCGACGCGGGTATGGACCGGAAGAAGTTCTTCAGGATCAGGACATTGGTCGCCGAGACTACGCTGATAATCACCAGCACCCATATGGTATTTTTCAGATGCAGGTATCTGGACAGCAGCATGTAGGTCGGGACAAGTCCGCCGTTAAAAAGCACCGGTATGTACACAAACAGCGATATCTTATTTCTTGCCGTCACCTCTTCTCTTGTCAAAGAGTAAGCCAGCATGGACATAAACAACAGATGCGCAATCGTTCCCACCACGGTCACAAATATCGTCACTCCATAGGCCCTCAGTACAGACGTTGCCCCGGTAAACACATACTCATATGCCGCTGTGCTGAATACCTTTGGAATCAGGTGATATCCGTCACTCAGCAGAGAAGACTCCTTTGTAAAGGAGATTCCCACCACCAGCAGCAGTGGAAGGATGCAGGCCGCGGATAGAAGAATAAATACAAGATGGATAATTCCATGTGATACATTGATTTTCGATTTTTTCTTCATGTCTCCACCTCCTAAAATAGTGCGCTGTCCGGATCAATCTTTTTGATGATCTTATTGGAAATCAGAACCAGCACGAATCCCACACACGCCTGGTACAGGCCGACTGCGGTTGACATACCATAATCTCCCAGGGTCTTGAGCGACCGATATACATAAGTATCGATCACATCCGTCGCGCTGTAGAGCGGTCCGGAATTATTGGGCAGGGTATAGAACGCGTTCCAGTCCCCAAAACCGCCGCTGAAAAGTTTGCCCACCCAGAGCAGGGACAGCACGATCACTGTGGGCTTGATCAAAGGCAATGTGATGTGTTTGATCTGCTGCCACTTGGACGCCCCGTCAAGCTGGGCCGCCTCATAGTAATCTGTATTAATTCCGGCGATGGCCGCCATGTACAGGACTGAATAATAACCAATGTTCTTCCATACGTATGCCAGAGGCATAATCACCCGCCAGTATATGGGTTCGCTGTACCATTGGATCTCCTGGCCCAGCGCATTGTTAATAATTCCTTTATCCACGCTCAGCATACTGAAGAGAATATACTGAATGACAATCCATGACAGGAAAGTCGGAAGCAGTATCGCGCCTTTATATATGGTGCTGCTCACTTTCCCTTTGATCTCATTGAGCGCGATGGACAGCGCGATCGCCCCTGCTGTGACAAGAACACCTTCCAGAAGATTGTACACTAATGTATTTACAGTTACCGTTTTCGCTGTATCTGACGCGAAAAAGAACTCAAAATTTTTAAAGAGCGGGTCCATCCACGCGCTTCCGAAGATACCGTCATTGGGATTGTAGTCCTTAAACGCGATCAAAAGTCCGGGAAGCGGCCCATAACACAGCAGCGCGATCAGAAATAATCCAGGCGCCATCATAATGTAGAATGGGAGCTGCCGTTTAAATGGTACTTTCTTTTTCGGCAGTTTTACTGCGTTGGCAGATTTTCTTCCCAGCTTCATCTCACATCCCTCCTATCAATCTTTCTATATATATCCTCCTCAGAGGCCTCCTTCGCGCTCAGGCAGATTTTAGCACTCTCAATCCCCGCGCTTAATGGGGCGATGGACTGATCGGTCTTTCCGCGGATCAGATCAATAAAATTCTGGATCAGCACCTGATCACCGCCTCCATGTCCGTCGGCCGGTGTGTGGAACTCCATGACTGTCACCTGATCACTCATATGGTCATAAATGCGGATCATATCATCTGTAAAGCTGTACTCCAGCGTGCCTTTATAACCGTAGATTCTGCCGCCTCTTCTCGCCGCTTTCTTCCTTGCGAAGAAGTTCTGGGAATAGACGGCGTGCATTCCAGACTCATATCGGACGATCATACTCCCGCTGTCCTCATTTCCCGTATCCACAGCGTAACAGCAGTAGTCGCTTCTCGGGGTATCGCTGCGTGTCTTTTCTATATTGTATGTACTCTCCATACATTCCTCAGTGCGCTCACAATCGCTGCACCGAAGCCCCGCAGGCATGTCCCCTTTGAAGATCTGCTTGGATTTCATGGCGCATACTGTCTCCGGCTTCTCTCCCACCAGATAGGATATCACATCCATATCATGAGTGGCTTTCTGCAGGAACAGTCCGTGAGCCACTGACTCATCCCTGTACCAGTCGTGGAAATAGACATATCCGTATCCCACATCATTGTATGCCTGCACATGATCCGGTTTCCCGATCACGCCTGACTCAATGAGCCGTTTGGCCTCCTGAATCATACGTGTTGCCCGCAGCGGAAACGATACTACCACAGGCGCATGATCTTTTGACTCGCATTGTTCCAGAATGTCCAGGTCTTCCCAGCAGATACCTACCGGCTTCTCCAGAAATAGCGGAAGTCCCTTTTCTAATACCATTTCCGCGTAGTGTGCGTGCGTATTACAATTTGTACCGATCATGACCCCGTCCAGCGGCTCCTTTAGAAGCATATCCTCCGCTGTGTCATAAAAGACCACCTCGGAAGGGTCCATGATACATTTTCTGAGCATTCCGTCGATCTTGTCGATCTCCATCTCGTGCTGCACATTGGCTGCTCCACTCTTTAACATCAGTTCTTTCACCCTGTCAGGATTCGGATCTGCCACTGCGGTGACTTTTACTTCTATAGGAAGTTCTGCAACCTGGTCCATCAGCATATCGATACGGACACCGTACCCGATGACGCCAAGACGAATTGTTTTCACAACCATTTCCTCCTCTCGTCTCTTTCTCTCTGCCTGCCCATATTCTATTGTCATCCACCTTTTTTTCGCAACAATGAGAACTGACAGTGTCTTTGTTTTTCCTGAAAATCCATCTTCAAAAATTAACAATGCCTCTGTTTTTTAATGTTTTTTATCTATTTTGTATATTTTAAAATCAATTTTCTTGAAAAAAAATCGCAGTCCTTCTATAATATTCTGTGGGGGAATATCTAGTTCATCTCACAATCAATAACGAATGTACATCGCATCTGCAGTCTCAACTGGCTGCTCTGTCGCTGATATTCCTGTATACAGGAGAGGATAAATTTATGCACACACATTCTGAAAATCAAAAACACAACTTATACAATCCAAAAAATGAAAGAAGTTTTTACTCAACACTGCTGCTTTCTTTTTTGATCATCTCCATTATCTCCGCCGTGCTTTTGACAGCAGGGCTTGCCGCTTTCTTTTCACATACTCTGATCTCATCTGTGAGGGATTATAACCGGCAGCTGCTCTCCCAGACCAATTACGCGGTCAATAAAGTAGACGATGACCTTAACCGTCTTCGGACATCCCTTCTTGGCAACGACTATATCACCGCGTTTCTTTCTATGAAAAATTCGGAAAGCACGGTCCCCGTCCTTGCCAGCACCGCACTGAATCAGCAGCTTATAACCATGCCTTATGTAGAAAACATTTATTTGTACAATGCGAACCTGGATATCGTATATTCCTCGGCATCCGGCTATCAGCTTTCTCCGTCTGACTATAATGGTGATGAGATCATTGACCGTCTCAAAGATGAGGATTTCATCTCCTCCTATGATGGTTCTCCCGTACCGGGGAACAGAGACAGTAATACCGACGCTGCCAATATCATCAGTTACTATATCTTTGAGAACCGCAATCACGCGCAGAATGGTACCAGCGCGATTGTTATCAATGTGAACACATCTGTGCTTACTGATTCCATCTCTACTATAAAAAATATGTCCTTTGAGACTGACTCCAGTTTTCTCCTTCTGGATTCGGGTCATTCTTACCTGACCGGAGTGGTAAACTCGAGTATAGAAGATAAAACCCAGTGGGTGGAGTCTGCCCTCATAAAAATATCGGAACCCGGCACCTCGTCTTTTGTCAGCATCTCCGGAAAGAATTATCTGCGGACCAGCACGACAGAAAACATCTATGGATGGTATCTCGTAAACTTTACGCCGGTCAGTGTGATCTTCCAGGATTTCGTACCTCTCACTCTGCTCAGCCTGCTGATCATGACCATCGTTCTGTTCATCTCCTGGTTGATCTGCCGACGGTTCGCCAGACAGTTAAACCAGCCACTGGAAGCTTTGACCGTCTTGATCAAAGAAAAGCACCCGAAATCCGGACAGCCCGCCGCATTCCGGACGAAAGAATTTCGGATGATTATGGATACTGTGTCATCACTCCATAACAGCAATGAACAGCTCCGTTCTCTTCAGAATCAGACAAAATATTCTCTGATTCAGTCCTCACTGAACGAACTGGTCTCTGACCGCCGGACAGCCCCCCTGGATCAGATCCGGGAAAAGCTGAATTATCTGGGATTATCCTGGCTGATGTCGGAAAAGCTGTGCATGGCTGTATTTAAAATCGACAATTATAAAAATCTGCTCTCCCAGTATTCTTCCGATGAAATGTGGACGATCCGGTTTTCCTTTGTCAATATCGCGGAAGAACTGGGGTCTGCCGCTCTGATGTGCAGTGCCTTCAGCCGGGATGATGATAAGTTCGTTCTCCTGACTGCCTGTAAGCAGGATACCGATCAGGTCGCATTCGAAGATGCGTTTGTACAGCTGCTCCACTCCATCCAGGACAATGTGGAGAACTATCTTCACTTCTCGGTTACAGCCGCGTACAGCGTAGTATTCCAGGGCATTGAACGGCTTCCGGCCATATATAAGAACACGGAGAACTCGCTGCGGCTGAAGATCCGCTATGGACATGGCGCCGTCATTGACGCATATCAGATCGACACTGTGCGCCCGGAGGCGTTCCATCTGTCTTACAAGCTCTCCTCACAGCTTACAGACCAGCTCGGAAATGCCCAGGCTGACGATGCATGGAACACATACATAAAACTGACCGAAGGCCTTTTTGAGTGTGACTATAATGAGGTCATGTCCACCATGATCCATTTAAGTCACAGCATCTATGAACGCCTTTCAGAGAAATATCCGATGTTGAAAGATCATTTTATGTACAGTATGAAACAGTTCCTGTCCGGACTGGATGACGCGGAAATCGGGGACGATATTCACAATCTGTCCCGCACCCTTTTTGAAGACATCTGTTCCCGCGTCCAGACGCTCAAGACCAATCCTGCCCAGCAGAATTCAGCGATCATAGCGAAACAGATTCAGGAAATCATTGAAGAACAGTATGCTGATCCCTCCCTCTGCCTGGCCAGCATCGCGGAGGAAGTCGGACTTTCAGCCAACTACACAGGCCATATTTTCAAACAGCAGACCCAGAAATCGGTCGCGCAGTACCTGTTGAATGTCCGCATGGAAAAAATCGCGTGGTATCTGCAGAATACGCAGCTCTCGGTCAGCACGATTCTGGAAAAGACAGGACTGGAGAAAAATAATTATTTTTACACCCGCTTTAAAAATTATTTTGGGATGCCGCTTGGAGAATACCGGCAGAAATTCCAGAATTCTGATAAGAAAAACGAATGATTTTTATACATTCCGCATTTATAAAAGGAACCTGCTCACCCTAAATTTTCAGTGAGCAGGTTCCTTTCTTAATACAGAATGATTCTTCTCTTTTTAGTTCAAACCGAAACCTTGCGTCCTCCCCATACCACATCATAAAATTTGTCCCCCATACATTGTTGATCAAATTCACGCTGAACGTCCCGTCTGCCTTTGGCACCGTATCCGGGAATGTCAGAAGCGTGGGACCGCCAAGTGATACAAGCGGGGCATCCAGGGTATGGAATATGAATTCTTCTGTCCTGACACTGTCATCCACAGCGTGCATCCTGCGGTTTCCTTTTGACACAACCTGATAGGGATTCAGATCCGTGCCCATTTTCCGGATCGACCGTATACCCTCCGGCAGTTTTACATTGAGCCACGCGGCCTCCGCCACCCGGCTTTTTTCTTTCTCGAACCATGCCAGGTCCATGCGTATCCTGTCTTTTGTAAAATCCACTGCCATCTCAATCCGCCGCATGCCTCCATACAGGCGAACCGCCTCCTCCGGAAGCTTCATTCGTATCACAAGCCTGTCTGCCCTGCGCCGGATCTCTGTCACCCTTGGCTCATATTTCTGATACTCTGTCACCGCTTCCCTCATCCCGGTTTTCCCGAAATCTTCCTGCGCCCAGATGTCCCTTGACGTTAAATACTCTTGGTGGAACCGGTCGTATTCCTTTTCTGAAAATACTTCATACATGAACTTTCCCGCGCAGAATTCCCCGGGATGATAGATTTCTTCCCCGCATGAGAGCACTTCAATCTCTCCCGAATCGGCCACTCGCACCGTCCAGCCATTCATCTCTAACTCTTCTTCTGGGCTTATGCTCTGCCACCCAGTCACATCCTGCTCTGCTCTCTTATATTCCCGCATCACACGATCAGCAGACACCCTTACAGACTTCGGCAGATACGCCGCTGCCTGCAGCAGATATTCTCTCTGCTCCTGCCAGGATCTCTCTATCCGCAGGAACCTTTCTTCATGAAGCGCTTTATGGAATTCTTCCTTTCGGAAATACCGGTGTTCCCCGATTACTTCCCCGTCAGCCTGCACCGTTCCCAAACAGGTCTTTTCATCATACCCCCATGTGTGCTCAGGGATCAGAATCAGGCTTCTGTACATCTCCTCCATATCCTGCTGAGGCAGACTGTCTTTCAGGCGCAGCAGGCCTCTGTATCCGTTCATTTTCCTCGGGTCGCTCCCTGCTCCGTGAATCCATGTATCCCCGATCTCTTCTGTCACGGTCTCAAGCGCTTCCCCCTCCGCAATCTCTGCCACATCCTCCAGTGTGCCGGGCACAATCTCAGCTTCGGGATACTGCTCATGAAGCCGCCTGTATATCTCCCTGACCTGCTCCGCGGACTGGGGGCCTTTATTGTCACTGGTATGTGCGAAATACACAGCTTCCCCGCTGTTCCCGATTTCAGTCATCTGCCCATAATCTGCATTGTACATCACGGTCACAGACTCCCCTGTATCTGCCTTCCACCGAAAGAGCCCGGGCACGTCAGGCACAGCGGAGGCGGGATTTACTCCGATATGCAGGAAGCGTACTCCCATCTCCGCCAGCAGCGGGATCATGGCTTTCGTGTGTCCCGGCACATCTGTGAGTTTCGCCGCTGTTGTCCGCACCCCGAATGTCCTGTCCAGCTTCCGGGATATTCCAAGGCCGTACCGGAACAGCTCCCGGTCCATCAGCTCTGTATGCGTTGTAAATGGAAGCCCATGCCAACGGATTTCCCCGTGGCGCACAGCATCCTCCAGAAGTTCTCTGTCTCCTTCCTCCATATATTTTTCGATCAGCCATGATCCGGTCGTCCAGATAAAGCGCTCCTTTTCCCCGCGCATCTCTTTCGCAAGTTTCAGCGCGTTGGGGATATAACTCTTCATATATTGTTCTGTCACATCAGACGCGTACCCTGTAAATCCCAGGTCCAGATGCGTTTTAAATATTACAATAATTCGGTTCACAGTGATTCCCTCTCTTTTTCCAGTCTAACACAAATACTGCCCTGAAATTTTTCTCTGTCATCCGGTATTCCGGTCTTGTTTCCGGACCACAGCTCCCGGTCCCTACCCCACTCATAAAGTAATCAAGATGAAGTACTGTATAGTCAGACTTATTCAACTCAAAATTGTGTTTTTTCTTCTCCAGCTCTTCCCACATATACTCGGACACATTGAAGCTGAACGGTCTGGGGGATGTGATCTCAAGACTCACATTTTCGTCTGACAGAATACAGTATTCCGTCCCGCAGTGTGAGGAGTTCTCCTGGGGCCTGATATAATCTTCAAACATCTCGTTTACCTCAGCCTCAAATCGGTCCAGCCAGCACCCGCACTTCTTATCCACATAGCTCTCCGAAGGACCATAGCCATAATACGCGCAGTGGGAAAGAGACTTGTCCAGACAGAGCCTAATTCCAAATCTTGGCAGCCAATCGATATCCTCCCGGATCTTTGTGTCCAGATCCACCGTGACTCTTCCGGACGCCTCAATTGTATATACCGCGCGGATCTTCGCCAGCGGCGCCATATGGACTGCCGTAAGGGCAAGAGGGCACGTTATAATAATCCGTTCTTCATTCCCTTCTATCGCGGAGTCAAACGGATATACAGCCGCTTTGTCCAGCCCGAGGGTTTTCCAGTTGTTCTGATGCCCGGGGACTCTTCCTGATACATACATATCATTATCAAGGGGCGCCCGGTATATCTGATACTCCACAGGACGCTTCAGATATTCTTTTCCCTCTATCATCATAGAAGAGAAGCTTCCTTTTCTTTTGTCAAACTGATATGTGAATCCGCTTCCACTGACCGTAATCCGCTCTCTGCTGTCATAAAGTTGAAGGGAACTCTCTCTGTCTGTTCCGGCTTTTTTGTTTTCTTTTTCCACAGGTTGTGTTCTTTTTTCCTCATTTTCTAAAGCCTGGTCCATCATCCGTCCCTCGTCATTTAGGCGGAACTGCTCAAATCCAAGTACCGTTCCCGCTTCCGGATATCCCTGTCCTTCTTTTTTAATGAACTCGATCTTCAGGCAGACGCGTCTCCCGGTATATTCTTTATGTTCAAGCGGAAGCACCTTCTTCTCCCCCGGCAGCACACTAAAATCCCGGATCATTCCTTCTTCTAACGTCACTCCGTCCTGCCGGATATTCCAGGATAGATACAGATAATCCTTCAAATCCGTAAAATCCAGGCGGTTCTCGATCATATACCCGCCTTCTTCCCGTGTTACCGCCGCTGGTCTCGCGCAGTTCCACAGTTCTTTTAAACCCGTATGGGGCCTTCTGTCCGGATAGACAAGGCCGTCGACACAGAAATTCCCGTCATGCTGCTCCTCCCCGAAATCACCGCCATACAGATACCGTGGTTTCTCTCCTTCTCCCGACGCGAGAACCGCATGGTCGCACCATTCCCAGACAAACCCTCCTGCCAGGGAATCGTACTGATAAAGACGGTCATAATATTCCTTCAAGGCACCCGGCCCATTTCCCATGGCATGCCCGTATTCTGTCAGAATCAATGGCTTTCTATCGGTTTCTTCTAGATACTGGTCCACCTCCTCCAGCTCAGGATACATCATTCCTCTTACATCCAGCAGGCTCTCGTCCAGCCTGCCCTTTTCCGCTTCTGTCATATACAGAGATTCGTAATGCAGCAATCTGGTATCGTCAAGACTCTTTGCTTTTTTTGCGGCCGCAATCGTATTCTCACCATATCCGCTCTCGTTTCCCAGCGACCAGAAAATTACAGATGGTCGGTTCTTATCCCTCGATACAAGCCTTGCTGTGCGGTCTACGACCGCGGTCTGAAACCGGGGGTCTCTCTGGGTCAGATTGTACTGCTCCATATCCCGCTCTCCATAAGCCGACCATGCTCCGTGTGACTCCATGTCCGCTTCGTCCATGACATAGAACCCATATTCATCGCAGAGATGGTAAAACTCCGGGCAGTCCGGGTAATGGGAAGTGCGGATGGCATTTATGTTTGCCCGTTTCATCATCTTTAAGTCCTTCTCCATCCTCTCTGTGCTGCACACATACCCGGTATCCGGATGGCTCTCATGGCGGTTTACCCCTTTAAGGAGGATCTTCTCTCCATTCAGTAAGAGCTGCTGATTCTGGATGCTGATCTCCCGGACCCCCACGCGGTCTAAAATCATCTCCTTATCCGTCTCAAGTACAAGCTGATACAGGCATGGATTCTCCGCGTTCCACAGCTCCGGATGATCAATCACCAGTTCTACTTCAGATCCACTGGTCTCCCCTTTCGCTATAAGCTGTTTTTCTTCATTATAAAGTGAAAACTTTTTTTGTAAGGCGCTTCCTGTCCTGCCGGTATCTTCTTTCGTCCAGATCCTGATCACCGCGCTTCCGTCCCGTATCCTGGTGCGCACCATATAGTCCTCTATAAAGCGCTGGGGTCTTCTCAAGATATACACATCCCGGAAGATCCCAGACAGCCGGAACTTATCCTGGCCTTCCAGATAACTGCCGTCACACCATTTCAGCACCAAGATACAGATCTCATTTTCCCCTTCGCGGATGAAATCCGTGATCTCATACTCCGCTGTCGAGTGAGAGACCTGGCTGTATCCGACAAACGTCCCGTTCAAATACACATAGTGGCACGAATCCGCCCCTTCCAGATTGAGGAAGAACCTCTCCTCATCCTTCTCCCTGATATCAAATACTCTGTGATAGCAGCCACAGGGATTATCCTTGGGCACATAGGGCGGCATATAGGGAAAGGGATAATCGATATTTACATATTGAGGGAAATCATATCCATATAGCTGCCAGTTCCCCGGCACCGGGATCTGACCGTCCCAGCCCTTTTCTAAATCCGCCTCTTCCACAGACTGCGCGTACTGGAAATCCCACATTCCATTCAGCATGAGCACCCGCTCATTGTCCGTTTTGTCCCGGGAAGGGCACCGCGGCGGGCATGGGATATAATATGCCCGGTCCGCTCTTCTGTTAACCTGTACTGTATTCAAGTCCTGGTGATAGTTTCGCTCCATGTCCTTTTATTCCTTCCTCTTCCATGTAATCTGTCTTCTCCCGCAGGGATGCAGCAATACCTCATACCCGCTTTCGTCCCCGTTTTCTTCTCCGGGTATCTTTCTCCCTGTCAGAGGGGTTCCATTCTCTTCTGTCAGTTCGGATACCCCCTGGCTGCTGTATATGGTCATACGCGCTTCGCTGCTGCCCTGTACTGTTACGGCGCATCCTTTCTCCGTCTGTCTGATTTCCATCACTTCTGTTTCCAGATCCGATACCACTGCCGCCGTTTCACCGTTTATCGTAATCTGTGTAATCCGGTCTGCCGGAATATCCACTTCATATTCCCGGTCTGCCAGATGAAGCACTCCTTTGGCACATCTCACCGGGCTGCTCCACCAGTCGGTATTGACCGCGTAGATCACCCGCTGTCCGTCCTCCCGGTCGTACACTGCCGTGCCCACCGTGTCATTCCCAGTCATCCATCCCTTGTGGAAATTCTCCCGGGCCGCCTCTTCCGCGAACTGACGCAGAAGATTTTCATAGGTGTCCCGCACACGCTGATCAGCCGGATATTCCGCCGCGTTTACAAAATACACCTGGCCTTTCCCGAGTTTTCTGCGTATTACGAACGGAACACCTTCCCGCGTCTCCAGAACTTCCATATGCTCTGCCATTTGTTCAACGTCGCCGTACCGGCCGCCGTCCGCGCCCTGTCTGAATGAGCGGAGACACAGGCCGGTAAGCCGCCGCGCGTCCAGAGGATGCGGGATACCCCGGATGGCGGTTTCCCGATCCGTATCGGTCAGAAGATGGCACCAGCCAAGCAGCAGTTTCCCACCGTTTTTCACATACTCTTCCAGTTTCTCTATCTGATCTTCCGCTGCGGTATTATATCCAAGGAACGCCAGATGGCTGTGCCGCATATATTTCTCCACCGCCGCCTCAGCCGGGAGGATATCCACTGTCCCATATGGGGTGCGGGTATAATATCCCTGCGGTTCATCGGGGCACGGATGGCGGTAAATCGCGTCCAGCACAGAATCCGGATAAAACACCCGGAGCAGATCCCAGCTTTCCTCCGGGGTATCAAACTGCCACGCATCCCCTTCCTGAGACCACGCGTTCCTCCTTGTAAAGCATACCCAGGCATCATCTGCCCCGTGGAGCAGAGCTGCCGGACTGACCATACGCCCCCGGCGGCTGTGGGTCTGTATAAATGTGAGAAACTCCCGCTGTATATCCGCATGTCCGCTGCAGGAGATGCTGAAACGGTCAGACTCAGCGAACATCTCCTCCATGCGGTAGAATCCTTCCTCTGTGTTGATGTGATGGCACCCGTGCATATAACTGAGATAAAGCGCGAGCCGAAATCTCCTGAAATGCGTCTCCGTATCATGGGGTGTTGTCCCCCACTGGACTGCCAGGTGGGCGGCGAACCGTTCTTTGTTCCACGCTTCAGACGCTCCCCTTAAGGCGGACAGGATGACTTCCGTGGGGCCATACATCAGCTCCGCGCCGCAAACTTCTATTCCCGCCTGATACAGGTACTTAAATAAAGTAGACGGTCCGGTATGCCTTTTGATCCCTTTTAAAGAGGCGGCCGCCTTTTCTACAAACTGCCGCGCTCCTTCCTCCATATCCGCGCATTTTACAGGATTGAAATTGTAATATACATCGTCTGTTCCGTATTCAAACGGAACCCGGTATGTATAATCTGGGTGCCGGCACACCTTTCGGCAGATCTGCTCATACAGTGTTTCATTACACATCCTGTGAGTCTGGAGCCAGTAATAGAACGCGCCGTCCCTCTCATGTCCCTGGCTTCCCAGATAGTAATCCCCTTGAAGCATGGCATCGGACGGATTCGCGTTGATCCCCGGCAGTTCCCTTCCGTCTGTAATATAGCAGTATCCCATATTCAGGCCGCTGCATAGTTCTGCCATACGGCGCCACACATCCGGATGGCACGAACGGCTCCCCGACCAGCGGTACACCGGGCGGAACGTGATCATATTCCCAAGATTCTCTGACAGATACCAGCACAGATAGCGCTCCATCTCATCCATATCCTGGGCAATGTAGACCGCGTCCCCGCTGCCTGTAATCACGCCGTCTGTTTCTTTTTCTACGATCCGCTTGATCCACGCGCTGTCCCTATAGCTTTCATATGCTTTCTGTCCCTTCTCTCCTGAACCATCGGCAGGACCTGCTGCGACAGCTCTCCTGTCTCCGCCCGACCGGCATGACACCGTCACTTCCAGATGTTCCCCGGCCTTCCCGGCCGATAACCGCACCACATGAAGCCCTTTACCGCGCAATGATGTACAATTTTTAACCGAGAGCGGCTCATCTGTCTCCACGCATACCTCCAGATCCGGCTGCCCTGTGCGGATCAGAATTCCAAACTCTTCCCCCGCCCGCACATATTCCGGGCAGTATATGATCTGCGCCGGGCGGGTTTTCTCCGCGTGTACCGCCAGGCGTGATAACACATAGGGAACCGGCTGGAAATAGTCCGATACATTTTTCAGGATCAGTTCATTCCTGCCCGGACGCAGCACCCCGTCCGGCACAGAGATCTCGTTTTCATTTCCCGCAAAGCAGCGCTGAAAGCATGAGTGAACGCCCAGATCACATCCGTTCACAGTGACCAAAAGATCCGTCCACTCCTTCTGTGACAGGTTCTCCCCCATCCAGTTCATGAATTCGTGATACCGGTTTGTCATGTCAAAGGGCGGCAGTATATTAAACCCTTTGTCGTTTGTCAGAGAAAAATCTTCCAGCCACACTGTGCCGCTGGCTTTCTCCACTTCGATGGTCACAAGTACGGCCGCCGTATCCGGCCCGATCTCAATCTGCCCGCCAATCCGCGTCCATCCGCTGGTGCCGCGCGGCAGATTTACAATGTCCGTCCGATCCGGCTCTCTGCCGATATCTCTGATATCCCGTCCTTCCCACTTCATCCAAGTCTCAAACCGGATCTGTGCAGATCCATGTTCTTCCACTTCAAGATCTTCTGTCCTGACAGTACCGGAAAACGCCCATTCCGTGCTGCCATTGGGCGGAACCGGATACTGCGAATTGATCCTGGGCGGACAGTCGATCCGATAATACGCGCGCCGGGGATAATCCTCCCCCCGGCAGCGGATTCTTAAGGAAAAACGGCTGTGGTCCGTCTCCGTGCACAACGCGTCGTCAATATCCCGGAAGAGATAGGGAAGACCGCCTTCGTACATCCAGGAGGGATGTATCCCTGCCCTTCCGCGCAGCTGCAGCCGGAAACTGCTGTCCTCCATCTGTGCCTCATCCATATCCAGTGAAAAATTCAATGCCACACTCTGGCCGCTTTTGATCCAGTGTGTATTCTGGTCCACGATCATCTGCTTTGTCATACTCATTTTTCTTTCTCCTATCTTACGCCTAATTACACTGATATCATGAATGCAGCACCCGCTCTGCCTCTTCCATCATGGCCAGAATATTTTCCGTGGGAATGATATCCACCATGGTATTGCACGTGGAGAGGATGAATCCTCCTCCCGGTGACGCAATGTCAATCGTTCTTCTGACATCTGCCTTCACCTCATCTGTCGTCCCAAAGCACAGGATGTGGTCCAGATCGATATTTCCCCACAGACACAGTTTATCACCGTATTTTTCTTTGATCCGGGCAATATCCATGCCCGCCGAGGGCTGCAGGGACTGGAGACCGTCAAAGCCGCACTCCACAATATCATCCATGACAGAATTTAAGTTTCCATCACTGTGCAGAAAGACCGGTACATCCTTGTACGCTTTGATCTCTTTGATCATTTTTTTATAGAAGGGATAGACATTCTTTTCCATAATGTAAGGTGGAAGGAACACCCCTGCATTGAATGCCATATCGTCCGCAATCAAGATTGCGTCCGCGCCTTTATCTAGAAACAGCTTTGCCTTTTTGATCTCGAACGCGATTACTTTTTCCGAAATCGTGTACATATCTTCTGTGTTGGTCAGACAGTACACCATATAGTCTTCCATAGGAAACATCTCGTTGAGCATAGAGATCGGGCCTCCGATCTGCGCGAAGACAAAGAGATCCGTCTCCTGCGCGAATCTTTCAATCAATGTCCCCTTTACTTTAGAAATGTCTGGCTCCTCATAATCATCCGCGTCTTCGATATCCAGAGCGGGATCGAGGATATGCTTTGACTCGGCGCCCACTACAAATGTCTGGCCGTACACACTCCGCACAATCGCCTTGCCGTCTTCGGTCTCCCCAATCTTCCATTCCGGCCAGTCTCCCACATTGATAAGGTCCATGTTCAAAAGCTTACGTACCGCCGCATCCCTCTCAAAATGCTGATGGTCCAGCGGATAATCTCTGCCCAGCAGGGCATTGGACACCTTCGGCTGAATATAGATCTCCCCTTTGGGCACCCGGTCTGTCTTTTGATGGCGGATTGCTGCCATCACTCTTTCTTTTTTTGTCATCTTTCCTACCTCTCACATTCATAAAATCGCTGTATTTATCTTTCGGGACAACTTTTCTGCCTGCCCGCATACCAGTGACAAAAGTTCCTTTGTCTCTGTTTATTCTCAGGCACTGTGCCAGGTTCTTCAACAAATAAAAATAATGATCACTCACATATCTTTCATTTTCATCTCAGATTTTTAACAGATCCTCCGATTTCTAACAACCTCTGATTTTTGTAAAAAAAGCTCCCTCCGAAGCAGCAGGTCTCTTGCGTCACCTGTCTGCCCGAAGGGAGCACAGCCGGCAGCGCACTGTCACGTGCGCCAGCCTGTTCCTTATCCTTTTGTTCTGCCTGCCTTTTTATCCGCAGGCGTTCTTATCCTTTCTTCTTCACCTGTTTATTTTCCATTTTTTCTTTTCAGTGCCACAGCCAAAGCTGACGCTGCGATAAGCGCAGTGATCAATGGGATCAGATTTGCTGTGTCGCCGGTCTGAACACTCTTTACTGCAGAGTTTTGGCTGCCGCCGGAAACACTTCCGTCTGAGCTGCTGTCTCCGCCTTTGCTGCTGCCGTCTCCATCTGTGCCGCTGTTATCTCCATCTGTGCCGCTGTCATCTCCATCTGTTCCGTCTCCGTTATCTCCGTCGTCTCCGTCATCCCCGGAGACCGGAACCAGGCCTTCGATCGCGCTGCTTAATTGTGCTGCTGCCGCGTTCACCTCTTCCTGGCTGTCCACACTGAGACTCTCGTCCGCCATCACAGCCTTTGCCTGTGCCAGCGCGGTTCTCATTACAGCCACGCTTTCTTCTGTGTATTTCGCGGAATCGATCCCTTCTGCCCTGCTGATCAGCTCTTTGAGGTTGGATTTATCCGCTTTATACCGCTGCTCTGTGATGGCGCTTAACAGCTTCTCCGCCGCCGGTTCAATGTCTTCATCCATAGCGTCGCCGTCTTCCAGGACCGCCTCAGCCTCTTCCAGCGCTTCTACAAGGTTATTCCAGGTATCCTGTACATATTTATCCTGGTTCTCTATCATGCTCTGGGCTTTCTCCACGAGCAGATTGAGCATGGTCTTATCGCCCTGGGTAAGCCCCAGGCCCCAGATGCCTTCCAGGAGATTGTCCCAGGCCGCATTGACTTCTTCCTGTGATGCCTCTGTATCCGCCAGAACTTTCTCTGCCTGCGCCAAAGCTTCCTTGAAAAATTCTGCCGCGCTCTCCACAACACCCTCTGTGGACAGTGTCAGCGCATAGTCATATGTCTTCTGGAGCAGTTCTTTATTCACCTCTTCGCCCGGTTCTGTCTGTCCACCGTCTTTTACAATCACCTTCTGCAGAAGTACCGGAGCGTATCCCTCAGCCCGAGCCGGGAGGATCACCACACCTTCCTTCTCGTACAGCTTCGCGTCTGCCTGCACATAAGTAAGAGCCAGTTCTTTCGCGCCGGATACGAATACCGCAGAGACAGATTCCGCCAGAACCGGAGCCTTTCCAACCGAGGTCTCAACGTCCGCCAGTTTCGCAGCTGACACAATGCCGTCAACGGTCACAGACGCACTTACTTTTTCAGAAAAGTCTTTCAGCTGACCCTGTACTTCAAACTGCCCTGTCACTTTATAGGACCATGGATTGATCATATCCCACTGAATCTCAACTTCACGCTCTGTTCCGTCGTCAAATGCCACATTCACTGTCGACTGCAGCTGAGGCGCTTCGCCTCTATTTACTGTAACTGGATCGATCTTTCCAATTTCTGTGATCTCCGCACGGTTGTCAATGTAGATGGTGTAGTCTTTCGTTCCGGCTGAAGTCACCTCGGAGACCACCACTCTGTTCATGCCGGCTTCTAATTTCAGTTCCACAGCCTGACCGTCTTCAAACTGATCTGTGATATCTGTTCCATTCAGGGCGATCTTCACATCCGCCCCCTCAAGTACCGGCACTGGTTTCACCATGGTAACCGGCTGCTCTTTCTCCTGGATCACCGCGCTGTATGTATAATATTCCGGATTGAAATCGCCGTTTAACTCCGCGTTTATCAGTCCGAAATTCTCCGGATAGTCAACATAGGTCGGGTTTGATATGATCTGGATATCGTCCATGTACACCTGGGCATTGATTCCTCCGAACCCTACGCCGCCGTATGTGTATGCCCCGTCATTCACTGAGATCAGCTGCTGGCCGTCCACGATGAATCCGACCTTGCCATCGAAGGTCTGAATCTGCAGCTCATGCCATGCGTCCGCTTCGAAGCCCTCCGGCACCGCCGAACGCCCGAGAACCGTATCGCCGCTTCTTGCGTGCTTGCAGATCTCAAAATAGGGAGTGCCCGCGTCGAATCCATTTCCCCCGTTTTTATTTCTTCTGTATACAATCTGGTAAGATCCCGGGTTCGTCGGCCGTTCATCACCCTCCAGATTGGTCATGACAAAGATGGTGAAATTGTCATAGGCGCCGCCCAGCACATTCTGGGCTCCCCATCCGGCAAACCTCCACTTCAGGTTTACCACATAGTTGTTCCAGTCCGCATCTGTCTGATAGAAATTATGGCCGTCCTGTACATCATTAAAGAGCGCCATATTTTCCGGGTCAGCGGGATCGGCCACGATCTCCATATAGGACTTATTTACCTGCTCGAACTCTGGCAGCTGTCCGTCTTCCATGTCAAGGCTGAGCTGTTCTTTGTTGTCATTGGAAGAATCATACTCCGGTGCCGGCGGTATTGTAATGCTTCCCGGCTCCTCTGCCTCCGCTCCTCCAAAGATATAGAGCTGATCATAGTACGCGATGCCTTTTCCATCGTCAGCCCCAAGGGAAACCGTATCAAACCCGTCCGCTTTCACCGTTCCCACAAGTTCTCCGTCGAGATAGAGTTTCACATCCGTGCCAGAAGTGTAGTCGAATTTGAATTCATGCCATCCAAAAGTTCTCTCTATCTCTGTGGCCTCCCGGCTGTCCCCGATCTGGACAACATAATGATTCAGATTATCATAGTCCATCCCGATGCCAATGATATTCTCTCCGTCGTCCGCCCTTGCAATGGAGGTTGTTTTGGACGAATTCTGTCTGCCGGAATCATAAGCGGCAAGGTTGTTGTTCTGCCTGTCAAACATCTTGACTGTCACAACTTTATTGAGTGTTTCACTGAACTCACGGTACAATTTTCCGTTCCCTGTAAGCTCAAGGCCCTGTCTTCCGCTCAGGCCGCCCTCAGAATACCACTGTGTTGTGATCTCCGGAGCCGTACCGTCCGCAGTCCACTTTGTATAATCGATCCCGTTTTCAAAATCTTCTTCAAAATACAGGTCTTCCGGCTCCTGTACGATATCCTTTGAAGCCGCGTGCATAAACTCAGCCGGATAATCGCTGGTTACGCCGATCTTGTCATATTCCATCTTGGAATCGTCAAACTCGTCAATGAGATTTACCATGGTTCCGTAATCAATATTTACATTGTCAAATTTAATCACGTCCCCATACTGTTTGATCGTGTTGACCTCGATATTAAAGTTCATGGGATTGATGGCTTTTACATTGCTCAGCTCAAATCCGGAGCAGCCCATGTCCAGGTTCATACAGTTTGGCCCCAGATCCCCCATGGACGGATTCGCCCCCGTATTCTCGATCACCATCTGATTGATATAGTTGGGCTTGTAGTTCTGGCTTCCCTTATACAGATAGCACCCGAAAAATGCCCCGTCATCACCGCCGTCCTGCTGGCAGTCGTGGATGTACATGTACTCGAATGTATTGTGATGGGAGTACATCTCTGTCATAATATCAAAATCCTTATCGCCATTGGGATAGGAGGTGTTGGGATTCCTGCTGTGTCCCGCTGTGATAAATGCCCCTCTCCTCGGAGAATTATAAATCTCAATATTGGAGAATGTATTGTAACTGGACTGCTGTACCGTAAGTCCTGTGGCCTGCCCAATGAGCTCGCCCACATTGTGGATCACCGTATTGCGGACAAGATTGTCCCGGCTGTACCCGTCTCCGTTCTCGTCCCCTGATACTCCCGGGTATCCGCCCTCTATATTGATCCCGCCATGTCCGGTATAATTGATCAGGCAGTCTTCGATCACGGTGTTCTGATTCGCCAGATATACCTCGATTCCAAACATACCCGCATTGGTAATCCGGGACTTGGAGATCGTAATATTTTTTGTATTTTTTAATGTAATATTTCCATACTGGAATTCGATCCGCTCTGTCTGTTCGCAGTAGGACGGCTGGGTGCTTCCCTCTGCTTCCTTCGGATAGAATCCGAGCCCTGCGCCGGCGTCACCCCAGTTCCATCCATACGCGTACCAGTCTGTTGTATTGGTGTCTTTGAACTCAAGGCCGCTGAACTCAATATTTTCTACCATACTGTCTCTGGATGAACCCTCCAGCCGGATAATCTCTTTCACTTCCGGTATTACAATATCCTGGTCCTCAATGCTGCCTTCCTCCGGATAATAATAGAGGTCTCCTGTTGTCTTGTTAAAATAGTATTCGCCCGGCGCGTCCAAAAATCCTAAGTTGCCCTGGAGGAAATAGCGCGCATTTGTCCCGGTTGAATATTTGGGCCGGTACATCTCCGGATGTCCCTCTACCGTCTTGTATGTAAGCGTTCTGCTGGATGTGTCAATGGCAGAAATCGGGATCGTATCTGTCATCCAGTCCCAATATCCTCCGTCCCACATATACACAGAAGCGTCCAGATCCCCTCTCTCCTGGGCATTCACAAGTCCGGCAATGGCCTCATCATCCAGATCACCGTTCCTGTAGACCAGGCTGCTGATCCCGCCGCCCGCGGTCTTCATATAGGGGGTCAGAGCCGACTCAAATCCCGCGATCTGCTCTTTATTCTGTGTGCGTGCCAGTGTGGCGCGCTCATCATTTACATAAAGGGTATCAAAGATGGTGTCCGTACCCACATGGGTTTTGTATACCTTCCCCACCGCGGAATCCGGAAGATCAGCGTCAGCTCCTTTATTCTCTGCCAGCGTCCACTCCGAATCAACCTGTCTGCCTCCGATAAAACTTGCGTCTGCTATGCCGTCCAGATTCACATACCTGATCTTGAATCCATTTGTCCCTGAATCCTGCTCGTCAAATACAATGGTGTCCTCTACATAGTAATCTCCTTTCGCGATAAATACATAGATGTCCCCCGTCATGCTGTCGTTTACTTTTCGCACGGCATCCCGCGCGGCCTCCAGCGTGGCAAACGGATGCTCATAGGAGCCGTCTCCCGCGTCGTCTCCTTTTGGAGAAACGAAAAATTCCGCCTGGATCTCTGTGTTCCGCGTCTCTTCCTGCCCTTCAGCGTAAGCCGTAATCGGGCTCAGTCCTGACAGAACTGAGGACATCGCAAACACCGAAACCAGCATCTGTGAAATAAGCTTTTTTCTCTTCATCGTTCCCTATTCCTTTCCTTTGAAGTCTCAACCAAGCCCCGCAGTCCGCGGGTGCTATGGTTGAAGCTTATCACACGCGTTTCAGACACGAAACAACAAAAAATAACACACTCTCTAAAAAATAACACTTTCCTGAAAATTTAAAGTCTTTTCTCATAAATCAGTTCAACGATCCCGTTGTAATTCCGCGTCCCAATCAGAGTCAGCTGCAGCTCTTTTTCCATTTCTTCAAACAGCCGGATTCCCTTCCCCAGGATCGTCGGAATCACAGAAATATAATACCGGTCAATCAGATCCACGCGCATCAACTGCCCGGCAAGATCGGCCCCGCCGCAGATCCAGATATCCTTTCCATCCTGATTTTTCAGTTTTTTCACCAAGTCTGCCGGAGATTCCTCTGTAAAACAGATATTCTCGATTGAGCTGGCCTGCCTGTGCGTAAATACATAGGTCAAAAGACCGCCATAGATCCACTGGTCTGGGGACAACTCTGTCACCACCTGATGATAGGTGTGCCATCCCATTAGAACCGTATCTATCTCTTTTACAAACTCGGAATAGGTATCTGCGTTTTCACTGTCGCTGCCCTGTCCGTGCAGCCATCCCACACCGCCGTTTTGATCGGCAATATAGCCGTCAAGGCTCATCGCGATAAATAAGACTGTCTTTCTCATTTTTCTTCCTCCATTTTCACCATTGCGAATCATTGTATTTTTCCTTTCTCCTATTTTTTGTGACATATCGAATTGACACCAATGTGGTCAGCACAAGCATACAAAGTCCGGAAATAAAGAACCAGACATTTACGCCCACTTTTTCCGCAATGGGGCTGCCAAACAGTAATCCCACGGGCATGGTCACAGATGAAATCAGGGTCAGCACCGAAAAGGCGCGCCCCATTTTCCCCGGATCTACGGTTTCCTGTATATAGGCAGTCAGCGGGATCGTGTGCACGTTCCCTGAGGCGCCCAGTCCCACACAGAGTGCCGCGAAAAGGAGCCATCCCGCGTAAACCGGCGGGATCAAGCCGCAGAGTGCCGAGATTGTTCCCATTCCGAATAATCCCAGAAAGGAAACTTTGATTTTCCGCTCTACTTTCAAGACACTGGAAAACAAAAGTGAGGAACCCATCATGCCAACGGCAAAAGACAGCTCCACAACACTCCCGTGCATGGCAGATAAATCAAAGTAATCACTGGTCATCAGCGGGTAAAACGAGGACAAAGGCGCGTAGAAGAACATACAGAGCGCTTCTGCCGCCACAATAGAAAACAGAGCTTTATCCTCTCTGAATACCCGGAGCCCGTCTTTCAGTTCCGAAACAAAATGTTTCTCCCCGTTTTCCGTTCTTTCTAATTTGGGAACGTTAACAGCTGCAAGCGCGGCGCTCGCGAATATCGCTCCCACAACATCGCTCATCAAAACGACAGATATGGGGAATGCCGCGTACAGCGCTGCCCCAATCACAGGTCCCAGCAAAAAAGAACCAGCATTCAAAAGCTGCATCCAGCCGTTCGTCTTTACCAGCTGATCCTTCGGCACAAGCTGGGGGATGATAGACTGGATCGCAGGCTGCTGGAAGGTGCTCCCGATTCCCCGGGCGCAGAGCATGACAAATACAGTCCATACCGGCAGTTCAAAAAAGAGCATGAGTCCCGCGTAAAGCAGAGCGGTCATTCCCATTGCCATGTCGGAAAAGATGGAGATGAACTTCCGATTATAACGGTCCGCAGCAATTCCCGCCGCCGGACTGAAAAGAGACATTGGCAGATAGGCGGCAATCCCCGATATACCGAGCATCAGAGGCGAAGCCGTCTTCTCTGCCAGCCACCAGATCAGCGCGAACTGAACGCCGTGGCTGCCAAGCATAGAAACCGCCTGTCCGCACGCAACGATCAAAAACTGTGATTTCCATTTTGTTGTTTTATTCATAATTATTATCCTTTCTGCGCGGTGCTTATACCAACAAACGCCGACGCTCAATACAAATCAAAATGCAGCTGGAAATAAAAGGACAATAAAAGGGATAACCCTTATCCTGAGTTATCCCTGACTTATTCTGCTTATATATACCCTCTATTACAAGGGCTGCTGAAAACAATCATTTACCGCGCAGTAAAACAGCTTCGCGCGCAAAAATATCCGCGCAGACAAGGAATGCCTCCGCACAGACAGAAATCAGCCTGAATCATCCATCCGCAAAATAAGTACAACAAATAAACCCACAATTGGGATACACAAATGTTTTTTATTGTCCTTAAATTAACGAATAGACGACATCAAGCCACCTCCCTTTGTTTTGATCGGTGTCATTCTATCATATCAAGGCCGGGAAAACAATAGCTTTCTAACAAAAATTGCTTTCCGGACAGTCTGCCAAACGATCATCAGACGCTGTTATGATGTGCCCGGCCGGCTCACGATATCAGACAAGCTGTCAAGGAATTCCGACGCATTTTTTATTTTATATGTCTTATTATCTACAGAAATAGAGTCTGTGCTTGAAATACTCACCATATGGACCAGATCGTTTTCTTCATAAATGTAAATACTGACCATTTCGTCTCCCAGACCACTTAAAGAGCCGTCAGAAAATACGGTTCCGAATGTCTTGGTATAAGCATACTCATCCATCAGGCTTATGATTTCCCTCTTCTGTTCATCCGTAATGTCATGATAGTTCTTGTAATCTATAGATGGAGTGCCGTCACTGACACCGAACTCTGTATAGGTAATAAGCATTGTTTGGTTTTCCTTTGCCAGATCAGATAACGGCATCGGCCTGAAATATAAGAATAGCACTGCCGCAAGAACAACCGCGATGATTCCGGTTACCAGAACTTTTTTCTTCATAAATTCCCCCCGATCTTTCCAGGCATTGAAACGCCCAACTGTGATCTGAGTCCATTCTATCATCTGCAGGGCAGGAATACAATGCTGGCGATTTCTAATATAATGTGTTATTCTGTAACAACAAGGAGGGAATCCATATGTTTCAAAATAAGGTTGTCATCATAACCGGCGGCGCCCGGGGAATCAGCAGATGCATTGCCATCGACACACCATTTAAAAAATACACAGAAGCTGACGCCCCAAGCATCCGGCGGGCCGGGTTGGTTTTGCCATTCTATACTCCTCTCCTGCCCCTTTTCTGTCAGATGGATTGTCTTTATGATTTAGTTCTGTACATCATCCTGTATTTGCACTCGTGAATTTTTGCGGCATATCTGCTGGTTATAATTACGCCGACGATCATCATTCCAAATGTAATGCCCAGGCAGAATCCACCCAGAAAATTATCTGCCCGGTCAGTAAAAAACAGCACCATGTAGATAATCGCCGCAATAAGGCCGGCAATAAACAGCCTGTGCATCCGTTTTGTGATTTTGTTTTTTTCTTCATTGCTGTAATCCGCAACCTTTAATACAGTTTCTTCCAGATCTTTATCCATTTTCTCTGCCTTCCTTTCCCCGTCCAGCAATTCACGGAGATCGACATTAAAATGATCAGCCATTTCTATAAGAATGTCCAAATCCGGCAAATTGCTGCCTGTCTCCCATCTTGATACCGTTCTGCGGGACACGCTGAATTTTTCAGCAAACTGCTCCTGCGTAAATCCTTCTTCTCTGCGGAGTTCTTTTATAAAATTTCCTATCTTTTTTTGATTCACAGCGCCCTGACCTCCTTTCAGGTATAGAATACTGCCTGCCGTTTCCACTTTACAGGACATTTAGTGGGCAGTGCTTCAAATCGTAAGGATGAGACACTCTGTGTCCCACGGTATAGTATAACGTTGATATACTGCTAACACCAGCAAAAATAAGATTACTTTTACTAGACTGACTTTATCGGCTGTGATAGAATATTGACAGATAAAATTATTGAGGAGGGAAAAGATTATGAAAAATCTAAGCCGAAAAATACTGTTAATTCTGTGTGCCGCTGTACTCGCCTTTTCATTTACGGCCTGCGGCAAATCTGAAAAGGACAGTGCCGACACCACGAAAGAAGAGACCACACCCGAGGAAGATAGCGCAGCATCCGAACCTGAAGAAGATGCCGACGACGATTCCGATATCCCCGCGTCCGGGAAATACGCGACCCTTGAGGAGTTCGTTAATTCCGATATTATGCAGGAACAGCTGGAAACACAGACTGCCTCCCTTGAAGGCACAGGCATCAGCGCTGCGATTACCGCAGAAGGGAACAAATTGATCTATAACTTTACGATCACTGACCCTGATCTGGCAGCAACGATTGACGCCGCCTCCCTTCAGTCTACTCTTGACTCCCAGGCATCCACCTATGAGTCCATCGCCTCTACAATTCCACTGGCAGTGGAGATCGATAATCCGGTCGTGGTGGTAAGATATCTGGACAGCACAGGCACGGAACTCGCATCAAGGGAGTTTGCTCCCTCAGCTGAATAACCTGGCAGAATATACAAGCAGTCCGAGACAGGAAATCATAATAATTATATCTTATTTAAATACCCGCAGGTGCCGCGGAAATACGCTCGGTTCCCCGCGGGTATTTTCTGTGCCGCTGCCATTCTGCCTGTCTTATCGCCCCTCCATCTTCTCACAGAGAAGCCCGGCCCGCATTCACCCTGATATTCCCGGTTCTTTCACCTGATAAATTCCCTCTCTGCTGAACACTCCTCCATACACTTGGATCAGTTCTTCGTCCACCGCCTCATCCTCCAGTACGACGATAAAGTCATAATTTTCTATGGCATTCTCCAGTTTTTCGATATCCAGATTGTCAGTGACATCCACATTCGGTGAATACAGGAAATACCGGCTCACATACCTCACTTCCCCGTCTGTGACCTGCGAATTCCGATCCGTCGCCGCCACCAGGTATCTCTGCCCGTCTGCTGCCCCGCTTTCATACCATCTGTCCCCGATGATCTTTTCCGCTCTGCCCGGAAGGGACTCATCATAATCCCGCCTGATCGCCGCCAGCCCGTTGAACTCTGAATATAGAAAGTTCAGCGCCACCACAAACGTCGCAAGCACACCGTATTGATAATATCGTTTTGCCGCGGGGGACGAATACGCCCGGTATGGTCCGGCCTCATCGATACTTACGGCAAACGAATGCTCCATATCCACCGTGGCACTCATGAATAAGACTCCCGCTGACAGGGTCATGATACTGCACGCGTACCGCTCAAACCCCGCAAGACGCAGAGCCTCATCCATGGGCATGGAGTACAGATACAATAGCAGTATGCCAGCATAATATAACCCGGCCATCACATCCGCCAGAATCAGTATTTTCCAGAGATTCCACCTGCGTTTCAGCCACAGCCGCGCGAAAATGACAGCTGCTGCCGCCGCCAGATTACACAGCAGGAAGGCCTGTACCGCTCTGTCTGACAGATTGACCGCCTCTTTGAAAAAACGGGCGATAATCTCACCATAAAGGCTTTCATCCGCCGGAATGTACTCTGGGTTCCCGCCGGCCCCGCCAATACTGAACTTTCCCTCATATCCGGCACGTACGGTCCCTGTATAAAACTTCCAGATTACAAAGGGAAGGACCATCCCCGCGAAAGAAATCACTGCCGCGGCACATTTTCTCCAGAGGCGCGTCTTTCCCCAATGGAAAACCGTCCACAGATACCAGAGATACGCGAATCCCGCAAAGATCAGTCCCGTATTTTTTACAATTCCCAGATACCCCAGTATGACCACGCTGAAAAAGCATGATTTCCACACATGGTTTCTGTAATGATAGGAAGCCGCGATGGACGCCATGGCAAGGAGCGGAAGGAGAAAATCAACAAGGAGGTTATTGACGCGGATGGTCAGGTTAAGATAGGACAGCATGGCGCATCCCATCCCAAGAAATGAGTACAGCAGAAAACGCCTGCGCTCCTCCACAATACCGAATACCGCCAGAAAACAGGCAAAGATCATACTATTCTGGGCAAGCAGCATCATCCCCTGCGACCTGCCCAGGAAAAGGCACACATAGTAAATAAATACACTGCTGCCCGGAGGATAATCCAGAAATACGACAATATCCGTGTCTATTGCCGGGAACCTTCCTGAGGAAAGAAGGTATTTCACGATCACCGCCCAGTGTGAAAAGTTGTCATAGTGGAGAAGTTTCAGATTCAGGATGAGCCTGAAAAACACCAGGGCTGTCACACCAAAACAGATGCCGAAAAGTCCGGGCGCCCTCAGCCTGATTTTCCTCTTTATAAGAAGCCATACGAAATACGCGCATCCGGCCAGCCCGCCCGCGCAGACCGCATAAGCCGTCTGCTCCAGATACCCCGCGGTCCCGCCCGCATACAGCAGAAGGCTGACTCCTGCCATCGTACATATGGGAGTGAAATAAACGCTGATTTTCAGCCGCTTGTAAACAACAAATCCCAAGCCCCAGGCTGAGAGTAGAAACACAGCCGCCTTCAAGATTCCTACTGCCGCTTCCAAAGCCATCCTCCTTTCCCCACGTTCCCCCTGTTCAAACGGCGCATAAAGATATTTTGGCGCACATCATCATAGATTGTCCTCCACGGATCAATCTCTTTTGGCAGAGAGTGCTCTCTGTCATGTATGATCTGGAGCCAGTTCCTCCTATCTGTCTCTCCTTCCGGTTCCACCGCCGCCGCATAGATCCTTCCTTTTTCATCCCGCTTCGAGTAGACGAGCTCTGCGCCGAGGGCCGCCCTGTACCGCTCCGAGGCCACTGTGATCCCGAAGCGTTCCCCGCCTTTGAGCACCGGAGGCGGAGGAGCCTCCCCGCCAGGATCACCATCTTCTTCAACTGACAGCCGGAAGGCGATCCCCTCCTCCGACACATCAACTGTCACCCCTTCCAAAATTCCTCTTTTGGTCTTGATCCTCACAGGTTCCTCCGCGCGGATTCGTTCATTCCTGCGCTTTACCTCTCTTCCAAGCATAAAAAATACCGCGTAGACAAGGCTGGTCAGATTGTAGCACAGCCAGAATAAGATCACGCTGCTGTACAGAAGCGCCATACCGTATTTCCCGTAAGAGAATTTAACGAGCGCCGCCAGTGTCAGCGCCAGAAGGATTCCATGTGGGATAAGGTATCGAAAAGAAGCGGTCTTTCCTCTCCGCTTTTTCTTATCCGTCACCTTAAATATCTGCTGGTGGATGCCAATGGATTCCAACAATACCGGTAAGATGAGGTAAGGCGCGAGAATTGTATCAATAATCTGGCTCCATCTCATATTCCTCACATTCGTGCTCAGATAGCGGACCGACAAGCTGTAGAGCAGATGGGACGGCAGCCAGAAAATCAGAAGCTCCCAGAACCCGCACTCCACCAGCTGGAATCCAAAAAGAGCAAAAAGAATGGGCGAGAGGATAAAGATCATGCGGCAGAGGAACGACCACCAGTAGAGATAGGCGTTTAAGTAGGCCAGCCGCCCGGCCCCGGTCAGGTCCTTTGTGAAAACAGCGTTGGTGTTCTGGATGCTCTGGATCACCCCTCGTGCCCATCGGACTCTCTGCCGGATCATGCTGTCCACGGTTGTGGTGGACAGTCCAGCCGCCAGAACTTCCGTAGACGCGTAAGTGATATATCCCGCCTTCTGCAGCCGCAGGCTGGTCTCAAAATCCTCCGTGACCGTGCCATATGGAAATCCCCCGATCTCCTCCAGAGCGCTTCTCAGGATGACCGTGTTGCTGCCCGTATATGCCGAAGAATTGGAGGCGTTTCGCATAATATTGACTTCCCGGGAAAAAAAGTCCTGTTCATTGGGGATGTCTTTTTCAGAAAAAAGGTTAAATTGAAACAGGTCCTGATTATAGAAACTCTGGGGTGTCTGGACCAGCCCCATTTTTACCTCCGGATCGAGAAAGTAAGGTACTGTCTTTATCAGAAACTCCCTTCTCGGGATCATATCCGCGTCGAACGTGGCAATCAGCGGAGAATCGGTATGAGCAAGCGCGTTGTTATAATTGCCGGACTTGGCATGCTGATTATCTTTCAGCCCCAGATATCCCACGCCGAAATGCTCTGCCAGCTCTGCCGCCTCACAACGGTTTCCGTCGTCACACAGATACACATGTACTTTCCTCTTATCCGGATATTCCAAAAATGTACATGCGTTGACCGTCTTATACAGCAGTTCCATCGGCTCATTATGGGTCGCAATGAATACGTCCACGTGAGGATACTGTTCCTCCGGGATATTCGGCAGGCCGCGCAGGGTCTTCTTCCCGCTCATGCGGCTGAGCATAAGCTCGAACATCCCCAGTGTAGTGACCGTCTCCGCCAGCACGAGGACAATGCCTGCTGCAGCCTGCGCAAATCCCTGTGACCAGGGAATAGTCCCAAAGATTCTCCAGATCAGATAAATCGTGGAAAAGCAGATCGTGAATATAAAGATCCTGTTTCTTTTTCTTTCAGACTGCATCCTGTTCCTCACTTCCCTGCTCTACCGTACCGTCTGCCCCACCCTCCGCGAACACCCAGTTTTTCTGGAGTCTGTATGATACAAAAAACAGCACCGTATCGCATATTACCTTCCACAGGGCGGCGGCCGGAAAGAGACGGTTCAGTACAGAGACAGCCGCCGCGGACGATACCGCCAGGCCGAAGCACAGAACGATATAACGCGGCAGGCGGCAGGCCCTCTTTCCCCTGCCGGAATTCCGCTCATCCCTGTGGAATACATAATTACGGTTCACAATATAATTCACCCCTGCGGAAAGAATTCTTGCAGACACAGCGGCACAGACAATCGGCCTCAGGCCCGCCTGTACACTCCCGGTACTCAAGCCTTCCAAAACTGCCCAGAACAGCATCACATCGAGCACAGCGCAGAGCAGGGAGCCCGCGGTAAACCGGAGCAGTTCTGAAAAAAGCACTTTCAGTACAGATAGGCTGTCTTTCATAGGGCGGAAATGAGACCCTGCGTTGTTTTCTTCATAAACCGTCTGTATGGGACAAGTCTTAACAGGGATGTCCCTCCCCGCACAGGTCAGCAGCATCTGGGTCTCATGCTCAAACCGCTCTCCTGGTATGCTCCGCATCAAAGGCAGCATCTCCCCGTCAAACGCGCGCAGGCCGGTCTGTGTATCCCTGATCCACGCCCCGCAGATCATCCAGAAGATGAAGGAGGAGGCATAATTCCCAAAACGGGAACGCAGCGGCACTCCCGCCTCTGAAAAGTCCCTTCCTCCCAGTATCAGCGCGTCCGGTTCTTCTGCCGTCATTCCCAAAACCCGCTCTACATCCTCCGGTAAATGCTGGCCGTCACAGTCCACGCAGACAACACGGCTTGGATTCCCTGTATGTTCCTGCACATACTTGAATCCTGTCTTCAGCGCCCCGCCCTTTCCCCGGTTCACGTCATGCCGGAGGACGGTACAGCCATCCATTCTATTAAGCTTCCCAAAGATCTGCCCATAAGCAGGCCCGGACCCATCGTCAATGACCAGGACAGAGGCACAGATTCTTTGATTTAATTGTTTGATATAGCCGCAGAGTTTTTCCCCCGGCTCCAGCGCCGGGATAATAATCCAGTTTTTCTTGTTCTCTTTCACACTGATATTCTCCGTTACTTTTCCCCGGTTTTCAGATCCAACAGCCGGCTTCGCGGACAATCCGCCCGGCATCCGACGCACTCCCTCTTCATGCAGGATATTTTTTCTGTGTTGATATAATACCGGTCTTTTCCCAGATATTTGGCGATATAGAGAGCGGTGTCCGCACATTTATACAGCCTGCTGTATGACCGGATTCTGCCGTCTATGGGGACTGCTCCGATGCTGACTGACGCTCCGTACTTCTCATAGTATATGCCCAGTTCTTCCCTTACTTTGGACATAACCAGGCAGAAGATCTCTTCCAGACGCTTCTGGGGCACCGGACCAGGCACTCGGCAAACCTCTCCAGCACCCGGTCCCCTTCAGGATGCCCTTCGAAATCATTGATCTTTTTAAAATTATCCAAGTCGAAAAGGACAAACACTCCCGCAGGATCATCCTTTTTCAAAAATAATTCTGCTTGATTTTCCATGCCTCTGCGGTTGTACAGCCCGGTCAGCTTATCATATTCAGCCTCCGTGCGCGCCTGAGATAATGCGTCCTCCATCTGATGGATGCCTTCGGTTTTATCCAGATAGCCCTTCTCCAGCTCCAGTACGGCCTCTATCAATGTCCGTACCTCCGGTATCTCTGTGTCCGCGGCCGCAGAGACAGACGCGCCATCCAGAATCTTCCGGATTCCTTCTTTCACGGTCTCAAAATACTGGAATAAATACTTTTTCAGATAGTAACGCACCAAAAGAACTGCCGAGACGCTGACAGCCCCTATGCCGAACAGGCCTTCCGCAAACGACCATGCCATATTCTGAAATACGGTATCCAGAGCAGAGAAAGCAACCAGGTAAATCCCTCCGGTGTCCCGCGCTATGACTCTCTGGTATGTCCCATTTACGCGGAGCACTGCCTCCTTCCCATCTGTAAGAGATTCCAGGACCCCCAGGAGTTCCTGCCCGGTCTCTATCCCCGGCAGATGAAACTGCTGCGCATTATTCTTCGTAATTCCCACAGCTTCCCCGCTCTCTTTTTCCACGGCAAGGATGCCGGTGCTATACTCTGTCGTAGCCTGCCTGAGAATGGACCGGATCAGAGTCCTTTCATTCATAAGATCCAGTTTTGATGCATCCGCGTCTACTCTGACCGCGGCGATCTTCTCAGAATCTGATGCCACAACTACATAAAAGAATGGATTTCCTTCTTCATCATCCGGGACATTCACCGCCACATGATGGGCGTAGGCCACAGAAGAAGTTCTCAAGGCCTCCAGCTCTTCCCGCCCTTCATACTCTGTTCCCGCCCTGTCGTCCGTACTCAGAAGGATCTCCCCTGAGCGCCCGATTACTGAGATATTTCTGACCTCCATCAGCTGTTTTAATATGCTAAGCTCCTCCCCGGAAATCATGGCAGAATCCGAAGATATAATATACTCTACAGCCCAGGCACGCTTCAGGTAATCCTGTTTGAGGAACTCCAGACGTTCTTCATAATCAGCCGATGCATGCTCAATATTCATTTCCACACTGTCCAAAAGCTGGTTCAGGTAATTTCCATTTTCCGCGCGGCTCCGCTCATATAGACTGACAGTGAAGATCAGCACGATTAGGACCGAAGCCGATCCAAGAATGAGAGCCAGTCTCTGATACAGTTTTCTCATACACCGTGCCCCCCTGCCTTTTTCTGCTTCACAGTCAATTTTCTTCCTTTCTGGCTATGTTCTATTTACCTGTGATTTCTTTCTCTGTAAGTTAGGATGCCTTGCTGTCCTCTTTTCTATACAGCCCATAAAAGTGTTCTCTATTTTCAATCTGTATATATTATATATTGACAGTCATAACAGTTTATGTTAATCTGTACTCATCATATAAGTACAGTAATGACAAAGGAGTGAATCAAATGAATCAGCATTATATATCCATCCGTCACCTATCTAAGAAATTCAACAAAGATTTCGTATTAAAAGATGTCAATGCAGAACTTCAAAAGGGAGAGATCCTTGGATTTTTAGGCCCCAGCGGCGCGGGCAAGACAACTACCATCAAGATCCTGACAGGACAGCTGCGCCCCACCTCAGGTGAGGCTGAAGTTTTAGGAATTCCCTGCGATAAAATAGACGAAACCATCTATGAACAGATCGGCATTGTCACTGATGTAAGCGGTGTGTACGAAAGGATGAGCGTTTACGATAATCTGAAATATTTTGCCCGTCTTCTGAATGTGCCGCTGCAAGATATTGATCCTTTATTGGAACGGATCGGTCTTTACGAGCACCGCAGAAAGCCGGCTTCCAAGCTCTCCAAGGGTCAGACGCAGCGACTTATCCTCGCCAGGGCAGTCCTTCACAAACCGAAAATCCTTTTCCTCGACGAGCCGACCAGCGGACTTGACCCGTCCACCGCGCTCGAAGTACATAAGATGCTGATGGAATTAAAAGATGAGGGCATGTCCATCTTTCTCACCACACACAACATGGAGGAGGCGGCAAAGCTGTGCGGCCATGTAGCGCTCTTAAATGAGGGGGTTATCGTGGAATACGGCACCCCGCAGGAAATCTGCCTGAAATACAACAAAGTGAAGAAATACAAAGTACAGCTCACAGACGGCACGAAACATTTTCTGAAGCAGAGCCCCAAGACAGCTGAACAGATCGCGCTTTGGATGAGAAATGAGCAGATAGAGACGATCCACTCCTGTGAACCTACGCTGGAGACCGTATTCTTAGAAGTGACAGGGAGGGAATTACAATGAAAACAACAAAGAAAAACACAGCGTCAAAAACGATGACAGAAACTAGGACACTGCGCTTAAGGCCTGTGCACCTGCGCAAACTTTCCGCAATCATGGAGGTAAAGGGCCGGGCGCTGTTCAGCAAAAATTTTATTATTATGCCCATCTTTTCGATCGGCTTTACTTTCCTCATGAAAGCAATTTACGGGGCAGCCACAGAGGGAGAATTCGATATGAGCGCTTATGCCCTCGCTATGGGCGTTCTTATGAATATCTTGATGGAAGGGGTTTACTGCACCGCTGCTGCCCTTGCGGAAGAAAAAGAGAAAAACACTCTCCGCACTCTGATGACCTCTTCCGTAAACGGACTGGAATTTTTCCTCGGAAGTCTCATTCCTGTAGTCCTTATGTCCACGGCTGTCAATGCGGTCTGCGTACTGGCCGCTCAATTCAGCATGACCGCGCCGCAGTGGGGCGCATATCTCGCGGTTACCACGCTGTGCGCCGCCATCAGCGCAGTGATCGGCATGATCTTCGGTATCTACGCCAGGACCCAGGTATCTGCCAGTACAATCGTAACCCCGGCAGTGCTCATCCTGATGATGATCCCAATGCTCAGCGGTTTCAGCGATACGCTAGAACAGATCTCCGGCTTTCTGTTTACGGGGATTGTCATGGACGCAGTATCCAATATCAACAGCGGCATGCCGGCTGTGGAGGCGAAAGGGATTGTGGTGCTTGCCGCCGAATTCCTTCTCGCCGTTATCCTCTTCCTTATCCTCTACAGGAAAAATGGTTTTGAGCGGTAAGCAGGCGGACAATTTGAGGTGAATATATGGAAATTATTTTAAGTAACGCAAGCGACCGTCCGATCTATGAGCAGATCACTTCACAGATCAAAGAAATGATCATGAAAGGAGAACTGAAACCGGGCGAGCCGATGCCTTCCATGCGCAGGCTCGCCAAAGATCTTCATGTAAGCGTTATCACGACCCAGCGGGCCTATGACGATCTGCAGAAAGACGGATTCATCCTTACCGTTCCCGCCAAAGGGACCTTTGTCTCGGCGCAGAACCAGGATTTCATCCGGGAAGAGAATCTGCGCAGGATCGAAAAGCTTCTCTCAGACGCCGCTGTGCTTGGAAGAGAGAACGGGCTTTCCCTGGAGGAGCTTATCAATACACTGAAAGTGGTATATACGGAGGATTGACATATGGATTATGCAATACAGGTAAAAAACCTGACAAAGACATACAAAGATTTCACCCTGGACAATATTTCTCTCAGTCTGCCCTGCGGCACTGTCATGGGACTGATCGGTGAGAACGGAGCCGGCAAATCCACATTTATCAACTCCCTTCTCAATGTTGTGGAAGCACAGTATGACCAGCTCCATATTCTCGGACATGATCTGAAGACCAAGGAAAAGCTGATCAAACAGGATATCGCCGTTATTTTCAGTGATTCTCATCTTGATTTGAGTTTTACCCCGCTTTTCGCGGGAAAAATGCTTTCTAAAATGTACAAAAACTGGGATCAGGAGAAATATCTCCAGCTTTTAAAGCGCTTTGGGCTTCCGGAGAAAAAACGTCTTAAGAAATTATCTACCGGGATGCGGGTCAAAGTAGAATTTGCCGTCGCTTTGAGCCACAGCCCGAAGCTTCTTATCCTGGATGAAGCTTCCAGCGGGCTGGACCCTGTTGTCCGTGAGGAGATTCTGGATATCCTGCGCGAATTTACAGAAGATGAAGACCGGGCAGTACTGATCTCTTCCCATATCACCAGTGATCTTGACAAAATCGCGGACTATATCGCATATATCCATGAGGGAAAACTGCTCTTTGTCCGTACATATGACGAGCTCCGCAATGACTTCGGGATCATCACCTGCGGCCGGCGTCTTTTTGATGCCCTGAACCCGGACGACATCGCGGCGTACCGGAAAGAAACTTACAATTACAGGGTGCTGGTTCACAACAGGCAGAAAATAAAGAAGACCTTCCCCGACGTTCCCGTGGAAAACGCGTCCGTCGAAGATATTATGCTGTTTTATGTAAAAGGAGAAAAGACACGATGAAAGGAATCATGCTTAAAGACCTATATGACAATTTCTGCATTCCCAAAAACGCGGCTTCCTTCGTATTTGCCGCCCTGATTATCCTTCCGGCGGGACTTCTATTCCGGTCCGCGGAGTATTATACCTTGTTTATCGGAGTGATCACGCCTCTTTTGGGGGCCTGCGCTGTCGAATCTTCTACGGAACAGGAGGAAGCCGCCAATTTTAATAAGCTTATGATCACGTTTCCCGTTACGAAAGCAGAGATTGTCCTCTCGAAATACCTGCTGGGGCTTATTTTTATTCTTGCCTCCAATCTCATCGCCTTGATATGCACCATGGTACAGGTATATATCCACCACACAGTCCGCCTGGCAGAAGCTGCGCGCATGTGGGGAATCGGGCTCAGTGTGTCCCTGCTCTGCCTCTCCGTGATATACATTGGTTATTTCCTGCTTGGGAAACGATGGGGAACAATCTTTTTTATTGTTATAGTAAGTATGATCGGAGCTTTATTCGGAGCGCTCCGTTCATTATACGGCATTGAAATTTTCTTAAACTGCAGTCCATTGCTGGTTTTCGGGCTTCTGGCAGCGGGAGCCGTGACAGTGGCGCTCAGCTGTTTTGCATCGATCGGAATTTATAAGAGAAAATATTCTTAAAAGATACAAATACATTTACAATATTATAATCACACGTGAAGCGCCGCCCTGGTCTCATTCCCAAGGCGGCGCCCATTTATATCACTCTATCACTCGTGTTCTTTCCCTGTCATCAGATCTCCCATGCTCCTTAAGCTGATCACCAATGTCGACAGATTGTGAAGCAGTGCCGACACGGCAGGCTGGATCACTCCCCCTGCGCCAAAAACGATCAATCCGGTATTGACAGCAGCAATCTCTCTGTAATTTTTGTGAATCCTCCTCATCAGAGCATCTGCCAGACGTTTCAGTTCCACAATCTCCCGAAGATCCTCCGCGGAGATTGTAATGTCAGCGATCTCCCTGGCGATCTCCGAGCCGTCGCTGACTGCTATCCCCGCATCCGCGGCCGAAAGAGCCGGGGAATCATTGATCCCGTCTCCGATCATAATCACTTTTCTTCCGGCATCCTTCTCCTTCTCCACAAATCCTGCCTTGTCTTCCGGCAGAACTTCTGAGTAATACTCGTCTACGCCGACCCGCTTCGCGATCGATTCCGCGGTTCTCTCACAGTCTCCTGTCATCATCACGATTTTGGAAATGCCTTCCTCTCTCAGCATGCGTATCATTTCCCCAGCCTCCTCCCGCAGCGGGTCCTCGATACAGATGGCCGCGGCGAGCTCCTGCTCAACCGCGAGATAAAGATGAGAATACTCCGGCGGCAGCGCATCAAAGCGCTCCTGATATTCCGGACGTATCCGGCAGCCTTCATCCTCAAATACAAAATGGCTGCTGCCGATTACTACCTTTTTCTCCTCAATATGTGAGGAAATTCCGTGAGCTACCACGTATTCCACCTTTGAGTGCATTTCCTCATGATAAAGATTCCGTTCCTTCGCGGCATTTACCACTGCTTTTGCCATAGAATGGGGGAAATGTTCTTCCAGGCAGGCAGCGATACGCAGGACCTCATCTTCCGGGTAATCTCCGAACACAACGACCTCTTTTACGATGGGTTTTGCCTTTGTGAGAGTGCCCGTCTTATCAAATACGATGGTATCTGCCTCTGCCACAGCCTCCAGGTACTTTCCGCCCTTGACCGTAATCCCGCTCTGTCCGGCCTGACGGATCGCGGAAAGTACGGCGATGGGCATCGACAGTTTCAGAGCGCAGGAAAAGTCCACCATGAGCACGGACAGCGCTTTTGTGACATTGCGGGTCACAAGACCTACAACCCCTGTTCCCAGAAGAGTATAGGGTACAAGGCGGTCCGCCAGATGTTCCGCCCTGCTCTCCAGAGCGGACTTCAATTTCTCAGATTCTTCAATCATTGTAACAATCTTTTCAAATCTTGTTGAACCGGACACCGCTTTTACTGTAATCTCCAGCTCTCCCTCTTCCAGAACAGTCCCCGCATAGACAGACTGCCCTGCTGTTCTTCTCACAGGCAGCGGTTCCCCGGTCAGTGACGCCTGATTTACCATACCATCCCCGGAGGATACCAGTCCGTCAAATGGAATCACATTTCCCATGCGTACAATCACAGTATCCCCCTGCTGGATCTGCGAAGAATTCACCAGTATTTCCTGATCTCCTTTCTTCATCCATACTTTTTTCATATTCAGAGACATACTGCGCGCGAGATCCCCCACAGACTTCTTGTGGGTCCATTCTTCCAGGATTTCTCCAATACCGAGCAGGAACATAACGGAACCTGCAGTGTTAAAATCACCACGCAGGACAGACATGCCGATTGCGGCCGCATCCAGCACGGGAACTTCGATTTTCCGTTTTCCCAGACACTTAAGCCCTTTCCAGATATACCCTGCCGCTTTCACAGTGAGCCATGCTCTGCGCAGGGGATAAGGAATTATAAATCTGCATCCGTAATGCAGGAACGTTTTCCCTATCACTTTCTCCCTGTAAGCAGAATTTAATTTTCTTCCCGAGCTGTCCAGCACCTGCTCAGGCACATTCACGTTTTCATAACGGAAAGCGCGGACTGATCTCAAAAGCTCCTCCCGGTCCCCGGTATAACGGATAACCGCATCCGCGGTGCGCTCATATACTTTTACATCTGTCACATTCGGCTGTTTTTCAAGAAACCAGCAAAGAATATCCGCCTCCGTACAAGTCATCTTTGGCTGAACAAGATGGATACGGAGACGGTTTTTTATTTCATGTTTAATAATAAATTTCATAGCCTGTTATACATTCTCTTCATTGGAAGTATCTGCACCTGTATCCGCTGCCTCTGCATCTTCCTGAATCTGAGCGGCTTCCTCCGCTGCCCTCTGCTCATTGATCTGCTGAGCTTCCGCCAGAATGTCCTCCGCGTTTTCCTGCACTGTGGAAGCAGCCTTCATAACACAATCTTTTGCCCTCAAGGCCGCCGCCGTGCAGTTTGTATATACCTTCTTGGCATCCCTGCTGGAAAGGACCTTCACACCGGCTGTGCCAAACAGAACGCCGCCTGCAAACAGCCCGATCTTCTTCATTGTTGAAACACTTAACATAATAAGTACCTCCTAATACTTCCTTTGTTAATAATATGTAAAACATCTGTTTATGGTCACATCATAGCAATCCTATTTTTTAATCTGTATATCCATAATCTTCTGATCTTTTAAATAGCCGCAGCGCCGCATCCCTTCACGTACCACCTTATTCCAGTTTCCCGGCGACAAATGGCAGGTTGTATTATCATCCAGAACGATTCTGCACCCTTCCCGCTCTGCCATACATTCTTCACAGTACTCTACTTTATACATATTCTTTCGGCTGATCGCCCCGATCTCCTCCAGAGCGTTAATCATCCGGTATACAGTCGCCACCCCGATCTTTTCATCGTACTTCGCGGCCTTGTAGTAAATCTCCTTGCAGCTTGAGCAGTCATTTTCCAAAATGATATCTATCAGCATGAGGCGCTGTTTCGTGACGCGGCAGCCATTCTCTTTTAATTTTTCAATGATCTGTTCTTTCTTGCTCACAACAGCCTCCCAGCTCCTATAAAATACTGATTGCCTCGAATCCCGCTTCCTCCACGGCACGTCTCAATTCAAGTTCATCCACTGTTCGGTCATACGAGACCTCAGCGCTGCCGCTGCTCAGGCTCACTTTTGCAGAAACGCCGTCAACAGCATTCAGCGCATTCGTCACACTATTAACACAGTTCTGGCAGTGCATGCCCGAGATTTTAATGATTTTCGTGCCAATCACCGGAGCATCCAGTTTTTTTCTGGGCAGTTTCCCGCTGCCGGGACAGCTTCCGCCGGCGGGACAGCCGATACACTTCACCCCGCTTTTCTTAGCTTTTACAATATATGCCGCCGCTCCTCCAACCAGGATCAGCAGAATGACAGCCGCAACAAAATCTGCCATAAAAAGCATCCTTTCTTAAAAAACATAATCTCAGTTTCTGTCTCAGATAGAACGCCAAACGGCGGACAAAGCTCCCTCTCTGTCCACCGCTGACCGTTCTACTTATTATTGTGCATGCAGACTATATTCTGCCGCAAATTCTCTATCCGACTTACGGATTCTCCATATAACAACTGCCACAAATACAAGCACAGCAATTAGTCCCGGAACAAATGCTGTTCCAAGCGCACCCGTCGTAATCAGAGTGCCGATCTGGTATACAAAGAATGCCACCGTATAACCTGTCGCAAGCTGGAGGCAGATACCGCCAAGAAGCCATTTTCCACTCTTCATCTCAGAGTTCATAGCTCCCAGCGCCGCGAAACACGGCGGAGTATACAGGTTAAACATCAGGTAAGCCAGAGCTGCTGCTTTCGTGAGGGCCATAACCGCAGCCACTTCATTTCCGCTGCCAACCAAGGCCAGCTCATCTGTATCGATCAGGTTGGTAACACCGTAAACAACTGCCAAAGTACCAACTACATTTTCCTTTGCGATAAAGCCTGTAATGGCTGCCGCCGCAAGCTGCCATACCCCAAATCCAAGCGGGATAAACAGAATTGCGAACGGATGTGCAATGCTGGCAAGAATCGAAGTACTCTCCGCGCCTTCTTCCACCAGCTGGAACTGCCAGTTGAATGTCTGCATAATCTGGACAACTGTGTTGCACACCAGAATGATTGTTCCGGCTTTAATAATATAAGCCTTTCCTCTCTCCAGCATGGATACGCACGCTCTCTTCAAGCTTGGCAGTTTGTATTCCGGAAGCTCAATGATAAAGAATGACTTACGGTATTTCTGACCTGTAATTCTCTTTACGAGCAGCGCTCCCAGAAGAACAAGCACAATCCCCACCAGGTACATTGTAGCAGACACCCACCATGCGTCGGCAAAAAACGCTCCGGCAAACAGAGCGATCACCGGGATCTTTGCTCCACACGGCATAAACGGAGTCAGCATCGCGGTGGTTCTGCGCTCCCGCTCATTGCGGATCGTACGGCAGGCCATGACACCCGGAATCGCGCATCCGGTACCGATCACCATCGGAATAACAGATTTACCGGAAAGACCCACTCTCTTAAAGATTGGATCAAGAACCACTGTCGCGCGCGCCATATAACCGCAGTCTTCCAAAAGAGCAATAAGGAAGTACATCACCATTACCAGCGGAAGGAAACCGACAACCGCTCCCACGCCGCCGATGATGCCGTCTACAAGGAGTGCGTAGAGCAGGGGATTCGCGTTTTCCATCAGTCCGCCGACCCAGGCCTGGAAGGTCTCGATCTGAGCAACCAGCCAGTCCGCGATCCATGTGCCGAGCGTGGTCTGTGATATGTAAAACACAAGGAAAATTACGCCCACGAAAATCGGTATACCGATGATTTTATGTGTAATGACCGCGTCAATCTTGTCCTGTATATTTTTATCTTTTGTAAAGACCTTCCTCTTCTCTACCTGCTTAACAATACTATTTACAAACTCAAAACGTTTCCTGTCCGCAGCCTCCACTGCCTTTTTGTCCTTCAGATCGATATCATCCTGGACGTATGGAGCTTTCTGTCCTCTCCCTTTTAAGGAAGCAGCCTGAGTGACAGCCTCTTTCAGCCCCTCGTGTCCCGAGGAAGTGGAGATGGTCCTGACAACGGGACAGCCTAATTTCTCTGACAGCAGTTTTTCATCGATTTTCGTCTGCTTTTTATCCGTAATATCACTCTTATTCAAGGCAACCACTACCGGAACGCCCAGCTCAAGGAGCTGCGTTGTAAAAAACAGGCTTCGACTTAAGTTTGTCGCATCTACAATATTGATAATTGCATCGGGATGCTCATTTTTTACATAACTGCTTGTGATGCTCTCCTCAGAAGTAAATGGAGACATCGAATAAGCGCCCGGGAGGTCCACTGCAGTCAGTTCCTCCGCTCCGCTGTAATAAGCCTTCTTGATCAGGCTCTCCTTCCGCTCTACCGTAACACCGGCCCAGTTTCCCACGCGCTCGTTCCTTCCTGTCAGCGCGTTATACATGGTGGTCTTGCCGCTGTTCGGGTTCCCCGCAAAAGCAATTCTCATTTTACAAATCTCCTCCTTCATTGCAATTAGTGTCAACTAACCTTTGTGTAAAAAAAATAGTAACCTGAATTACTACTTTTCTTTTATTTTATATTGAAATAGCTTTCGCTAAATCAGTATCAATATTATATCTGCCATCCTTGATCGAGACCACGCAGCCGCCCCTTACACGCGAAACCACAGTGATCGGTTCACCGCTGTAACATCCCAGAGAAAATAAAAAAGCCTCCAGTTCTTCATCATCTGTCACGATATCTTTTATACAATACTCTTCGCCTTCCTTGGCTTCCAGTAAATTCATACTGCCTCTATCCTCTCAAAAATATCATTTTATAACCGTCCGTTGAAATCTGGTCCGTTTATATTTCACCTTCTAACAGAAGATAGTTTAAACTAACATTTTATATTTGTCAATCCTTTTGCTAACAAAATTTTCCGATTTTTATGATGTTTTTCATGCTTTTATAGAAATCGGATTTGCCCTTAAAATCCGGTTATGTTATACTTGTTAAAAATACGGCCCTCTTTTTACAGAGAGCGATAAACTTTGAATGATACGAGCGAGGTGGACATCATGCATACAAACGAATCTGCTGAAAACTATCTGGAAACGATCCTGGTCTTAAGCCAGAAGCTTCCGGTCGTACGTTCCGTGGATATTGCGACAGAACTAAATTTTAAGAAATCAAGTGTGAGTGTGGCTATGAAAAAGCTGCGGGAAAACGAACATATTATCGTTTCTCCGGAAGGATATATCACCCTCACTCCTTCGGGAAAAGAGATCGCGGACCGGATCTATGAGCGTCATACACTTCTCTCTTCCTGGCTGGAACGTCTGGGCGTTGACGCGAAAACTGCTGCCGACGATGCATGCCGAATCGAACACGTGATTAGTTCTGAAAGCTTTGAAGCGATCAAGCGGCATATCAAATAAGCGCACGCCGCCAAAAGCACAGTAAAAGCGCCCCCGCTGTCATCAGATGACAAAAGGGACGCTTTTCTTATATGCATTTTACTTTATTTCTTTTTTCTTTCGAAGAACAGCTGCAACTGCGCCTGCCGCAAGAATCATAACAGCTCCCCACATGGATAAGCTCTCATAATCTCCGGTCTTTGGCGTCTGCCCTGTCAAGTTCTCTGCGCCTGACGCAGAAGTACTGCCTGACGGTTTTTCTGTTCCCGGATCACCTGCAGGAGGTGTGTCTTCACCCGGATCTTCCACCGGCGGCTTATCTTCCGGTTTGTCACCTTCACCCGGTTTATCTTCCGGCTTCAGTACAAGAGCAGCGACTGCCTGCCGAAGCTCTGCCTCCGCAGTGTCCACTCTCTCCTGCTCAGCCTCTGTCAGATACAGATCCGCCACAGCCTCTGCCGCTTCAAGCTTCTCCTTCAATGCCTGCACACTTTCTTCTGTATACAGACTCTGATCAATCTTCTCAGCCTCAGCGATCGCGTCGAGCAGTCCGCTCTTGTCCGCCTCAGGCACATAATTTTTCACGGCGTCAATCGCTTCTCTCAGAGCCGCCATTGCGCTCTCTGTATCCTGGCTTCCCGCGGCATACAGTTTCTGAGCATCGATGAGCGCGCTGATCATTGTGTTCACAAGTCCGGCATCCTTTCCGCTGATGTCCACTGCTTCTGCCTCACTGATCAGGTCGCGCATAGATGTATCCTCAGGGATCTCTTCATAAGTAAAATACACTTCTGCAATCTGATACCAGTTTTTCTTGGTCTCAGTCAGCATCACACGCACATATCTTACAGGAGCTGCCTCAAAGGAGAACGTTGTATCCTGGCTCTCCGGGTCAATCAGCCCCACTGTCTGCCAGCTGTTCTGGTCCGTTGAGATCTGCACCTGGGCGCCCTCAATATAGTCTGCGCCCGCGTCTGCCGCCTGGACAATCCTGACCTGGGACATATTCACTGCCACAGGGAACACAAATGTAAACTGATGTCCCGCTGTCTGGTCAATCTTGAACCAGCACTTTGTAGCCTCATTCCCGTCCAGCATTTTATCGTAGGAATACGTGGTATAATATGCGTCATCCGCCGATACCTCCGGTGTCCCCGGATCAGGCTTCCTAAGTCCGCTTTTAGCTTCCTCAATCGCTGCCAGCGCGCTCTTAACTGCCTCCTGGTCATCTCCCTGGGCATACAGGACATCCTTCGCTTCCTCAACAGCAGCTTTGTATTCACTATACCCGGACGCATAACCGATATCACTGAGCGGATACTGCGTCTCTACGTAAAGCGGATAATTCACAAGGAACACGGCCTGACCTTTTGCTTCCTGAAGATCTGCCAGCGCTTCATCGACTTCTGTCTGCTCGCTGTCCACACGTCCGTTCACTTCCTCTGCCGCCGCATATGCCTCCTGATATGCTGTAAATGTTTCTGCAATGTAGTCCGCATCATTCAGCCTGTCCGCCAGCTCCTGCTCGAGCTCGGATTTATCACAGTCCAGAGTATAGATAAACTCATAGGTTTCTCCTTCAGATAAATAACTGCCTGAAACTGTGCTGTCTGAAATCAGGCGGTATCCGTAGATCTCTTCCGCTTCAAAGCTGTACTCCTGCCCCACATTTCCATATTTTACAACATCGTTTTTCAGTACTTTACCAGTGTCACTGACGTAGCGCAGTGTCACCTTTCCAAGACTTTCCGCATTTTGGAATTCTCCCGCGTCCGGAAGTTCCGATCCCTTTTCATACCCTGCCACATGGCCGAGAACCGTATATTTTTCCTTGAATTCTTCAAAATCCATGGTATCATTACTGTCTACATTCCAGGATTTTGTGGCCAGAGAGCGCATCTCATCCGCTACATCCTCCGCTATCACATCCTCGGTCACGATATTCGGGTTATCACACCAGATACCCATTGAAGCCCCGGCAATATAGGGTGCATCATCAGGCGCTGTGTAGGCCGCAAATTTTCCGGGTGTCCATTCTTCGAAAATTCTTCTGTCCTGATCAATGTAATCAAAGGAATGCTGCTCTCGTCCATCTGTCGGCTTATCATTTCGCAGTACATAATAGAAATAGGTTGAGTTAAAATTGTAAATATCCTGATGCCCTTTATTTATAAATGTCTGCATCCCGGCAATCGACGGATTCCAGGACATTTTTGACCAGTAATCAATGCCGATATAATCGTGCATCACGATCTTCTGGGCGCCTTCCCAGTCTGTCTCTCCATAGTAGAGTCCGTCGTTAAACACACGCGGCTTAAATCCTTTTGAATATACATACTCGGCAAGCTCATTAATATAGTTCGCCATCACGTCTTTCCAGATATAGCCCTCGCCGAGCGTCTCAACCGCGTATTCATTGAGCACCGACTTATATTGTGTGGTGAACGGCGCACGGTCGAACTCCATATATTCATCTCCGCCGATATGGAAGTCTGTGCATCCCTCAAATAACTCCATATACTCGTCATACAGGCTCCTGATATAAGCCACTGCCTCCGGATTTGTTACATCCAGCCCGGATTTGTAATGATTTCCATCCTTATCAATCTGTCCATACTCAGGATGTGCTTTCAGGATCTGATCTACATGTCCCGGAGTATCAAAAGACGGGATGACTTTGATCCCATATTTCTCTGCTTCAGCCAGGATCTCCCTCACCTCTTCGTGGGTAAGGTACTTCTCCGAGGTGATCGACGGATCCGTCTTACACTCAATGCCAAATCCCAGATTCTCGGAAAAATGCATCTCCAGGGTATTCATTTTCATATATGACATCTCCCGGATCTGGCGGATGAACCATTCTTTTGTAAAATATTTTCTTCCGCAGTCTACGTGTAACCGACGCTCTGCCACATCCGGATAGTCCGTGATCGTACCATAGGCAAGACCGTTATTTGCGGTCACATAGTTCTGGATCGTACGAAGCGCATATAAAACTCCGTTCTCACTTGCTCCAGTTACTTTCACACCGTCTTCACTGATCTCGATCTTATATGCTTCCCCGCTGTCAGATTCTTCGCACACAGTCCCATCCTCGGCAACCGTAATCAGAATATCTGCCGGTGAAACATCCCCTTCATTCGCGTATACCATAGCAGAAGGTGTAGAGGACACGATCTCTTTGTCGGCAAACTCAGAGTTGATCAGAGCGACAACCTCTGCCAGCCTCTCATTTTCTACGTTCTCACTGGTGGCCAGGACCGCAAAACGGCTGTCCGCTGTCATCGTCCAGCTGCCGCCCTGCGGGTCAACTGCATACTCCTGTACCACGGGATTCACCAGGGCCGCCAGCTCGTCTCCCGTCAGCTCCGTCCCGGCCGCCTGCACATCCGGTATCCCCGCTGCCGGCATGCCGGTCACGACAAAGGCTGCGGATATCACAGCAGCAAGAGCTCTGATCCCTCTATTTTTCCTTAATCCCATAACTTGTTATCCCTTTCCTAGTCTACATAACCCAGGGAACGGATGAAACGGAAACCATCCGTCCCATCCGGCCCTGCTGAATGATCGTCAGTCTCTCAATCACTTTCCGTGATTTCGCCTCTTTCCAACACTCAAGATACCTGCCGCGGAAACAGCCAGAAGCACGATCCAGAACTGGACACTCCATCCGTCTCCTGTGGACGGAACTTTTGAACCGCCGCCGGACTGGGTTCCCTGTCCGCCGCCCTGAGTTCCTCCAGGGGTCTGGGAATCTCCACCAGGAGTATTTCCTCCAGGGGTGTCTTCTCCAGGCTTGTCCCCGCCAGGGTTCTCTCCGCCGGATTCCACAAGACCATCGATGGCCGCGCGAAGTGCTTCTGCTGCCGCATCGATCCGATCCTGGTCTTTCTCTGTAAGCCCTGTTTCTGCCAGAATATCATTGGCTTCTTTGAGCGCCGCATTCAGAACAGTTACACTCTCTTCCGTGTACTTGTCAGGATCAATGCCGGAAGCTTCCGTCACAAGTGCCTCCAGCGCAGAAGTGTCCGCTTTGCCCGGTTCAGGCTCCTCCTGTGGAACAAGAGCGTCAATGGCTGCGCGAAGCGCCTCTGCCGCCGCGTCGATTCGATCCTGATCTTTCTCTGTAAGCCCTGTTTCTGCCAGAATATCATTGGCTTCTTTGAGCGCCGCATTCAGAACAGTTACACTCTCTTCCGTGTACTTGTCAGGATCAATGCCGGAAGCTTCCGTCACAAGCGCCTCCAGCGCAGAAGTGTCCGCTTCGCCTGGTTCAGGCTTCTGGGAATCTTCCTCAAACTGAGCCGTGAGGACAACATCCTCCGCCGGCATCAGGAAGCTTGTCCCCTCGATTACCGTATCATTATACTTCAGGGAGCCTTCCACCAGATGATATCCTTCATCCGCTTCAACATAAACATTGACCTTTGCCCCTTCTTCGTAGTTACCGGCGTCTGTGGTAACTGTTCCGCCTGTGATCGAAGAATCGATTGTCAGGCTGTGTGTCCGGGATACCGTAGCCGTATCCACTCCAAAGAGCCTGAGCTCATAGACACGGGTCGCTGCGTACGGCACGCCGTCCTGGCATCCGTCAGAGACATAGAATCTGTAGTACCGCGCCGTAATTGGTTCCTCAAACTCGTAGTCTGTCACATTCTCTGTATTGTCTTTATATTCAGCGACTGTCACCCAGTTCGCCGCATTGGAAAGATAGGAAGAATCCGCAAGCTGCTCTGCCGTAGCATTTGGATCTTTTAACACCTGGAGCGAGAAATCGGAAGAGATGTCCAGCTCATGCTCGATTCCGGCATGTACGGTCTCCCAGGTATAAATCGTCTTGTCAGCCCCCAGATCGAACGCAACCCAGTGATTGTACCGTGTATTGTCACCCGGGCACCACTTAGAGCCATCTTCGCTCTCGTCAAAAAGGTTTTCCGCTGAGCCGCCCGCTCCCGAACTGCCGGAAGCTCCTAGAACTGTGGCTCCGAATGCCTGGTTCGTGGGAATCGTGGGATCAACGTAAACACGGTCCGCAACACTGACTTCTACGGTATCAAAGACTGTTTCATCATATGCTGAAACGGCTTTCACTGTGACTGTCGGAGACAGTTCATTCGTATCTAATGTCAAGATTCCGTTGAGCGACATTGTTGTGCCTGCCCCTGTGCCTCCCTCAACGGACCAGATCACATCGTCCACGTCCTCCTGAGCCGCTGTTACATCCACTGTAAACTGGAAGCTCTCGCCCTGGCGCACCTCCACGTTCTCAGACGGAACGATCGATACACTCTGGATATCCGCTGAACTGGTATCAAGAGAATCCACATCGAATCCCTCGATCGCGCTCATTGCAGTTTCTACAAATCCTTTCATCTTTGTATCAGAAGGATTCGCATACCACACGCTGTAATAATAGTCATCCCCAGATCCTTCCAGCGCGATCACCTGATATCTTACATTGCGGTCAATACTCAGGCGCTCATATGCCTCGTTCGCAATATAATATCCATGTGTCTGTACCACCGGGTCATCCGAAGATACAACCGCCATTGCCCCTCCGATGGCTGCTGCCATATCATAGAGTTTATTAAGCCCTGGCTGTACCTCCTCTACGATCAGCCGTTCAACCGGATCATCGCTGTTTTTAAGCGTTTCCACTTTTTCAACAGAATCAACGATCTCGTACATCTTGTCCATAAGGCTTGCAGCAGCTGCTTCATTGCCGCTGCCGTACTGAGCGTACAGCCGGGTCAGTTCGGCAGGCTCATAACTGTAGTTCAGGCTTCCATACACGACCTTCAGAGCCTCCGCCATTTCCGGATCATCGGGAAGGATCGCATTGAAGCTGTGCTCCCAGTTCTCCTGCGCGTCAAATGCCTGCGGATTCCATGTATAGTCTGCAAGACCGAAGAAGGCTACCTTTGATGCCTCTGAAAAATTCATCGGATTCGAAATTACGCCTTTCAAGTTCGTCGGATTGGAATCCAGTGAGTAAAAATGATTGATCGGATTCGTGTAATAGATATTATCCGCATTGTCATTTACCGGATAGTTCCACCACATAACCGGGTCACGTCCGATCCAGTTCTTAAATGTTGACGCACTCGAGTTGCTGATACTGGAGAATACGTTGTTTCCTGTAAAGCAGATCTCAATATCCTCGTGGAGCGCCCGGAATTTCGGCATATAGGTAGAAGCCCCGCTGCTGGCCGTTGTATACCACGCCGGTGTGAAGAACAGAGGCTTCACCTGCGCTTCTGCCGCCGCGTCCTCGGTATTATATGTATCATACAGTTTCTGCTGCACCTGGTTCAGCATATAAATCTGCATATCGCAGGTGCTTGCCGCAGTACTGAAATCAATATCATCTACAAAGATACCAAACTGGCGGACGCCCAGATCATACATATGGTCAAACTTTGTCATAAGGCGGGATACGCCCTCATTTACTGTGGTCTCATTCGTGAAATCAATCGGTTTCTTCATAGCCGGATGTGCCACCCATACGAAGTCTACGTTACACTGCGCAGCCTTCTCCGCGAACTGGCGCATCTCATCCTGAGTCCGCACGCCCAGCTCAGCCTCTTCCTCTGTCACCTCCGTAGGATAGTCTTCGTCCCACAGTCCGAGATGATACGGATCTGTCTTCGGTCCGTAAAGGAAAATATTCATTTTATACTTCTTGGCAAAATCAAACCAGCTCAGAGTCCCCTCTACGCTCCAGGGATAGCCATAATATCCCTCTACACATCCGCGGTATTTCTGGAATGCATAGTCTTCAAATGTAGAAATCTTAAGCTGGCTGTCCTTTGTCTGCTCCAGCATCTGCTCCAGAGTTGCCAGGCCAAAATAAGCAGCGTCAGAATCTTTTCCGAGAACTACAATGTCCCCTTCTTCAAACACTTTCACCACATGCATATCATACTTATTCTGTCCTTCCGCAAACACATCTCTCGGAATATTCTCCAGAGAATCCGCAGCGCCTTTTGAGCCATTGATGCCTACATAAAGATTCGTATATGTATCTGACGGCCCGTCGCTGTACTGAGGAGTCAAGCCGTTTTCTGTCAGGACCTCATCCACACGGTTGTGTGTCACCGCGTCAATTCCCGCTTCCTCAATTACATTCACGGTCTTTGTAAGTTCGATTGTCCCGGCCTCATCTGTCACCTTCTGAGGGATCGGATAAATCGTATAGTTTCCTTCCGGATCTACCGGCCCACTGCCGCCTCCCGCGAAATAGTAGACACCGATTTCAAAAATTGAGACAGATGCCCAGTCGCCGCCGAAATCAGATACATAGATTCTCATATACCGGCCGGATGCAGGGGTATCAAGAGTCACACTCTCATCCGCCATAGCCGGCTGGGAGTCCCTGGAATATACAGTCGTCCAAGAGCCTGCTCCGGCATCGTCGGACACCTGGATCTCATAGGAAAGAATATTGACCTGCTCCCATGAAATATCGACTGTATCAAACGTCACTTTGCTTCCGAAATCAATCTGGAGCCACTGCGGTGTCTTTTCCGCTTTGGTATCTCTGTTCGTAGCCCATCTTGTCTCAGAGTTGCCGTCTACCGCCTTATCGGCAGTAAAGCTGGTGCCTGATTCCACTTCGCTTGCAGTTGCTGTCTTGTTCAAAGCCAGATTATCTGAAGCGGCCGCAGAAACAGGTAAGCATGACAAAATCATGCAAATAGCCAGCAGGAGTCCTGCTGCACGTTTTTTTACCCTTTTCATTCTTTTTCCTCCTAAAAATTTAATATTAACCGTTACTATTATATCAATCTAAAATGTGTTATTCAATGTTTTTTCTACCAAATTTATCCATTTATTCTCTTTTTTTGACCTTTTTTCTAAACGGTAAAATCCTGGAAGCGTGATTTTCACCAAATGATCTGCACGTAAAAAGGACCTCGTCCGCCTCCTGCAGCCATCCCTGCTGGCATACTGCATTTTAACGGCTGGTCCCTTTTCCTGACATGGCCTTCCTGCCTGTCCTCTTCCTTTCCTCTCCTGCCCATTCCATTTCTCCCGGACAGAATCCGGTACAAATTTACAAAATATCAATCTTATCCAGCACTTCTCTCAATTCATCTGCTGACATCCTGAGTTTCTCCGTCTCTTCCTCATCAAAATTAATCTCCAGGATCTGCTCTGCGCCTCCTCTCCCGATCACTGTGGGAATGCTCAGGCAGAGTCCTGACAAACCGTATTCCCCATTCAGGGAGACCGAGACAGGCGCCACTGTATGGCTGTCCCTCACAATGGCCTCTGCAATCTTTGCCGCTGCCATTCCAATGCCATAATAGGTCGCTCCTTTTCGCTCTATAATCTCATACGCACTGTCGCGGACTGCATGATAGATACTGTCTTTTTCTGTTTCAAAATCCGCGTGCCCTTTCAGCTTTGCAAATTGTTCCAGCCTGATTCCGTAAATATTAGCGCAGCTCCACACAGCAAGCTCGCTGTCACCATGCTCCCCCGCGATAAAAGCATGGACGTTCCTGCTGTCCACATTGAGCTTTTCACTGATGAGATATTTCAGCCTCGCTGTATCCAGCACAGTGCCTGAACCAATTACTCTTTCTTTCGGGAAACCGGATTCTTTCAGCGCCACATAGGTCAGAATATCTACGGGATTCGAGACAATCAAAAGGATGCCCTCACACTTTACCCGTTTAATCTCTGAAATGACTGCTTTCATGATCCGGGCATTCTTATGCACAAGGTCCAGCCTGGTTTCCCCTGGTTTCTGGTTTGCTCCGGCCGTAATAATAATCACAGACGCATCCGCAATATCCTCATACGCCCCTGCATAAATGTCCATTGCATGAGAAAATGGGAGTCCATGGCTGATATCCATGGCTTCCCCCTCCGCTTTGGGCTGATTGGCATCCAAAAGAACCATCTCTGAGAACATGCCCTTCTGCATCAGCGTATATGCAATCGTAGACCCCACAAAACCACATCCGATCACTGCCGCTTTCTGTATATTTACCATAAATATGTCCTCCTTTATTCTTTGAAACTCAGTTTCTAATTCCTAGTATTTTGCTAGGAATTATTCTTACCCTTATTATATAGTAGTTTCCTGAAATCACAAGACCATTTCATGTATTTTTTTCCAGACAGTATCTGCAGGCGGCCATTGTTTTTCTCTGGGATCAGGCTTATACTATAGAAGGTTCAATCATTTCATGAAAGGAGTTTATACATATGTTAAACAAAAACGTTGCAGAACTTTTAAACACACAGGTTAATAAGGAATTCTACTCCGCATATCTGTATCTGGCTTTTTCTAATTATTTTTCAGAGGAAGGTCTCGACGGCTTTGCAAACTGGTATCTCATCCAGGCTCAGGAGGAGCGGGACCACGCAATGCTGTTCGTACAGTATCTTCAGAACAACGACGCCAAAGTTACTTTTGACGCCATTGAAAAACCGGATTTCACGGCAGAAAAGCACATTGATATCCTTAACGCCGGTCTCAAACATGAGCGCTATGTAACAGGGCTGATCAATACAATCTATGGAACAGCTTATGAGGTAAAAGATTTCCGCACGATGCAGTTTCTTGACTGGTTTGTGAAAGAACAGGGTGAAGAAGAGACGAATGCCGGGGATCTGGTCAAAAAAATGGAACTGTTCGGCTCCGATCCTAAAAGCCTGTATCTGCTCGATCAGGAAATGGCGGCGCGCACATACACCGCGCCTTCCTTAGTACTGTAAATCTGGATCTGCCGGGAGAAACTCGCATGGGCAGCGGCAAATCGGACGGAAACCGGTGGAGCTGGATATCGAAGACGTATTCTGCGCGGGGGTGTGGGTGGCTTCGGCTCCGCTCCATGGAACAAGAAAAATAACGAAATCCGGTAACATGCTAAAAGCAGAAATTGGCAGAGAGCAACTCGGCTCTGCCTCAAACAATCTCTCTGCCAATTTCAACGCATGTCACCGGATTTCTATTTTTCTAAGTTCCATTCCGAAGTCACCTCAGCCACCCACACCTCCGCGCAGAAAGGCGGTCGAAAAGGCGCTCCGCTGTTTTCTCGATTTACTCAAGACAGCAGGAGCCTCCCGGCATATGCAGGATTTCAAAAGAAGATGAGGAGGGAGCGTTACTGGAGAAAAAGAGCTGTACCGGAACCGGAAGGCAATGAAATTGGAGACAGCCGGAACTGCACCTGCTCAGCGGCCGGTACCGTTTCGGTTGTCTCCAATAACGCTCCCCCTTCGCCTTCTTTCGAAATCCTGCATTTGTCTGCGGGGAGACGCTTTCCGGCTGGATGCGCGCAGAAAACAGAACCTATTTGGAGGCCCTTTCGTAGAGAGGGGCGGGGCAGAGCAGGTGGCTTGGAATGATTTGCTGGAAAGTCTTAAAGGAAGGACGCGCGGCGTTAATTGACCAGCGGATGCCTGAGGCGTAAGCCGAATCTTCCGCTGGTCAATTGCTTTTAGCCGTGTGTCCTTCCTTTTAGATCTTTCCCAAATCATGGAATGGAACCTGATCCGCCCCGCCCCTCTTCACGAATACGCTTTCAAATAATCCGGCTGTTTTCGGACTCATTCTTTCGAAGTCGCCTCCCCCCACAAATCCAGATTCGTAATATATAAGTGAGGGTTTTTATCTCTCTTTCATCCCTTGATATATTTTCTCTCCCGTAATTGGCAGTTCTCGTATGATAACCCCCACCGCGTTCTGTACTGCGTTTGCGATAGCCGGAGAAGGCGTGTTGATCACGATCTCGCCTATGGATTTCGCTCCAAAGGGTCCGGTGGGCTCATAGCTGCTCTCGAACTCCACACGGATATTTCCCACGTCAAGGCGGCTGGGGATCTTATACTGCATAAACGAATTGCTGTAATTCCTGCCTTTCTCGTTGTATACGATATCCTCATAAAGAGCCATTCCAATCCCCTGGGCGATCCCGCCTTCCGTCTGGACACGGGCAAGACTGGGGTTCACTACTGTTCCGCAGTCCACCACAGCCACATAGTCGATCATCTCAGCCACGCCGGTCTCCTTGTCAATCTCAACCTCCGCAATTCCTGCCATAAACGGCGGCGGTGAAGTCGGGGACGAGAACGCCTCATTCGCGGACAGCGGCGCGTTGCTGCTGCACATCACACGATTGCCGATGTCCTTCCTGGAGATCGATTCCCCGGTCTTTAAGTTGGTAACCTTCTGCCCGTCAAATTCCACATCATCCGCTGAGCATCCCAGATACTCAGCGCCGCGCCTGCAGATCTTTGTCCGCAGCGCCTCGCAGGTCTTTACGACAGCCATTCCGGTCACATAAGTTGTGCTGGAAGCGTAAGACCCACAATCATAAGGTGATGTATCCGTGTCTACGCCGGACACGATAATATCCTCCAGATCACACTCCAGACACTCCGCCGCCATCTGTGAGAGAATCGTATCGCACCCGGTTCCCATGTCAGTCGCCCCGATCATCAGACTGTAGAACCCGTCATCATTCACCTTGAGCGCTGCTGAACCGGTATCCACGCCCGAGATTCCGGAGCCCTGCATTGCCATAGCGACACCCACACCCCGCACTTTTCCATTTCCCGTGTCCCTGCACGGATATTTCTCATCCCAGCCGATCATCTCTTTCGCACGGTTTAAGCACCGGTCCAGGGCACAGCTCTGCGCGGTCTCACCGTAATATGCGGGCATAACCTGTCCTTCCCGGACCATATTCTTCTCCCGCAGCACTGTGGGGTCCATCCCGAGAATCTGCGCCAGCTCATTTACCGCTGATTCCACGGCGAAAATTCCCTGTGTCGCGCCATACCCGCGGTACGCGCCGGCAGACATCACATTGGTATACACCACATCATACGCAAAGCGGAACGCCTCCGCCTTCCCGTAGAGCGGGATGGATTTATGTCCGGACAGTCCCACTGTTGTAGGGCCGTGCTCCCCGAACGCGCCCGTATTCGAAAGTGTATAAAGGTCAATCCCCCGGATATTTCCCTCCTTATCGGCGCCCAGGCGCACGTGCATCTCCATCTCATGCCGGGGCGAGGAAGCAGTCAGGGACTCCTCCCTTGTATAAATAATCTTGGCCGGCTTTCCTGTCTTCCATGTCACAATCGCCGGATAGACCTCCGATACAGACGTCTGCTTCGCGCCAAATCCTCCGCCGATCCTTGGTTTGACTACGCGTACTTTATGCTTCGGGATATCCAGCGCATTGGAAAGAATACGCCGGACATGGAACGGCACCTGGGTAGAAGAAACCACATTCAGCCTGCCGTAAGTATCCAAATACGTATAAGTGCGGAATGTCTCCATCATGGCCTGCTGATTCGCCTTTGTGTGGTACACTCTGTCGACCACATAATCACAGGATGCCAGCACAGCCTCAATATCCCCGCTCCCGCTGACATCATGAGCACACAGATTCCGCTTGTTATCTGCCCCCACCGGACAGAGACTTTTCCAGTTCTCTTCCGGGTGAACGAGAACCGGATGATCCTTTGCCGCGCGAAAATCCAGGACAGGCTCAAGCACTTCATACTTAATCTTAATCAGTTTCATGGCCTTTTTTACCGCTTCTTCCGACGTCCCAGCTACAATTGCCGCGGCATCCCCCACGAAACGCACCCTCTGGTCAAGAATCAGCCTGTCGTAAGGGCTGGGCTCAGGATAGGTCTGCCCCGCCATCGTAAAACGTTTGTCCGGGCAGTCTTTATAGGTAAGGACACATTCAATTCCCGGTACTGCCTCTGCCCTGGCTGTATTGATGTCCTTAATCAGAGCATGGGCATGCGGACTTCTCAAGACCTTCACAATCAGGCAGTCTGAAGGCGCGAGGTCATTGGTGTACACCGCCTTTCCGGTCACAAGAGCGCGCGCGTCCACCTTGGACACCGGACGGTTAACCACGCGGAGTTTTCTTAAATTTTTCCCTCTAACTGCGCTCATGCCTGCTCCTCCTCTTTTATCATCTCCTGCTTCTTTGCCTCCATATATTTCTGAATCGCGCGCAGCTGACCCATGTAGCCGGTACAGCGGCACAGATTGCCTGCCAGGTACTCCTTGATCTGCTCCATATCCGGGTCCTTCAGTTCCCGGAACATGGCAAGCACATTCATAATAAAACCGGGGGAGCAGAATCCGCACTGTTCTGCCCCTTCTCCGGCCAAAAATTCACCAAATTCCGCCGCCTCTCTCTCAACACCTTCCACGGTCGTCACCTCGTGCCCCGCGATCGACGCCGCGAGCACAGAACAGGACAGACGTGACTTTCCGTCAATCCATACGGTGCACAGTCCGCAGTTAGTCGTCTCACAGCCGCATTTTACACTTTTACATCCGAGTTCACGCAGGACATCCAAAAGAACAGTATCTGCCTTTACCTCGGCTGTCACCTGTTTTTGATTTAAAACAAACTGTATCTCCATCTAATTTTCCTCCGCCAAGATCGAACTCATCTCCCGGCGGATCAAAACCTCCGCCAAGTGCCGCCTGTACTCCGCGCTTCCCCTCATGTTCGTCCCATACGTGAACTCCGACGCCGCCTGCCGCGCGTATTCCGCGATTGTATCCTCAGAAGCATCCTTTGGGATCTCCCACTCTTTCTCAAGAAGCGCCGCTTTCATCGGTCTGGCCCCAACTGAAAAATACCATGTCTCTTTTCCGTGTACCATACCGGTGACAACAGAACATGCAATTACAGGAAAATCGGTCTTTGTCTGCCGGATTGATTCATAACGGAATTTTCTTTTGCTTTTTCTGACAATTACAGAGAGCAGAATATCCTTGTCCGGCTTCCGGTTCAAGAACTCAGAAAGCCTGACCGTCCCGCCGTCATACAATTCTACAAATGTATCCAGCGCCAGAAACGCGGTGAGCACGTCAGAAAATCCAAACCTTCCATAGATGCTCCCTCCCACGGTTGCCTGATTCCGAAACTGTACACCGACAATATGCCGGACCGCCTCCGCGATCCCATCGCCATACAGTTCTTTTAACGCTTCACACTCTTCGATCTGACGCAGGGTGCACATGGCACCAATCTTAATCACATTGTCAGACTCCTCAATCTGGTCCAGCCCCAGATCCGACAGATCGATCACTGTCTTAACTCTCGCATTCCCCAGGCGCATCCACATCATGCCGCCTATAATGCGGCTGCTGCGCGCCTGATTCAGCTCATACGCTTCCTCCAGCGTCTTTGCCTTCACATAATTACTGATTGTAAGCAAACCGGCTCTCCTTTCTCCATCCTCCCGGCATGTACCGCCCGGCAGATCCCTGTAATGATAAATCCCTGTTGTGATATATTCAAAACCGCGTAAAAAAAGTGCAAATGAAATTTCGGTCATTCACACTTTCAGCGGTTTCATCTTACCATACATCACAAATAATGTCAAAGGATGTCCCCTTTGTTTTTCCCTGTTTTTCTGTTCTGTTCTTCCCAAAACAGTTGACAGTATCTCCTGCCGGTGTTATGATTTTTTTAAATATAGAAACGGAGATAGAGGTCGCATTTTTCATTAGTAGGATGACGGATGTGTCAGGCACAGAAGAACTCATCAGAAAGGGAAAGATGCCGAAGGGGCAGAGCTGCCTGAAGCTTTGTTCCTGGGCATGCCGTGAAGAATGGCATGACTGTCATCGCAGGATGGAGAGCTATCTGGTATACTTGGTGTATATTTCGAGGCGGCACATCTTGCCGTTTCTTTTCATGTTTACTATATCCATATTAAGAGGAGGAAAAAAGAATGGCAATTTTTAAGGGTGCAGGTGTAGCGATCGTTACTCCGATGACTGAAAACCTGGAAATCAATTATGATAAACTTGACGAGATACTTGAGGAGCAGATCGCCGGTGGTACGGATGCCATCATCATCTGCGGCACAACCGGAGAGTCCGCCACCATGACTGAGGCCGAGCACAGCGAAGCGATCCGTTTTACGGTGGAGCGGGTTAATCACAGAATCCCGGTCATCGCCGGAACTGGTTCCAACTGTACAAGGACTGCCATCGAGCTTTCAAAAGAGGCAGAGAAGGACGGGGCTGACGGACTTCTTCTCGTAACGCCATACTATAATAAAGCTACACAGAATGGTCTCATCGCCCATTACACACAGATCTGTAATGAGGTTAAGATTCCTGCCATCCTGTACAATGTGCCCAGCCGTACCGGATGCAATATCCAGCCGAAGACACTGGCGCATCTTGTGAAAACAGTGGATAATATCGCAGGTGTGAAAGAAGCCTCCGGCAATATCGGGGCTGTCGCGCAGATCATGCATCTCTGCGACGGGAACATTGATTTATATTCCGGCAACGACGACCAGGTTGTACCGCTTATGTCGCTGGGCGGCATCGGTGTAATCTCCGTACTTTCAAACATAGCGCCCACTTATGTGCACGACATGGTCTATCGCTATCTTTCCGGCGATGTGGAAGGCAGCCGTAAGATGCAGCTTGACGCCCTTCCGCTGTGCGACGCGCTGTTCTGCGAGGTGAACCCGATTCCCGTAAAAGCTGCCATGAACCTGATGGGCAGAGAGGTCGGGCCGCTGAGAGCGCCTCTGACTGAGATTGAGCCGGCCCACAAGGAACAGCTGGAAAAGGCCATGAAGGATTTCGGGCTCCTGTAAAAGCAGGATCTGTCCGGCATCTTCTATAGCAGCGCATTTTTTGATACTGCTCTCTGTTGAAAGAGGTTCAGGGCATAATCAGCTTACTTATATAAAGACGGCATGGTTCATGGAACTGTTTCCTGGTCCTGCCGTCTTTTTCTTTTGTAATATTTTCTCTTTCGTGATTCTCTGCTCTTATCTTTCGTCTGTCCGGATCATCTCTCTGTAACCATGACTTTCACAAAGGCGCTTTCCCCCGAAAGCCCATCTCCACAGGCATAGACTTCGCCATCCTCCTCTTTGATATAGGTCCGGTCTGAAACGTATGGATCTTTTTCCTCCGCCAGATATCCCTGGTATTCCCGGGCTGATGAGAATGACAGCCGGTCTGCCCAGACCATCTGCACACCATCCCTCACATGCACCGGATCTGCGAACGTCTCCGCCACGTGAACATTCACTCCACACTGCTGTTCTCCGTTATCGCCCCACATCCAAAGCGAATTGTCACTCTGGATTACTGCCATTGTCCGGGCTCCGGCTGTGGCAAAAACCGCATGTTCCATCACAATCTCAAATCCGCTGTATTCCCGGATCACATTTCCGCCTTCATCATAGATCATGCCGGCACACCAGACACTCCCATCCTCTTTCAGGATAATGATCCCATAGTCGCTGCATTTTGCGTACTGTACATCGCCCATCAGTTCCACCGGCACGCTTGAGTTTCCCGCTGCCGGAAGATTTCCAGCCCCCAGAAGCTCCCCATTCTCCGTCAGATAAACCACAAATTCTTTTCCGAGGGAGACGTGCTTAATATGTCCGGCAATTTCCATTTCGCGGTAGAATCCTTTCGCTGTAAGATAACTCTCCGTATTGCCCAGCCCCAGCTCTCCATAGCTGTTGGCTGAAGCACCGTACAATGTCCCGTCTGAGTCAATGTAAAACCGGCTCGTCTCATTTGTCTCGTTCCGGGAATAGCAGTCACTTATCTGAACAGACGATGCCGTGAGACGAAGAGAAGACTTATCCGGAGTCAGGACATACACCGGCTGCCTGCTCCCCTGTTCCTTTACAGCAGCGCCATTGCTGCGCTCCGCATTGTTCTCTTCCACCTGCTTTTCATAAAATTTCTCCATCCTGCCGCTGTCTTGTCCCCCGATCTCCCATCCACTCTGCCAGACAGCTGTCGCTGTCACAAACACCGCAAAAGACAAAAGCGGAAGAAAGACTTTGAATATTTCCCAAAATCCCTGCGGTTCCACATCGATAAAATGATACTTCCTGCCTGCATATTTCTGACAGAGAGCACGGATCTGGCCCATTTGTTCTTCCGAAACCGATTTTTTATCAAGATAGAGCGGTCCAATTTGAAGAAAGGTTTTTCCTTCACAGATTTCCTTGATCTCCTGCCACAATATCCAGCCCGATCTCTTCCCCTGGGGTTTACCGCCGCTGCTGAAAAAGGCACCTCTCTTCTCAACCTTAAGAACCGTGGGAATTCCGGCGCGCCTGCGCTTTGCGCTCTTTTTTAGATTCCACTTTGCCGCGAGAACCAGCATTCCCCGCAATCCGCATAGCAGAACAAGGATCAGGACCAGACCTGTCCGCGCGATTACAGAAACAGGCGTATCATCCATGACAGCTGTCCGGATCAGATATAACAGGCATACTCCGATTACCCATATTCTGGCTTCTGTATAATAAAACCGATATTTCCCGCACACAGATCTGATATATTCCTTCTCTCCATCCCTGTGTACTGCGCCTGCGTCCGGGGAGATCACAACCTGAAAGCCTTCCTCTTCTTCCACAAAGTTCTGTTCATAGCGCTCTTTGCAGTGCCTCATCAGATGATGCCTTACAGAACGCACGGCGTCCCTGGTGAGATACATTTTGGGGATAACCAGCGGCTCCATGGCCCCTGTGATGTGATAGCTTTCAGCTGTCTCCTCCACGGAAGTGATATCATTATAATAATAAATTTTCCGTCCGCCTGCCCGATCCTCTGTCATCAGGAAATCCGGTGTAAAAGTTCCTGCAAACCAATGTTCTGCGTACTCGTCTATCTTCTTTCCATATGTTCTTTTCGTCAGATAAGCATGCCACATTACCATGCCGAAAAGCGGAAGGAAGTAAATGAACATCGCCAGCAGTATTGTCGTGCCGCTCAAAAAAGACCAGCCAAAGACCAGCACTGCCGCAGACACTGCCGCTGCCACACAATATTTCCCCCTGCGCCTGTCATAATATTTCCTGTGATTGTACGGAACCGGGTCACAGATGAAGTCCGGTCCCTCCCCGTCCTCGGAACACTTCTGTCCGTTCTCCTCCTGCTGATACATCCCCGCCTGCAGCTTCTGCATATCTTTTCCCTCCTTTCCAGATCCTTAGTCACGTTCTTCTCCCGGTACAAAAAAATGATAATTCTCATCATCCGCTGTATCCCGCTCCATACTCATGGCCGGCGCATCCAGCCCCACAGCGGGATCTGTACCATATCCAACAGGCACCACAAGATATGCTCCTTCCCCCTTCATCACGCGGTAAGTCGTCTCCATCTCCGCCTGGGAGCTCTCCCCTGTTCCTGAAGCGCTGGCATAGGTATCCCATGTATTCACCTTAACCACACAGTCATAACCGTCCCCTGCTGTAAGCTCCATATGAATAATCCGGCAGTCCACATCCACACCGTTTACCGCCAAAAGTTTCTGTCTCTCCTCCATGGCACAGCGCACGATCCAGAAAATATCTTCCTCGTCTGTCACTACTTTTATCCCTCCATAGCTGTCAGACTCAAACTGGCTGAGCGTTGGATCATCCTTTAGAATTTCCTTCATGGTATCGCGCAGTTCTTCCCCTCTCTCTTCTTTCGATAAGACTTCCTCCAATTCCATATCCGCTCCATCCGGAAGGCTGGTGCGGGTGAAGGACACCGGCGCGGATTTCTCCATTGTCACCCTGCATAGAGCCACTGTGCCTGATTCCACCATATCTGTATCATCCCCCACCACGCAATCGTCCGTGAGCACGAGCGTCCACTGGGGAAGTCCGTTTTCACACAGGGCGATCGCCAGCGTCCCAAACTGTACGCAGTCGTCAGCTTGATATGTCTGCTCCCCTTCGGACGGAGACACGACCGTGATGCCTTCCGGGCCGGTTTTCAGTCCCCAGCCCGCAGTGTTTTTTCCTTCCACACTCCAGCCTCCCTGGATGACATTGTAGACATAATACGTCGTAATCCCATTCCCTCTGTCCCCATAGGTCATGACATACTGGTGGACCTGCCCGTCATCCGGAGACTGGTATGTCACCGCGCAGGCGTCATCTGCCAGCCACTGAAGCTTCATATCTTCCTGGGCTGTGTAGGGAAATGTGTCCGACATCCTCGCGAACCAGAGGACTTGATTCTGATATGTAGTCACCTTCCCCGTACTTTTCTCATATTTCAGGACCATCATATGCCCGTCCGGAGAAATACTCAGCACGTTCTTCCTGGCGTTTGGCTGTACAGATGTGTATATTCCGGCCACAAAGAAAAGAATACATATGCCGCCTGACACAGCCAGACAAAAGAGCCGCTGCCTCTTATTCCTCAGCAGCAGGAACAGTCCCAATCCCGCCAGCAGGACGCTGCCCCCGAAGAACATGTATGGAAGCCAGTCAATTATATACTCGATCGGGCTTCTCCTTCTCACATAGAAATACGCCGCGTGCATACACACTGTCAGAAGCAGGGGAAGAAAGAGGACTGCCGCAAAGATCCTCCGGCTCAGAACAGCTGCGGTTTTTTTCTGTTTTTGACGGCCATGCCCTGCTTTTCGCCCGTTTCTGCCCGGCAGGCGCTCCTGACCGTCCGATTTTTCTCCTCCGCCCCCTCTTTCTGGCGCTTCCTCATCCAGCTTTATACCTTTTAGCAGCTCATCCACACTCACTTCCAGGATTCTGGCCAGCTCCTGTAAGACACTGACATCCGGCATCCCTCCACCGGTTTCCCATTTCGATACCGCCTTATTGGTCACTCCAAGGCGGTCCGCCAGCTCTTTCTGCGTGAGTCCGACTGCTTTCCGCCGCTTTGCTATAAACTGCCCTGTTTTATTCTCCCTGTTCTCCATTCTGCTGTCTCCCTTCCTGCTGCCACTCCGAAAAAGGTTTCTCGGCCTTTCTCCTTCTGTCCTGTTCTTTCTCGCATTCAGCCTTGCTGTTCAGCTGAATCCATCTTAACAAAAACATCGAATTTTGCAATACACGGATCGTCGGAGCCGGGTCTACGCAGAGTAGAATCCCCGTAAATTCGCGCTTTTGCGAAAAGAGACGCGGTTCATCCCTGACCGCGTCCCTCTCTTAACTATACCTGTTATTTTATCGTTTTTTCCCATAAGACACAAGCCCAACAACTCCCGGACCCGCATGTGTCCCGATACTCGGGCTTACATCATTGATGATCACATTGGTAAATCCCAGCTCTTTCACCATATCCGCTACACTCCGGGCTTCCTCATAACAATCCCCATGAAGCACACAGACCATTCGCTCTTTTCCATAATGCTCCAAGTCCATCGCTGCCTCCATCCGGTTCACCAATGTCTTCAAAGATTTCTTTCTTCCACGCACCGTTCCGTCCGACTTAAGCTCTCCGGAAGCTGTCACTGTCAGGATGGGCTTAATATTCACAAGACTTCCCACCACAGCCGTAGTCTTGGAGACTCTGCCGCCTCTCTGGAGATGATTTAAGTCATTGACCGTAAATGAGACATTGACATGTTCTCTTTCTTCCATCAGCACGCTGAAAACCTCGTCCAAGGTCCTTCCCTCTTTCCAAAGCTCCACCGCCCGGTAGACGGATACCCCCTCACCGAGAGAAGCATTCAGAGAGTCAAAGACAACGATTCTCCTCTCCGTGTAATCCTCCATAAGCTCATTCGCTGTCATCACAACATTGCCGCAGCTGCCGCTCAAAGCGCTGGAAAACGCAATATGGAGAATATCTTTCCCTTCTTTTAAGATCTTCTCAAACCTTTCCCGGATTACTGCCGGATTGTTCGCCATTGATTTCGGCAGTTCTCCATTTCTCATTGTCTCATAAAACTCATGGGGTTCCATGTTCAGCTCGTCCCCATAGACAGTATCACCGAACGCGTAATACTGCGGGATGACCGTAAGTTTGTTCTCTTTAATGAATTCCGGACGTACGTCTGAATTAGAATCCGTGGTAATCACATAATTTGTCATAATCTTCCTCCTGGCATGATCGCTTCTTTTGAATCGGACAACTGCTGCCGCATCGAATACTATTATATCAGGACCCGCCAGGAGAGGCAAGGACAGCCTCTGAAATTGTCTGCCCTGAAATTCCCGCTTCGGTCCTCCGGGCTCTGTCCATGGTCGATCGTCAAGAAAACCACATTTCTTTATTTATGAAATAGTATATTGACACACATAGTAATTTCATCCATAATAAATATGGAGGTGAAGCAAATGCCGGAACAGAATATTAACAGCGATCTAATTCGCGGCCATATTGACACCATTATCCTTAAAATACTGAAAAATGGCGACAATTATGGCTACGAAATTATGAAAGCTGTATCTTTAAACAGCAGCAACGAGTACGAGCTAAAGGAGCCGTCATTATATACGAGCCTTTTCCGGCGATAGCTATACTTTTACCCGAAAGCAGATTGAAGATGTGTTTGATACTCCGTTATCAAATCTACTGAAACAAGGAAATTGGAGTGAGGAAGTACAGAACAAATTAAACGATATGGATTTTGTCGGACAATTTTACAAATAGCACATGAATACTACTAAACCTATTATCATTGAAAAAGTATTCAATAATTTGCACAATCTATTGTTTTTAAAGCGAAGTATTATACTTCCTACAAGTAATATAAATCCCACTATAGTAAATATCTTTCCTATAGGTAGAAATTCCACCAGATTGGCTTCATATGCACTAGAAAAGAAAAGCGACTGTATATTAATAAAGAGAATAATTGCCACTAATAAAGTATGTATAATATACGATGCAAAAAATACTTTTTTATTATGTGACCACATTAAAAATGTAAATACGATAGGAAAAACATATATACCCATAATCAAAATAGCAATCCATATAATACCATTCGCAGTAGATATACTGTCCATATTTTACTCCTATTTTAGGTTATTCACAACTTTCAAAAAATACCAAAAAGAAGATTGAAAATGAAAAACGCCGGAGTCCTTGAAAACTCAAGGCTTCCGACTCATCTTAAAGCAGGGGATGAGAGAATCGAACTCCCACCAAAGGTTTTGGAGACCCCTATCATACCATTTGACCAATCCCCTGTATCGTAACCTGCTCTCACAGACCACTTGTTTAGTATACTTTGGAACAATAGATTTGTCAAGATTTTTTTGTCAAAACTTACCGAAGCTGAAGTGAAAAGTTTTTTATCGAATCAGTCAAATTAATATAACCTGCATCTTTTCGGAAAATGCACCCTTTAAGGGTTGCATCTTCCGCAGGGGTCGTAACCTTCTCTGATCAGTTCCTCTCTGCTCCCAGTATATTCTCTGCGGTTCTTATCTTTGATGTCTTTTACTCCGGAGCAGTCCGGCTTATGGAATTTATGGGAATTTTCATTCAAGATATACTCCTCTGTTTCTTTCTTTTCGCTCCCGCTGTCCGCGCCTTCAACCTCTGCGTCAGCAGCCTTCCAATTATCGCCTGTAGAATAGTCGATGATAATCGCAGGCTGCACATTATAGACATAAATATTAAAACAGATCCCTGCGCCGCCGTCCTCCACGGATTCTGCCTCCATCTGCACTCCCGACGCCACCAGATTGCTGCCATCAAACACCGGCGTCACTCTGTACATCACATGATTGTCAGTCTCCCTAACATACTCTGCCACCATATTTTCAAATGGCAGCATTCCTTCTGTATTCATGTATCTTGTCCCGGTGATCAAATTCTCTTCATTCGCATTTTCACCGGACAGCTGGAAGCCGATTAAATGACACCGATTATACACATACCCACCGTCCACAATATCATATTCTTTATTCTCCCATCCGGTGGGCTTCACCTCACTGATATCTCCCCGCTCTTCATCCGGCATCAGATCCACGCCGATACACGCCTCTGCCTCGCCGCACCTTCCAAGGGCATCCAGCTCACTGTACTCCTCATAGGACTCCGTAGTCAGCTCCGCCTTTGTAAACTCCGGCTCATTGTTATTGATCTCTACATACGGTACGCCATCGTATTCCGGTACATCCGCGATTGTATCAGCAGCAGCCTGTACAAAAGGATCTGCCGCCTGTCCGCTGCTTGCCGTCCGGCTCTCCCCAAATATACTGCAGGCGGATAAAGACACTGCGGCATATAACGCCGCAGCGGTGATATAGACTCTGTACTTTTTCTTCAACATTATCTTTCTCTTTTCTCCGGCCGCCTTACAGGCACTCTTACCGGTACCGGTTCCGGAATCAGCCCGGGAAACAGGCCATTTAGGACTTCCTTTAATTTTTTACCGGCCCTGCTGTTGATGATTCTATTATAAACTTCCATTGTCATAGTTTTCCTCCTAAATCTACTCTTCATGTTACAGTGTGGATTTTACCAGAAGTACCCCGGCTTGTCAGTGATTTTATCACTTATTTTAGAATAGTTTATCTTTTCGTTACAAAGTTGAAAATTCTGTGTCCTCATCATGGTTCATAAATACTTCTCCTTGAATTTCATCCCGCTTCTTACTACAATAAGTGTGGCGCCTGCCGGCTGACCGCAGGCTTAATAATAGAAACGGAGGCACACAGTATGAATACGATCCTGATTGTTGATGATGATGTATATATCGGGGATATGCTGGAGGAACTGTTACGGAAAGAGGGTTACCGCACAGCACGCGCTTATTCTGGTACGGAAGCCCTGATGTACCTCTCTTCCTCCCGCCCCAGCCTGGTCCTTCTGGATCTGATGCTCCCCGGACTGAGCGGAGAACAGCTGCTCCCGCTCATTGATGGCATTCCGGTAATTGTAGTGAGCGCAAAGGCAGAGATATCCGATAAAGTCGCACTTCTCCTGGGCGGGGCCTGTGACTATATTACAAAACCATTCGATATGGCAGAACTCCTCGCGCGGATTGCCGTGCAGCTGCGGCTCGCACAGACCTCTGCCGGTTCAGGTTCCCTGGCATCCCGCTCCGCCTGTGTCCTGTCTTTTGGAAATGTCCGGCTTCACACGGAGTCTCATTCTGTCACGGTGAAAGATCATCCCGTACGTCTTACCCAGACCGAATACGCCATTCTGAAACTGCTTATGCAGAATCCTTCCCAGGTAATCACCAAATCACTGATGCTGGATCGGATCAGCGAAGATACGCCTGACTGCACGGAAAGCTCACTGAAAGTACACGTCAGCAACCTGAGGAAAAAGCTGAAAAGCATTGACGGCAATGATTATATTGAAGCAGTCTGGGGGATCGGATTTAAATTGAACGAAGAAAGATCTTAACGATTTCTTTACCCTTTTCTTTACCGCTTTCTTAACCTCTGCCGGATATAATCCGTCATACAGACATCATGACAGGAGGTTTTTCAATATGGAGTATATTCTTACAGCAGAATCGCTGTGCAAACAGTACAAGCATTTCAAAGCCCTGGATCGTTTTTCCATCCATGTGCCAAAGGGGGCCATCTATGGATTCGTAGGGAAGAACGGAGCCGGAAAGACCACGTTCATCCGTCTTGCCTGCGGGCTTCAAGAGCCATCAGCGGGCAGCTATACACTATTCGGGATGAAAAACACAGATCCCCGTATCGCGAAATGCCGCCGGAGGATGGGCGCTGTGGTAGAGACGCCGTCCATCTATCTGGATATGAGCGCAGAGGATAATTTAAAGGAACAGTACCGCGTGATCGGGCTGCCCTCTTTTGACGACATCCCGGAGCTTCTGCGCCTTGTAGGGCTTGAAAACACAGGGATTAAGAAAGCAAAGAATTTTTCTCTGGGCATGAAACAAAGACTCGGCATCGCAATTGCCCTGGCAGGCAGCCCAGATTTTCTCATTCTCGATGAACCGGTGAATGGCCTTGATCCTCAGGGGATTATCGAGATGCGTGAATTGATTTTAAAACTGAACCGGGAGCATCAGATAACGTTTCTGATCTCCAGCCACATTCTAGATGAGCTTTCCCGCCTTGCCACCCATTATGGTTTTATTGACAGCGGACACATGGTAAAAGAAATAAGCGAAAAGGAACTGGCAGCGGCCTGCCGCAAATGTATCCGCGTGCAGGTATCTGATATCCATGCCTTAACCCGTGTCCTGGATGAAATGGGCGCTTCCTATCACATCTTTTCTGACACAATGGCAGATATTTTTGCCAAGCTCAATATTTCCAAGCTGACGCTCGCCCTGGCTGAACAGGGATGCGACATCATTTCCCTGACGGAGCGCGAGGAAAGTCTGGAAAGCTTTTATGTAAATCTGCTGGGAGGAGGAAACAAAAATGAATCGACTCTTATGTGCTGATTTTGCGAAACTGAGAAAGAATAAATTTTTCTGGCTGTGTATCGGCGGAATGGTAATATTCGGTATTTTTATGAAGGCAATGGAGTATATCGCAATGCGGCCATATGGTGAAACACCGGGGCTTAACTCCATGCTCCTTACTTACTCTATGGTAATCGGTTTTCTCTCAGCCGCTTTCGTCAGCTTATTTGTGGGAACGGAGTACAGTGACGGGACCATACGGAATAAGCTGATCATTGGACACTCACGGGCAGCGATCTACCTTTCCAGCCTGATCACCAGCTGTGCCGCGGATCTGCTGATCTGTCTGGCATATCTCATTCCCGCCATCCTTGTGGGCATCCCCCTGTGCGGGCTGGACAGCGCGGACTTTCCTTCCCTTTTATGCATGGTGCTGTATAGTTTTGTTATGACTCTGGCCTTTACCTCCCTGTGTACACTTGTGGCCATGACCTGCCAGAATAAAGCGCTGACCGCGGTAATCACGATCCTGGGAGTATGTCTGCTCTTTGTAGTTTCCGTCTATATATCGGCCAAGCTCCATGAACCTGAGACCTACACCGAAATCACTGCCCTGGCTGACGATGGGACAATCACCACTGCCGAAGAAACTCCAAACCCCGGTTATGTAAGGGGCCCGCAGCGCAAAATCTACGAATTTTTAGATGAATTTCTGCCTACCGGACAGTCTGTCATCCTCACCCGGCAGGACGGCACAGCTGCCACTCCGTTCCTGCCCGCCTATTCTGCGGGAATTACGGCTGCGGCGGCGGGGATCGGGATATTCATGTTCCGAAAGAAGGATATTAAGTGAGATCCGATACGCCATCCACACCATAAATTATTAGAAAAGAGGTCGTCCACACCATGGTATTCTGGTTCTGTTGTCTGATCAGTGTGCTGATCACAGTCATTGCAATCCTTGTAATTCGGATTCATCTGCTGAGGAAATCAGCAGATGAAATCTCTGACGCTTTTTCCGACAGGACATCGTCTGACACAAATACTCTGATCGACATATCCAGCCGTGATCCACATTTGCGGAAACTGGCCAGTCATATCAACGCAGAGCTTAAGAAGCTTCAGTGTGACCGGCACCGTTATCAGCAGGGCGACACCGACCTGAAAAACGCGGTAACCAACATCTCCCATGACCTGCGGACTCCCCTGACCGCCATCTGTGGTTATCTGGACATGCTGGACAAGGAAGAGCAGACCGAAACAGCGAAGCGCTACCTGAAGATCATCCGAGGTCGCGCGGAAATCATGAAACAGCTGACTGAAGAGCTGTTTCGCTATTCTGTGTTCACCTCCGTTTCGAATGGCACTCCCAGCGAACCGGTTGTCTTAAACAGAGTGTTGGAAGAAAGTATTTCGGCTTTTTATACCGCGCTTAAACAGAAGCATATCACGCCAGTCATCTCCATGCCTGACACGAAGGTAAATCGGATGCTCAACCGCAATGCCCTGTCCCGCATCTTCGGGAATATTATCGGCAACGCGGTCAAATACAGCGACGGGGATCTTGAGGCATCTCTGTCAGATGACGGTACGGTCTCCTTTTCCAATCATGCGGAAAATCTAGATGAAATACAGGTAGGACGGCTCTTCGACCGTTTCTACACTGTAGAGACCGCCTCCTCTTCTTCGACAGGGCTGGGGCTGTCCATTGCCCGGGCGCTGACTGAGCAGATGGGTGGTACAATCACCGCGGAATATAAAGAGGGGATGATACATGTGCATGTACATTTCTCAGAAAATCTGCTATAATAGCAGGGTCAGCGTACAGAATTCACTGTCTGCTGACCCTGTATTTCTATGGATTATGAAAGGATGTTTCCTCTATGGCAGATAAACAACACATACAGTCTGATACAGATGAAAAGACTTCTCTTGGCAGAGAACTGTTCCAGTGGGCAATGGTGCTCATCATAGCCGTTGTCCTCGCGTTCCTGGTGGATTCTTTTGTTATCGTAAATGCCCAGATTCCCTCCGGCTCAATGGAAAACACAATCATGACCGGCGACCGTGTATTTGGCAGCCGCCTTTCCTATCTATTTGGAGATCCTAAGCGTTTCGACATTATCATTTTCAAATATCCGGATGACGAAAGCCAGCTCTTTATCAAGCGGATCATCGGGCTGCCCGGAGAGACTGTGGAGATCCATGACGGCGGCATCTATATCAACGGATCGGACGAACCCCTTGACGACGTTGCCACAAAAGAACCTATGGAAGGCAGCTTCGGTCCCTACACAATCCCGGATGGCTGCTATTTTGTCATGGGCGATAACCGCAATAACTCCAGGGATTCCCGCTACTGGCAGAACACGTTTGTCACAGAAGATGAAATTCTGGGGAAGGCAGTGTTCCGCTACTGGCCGCTGAATAAGATGAAATTTTTATAGGCAGATTTCATTTTCTGCCTATTCTTCTCTCACATCCTCTATCAGCAGCGAGTCCAGCCTGTCCATATCCTCCTGTATGATCTCAAATCCGGCCCCGCTCTCTTTCTTCACCCGCAGCGTCACATCCTGCGCTTCTCCATAGAGCATTCCTGAATCTACCTTGTCCTGCAGAACATCATAGTAGATCTGATAAATCTGATTCTGCATCTCTTCCTCTGTGGGCATCTGTGCGCCATTCATTACGCTGTCCGTCACCTGGTCCGCATACTCCTGTGCCTTCTCTTGAAACGTCCCGTATGTATCCGGGAATAAGGTTACCGGCTTTACTTTCACCCTCACTTCATAAACCCCATCTTCTCCCCTCTTTGGCTGTCCCACTGTATAATTCACTTTTTTCGCAAGACTGCCAAACAAATCCCTGTACTTGGGAAGAAGTTCTTCCGGCATATCGGATGTCTCAAATCCTTCCATCGTCGCGTCCAGATTGTCCTCAAAGATCCTCGCCGCTTCCTCCTCCTGGATGCCGGTGATCTCCACATACTTATCTGTCTTGTTCTTATAGGACACATCCAGCACGGCCTGCACATATTCCCCTGCGTCAAACCGGTTCATATACAGGTAAGATCCCGCCGCGGCCCCCGCCACAAGGACAGCCATCACTGCCGCTATGAGAATAATCTTTCTCTTTGTCATATCCTTCCTCCTTCTTTTCACACGGCATCTGTCTGAATAAGCCAACATTTCCATGACAGACTGCCACTGCATACCACTGTAATCTGCCACAGTATATCACCGTGTGTAAAAGAAAAAAGAAGAATTCTGTCGCCCGGTTCAAATAATTCCAATGATGGTTTATTTCCCCGGCATCACCGCGCAGTCCACCTGAATCAGGGAATTGGTCTCTGTGTCCTCGATGACTGCCTTGGTCTCCTTTGAATGATCCAGGGGATAGAGGATGGGCTGGATATCCAGCCTGTCCGGAACCAGTTTCTCTCTCCACTCTGCCACTTCCTCCGGTTCCTCGTAGAAGGACATGCTCACTCCCCCGGACATCCCGCGCCGGGAAGGAAACAGCACCTCCCGCACTTCCACAGACTCAATCTGATAATCCCGGATCGTCTTTCCAGTATCCACGCCATTTTCCCGCAGGATGGCGCAGGTCTTCTCGAAAAATGAATAGACCGCAAGATCTGTGGTTCTCCCGCCGGCGGCAGACTTAACTTCCACAAATCCTGCGGGAAGTGCCGTTGTCAATTCGGCCATTTCCATGTCCTGTACATCCTCCCGGTATGCCTGGATCAAATGTTCCTTCTCCTCCGCTGTCAGCTTCATGGCAGCGCCGGTCACACCGTCATCCCAGGTAAACCGGTCCTCCCCCACTTCTGTCAGGCTCACGCCCGGATAGGCGGTCTGTTTGTACTCAGCTGTCTCATACACGGCTGCGAACGAGTCTACATCCTCCCGGTCAAGCGGATAGGCCCGGTAATGTTCTGCCCCGTCTTCCAGATGATAACACACAGCTGCCCACGTATAGACACCTTCGGGAGCCTCCTGATCCGCGGCCACGCCCCGCCCGGCAATGTCTTTAAGCCATCCCATAGCCGCAGGTTTCCCGTCCTCGTCCAGCGTGTATTCTGCCAGCTGATCATCGGTCTCATAGTTCTCTTCTTTCCCTGCCGCCTGGGTATAGACTCCATATTCCATTCCCAATCCATCGATACTGATCCCCACAGCAGAAACTTCCTCCGGGAAATAAGTGTCATAGGAAGACGCTCCGGCTGAAAATGCCAGTCCCGCTGCCGCGGACACCGCGCACGCTGCGGCAAGCTGGTATTTTCTCCGCAGCAGCCGCGTCTCCTGGTCTTTCATCACATATTCCAAAAGAGTATGCGCTGCCCCGGCTGCCCCGGCACCGATCAGACATGCAAGGGCCCCGGCTGCCAGTCTGCTTTCAGACGCCATTCCTGTCAGACTCACCACAAAGCCTGCCGCCCACACTCCTGCCAGAAATGACAAGGCACACTCTGCCGCGCGCTCTGCCCCTGTCAGGACAAAAATCCTGCCCGTGCGCTCGGTTTTCCTTCTCTTTGCTGCCGCCGCGGACAAGAGAAAAAGTACTGCAATCCAGATCAGTGCCGCCGCGATCTCTCCCCCTGAAGGAGAGTACCGGAGCACAAGCGGTTTCTCATAGACCGCTCTCCCCGTAAGTTCCTCAGCCAGCCGCAGGGGCGCCAGTACTTGAACCAGTTTTTCGAGGAGAGGCATCCGATAATAGGTATAGAAAAACTCCGATGCAAATGTAACAAATGCGCTGCCAAACAGGATCTGGAAATAGCAGCTGACAACTCCACACAGCGCGGCGGCAGATACCGGGTTCCCGCACACACTGGCACAGAGCATCCCAATATGATAAAAAATCAGAAAGGTCCCGGCAATCGCCAGAAAGCTTTTTCCTGTATAGCTTACTGCGAAAGGAGCGAACTCCGCGTCAATCGCCGCCTGCCAGATCCCGCAGGCACCCATTGTCAGGGCTATCGGCAGCAGGACGTGGACCGCGCCGTGAACATAACGGCTCCAGAATACAATGCTCTTTTTTACCGGCAGACTGTAATAAAAATCCTGTTTTTTCTGCTGGAACAGATAGAAAAACTCCAGAAATGCCGTCACAAGCCCGAGCCCCGCGCCAAGAGGCGCTGTCTGTATGTTCCCGATCCCAAAATATGTATAGTCCGTATCAAAACTCAGCCGGGTAATGGTGAGGATGCCGTATACAAGCATAACGCCCCATCCCAGGAAGGCGGTGAGGTGCCCCCGGCCTGCCTCCTTCATCCAGTTAATGAAGCACTTTGCGGATGTCATAATCTTTTCCCTCCATTTCTGCGATAAAAATCTCCTCCAGGCTCATAGGCGCCTCTTTCAGTAATTCTGCTGATCTCGCTTTTAATTCCTCCTCCGCGCGCCCGGCACTGCCCCGCACCACCAGGGTCACAAAGCACCCGTCCGCATGGAAACGCACAATATCCAGAGTCTTTCTGAGTTCCTGCTCAAGCTGTGCGGCATCCGTCCCTTCCCGGAACACACACTGGTATTTTCTGACCTGCTCTCCTCTGCCGCGCATGCCGTCCGCGGTTACCAGTCCTCCTTTATGCAGGATTGCCAGGTTTCCGCAGATATCTTCCAGCTCGTTCAGTCTGTGTGAGGCCACAACTACCGTAAACTTCCGCTCCTTCATCTCCCGCCGGAACAGATTCTTCATCACCTCTGTGACAATGGGGTCGAGTCCGTCAAACACTTCGTCACAGAGAAGGTACTTGGTGCCCGCGCACAGGGCGAGAATCAGGAAGGCCTGCCGCTTCATCCCCTTGGAAAACGTGCGCAGCGGGCGGTTCATCTCCAGATTGAGTGATTCCGCCATAAACCGAACCCCCTCACGGTCCATTTCCGGATACTGCCTTCCATAGAATTCTGCCATCCGCTCCATGGAAGCATTCGGGAAATAGTACGGATTGTCCGGAAGATAGAAAACCTTCTCCTTCATAGTCTCCAGCGGATTTCTGTCAACAAGCACACTCCCCGAGTCTGCCTCCAGAATACCGGCAAGCAGACGCAGGAGCGTGGTCTTCCCCGCGCCGTTCGTGCCCAGCAGTCCAAAGATCATTCCCTCCGGGATGTCAAGTGAAATATCATGAACCGCGCAAATATCGCCAAACCGCTTTGTCATATTCTGGATCTGGATCATAGTTTGTCTCCTCTCGTGTAAAGATATAACATATTGTAACAAATTTGTAATATTATTGCAATAACAACTCTGATTATCTCCAAAAAGCCCGGAAATACGGGCATTTCACGGGA
>CAUEYX010000008.1 GCA_959022495.1 uncultured Lachnospiraceae bacterium | reverse complement strand
CTTTTTTCTTTTGAAATAAATTCAAAAAAAGGGTTGACAAACATTAGCAAGATTTATTTACCTAAGATTTCGATATCCCCGGATTCTGCGGTGAACTCTATTTTTTTATTCCCGCTTTCACTGTTGATATAAGACATTTCCCCTATATCGTCTGAGATAAGTCTGCCGGGCATATCACCGGAGAATGAGATCTCACCGAATTCTGTCCTAAGATCATAGGAATAGCTGTCGGGACCGTCAGGGAGAACGAAAGTGGTATCCCCGAATTCATTCGTTCCGGTCAGGCTTTCCAGCCCGCTGGCCTCCAGGTATAAACTGCCGGACTCAGCAGTCAGGTCCGCCGAGCGGACGATGGTGTTTTTCAGGGTGGAGTCCCCAAAACTGTTTATGAGAACGATGGTATCTGCTGTGGTATCTTCAGCCTCGATATTTCCGGAATCCGTCTCAACATTCAGCTCAGTGAAACGGCATCCCGCCATATCTAAGTCTCCGAAATCCAGGGAAACGTCCGCAGTGCCGGCAGAGAGATTCTTCATATCCAGATCCCCGGAATCTAGGTCCAGGGTGAGCGTATCGGACAGGAGTGTGTCAATCTTTACATTTCCATAGCTGTTATAGATGGTAATATCAGAGAACTCCTTGCCTTCTGGGATATACAGGCGGATGATGGGGCTGGATGGATCTGAGGATAAGCTGAATCCTCCAAAGACGAATCCTGTGTCAAAAGAACTGCTCTGCTCAAAGGAGAGGGTTCCATCAGAAATACCCCATACAGGTTTGGCATTGTCCCCGCTTAAGGTATATTCCAGGTAGCAGAATTCATCCTCTGATGAAAGAAATTCAATATCAGCCTGCGACTGGATGTTTAATTTTATACTGGAAAAGTCATCAAGCTTTGTCTTCTCCAGTGTATAGGGTTCAGACTGCGAGGAGGCAGAGTGTATGCCGTCACGGGAGATCTGAAACCCAAACCAGCCTCCGGCTGCGATTCCTGCGGCTGAAATGAGAGCGCCCGCGCCCATGCAGCAGGCGGATATAATCAGGATATTTCTAGTTGTCTTTTTCATGTCTGCGGCCTCCTTTTGTCATTTTCCCAAGAGATACGGATATTTTTCTGATACACCATTTAAATAGGACAACCGCGCCATATACAAGGAGGAGCCCGGTGCCTGTGGTAAAGAGCCCAAGTCCGATATTGCACAGCCCGTCTCCTGCGGAGTGGAACAGAAGGACGATCCCGCCGAAGAAGCTTAAGATTCCAGATGCGGAAAATGCAGCCGCGCAGACTGCTGCCGTGAACAGGACGATTCCCACGCAGAGCAGGATCACCGCAAGGACAATCAAGATGCAGATGGCGAAAGGAATGGTGATCGGTGCGGAACATACGGCAAGAACCGCGATCCAGAGGGTGGATAAACCGCGCTTTACGGTCTTTGGTTTTTCGTTCATATTGTGTGCGGCAAGATCCATGATGAGTTCCTTTGCGGCCTCCTCCGGGGTGCCCAGATCCGCGATGGCCTGCTGTTCGTTTTCCGGACCGGCCTCCGCGAAATATTCTTCAAAATACTCGATTGCCCGGTCATAGTCTTCTTTCGGAAGACGGCGCAGGCTGTGGGAGAGTATTTTCATGTATTCAGTCTTCGTCATTTGAAACTCCTCCTTTTACAATGTCGTCAATAATGAATTTGTACTCTTCCCATTCCTTTAGAAGTTCCGTCTGCCGCTGCCGGCCCTCCGGCGTGATGCGGTAGTATTTGCGGTTACGGCCCTGATACTGCTGGTCGTAGGTCACAACAAAATGATGTTCCTGCAGACGTTTCAAGATGGGGTAGAGTGTGGAATCCTTGGTGTTGGATGCCCGTTTGATGATCTGGCTGATCTGGTAGCCATAGGCATCACCCTCTGTGATGACAGACAGTACTAAGAAGTCCATCATGGAAGCGTTGAGTGTAAACGCCATAACATCAGTCCTCTCTATATGTAGATTTTAAATATATATTTAATTTATGTATATTATATTTTGTATAATATATAATGTCAATACCTATTTTGGATTATTTTATTTTAGGAAAGAGAAAAAAAGAACAGGAATAGATACCGGCAATGTTCCCGCTTGCCAGGAGTGAGAAAAGGCTTTATCATAAACAGAGGAGAAAAACGGTACATCATAAATGGAGTATCTGATGTGCTGCATGGGCAGACATTTTCAAAGGAGACGGTTTCATGTATAAAATTTATATAATAGAAGATGACGAAACGATTGCCAGGACACTGGAGGAACATTTAGAAAAATGGGATTATCAGGTTCAGTGCGCGAATGATTTCCGGAGCATCACAGAGGAATTTGCCCGTTTTTCCCCGGAGCTGGTAATCATGGACATCCTTCTTCCTTTCTATAATGGTTATCACTGGTGCACAGAAATACGCAGAATATCGCAGGTTCCGATTTTATTTCTCTCGTCAGCGGGAGACAATATGAATATTGTGATGGCGATGAACATGGGCGGAGATGATTTTATTGAGAAGCCTTTTGACCTGAATGTTCTGACTGCCAAGATACAGGCTATGCTGCGGCGCGCGTATTCTTTTCAGGGAAAGGTGAACCTGATCGAGCAGAACGGGGTTGTTCTGAATCTGAATGATACTTGTGTAAGTTACGATGGGAAAAAACTGGAACTGACAAAAAATGACTTCCGGATCATGCAGATTCTTATGGAGAATGCGGGGCGGGTCGTGAAACGGGATGAACTTATGCTCAGGCTGTGGGAGAGTGACGAGTTCATCGATGACAACACTCTGACCGTGAACGTCACAAGGCTGCGGAGGAAATTAGAAGAGATTGGAATCAGGGATCTGATTAAGACAAAAAAAGGAAGCGGGTATTTGATTCAATGATACATATTTTGACAACCTATCTGAAAAAGAACCGGAAACCAATTCTGTTTTATTTCTGTTTTGTGAGCCTTTTTTACACGGTGCTTTATCTCTATGGTGTGCGGGCGGACGCATTGTCCTACGCGGTTTTTCTGTCACTTGTCACCTTCTTTGTGCTGGGAGCTTTTGATTTGTGGCGCTACCGGGTGAAGATACGGATGGTGGAAGAGGCTTTCCGGAACATGCCCTATGAACTTGGAGATCTTCCGGTTCCCCGGGATATCCCTGAGGAGAAATACCAGGAGGAGATCAGAGCGCTGGGGGAGCGTTTTGTAAGAGCGGAAAACAGTGCCCGCATCAGCCGCAGGGAGATGCTTGATTTTTACAGCCTGTGGGCCCATCAGATCAAAACCCCCCTGGCAGCCATGAATCTTCTGCTCCAGTCCGCGCAGGAGAAGCAGGATGACAGCCGCGGTGCCAGATCTGCAGAAGGCGGGCAGTATATGGACGAAATGAGGATGGAACTCTTTAAGACAGAGCAGTATGTGGATATGGTTCTTTCCTATCTGCGGGCAGAAGATCTGTCCGCGGACCTGCTGTTAAAAGAGGAGTCCCTGGATGGAATTGTGCGCCAGGCAGTGCGCAAATATTCCCGTATGTTCATTTTAAAGAAAATCCGCCTGGAATACGAGCCCTGCAGGGGAAAGGTGGTGACCGATGAGAAATGGCTCTTGTTTGTCATAGAACAGCTCCTCTCCAATGCGCTGAAGTATACGAAAGAAGGGACAATCCGTATTTATGCGGACCAAGATAATCCCTGCGTGCTGCTGATCGAAGATTCCGGTATCGGGATACAGGCAGAGGATCTGCCCAGAGTGTTTGAAAAAGGGTTTACCGGATATAATGGCAGACGGGATAAGAAGTCCACGGGCATTGGCCTTTATCTGTGCCGGATGATTTGTGAAAAATTGAACCATTCTGTGACGATTGCGTCAGAGCCGGGAAGAGGGACAACGGTACGCCTGGACCTCTCCAGGGATGAGATCCGCCATGAGTAGAAGATATCATAAAGAACAGGGAGAGAAAGACTCCTCTAAAGTGACAAAAATGTAAGGATAGGGGAATGTTTGTAAGGCAGGCTTATGGAAGGCTGCCTTCTGTCTTTTTATAATACAGATAGAAAGAAAAAGACAGAGAGGAGATCAAAAATGTCATTGCTGGAAGTGAAAAATGTCAAAAAAATATATACCACAAGATTTGGGGCCAGCCAGGTGCAGGCGCTCTCTGATGTAAGTTTCTCTGTGGAGCAGGGAGAATACGTGGCCATTATGGGGGAGAGCGGGTCAGGAAAGACAACCCTCCTTAACATTCTTGCCGCGCTGGATAAACCCTCAGGGGGGACGGTCCGCTTAAACGGGCGCGATCTGGGCGGGATTAAAGATAAGGAATTAGCGGCGTTCCGCCGGAAGAATCTGGGGTTTGTATTCCAGGAATTCAATCTGCTGGATACCTTTTCCATAGAGGATAATATCTTTCTTCCGCTTGTTCTTGCCGGGGAGAAATACGAACAGATGAAGGAAAAACTGGACCCCATCGCCGGGCGGCTGGGACTTAAGGAACTGCTGAAAAAGTATCCGTACGAAGTCTCAGGCGGGCAGAAACAGCGGGCGGCAGTGGCCAGGGCGCTGATTACCCGCCCCCAGCTGATCCTGGCAGATGAACCCACCGGGGCACTGGATTCTCGTTCGTCAGACGGGCTGATGAAACTCTTTTCCCAGATGAACCGGGAGGGAGAGACGATCCTTATGGTAACCCACAGCGTGAAAGCGGCAAGCAGCGCGGGCAGAGTGCTTTTTATCCGGGATGGCCAGGTGTACCATCAAATCTACAGGGGCAATTTGACGGATGAGGAGCTGTATCAGAAAATCGCGGCCGCGCTGACCGTTCTTGCCGGGGGAGGTGAGGTCCGTGATTAGGTCGTTTTATCCCAGGCTTGCCTTTCTGAATCTGAAGAAAAACCATAAGATCTTTGTACCTTACCTCTTGACCTGCATCCTTACGGTCATGCTGTTCTATGCCCTGAGCGCAATCGGTATGAACAACGGGCTTGAGCAGATGAGGGGAGGCACGGCAGTGCGCACAGTGATGCAGTGGGTGAACGTGATTACAGGGGGATTTTCCTTCATTTTTCTGTTCTATACAAACAGTTTTCTGATCAAGCAGCGGAGGAAGGAACTGGGGCTCTATCAGGTGATGGGCATGGACAAGAAAAATCTCTGCCTGATGATGATCTGGGAAACATTTCTTACAGCAGCTGTAAGCCTGGGGACAGGACTGCTCATGGGGCTGGCCCTTGGGAAACTTTTGTTTCTTATTTTTCTGAAAGTCGTACACTTCCCTGTCCCTTTAGATTTTGCGGTAGAGCCGGAGGCGCTCTTTCAGACTGTGGAACTTTTTCTGGCGGTCTTTCTGGTCAATCTGCTGTACAATCTTTACCGCGCCGGACGATCAAAGCTCTCCGAGCTGGTGGGCGCGTCCAGGGCTGGGGAGAAAGAGCCAAGGGGCAAATGGCTGCTCGCCCTGCTGGGCCTTGTTTCCCTGGGGACCGGATACGATATTGCCCAGACAGCAGATTCTCCGCTGACGGCGGTGAACGTATTTTTCTTCGCTGTAATCCTGGTTATCATCGGTACTTATCTGCTCTTTATATCGGGGAGCATTGTACTGTTAAAACTGCTGAAAAGAAACAAGAACTATTACTATAAGACGAAACATTTCACGGCAGTGTCCGGTATGCTGTACCGCATGAAGCAGAATGCGGCGGGACTTGCCAATATCTGTATTTTAAGTACCGCTGTGGTAGTTGTCCTTTCCATGTGTGTCTGTCTTTATGCCGGGATCGAAAATTCACTGGATACGCAGTTCCCGAAGGATGTGACCATGAGCATACCGGATGGATCGGAAGAAACCCGTGGGCATGTGGAGCAGATCATAGAAGAGAGTGCGGATCAATCCGGAGTGACATTGAAAAGGAAGCTTGCCTACCGTTCTTTTCTGCTTCCGTGCGTGATAAAGGGGGATACGGCTATATTCGGAAATGCCTCAGCTCATTGGGATGAGGAGAATTTTGCCGAGTCTTACCGGGGCATGGTCCTTGTGCCCTTGGAGGATTATAATGCAGTCACCGGGGATGACAGCACACTTGAGCAGGGAGAAGCCCTCATATACGCGCCGTACGACGAGTATAGCTATGGCTCCATCCAGCTCGGCGATGTGCCCTATCAGGTAAAAAAAGTGCTGGAAAATGTACCTCTTGTGGCGGAAGGTATGATGTCCAACGTGGTGAATATGTTCTACGTCATTCTTCCGGATGTGGCTTCTGTGGAGGAGCTGGCAGTAAGTTATGGATTTTCTTCAGAAGAGTACAACCATGTGGGATACCATGTATGGTTTGACCTGGAGGGCAGCAGAGAACTATGCTCGGAAATGGTCCGGTCTTTGAGGGAGAGAATCATCGAGGCTGACCCGGCGGCCCATGTGGAGTATAAGGAAGATTATAGGGAATCTACTTATGTAATGAACGGAGGCGCTTTATTCATCGGTATTTTTGTGGGGGCACTCCTGCTTCTCTCGACAGTGCTGATGATCTACTATAAACAGATATCCGAGGGGTATGACGACCGGGAGAACTACCAGATCATGCAGAAAGTGGGAATGGACAGAAAGGAAGTACGGCGCACGATCCGAAGTCAGATTCTGGCAGTGTTTTTTCTGCCTCTGCTGGGGATGTTCCTCCATGTGGCATTTGCTTTCCGGGTAATGACCATGCTTCTTGAGGTAATGTATGTGTCCGATGTTTCTTTGTTCATTGTGTGTACGGCAGGAGTGACGGGGGTATTCGCTCTGTTCTATGTGATTGTGTATATGATCACGTCCAGGGAATACTACCGGATTGTGAGATGACGGGTCAATAAGACGATTATTGAGTTGAAAAGTGAACATCGGAATAGCTGAGAATTAACAAGGGTTCGGGAAGGATTTTCCCGGGCCCTTGTTTGAGCGGCAGGAAGTGTGGTACACTGGCAGAGAAGTGTATACATCCGGCTGTCAGAACACGGCGGGAGGATCGAGAAAAATGTGAGACAGAATTGATTTCTGCAAAGGGAGTATATGATGGATGTAAACAGATACAAAGCACAGTGTGTGATCAACGAAGTGGAGAAAGCGGTTGTGGGGAAACGGGATATTCTGACAAAGATTATGACCGCGATTCTGGCGGGCGGGCATATTCTGATTGAGGATATTCCCGGTACCGGAAAGACGACCATGGCCCTGGCCTTTTCCCGGGCAATGGGGCTTGAGGTGAAACGGGTGCAGTTCACCCCGGACGTGCTTCCGGCGGACCTGACCGGTTTTACGGTCTATCAGAAGGAGACAGGGAAATTTGTTTACCAGCCGGGAGCCGCTGTCTGTAATCTTCTTCTGGCTGATGAAATTAACAGGACGTCTCCCAAAACCCAGTCCGCGCTCCTGGAAGTCATGGAAGAACAGCAGGTAACCGTAGACGGGATCACACACCGGACGGGAGATCCATTTATTGTGATTGCCACAGAGAACCCGGCGGGGTCCGCCGGGACTTCGCTTCTGCCGGAATCCCAGCTGGACCGGTTTATGATCTGCGTGAGCATGGGATACCCCACTGTGGAAGAAGAGATGGAGATATTAAGGCGCGGACAGACAAGCGGCAGAGGCGCGGAACAGACAGAAGCCATTCTCGACGCAGGGCAGCTTCTATCGATGCGCTCAGAGGCGGCGGGAGTCTTTGTGCATGAGCGGATTTACCGGTATATCGCGGAGCTGGCCAGGGCAACCCGGGAAAACGAGTGGACAGAGCTGGGTCTCAGTCCACGGGGGACTGTGGCGCTGACAGCCATGGCCAGGGCCTGTGCGTGGATGAAGGGGAGGGCCTATGTGGTTCCTTTGGATGTGCAGGAAGTATTTCCCTGCGCGGCGAGTCACAGGATTTATTTGAATATGAAGGCTAAGGTGGGGCATATTCAGGTGGATGAGGTGATCCGCCGGGCGCTGGAGAGCGTGCCGGTCCCGTCACTTAAGAGAAAGCGCTGACAAGGGACCGCACAGGAGAAAAAAGATGGGAAAGAGGCTTGCAGGATATTTTGTTGTGGCTGCGGCTGCGGCGTATCTGTTTTTTATGTATGATGAGACCGTGACATCCGGGCTCCTTATGTTCGTTCTTCTGTATCTGCCGGTATCACTGGCATATGTGATCTGGACCGGGAGAAAAGTGACAGCAGATCTGGAACGGGTTCCGGCCATGGGTGAGAAGGGAAAGCGCATCCGTGCAGGGGTGACTGTGAGAAACCATTCCCGTCTTACCAGGGTCCGTTATGAAGTGATTTTCACCGTGGGAAACGTCCATGGGGATAAACGGAAGAGAAAGAGGCGGAAATATGCAGGGGTGGTACCCGCCGGTGGGGAAGAGACCCTTTGGTGTGAGTTTGAAACGGCCCTCTGCGGCGGGGTTGAAGTGAAGCTGGAGCGGGTGAGGGTCTATGATTTTTTGGGAATTTTTTATCTGGGGAGGCAGAAGGCGCAGAGCCGGTTTGTCAAAGTGATGCCGGAATTTTCATTGATGCCGGTGGAGATTACCCGCAGGACAAGGGAGTTTCAGGCAGAGGCGGAAGAGTACTCCGGGGAAAAGAAGGGAGACGACCCCTCCGAGATCTATCAGGTAAGGGAATACCGGGATATGGATTCTCTCAAAGATATCCATTGGAAATTGAGTGCCAAAGAAGAGACATTGATGGTTAAGGAGAAAGGGTTCCCTCTCGGGTGTACAGTGCTCATCTGGTTTGATGTGAGGGCCGGGGCAGTTTCCGGAGCGGATTTTTCCAGGATTGTGGAGCGGGCGGCATCGCTGTCTATCACCCTTGCGGAGGAAAAGTGCATCCATATGGCAGCCTGGTATGAGGAAGCGGACGAGCGGATTGTAAAATGCCAGGTGAGAGACCAGGAGAGCGCGTACCAGATGGTGTGGCGGCTTCTGGACCTTGAGCCGTGCCGCGGGGTCGAGAAGCGGGATGCCTGCTTTGCAGATGAATTCCGCGGGTCTGTATTCAGCAGTACCGTGACTGTGGACAGCGCGGGGAAATTATGGATGAACGGGGAAAATCCGGGAATACCGCGTCTGTGAGGAGGGGATTTTCAGAAAAACCCAGAAGGGGAGGTGAAGTTCGGATGTCGGCCAAAGATACGGGGATAAAAATATACAGAGAACCGGGCGGCAGGAAGCAGAGGAGAAGAGACAGGCTGCCTGTGGCAATCGTTTCCTCTCTGGCGGCAGCCGGTCTCGGGATGGCGTGGTGGAACGCCTTCCTTTCTGTCTTTTCTTTTGATCTGGATATAAGATGGCTGTATGGAGGGCTTTTGATTCTGTCTGTCTGTGTCTCCCTTTTGACCTCCTGCGTGGGGAAATGGACGGCAGGCCCGGTGTTCCTGGCGGCGGGGATTTTTCTCTGGAGAGAATGGGAAGCTGTGGAAGCTCTGTTTCTTACCGGAGGGCAGGCGGACCGTGGCATCACTTCTGCAGCGGCAGCCGTGCTGACCCTGCCGCTTTTGATGCTGTGGGTCTTTGTGTTCCTCACCGGGAAGGGAAAGGGGGGTTCCGGTGTGGCGGCCGCGGTTCCATTTGTGGCGGGGGCGCTGGTGGGAACTCTGCCCTCCGGGCAGTCCTCCTGGCTTCTTCTCTTTGCGGGGATGATGTATGGCGTCCTGTGCAGTTTCGGAAGAAAGGGCGCTCAAAGAGCAGATTTTACAACAGCAGGGCCGATCAACACACACATAAGAACAGCGGTGCTGTTTTTAGCGGCAGCAGGGGGATTTGCAATCCTTATGTGGATCTCGGCCTTTACCGGAAGATATCTGGATGCGGGGCGTGAAATGCCGGGAAGCGTTTATCAGACCGTGCGCAGCAGGATTCACACGGATCTGATCGGCGGGATCGAAGATCTGGTATCCGGTCTTTCTGAAAATCAAGAAGAGGAAGAACAGTCCGGGCCGGAAGAGGAGGCTGCCGGTCAGGAAACGGAAGAGACAACGCAGCAGGAGGCAACGCTTCTCTCCGGGGAAGATGAGCAGAGGGCCGAAATCTTTGGCGATGATCCGTCCGCGTTAGAAGGGAGCATGGATCATCTGAGGGAGATCGGCTCTTATTCTCCGGACCCGGGTGCGCATTCTTCCATTGTGGTAGTGCACGCAAAGCCGGAGGGAACGGTGTATGTCCCTGAGCGGACGGGAATTCGATATACCGGCGGGACCTGGGAAAGAGGAGAGGGGCCGGTGCCGGTCAGGAAAGAGGGAGAGGAGCTGTTTGGGCAGTATTTGGAGTATCCCTCCGGTTTAGACCGTCTGGAAGAACTGTGCCGGGACTGGGACAAAAGTTCACCGGAGGCCGTGGGACGCGGGATTGATGAGACATTTGCCGCGATGGCAGTCTATGATACCGCGCCTGGACCTACCCCGGAAGGAAAGGATTTTGCAGAATATTTTTTGTTTGAAAACCACAAAGGGTTCTGTGTTCATTTTGCCACTACGGCGGCCCTTCTCTACCGTATGTGCGGTTACCCGTCTGTATATGTAGAAGGGTATGCGGTTCCGGCATCGGCTTTTCGACAGCAGGCGGACGGGTCCTACCGTGCGTTTATTGACGGGACCATGGGACATGCCTGGTGCAAAGTGTACGACGGGAAATGGATCGACAAAGAACACACGCTGCCGGCTGAGGGAGGAACGGCGGAAGAGCTGCCGCAGGCGGAAGCGCGGCAGGAGAATGAGACAGAAGCGGCAGGCGGTCTTCCATGGGGTGTGAAGGCTGCGGTGACAGCCGCCCTGGTATCTCTCGCAGCCGGGGCGTTTCTGCTCCAGGCGGCGGCCAGAAGGAGAAAGATGCTGGCACAGATCAGGTATACCGCGGAAGGGAATGGGATACCAGCCATGTATGACCTGATCCTGCGGATGGCAGATGCGGCAGAAAGTGCTGTGAAACGTCCGGCCAAAGGCCCTGGGATAAAAAGGCCGAAAGTTTCTGCGGACCAGCTGAATGTGGACCGCCTGGAGGCGCTGAAAGAAGAGTACCCCCAGATCAGCCCGGAGGAATGGGACCGGTTCTATCATCAGGTGATGGAGGCCCTCTTTTACCGCCCGGACGGCGGGGAAGAGGCGTGGAAACACGCTTATCGGATGTGCCGCGCATTCTCGGAGGCGGCATGGACGAAGATGGGGGCATGGAAGAGACTGGTCTGCCGGTACGTGTACGGCATGAGGCCCCTGCCGGCTGCAGAAGAGGCAGAAGAAAACAGAAAAAGAAAAAAGGAGAACAGCAGATGATACGCAGGCTGACAGAAAATGACAGAGAACGCTATATTTCAATGGCCCGGGAATTCTATCATTCGGACGCAGTGCTGCATCCGATCCCGGATGTGCATTTCGAAAGGACCGTGGATGAGGCCCTTCGCTCGGATGATTATGCGGAGATATTTTTGTTTGAGTGTGAAGGGGAGACGGCGGGATACGGACTGACGGCAAAAACATATTCCCAGGAGGCGGGAGGCTTTGTCTGGTGGATTGAAGAAATCTATATCCGTGAGAAATTCCGCTCCAGAGGGCTGGGGAGGGAGTTTTTTGCTTATCTGGAAGAAGGGAAGGGGAAGGACGCCGCCCGCATGAGGCTGGAAGTTGAGGCGGATAACACGCGGGCGGTCTCACTCTATGAGAGGCTCGGCTACGAGGTGCTTGACTATGTGCAGATGGTAAAAGACCATACAGATAGATAAATTGTATACTTGTATACAATGGGTGGGAAATTCTTTGAATACACCGTTGCAAGATACTGTCGAACAATGCTATAATTCAAAGTAGCGTACTTTTGCCTCTGGGCAGGAGAAGAATTGTGAGTAGGTGACTGATTTGAAGAATAAGATCAAGCGATTTGCCAAAGGGGATTTCCATATCCCACAGCCGGAGATCATTTTTCCGGAGACGCGGATTATTATGCGTGTCGGGGAAGGTGAAAAATACAGGGGGAGTTTTTCGCTCCAGAATCAGGGGGAGGGGACCATACGCGGTCTTGTATATCCCTCCTCTTACCGCGTCCATTGTGATGAGCAGGGCTTTGACGGCAATCCGGTCAATATTTATTATACATATGACGGCAGCGGACTTCTGCCAGGACATGTGGAACACGGTAAATTTACTATTGTCTGCAACGGGGGAGAATACGATGTGGCGTTCACCGCGATCATCGAGAAACCTTTTGTAATGACAAGCTACGGAAAGATTCAGAGCCTGGAAGACTTCAAGAAGCTTTCCTTCCGAGATGCGGCTGAGGCAGTGAAGCTGTTCCGGTCCCGGGATTTTTACGAGATATTGAAATATGAAGATAAGCGGATACAGGCGCTCTACGACAATATGCGCAAATGGGAGCTGGATCAGCAGGCGTTAGAAGAATTTCTGGTCGGATGCAAGCAGAAGGAGAAGATATTCCTCACCCTTGAGGAGGAGAGCCGGGCGTTTATCTCTCTGACGGAAGCGCGCAAAGAGACCTTTACGATCAAGAAAAACACATGGGGATATCTGGAGATGGATGTGCGCACAGAGGGGGACTTCCTCACTGTGGAGCATACAAGAGTTACCACGGAGGAATTTATCGGGAACTCTTACCGACTGGAGTACTTTCTGGATGTTGATAAACTTCACAAGGGGAGCAACTTCGGCAGAATCATTATAGAGTCGCCGTATGAGTGCCTGACTTATGAGGTCGTGGTAGAGAAGGATGTGAAGAGGGACGAAGAACGACGGGCCAATGACAGGGAGTTTGCCGGGATCATCCGCAATTATCTGAAGTATGAGAGCGGCAGAATGGAACTCTCGGACTGGGTGGAAGAGGCGGTAAGGCGGATCAATCACTTGAGGGAGATGGACTCGAAAAATGAGTTTTATCTTCTTTTCCATGCCCACATCTGTCTGATCGGAGGCAGAGGAATCGAAGCAAAAGGAATTCTCGAGTCTTATAATTATAACCGGTTTGCCATTGGAAAAGACGTGGAGCTGAGCTCCTACTATCTCTATCTGACGACATTTCTGTCCAGTGATACGATCGGGCAGAGGAAGGTGGCGGAAGAGCTGTCCAGGACATTTATGAAACACCCGGAAAGCTGGAAGGTCCTCTGCATGCTTGTGGAGGTGGACGCGGAGTATAAGATATACAGTGAGAGGCTGCGTGCGCTGGAGAAGCAGTACTATGAGGAGAAATCACACAGTATCTGGTTTTATCTCCAGGCGTTCAAGTGCTTCCGGGATAAGAGTTCTTCCCTGAAAAAGCTGGGAGAGTTTGAGGTGCGTGTGCTTCTCTTTGCGGTAAAGCATAAGCTGATGACAAGAGAGCTGGCACTTTATACAGCCAACCTTGCCAGTCAGATGAAGGTATTTGACAGACATCTTTACGATGTCCTTGTTCTCTCTTATAAAATATACCACGAATCCATGATTCTGACATCCATCTGTACCCTTCTCATCAAGGGCAACTGTGTGGACCGGAAGTATTTTAAGTGGTATCAGAAGGCGGTGGAGGCGGAACTTAAGATTGCCCAGCTCTATGAGTATTACATGGCGTCCGTTGTTCCGTCCCAGTTCCACAAGGCCCTGCCAAGATCCGTGTACCTGTATTTCATGCACGGTAACTCGCTGGACTACCATAAATGCGCGTTTCTGTATTCGAACTTGATCACCTACGAGGACGAAGCCAGCGAGATCTACGCGCATTACAGGGACGAGATGGAGGCCTTTGCCTGGAACCAGCTGGACCGCAGGAATGTGGACGAACAGCTGCGTATTATCTATAAGCGTTTTGTGGTTGAGTCAGCGATGAACCCGGACCGGGTCAAAGCGCTGTACGACGTATGCCATGCATACTGGATTACAACCCGTGTCCCGAATATGAAGTATATCCATGTAATCGCGGAGGATGGGACCATCACCCAGAAGGCGCCCTATACGGATAACGGGGCCCGCGTATTCTTGTATGCGAAGACGGACAGGCTTGTGTGGGAAGCGAAGGACGGAAGGCATTATACCGATTCCATTCCCTATGAAAGCAAGCGGCTTTTCTATGAGCTGCGTTACATGGATATGTGCAGGAAATATATCAACGGCCTGCGGCGAAACCGGGAAGAGGAGCAGGCACAGGAGCTGACGCTGGAGATTGTACACGAAAAAGGCCTTGAGAACTATACGGAAGAAGAGATGCTCGGGCTGTGCAGCAGGACAATCCGGGAGAATAATTATGAGAATGATGACTTCCTGACATATGTATGTTTTGAACTGTTTAAGAAGCAGCAGTACGACAAAGTCATTTTGACCTATCTTGCCAACTATTACTGCGGGGCTACTCCGGATATGAAGGTGCTCTGGAGGGAAGCGCGGGATTATGAGGTGCACACCCATAAGCTGGCGGAGCGGATTCTCACACAGATGCTTTTCTCGGAAGCACTCTTCCAGGAGGCACAGATCTTTGAGCAGTATTACGCGGAAGGCGCGTATTTCCGGCTGCAGGAGGCATATCTTGCCTATGTCTCAAGAGAGTATGTAGTTGAGGAACGCAAGATCGGGCGAAGTGTGATCGATATCATCTGCCGGGAATATGAAAAGGGGGAGGACACCATTGATATCTGCAAAATCGCTGTGCTGAAATATTATGCGGGGAGAGAGTACAGCCCACAGACCCGCAGGACATTGAAGAAATTCCTGCAGGAGCTGTGCGGCAGACAGATCTATTTCCCGTTCTTCCTATCCTACGAGAAAGACTGGCTGATCGAGCTGCAGTTATGGGACAAAACGCTGATCGAGTATAAAGGACAGAAGGGCAGCAGAGTGATGCTGTACTACCAGCTCCAGAAGGGCGGGGAGGAACCGGCGGATTATTCGACGGAGGTTTTGACTCCCATGTATGAGAATCTCTATGTGAAGAAATTCGTGCTTTTTGCGAATGAGAAACTCAAATATTACTTTAAGGAAACCATAGACGGGAATTCTTACCGCAGCGACAAAGAGACCTGTGTAAGAGAGACCGAGCCCGGCGAACAGGGCAGATACGGAAGGCTGAATGACATCCTTATGGAGAGCGGCGTCAAGGAACGCCGGAAGAAGATGCAGGAATACGCCTTGGAAGACGCCGCGGCAAATCATATGTTTTCACAGGAATAAGGAGGGTGTCTTTCCATGGGACAAGGCAGTATCATTGGATATGAAATAAATGAAAAGACATGCCAGATTAGTTTTTACAATGAACAGGAGCTGGAGCCGGATACGCTTGAGGTAGATACGGACAATTATCAGATCCCGCTGATCATTGGGAAGCTGAGAGATACATGGGCATACGGCAAGGAGGCAAAGCGCCTTGTCACGATCAAGGAAGGCTTTACGGTTACAAGGCTTCTTGGCAAGAGCCTGGCCGGGGACAAAATCGAGTTTGGGGAGGAGACCTATGACGCGGTCTGGCTCCTCTCCCAGTTCATCCAGATGTCCCTCCAGCCCTTTCCGGAGATTGAGGGGATTGTGTTCACGGTACCCGCGCTCACGGAGGAGCTGGCACAGATGCTCCGGGGAATCGCGGTGCGCATGAACATAGATAAACGGCATATTTTTATCCAGGACTATAAAGAGAGCTTCTGTAATTATCTTTTCTATCAGCCGAAAGAGCTGTGGCAGTATGACGCGGCGCTATTCTGCTGTGACAGAAATGAGATCAGGGCATATATGCTGAGGCGCCTGCGCCCGGGACTGGGCGGGGGCCGGACAACCTTTGTCACGGTGGATGAAGTGGCCAGCGCCCACATGAAGGAACTGGCAATGGTTTATCCCGTGCTCAATGAGGATAAGGCGAAAGAGGCGGACGCCATGTTCTGCAGATTTATTGAAAGCGTGTTTGATAAACGCATCGTTTCTTCTGTATTCCTTACAGGGGATGGGTTTGAGAATAACTGGTATCCAAAGGCCCTCAGAGTGCTCTGCAACGGCAGGCGTGCATTTATCGGGAATAACCTGTACAGTAAGGGCGCGTGTTACACTGCTTATCGGAAGCTGTTTATGCACATCGAGAATCCGGTCTATCTCTCGGATGACAAACTGACAGACCAGATTACTGTGAATATGCGGGTGGACGGCCAGGAGATGTGGTATCCTATTGTCTCCTGGGGGGCGCACTGGTATGAGTCCAATAACCAGTGGGAGGTCCTTATGGAGGATGTGGAAGATATTGAGTTCCACATCGAATCACTGATCCAGGGGAATGTGCGCACAGAGAAGATTTCACTTGAGAGGTTCCCGCGGCGTGCGGAGTATTCCATGCGCCTTCAGATTGAGACCCTGTTTCTGGATGAGAAAACATGTAAGATCACGGTGCGTGACGCGGGATTTGGAGATTTCTTCCCGCCCACGGATTTCCATGAGGAAAAGATCATACATTTAGGAGGCAATGATGGGAAATTTAATTCTTTGTCATGACAGACATGCGGCACATCCTTATGAGATTACGCGGATACACAGCAGAATCTTTACAATTGAGGAGCTGTGCTACTACCTGTGCAATAATCTCTATCTGATCGACTATACGATCATGAATGAACAGCTCTGTGACTGGCTTGATGAAGAACTGGGGATGGAAGAGCTGGCGGCAGGGTTAAGAGATGTACTCCGGCTGAGAGGCTCCGTGGAGAAGTTTGTCCTGACGATTCTAAAAGCCTCGCGCATATACAGAGAGCCGGAGATGATCCGTATTCAGAATGTGCTGGAACATCTGAAGAACCAGAAAGATATCGAGCGGCAGAAGTTCAAAGGGGATAACCTTCTGGAGAGCGGTGAGCTGGAGGAAGCGATTCTGGTATATCAGGCGATTCTAAACCAGGAAAAGGATGAGACTGTGGATGATAAGTTCTATGGAAGAATTTATGCGGGGCTTGGCGCGGCTTACGGAAGGCTGTTCCTGTATCAGGAGGCGGCGCGCATGTATGACAGGGCGTATCAGATGTGCGGCGGCAAGGCGCTGCTCAAGCCGTATCTGTATGCTTCTTATAAATATATGTCACTGGAAGAATATCACATTCTCATTACCAAAAATGAAGAATACATGGAGATCAATGCACAGATGCGCAGGGAACTGGATGAGATCCGCAGAGGCCTTCCTTCTGAGACTGCTCCTTCCCAGTTGGAAAAGTGGAAACGTCAGCACCGCAGAAGCCATACATAATGATTTCTCAAGATTTCCGGATCGTATGACGGAGCCATAGCAGGAGAAGATAACTGACATCGGGAAGAAAAAATTGACATGGTATGGCCTATGTGATAGAATGCAATGGTAACTTTACTGTAGTACAGTGACTCATTGGTAGAGAAAAAAAGTAGAAAGCCGGTTTCCCGGCGAGGGAGGAAATCATGAAGAGAAGAGTATTAAGCGTTCTGCTCTGTGCAGGACTCGTAGTTTCTATGATGGCGGGATGTGGTTCTAAGAAGGAGGATTCCAAGTCAGCGGATGACACAGGAAAAGAGACAGAAGCCAGCGATATGGATTACGTCAAAGATCAGGGCAAGCTGGTCGTGGGAATCACAAATTTTGAACCCATGGACTACAAGGATGAGAGCGGCGAGTGGGTCGGATTCGACGCGGATCTTGCATCTGCATTCGCGGAGAGCCTCGGAGTGGATGTGGAATTTGTTGAGATCGACTGGGAAAATAAGATCCTGGAGCTGGACGGAAAGACAATCGACTGTGTCTGGAACGGCATGACACTGACAGAAGAAGTGACAAGTTCCATGGAGTGCACGGACGCTTACCTGGAGAACGCACAGGTGGTTGTTGTGCCTTCCGACAAGGCAGATCAGTATCAGGATGAAGACAGTCTTGCGGATTTAAGTTTTGCCGCTGAGGCAGGCAGCGCGGGTGAGGAAGAACTTGAGGCCAGGGGCCTGAATGTGACTCCGGTGACAGCACAGGCGGACGCTTTGATGGAAGTGGCGGCAGGAACTTCTGACGCGGCAGTGATCGACCTGATTATGGCAGCCGCTATGATCGGAGAGGGGACAAGCTACGCGGATCTTACATACACGGTTCATTTAAGCAGCGAGGAGTACGGGGTTGGCTTTCGGAAAGGTTCGGATCTGGCAGACGAGCTGAAGGATTTCTTCGCGAAATCCTACGAGGACGGAAGCATCCAGGAGCTGGCGGAAAAATACGGCCTGGAGGATATGCTGCTTGAGCAGTAGAGTATAATGGAACGGAGTTAGGATATGGAATTTTCAGAACAGTTTCCAATCGTTGTTCAGGCATTGAACGTAGGATTCTTACAGACTTTAAAGCTGTTTTTTGTGACGCTTCTGGGCGCTGTTCCCCTGGGGCTGATCATTTCCTTTGGCTCAATGTCCCGATTTAAACCGTTAAGTTTTCTGACAAAGATTATTGTATGGATCATCAGGGGTACGCCGCTGATGATCCAGCTTTTGATTATTTATTTTATGCCGGGGCTGATGGGCAATAATATCTGGGGCGGCGGCGAGAGCGGCCGGTTCCTGGCAGCGTCGGTTGCCTTTATTTTTAATTATTCCTGCTATTTTTCTGAGATCTACCGCGGCGGCATCCAGGGTGTACCGAAAGGACAGGAGGAGGCAGGGCTCGTGCTCGGAATGACCAAAAGCCAGATTTTCTGTAAGATCACACTTCTTCAGATGATCAAACGGATCGTTCCGCCGATGTCAAATGAGATCATTACATTAGTGAAAGATACATCCCTTTCCCGTATTATCGCGCTCCAGGAAGTGATCTGGGCAGGTCAGTCCTTCATGAAGGGCAATCAGGGGATCGCGGGCGTGATCTGGCCTCTGTTTTTTACAGCGGTGTACTATCTGATTTTTAACGGCATCCTGACTGTCCTCCTGGGACGCGTTGAAAAAAAACTGGAGTATTTCAGGTAGGAGGTGGAGCATATGGCAATTTTGGAAGTACGGCATGTAAGCAAGAAATTTGGGAATACTCAGGTATTAAAAGACATCAGCTTCTCGCTGGAAAAGGGGCAGGTATTATCTCTGATCGGCTCGTCGGGGAGCGGAAAGACAACACTGCTCCGCTGCCTGAATTTTCTTGAGAGGCCGGATGGAGGAGTGATCCGGGTAAACGCAGAGACGCTGTTTGACGCAGATGAACCCACGGCTGTGCAGGAGAGCGAGATCAGAAGGAAACGGCTTCACTTCGGGCTGGTATTCCAGTCTTTTAACTTGTTTCCTCAGTATACAGCCCTTCAGAATGTAATGCTGGCGAAAGAGCTTTTGGAAAAGAAAAAGCCGGATTATAAATCAAGAAAAAAAGAGATTCACGGGCAGATCGAGGCAGAGGCATCAATGCTTCTGGATCAGATGGGGCTTTCTGACCGGATGGATAATTATCCCCATCAACTCTCGGGCGGACAGTGCCAGAGGGTGGCCATTGCCCGCGCGCTGGCACTCAAGCCGGATATTCTCTGCTTTGATGAGCCGACGTCAGCATTGGACCCGGAACTGACGGGAGAAGTGTTAAAGGTGATCAAAGGACTTGCGGATCAGCAGACGACGATGATTATCGTAACCCATGAGATGGCGTTCGCCAGGGATGTATCCAGCCAGGTCATCTTTATGGACGGCGGACGCATTATGGAACAGGGAACACCGGCTGATGTGTTCGAACATCCGGCAGAAGAGCGCACAAGGCAGTTTTTAGCACGTTTTAATAATGAATAAGGAGCGGGATCTAAATGACACAGATAGAAACGATTTCCACGGGACTTGGTGAGGAATGTGGTGTCTTTGGAGCCTATGATGTGGATGGACGCGACGTTGCCGCGTCCATCTATTATGGGCTTTTTGCACTGCAGCACAGAGGACAGGAGAGCTGCGGAATTGCGGTCACGGACACGTTTGGCCGGCGCAGGGTGCTGTCAAAGAAAGGACTTGGGCATGTAGACGATGTATTTGACGAAAAGGAACTGGCGAAGCTCAAAGGCAACCTGGGCGTGGGGCATGTGCGTTATTCCACGGCGGGCGGCACAAGGGTGGAGAACGCTCAGCCTCTTGTGATTAATTATGTGAAAGGTACTCTGGCGATTGCCCACAACGGCAATCTGGTCAATGCGGTTGAACTGAGAAGGGAGCTGGAATATACGGGAGCAATTTTTCAGACGACCATTGATTCAGAGGTTATCGCATACCATGTAGCGAGAGAGCGGCTGAATGCGGGGACTGCTGAGGAAGCCGTAAAAAGAGCGATGAAGAAGATCAAAGGGGCCTATGCTCTTGTGGTCAGCAGTCCTCGTAAGATGATCGGCGCCAGGGACCCATTCGGGCTTAAGCCGCTCTGTATTGGGAAGAGGGACAATACCTATTTCCTCGCGTCTGAGAGCTGCGCAATCGCTGCTGTGGACGCAGAGTTTATCAGAGACGTCGAACCCGGGGAGATCGTCACCATTACCCGGGAAGGCATTGCGTCAGACAGGAGCATGGAGCTTCCTGCGGAGAAACATGCCCGGTGTATTTTTGAGTATATTTATTTTGCGCGGACGGACAGCACCCTGGACGGGGTCAATGTTTATCATTCCCGTATCCTGGCGGGAAAAGCGCTGGCACAGTCTTACCCGGTGGAGGCGGACCTGGTGGTGGGCGTGCCGGATTCGGGCCTGGTGGCGGCGAAAGGGTATTCAGAGCAGTCCGGCATCCCTTATGGCATGGCGTTTCACAAGAACAGTTACGTGGGCAGGACATTCATTAAACCGAAGCAGAGCGACAGGGAGTCCAGTGTGAGAATCAAGCTCAATGTGATTCCGGAAGTGGTAAAAGGGAAGCGGATTGTTATGGTGGATGACTCGATTGTGCGGGGAACAACCTGCGCCAATATCATCCGGATGCTGAAGAATGCCGGAGCCTTGGAAGTGCATGTGCGGATCAGCTCACCGCCCTTCCTGCATCCCTGTTATTTTGGGACAGATGTGCCGTCGGACGAACAGCTCATCGCCCACGCACACACGACAGAACAAATTCGGGAGATGATCGGCGCGGATTCCCTGGGATATATGGAGGTGGGGAAATTAAAAGATATGGTTAGCGGGCTTGGATACTGCGACGCGTGTTTTACGGGGAATTATCCCATGGAGGTCCCAGGCCATGATATCAGCCACGCATTTGAACAATAAAGAATGTCCGTTTTGGATAAATAACAGATCCCGTGTCCGGGACAGAGAACGTCCGGTCTGCTGAAAAGCCAGGCATCCGGGCAAGAAAGTGTTGCCGGATGGATGTGGGAATGTTACTATAATAGACGGACAGATCGCTGCCTGAAACGGAAAGTGCCGCCGGAACAGAGCAGGCGCGCGAGCCGCCGGGCAGGATCAGGAGATAAGTATACAGGACAAAGGAGATCAGGAATATGTCAAATGACCGTTATGTAAGCCCGCTTTCTGAACGCTATGCAAGCAGGGAGATGCAGTATATTTTTTCACCGGATAAGAAATTCCGTACTTGGAGAAAGCTCTGGATCGCGCTTGCGGAGACAGAGAAGGAGCTGGGCTTAAATATTACAGACGAGCAGATCGAGGAGCTTAAAAGCCATGCGGACGATATCAATTACGACGTGGCAAAAGAGCGGGAGAAGATCGTGCGCCATGACGTAATGTCACATGTCTATGCTTACGGTGTGCAGTGCCCCAAAGCGAAAGGCATTATCCATCTGGGAGCAACCTCCTGTTATGTAGGGGATAACACGGATATCATTATTATGTCCGAGGCCCTGAAGCTGGTGAAAAAGAAGCTGGTCAATGTGATCGCGGAGCTGGCGAAATTTGCGGAGGAACAGAAAGCCCAGCCGACGCTTGCTTTTACTCATTTCCAGCCGGCCCAGCCGACGACTGTGGGCAAGAGGGCCACACTGTGGATGCAGGAGTTCGCTATGGATCTGGAGGATTTGGACTATGTGCTCGGCAGTCTGAAACTTCTGGGATCAAAAGGGACAACCGGTACACAGGCAAGCTTCCTGGAGCTTTTTGACGGAGATCAGGAGACCATTGATAAAATTGACCCCATGATCGCGGAGAAAATGGGATTTCAGGCATGTTATCCGGTATCCGGGCAGACCTATTCCCGCAAGGTAGATACGAGAGTATTAAATGTCCTCGCGGGGATTGCCGCCAGCGCCCACAAGTTCTCCAATGATATCCGGCTTCTCCAGCACCTGAAAGAGGTGGAGGAACCATTTGAAAAGACCCAGATCGGATCATCAGCCATGGCGTATAAAAGGAATCCCATGCGCAGCGAGAGAATTGCCTCCCTGTCACGCTATGTGATGGTAGACGCGCTGAACCCGGCCGTCACATCAGCGGCACAGTGGTTTGAACGAACCCTGGATGACTCGGCGAACAAACGTCTGAGCGTACCGGAAAGCTTCCTGGCAGTTGACGGCATTCTGGATCTGTGCCTGAATGTAGTGGACGGGCTTGTGGTTTATCCAAAGGTGATCGAGAAGCGCCTGATGTCAGAACTTCCTTTCATGGCCACAGAGAATATCATGATGGATGCTGTGAAGGCCGGGGGCGACAGGCAGGAACTTCATGAGAGAATCCGGGAGCTGTCCATGGAAGCAGGAAAGAACGTAAAGGAAAAAGGACTGGAGAATAATCTTCTGGAACTGATTGCCGCGGACCCGGCGTTTAATTTAAGCCTTGAGGACCTGAAGAAGACAATGGACCCGGCAAAATATGTGGGACGTGCAAAAGAACAGGTGGACGCATACCTGAAGAACGTCATCCGGCCGCTTCTCAATGAAAACATGGATGTGCTGGGAATGAAGGCGGAAATTAACGTCTGAGAAGCGCTTTGGCAAAATGTAACAAAAATTGCAAAGGAATGTTGCAGGGGATTGCGGCATTCCTTTTTCTCTGATACCTTATCCTGGGGAAAGTTTTATGGAAAAAATTACCATAAAATGATGTGGTGGAGAAAGGAAAGGGAATCAAAATGCAGTGGTGTTACATTTTTATGGGAGATTGGAAAGCGGCAGAAAAGTTCCGCAGGCTGGAACAGGCAGCGGCGGTCTTATTCCTGCTCATACTGATTATGGGGTGGGTATGGAGCGTGGAGGGAGAACTGCCAGTATTCGGGAGCGGACATGCCGCCAATGTGGTGGAAGAACCGGCGGGAATGCTGTCGCCGGGAGAGGGATCTGTTGTGCCGGAGATCCCACCGGCAGCGATATCCATGGGGCTAAAGCCGGCATCCGGCTGTGTTTCTGCCGCCTTGCGAACCGGAGCAGAAGAGATTTCACCGGCATCCGGGATATCGGCAGAAGAATCAGTCGTAGAGCCAGAAATCCCGATGAAGATTCTGATTCCGGAAACAGGGTCCGGAGAGGAGACGGTGCCCGCGGAGCCTGAGGCGCCGGTGGAGACAGTGCCGGCCCTGCCGGAGAATGGGAGCGGGTCAATTCCGCAGGAGACTCTGCCCACGACAGTGAATGGGTTTGTTGTGGATGCGTCCGGCATGATCTGCGGCATTGCGGGGATATCGGGTGTTATGGAAGAAACGCTCGTTCTTCCTTCCGAGGGCTGCAGCGGAATCGCGGCCGGGGCGTTTGCTGACGCGCCGGCAGGAATCACAGAAATTTATATCCCGGCAAATATTATATCCATCGCGCCAGGTTCTTTGGGAGAACTTGCCGATCTGGAGTGGATTGAGGCCGAAGCGTCAGAGTATTATTTTACGGAAGACGGTGTACTCTTCTCGGAGAACGGTACATGTATCCTTGGTTTTCCGTCCGCCAGGACCGGGAATTATAAAGTCCCATCCAGGGTTACCCGCTTTGCGGAGGGTGTGTTTGAGAATGCGCGGATCGAAGTGATCGATGCGGTGGAATGTTCTCTGGAGAACACAGGAGATCTGCCGTCCCATATCCGTCTGCTTGAGGCAGGAAAACTGGCAGGATGACAGCTGAAGTGTGAGGCCTGCGCGCCGGAGTTGTTTGTTGAAGTATCCTCTGATATGTTCTATAATACCGTTATAGGAACAGAGTCTGCTGATAAGACAGCAGCAGAAAGGAGGGAACTTTATGAGAGAAAAAAATATACTCCAGATATTGAGAGAGAGCAGGTATACGGTAGTCTTAAGCGGCGCGGGCCTGATGGCTGAGAGCGGGTATCCGCTTTTGCGGGACGGGGAGGAATCTTACGAGATCGAGGATCAGTACGGCTATTCTTTTGAGGAGATATTCAGCAGTGGATTTTACGCTGCCAGGAAAGAACTGTTCTTTCGCTTTTATAAAGAAGTGATCCTTAAAGCTGCGGAGATGCCTCCGGGAAAAGGGTATCAAATGCTGAAGAAGCTTCAGGAGCATGGCCTTGTGGATGCTGTGATTACACGCCGCATCGCGGGGCTGGAGGAGAGAGCCGGGTGCAGGAATGTGGTGAATATGAAAGGCACTATTTTTGACAGTGCATGCCCGTCCTGTGGAAGGCATTATCCCGTAGAATACATCAGAGAATCCAAAAATGTTCCCCTGTGCGAACACTGCCTTGTCGCGCTGCGCCCTCAGGTGTGCCTGTTCGGCGAGATGATTGACAATGGCATCATGACACGGGCAGCGGAGGAAGTAGAGAAAGCGGATGTGCTCCTTGTGCTCGGGGCAAATTTAAATTCCACGCTGTGCAGTCAGCTGCTGCAGTATTATTCGGGCACGAACCTGATCCTTGTTACAGGGTCAGAGCATTACACGGACCAGAGGGCAGATTACATCGTTTATGGAAGATGTGATGAATTTCTTGAGCGGCTGGCCGAGGAGTGCGAAAACTAAAATACAGACCAGGATTGGAGAGAAAAGATGAGTGACAGAGTTAGAACAAGATTTGCTCCCAGCCCCACAGGGCGTATGCATGTGGGGAATCTGCGGACCGCGCTTTACGCGTATCTGATTGCGAAGCACGAAGGAGGGGACTTCATTCTCCGTGTGGAGGACACAGACCAGGAGCGCTTCGTGGAGGGGGCACTGGATATCATATACAGGACACTGGAGAAAACCGGCCTTAAGCACGATGAGGGACCGGACAAAGACGGGGGCTGCGGACCCTATGTACAGAGTGAGCGGCAGACGTCCGGCCTGTACCTGAAGTATGCGAAGCAGCTTGTAGAACAGGGGGATGCCTACTATTGTTTTTGTGACAAAGAACGCCTGGAATCATTAAAGACCTCTGTTTCCGATGACGGGACGGACATTGTCGTATATGACAAGCACTGCCTGGGCTTAAGCCGGGAAGAGGTGGAGGCGAACCTGGAGGCGGGAAAACCATGGGTGATCCGTCTGAATGTTCCGAATGAGGGAGAGACAACTTTCCACGATGAGATCTATGGCGATATTACGGTACCCAACCAGGAACTGGACGATATGATCCTCATCAAATCGGACGGATTCCCCACCTATAATTTCGCCAATGTAATCGATGACCATCTGATGGGGATTACCCACGTGGTGAGGGGGAATGAGTATCTGTCCTCCGCGCCGAAGTATAACCGCCTGTACGAGGCATTTGGGTGGGAAATCCCGGTATATGTGCACTGTCCGCTCATTACCGATGAGAATCATAAGAAATTGAGCAAGCGGTGCGGGCACGCATCCTATGAGGACCTGATTGAACAGGGATTTGTCTCCGAGGCCGTTGTCAATTATGTGGCGCTGCTGGGATGGTGCCCTGCGGACAACCGGGAGATTTTTACACTTGAGGAACTGGTGGAGGCTTTTGACTACCGGCATATGAGTAAATCACCGGCAGTGTTTGATACGGTGAAGCTGAAATGGATGAACGGAGAGTATTTAAAGGCGATGGATTTTGACCAGTTTTATGAATTGGCTGAGCCCTATATCCGCAGTGCGGTCACAAAGGAGTATGATCTGAAAAAGATCGCGGCACTGGTCAAGACGAGGATTGAGATCTTTCCGGATATTAGTGAACAGATTGATTTCTTTGAGGAGCTTCCAAAGTATGACAATGAGCTCTACAGGCATAAGAAGATGAAGACAGACCCGGAAAAGGGGCTGGCTCTTCTCAGGGAAGTACTCCCGCTTCTTGAGGCGCAGGATGATTACAGTAATGATGCGCTCTTTGAGACGCTTAAGGGCTTTGCCGGGGAGAAAGGATATAAGATCGGCTATGTGATGTGGCCTCTGCGGACCGCGGTGTCCGGGAAGCAGAACACTCCGGGCGGCGCCACAGAGCTGATGGAAGTGCTGGGAAAAGAAGAGTCCCTGCGCAGAATCAAAGACGGGATTGAAAAGCTTAGTTAGAGAGGGAGCAGATGGGATTTAACCAGGCGCAGAAACGAGCGGTCAGCCATGGGGCCGGGCCCTGCCAGGTACTGGCGGGGCCCGGTTCCGGGAAGACATTGACGATTGTGAATCGAATCCGGCATTTGATTGAAGAATGCCATGTAAGGCCAGAAGAAATTCTGGTCGTTACTTTTACCCGCTTTGCGGCGGCAGAGATGAAGGAGAGACTGTGCAGCCTGATGGGGAGGCGGGATATCCCCGTGACGGCGGGCACGTTCCATGGGATCTATTACGGTATCCTGAAGTGGGCCTATCGGTTTGGACCAGAGAATATTCTGTCAGAAGAGGAAAAATACCAGCTCCTGCGCCCGATTGTGGGCAGGCAGGAGCTGGACCTGTCTGACGAAGATGACTTCCTCAGGGAGATTGCGGAGGACATCGGCAGGGTCAAAAATAACCGGGCAGCCATCGAGGAGTTTGTTCCGGCAAAGTGCAGCGCGGCTGCGTTCCGCGAGATATACAGAGAGTACGAGAGCACGCGGAAGTCGCTGAGAAAAATTGATTTTGATGATATGCTGGTGGTCTGCTATGAGCTGTTCGCCTCAAGGCCGGACGTGCTGGAACTGTGGCAGAAGAAGTTCCGCTATATACTCGTGGATGAGTTTCAGGATATTAACCGGGTCCAGTATGACGTTCTTCGGATGCTGGCCCTTCCAGAGAATAACCTTTTTGTTGTCGGAGATGACGATCAGGCTATTTACGGATTCCGGGGGGCAGCCCCTGAGATCATGTTCCAGTTCGGGGAGGACTATCCTGGGGCAGAGCGTATTATCCTGGATGTGAATTACCGCTCTACCCCGAATATTGTCAGAAATTCTCTGAAAGTGATCGGCAATAATGAGAAGCGCTTTGAAAAGCAGATAGAGGCTGTGAGGGAGAGAGGCGAATTCCTGCATATCCAGGAGCTCAAAGACTCCAATGAGGAAGCGCGGTATGTGGTGAATGAGATCAAAAAGCGCATAGAGAAGGGCGTGCCGGCTGAAGACATTGCCGTGCTTTTCCGCATTCATACGGATGCTCGTCCTGTGGTGGAAGAATTGATCCGACAGAAAATGCCATTCCAGATGAGGGAGCATCTGCCAAATCTCTACGAGCATTTTATCGCGAAAGATATCCAGGCTTACTTCCGTCTTGCTATGGGCAGGGTCAGCCGTGGGGACCTGCTCCGTGTGATGAACCGCCCCAAACGCTATATTGGGCGGGACAGCCTATCGGGCGGGACGGCGTCCTTTGAGGCGGTAAAGAATTTTTATTGTGACAAAGACTGGATGCTGGACCGGATTGATCAGTTTGAGTGGGATGTAAAGATGCTCTCCCGCATGGCACCTTATGCAGCGATCCAGTATCTGAGGAAACGGATCGGGTATGATGACTTCCTTAAGGACTATGCGTTTATAAATAAAGTCGAGCGTGCGGGGCTCAACGAGGTGCTGGCAGAGATTGAGGAGGCGGCCCGCCCGTACGCTTCGTTTGAGGAGTGGTTCGCCCACATCGGAGAATACACAGAGGCCCTGAAAAAGAAAGAGCGGAAGAAAGACAGCGCGCGCGAGGGAGTGAGCCTGATGACCCTCCACGCGGCAAAGGGCCTGGAATTTAACACCGTTTTCCTGATCGAAGCCAATGAGGGGCGGATGCCTTATAAAAAGGCCGTGAGTGAAAAGGCCGCTGAGGAGGAGCGCCGGCTTTTCTATGTAGGAATGACCCGCGCGAAAGATGTGCTTAAAATATGTTATGTCAAAGAAAAAAACGGGAAAGAAGCAGCTCCTTCCCGCTTTGTAGATGAACTTCTGGATGAGGGATAGCAGAATCACTCGATGTCATCTAGATCGATATCGCCGAAATCCTGCTCCTCCATCCAGCTGTTAAACGCCTCCGAAACGCGCTCAAACTCTTCGTCCTCCAGGATGTTCTCAAGGCCGGGCTCTTCATCTTCGCCATGGTCGATGAAGCGGTAGAGGTAGACCTGCCCGTCCTCATTGTCCCCGTTCTCATCGAGGGGGAGAAGGGCGATGTATTCCCTGCCGTCTGTCTCGAAGATTGTCAGCACGGCGCATTCCAGTTCCTCGTCATTTTCCAGTGTCAGTGTTACTGTGAGTGATTCGTTTTCGTTCATATGTGCGTCTCCTTTTTGTGTGCCGCGCATCTCCATGCGGCAGACTGTCAGGTTCTCAGGAGCAGCCGCTGCGGCAGTATTGTACCCTGATGGTATCAGAAAGAAATCAAAAAAGCAAGAGATAAGATTATTGACATTCCCCGGAAACACGATAGAATGAAAGAGTGAACGACAACAAAGCGGTGACAGAAAGGAATCAGGATGAAGAGAAAGAAGATCAGAATTCTACTTATGGCAGCACTTGCTGTTCTTTTTATATCCGGGTGCAAACAAAATGTAGGAACCCCGGAAGATAACGCTGTAGTCGAGGAGCCGGAGGAGGATACAGCGATCAGGGGACAGGAAAGACTGTTCGGATACAGCTGCCCGGATCTTTCAAATCCGTTTTACCAGGTACTGAAAGATTCCATAGGGGCATCCCTGGAAGAACAGAAGAACCCCATACTGGTGCGGGACGCGCAGAAGGACGCTGACACCCAGGCAGCCCAGATCCAGGAGATGATAGAGGCGGAGGTGGATCTGGTGTTTCTCTGCCCTGTGGACCCGGAGCAGATTACCGGTTCCCTGGAGGCACTCAAGGAAGCGGATATACCGGTCATTAATCTGGATGTGCGGGTGACGGAAAGTGACCTGACAGAGGCTTACATCGGATCAGATAATGAGAATGCAGGCAGGGTCTGCGCGGAGGACCTGATAGAGAGAAAGCCTGACGGAGGCAGCCTGGTGATCGTCGAAAGCCCGGAGAATGCCACAATCAATGCCCGTATTACCGGGTTTGAGGAGACTGTGAGAAACCGGGGCTTCGAAGTGGTACAGAGGGTCGATGCCGGTAAGTCAGAGAGCGGGGTGCAGGATGAGACAGCAGAGGTTTTAAACAGCGGCGAAAAGATCGATGCCATCATGTGCGGGGATGACGAGATGGCGGTGCAGGTGCTTCAGGCGCTGGAGGAAGCGGGGAGGAATGATATCTTCGTATACAGTGTGGGCGGGTCTCCGGAAATGAAAAGTGCGATGGCAGATCCGGCGGGACCCGTGGCGGGTATTGGCGCGCAGTCGCCCATCAATATGGGGAAGACGGCGGTAAAGACAGCGGCCGCGGTTCTGGATGGCGGAGCATATGAAAAAGAGATCAGCGTGGAGACATTTTTTATCAACAGAGACAATCTTGAGATGTATGGAACAGACGGCTGGCAGTAGGAGAGGAACAGACTATGAAGAAGACAACAGGCAGACCACAGCCATTCGGCGCGGCAGTAGAAAAAGACAGAGTGAATTTTTCCGTACAGGTCCCAAAGGGAAAGACCTGCGGGCTGTTACTGTACAGGAAGGGAAAAGAACAGCCGGCAGTCCGTTTTGAGATGCCGGAGGAAGAAGGGGTCGGGGAAGTGCGCTTCCTTGCGGTGGAGGGCATTGATGCCGATCAGTATGAGTACAATTTTGAGATCGGCGGCAGGGTAACGATCGATCCCTATGTCAGAGAGATCACAGGGAGAAACATATTCGGCAGGGAACGGGACCTGTCGGCCCATGAGATCCGCGGAAAACTGGTATCCCCGGAATATGACTGGGGAGAGGACGCAAGGCTGCACCTGAGCTGGAGTGAGGTGACGGCATACAGCCTTCATGTGCGGGGTTTTACAAAACACAGTTCTTCCAAAGTAAAACACAGAGGAACTTTTCTCGGTGTCATAGAGAAGATCCCTTATCTGAAAGAACTGGGCATCAACCAGATTCAGTGCATGCCGGTCTATGAATTTGAAGACTGCCGGAAGGGCACAATTAATTACTGGGGGTATGGCCCGGCTTATTATTTCGCCCCCAAAGAGGCATACGCGGCCGGGGATTCTGCGGTGCGGGAGTTAAAGGACATGGTCAGGTCCTGTCATAGGGAAGGGATAGAAGTTGTTCTGGAGATGCCTTTTGCGGAGGGAATCCCGGTGCAGACTGTACTGGAATGTCTGCGCTTCTACATGCTGGAATATCACGTGGATGGGTTTGTTGTCAACCCATATACCGTCCCGTGGGAAATCCTCTGCGGAGACCCGCTTCTGAAAGACATCAAAATGATGCGAAAGGATGACACCTTTCAGAATATTATGCGCCGTTTCTTAAAAGGCGATGAAAATATGGTGAATGATATGATGTGGGTGCTGTGCCGGCATTCGAAGGCAGACGGGAAATGCAACTATATTACGGCCCAGACCGGGTTTACTCTGTGGGACCTGGTGTCTTATGACAGCAAACACAACGAGGCCAACGGCGAGAACAATACAGATGGCCCGGATTATAACTACAGCTGGAACTGCGGGGCGGAGGGACCGAGCCGGAAGAAAGCTGTGACAGCTCTGCGGAAAAGCCAGGTGAAGAATGCGTTTTATCTTCTTCTTACTGCTCAGGGCACTCCCTGCATACTGGCGGGGGATGAATTTTATAACACTCAGAAAGGCAATAACAACGTTTACTGTCAGGATAATGAGACCGGATGGCTGGACTGGAGCAGACTGAAATCGGATGACGAACTTTTTGTGTTTGTAAAAGACCTGATCGCTTTCCGCAGGAATCACCCCTGCCTCCACCGTGAGGAGGAGTTAAAAGGCATGGACCGCACGGCATGCGGGGTGCCGGACGTGTCCTATCACGGGGAGAGTGCATGGCAGGTAAAGAATGATGTGTCCAGCCGTCAGCTTGGAGCGCTTTACTCCCGCACGGGAGGGGAAGACCAGGAATGTTTTATCGCGTACAATATGCACTGGATTCCCCATGATTTTGCGCTGCCCTCCCCGGGAAAAGGCAGAGGCTGGAAACTTGCGGGGAGCACACAGGACGGGATACAGGGGCAGCCCGTGCTTTTAGAGAACCAGAAAAGCATGGAGCTGAAGGAGCGCAGCATTGTGATCCTCACAGGCACGGAGATTGAGAGTAAGGCAGAGAAAGGAAAAGGGCGGAAAAAGCCATGAAACCGATACAGCATTTTTGTACGATCACAAAGCATAAAATCTTTGTGATGAAGGAGTGCTTTCGGGCAGGCCTTTACCGGCAGGGGCTCCTGCATGACTTATCTAAGTATAGCTGGACAGAATTTTCGGTAGGATGCAGGTACTATCAGGGCAATCGGAGTCCCAATAATGCCGAGCGGGAGGACAGGGGATATTCCTCCGCATGGCTGCACCATAAAGGCAGAAACAAGCATCACTATGAATATTGGATTGACTACAGCCTGGACGGAACCGGAGTCCTGACGGGGATGAAGATGCCGGTGAAGTATGTGGTGGAAATGTTCCTTGACCGGATCGCGGCCTGCAGGGTATATAAAGGAGACCAGTACACAGACAGAGACGCGCTGGAATATTACATGAACGGCCGGGCGGGAGAGATGATGCACCCGGAAACCCGGGCGCTTTTAGAAAAACTGCTCAATATGCTCGCGGAGCAGGGAGAAGAGAAGACCTATCAATATATAAGAAGAGAAGTGTTGAAAAAGCGCAGATAATCCGGCGGACTATTCCGGATAAGAAAGCTGTGAGTCCTGAATATCTGTGAGCACCTCTTTGAAAAACCGTTTTGCAAGATACCGCGCCATGGGAAGGTTCATGTCCAGATAATTTCCGCAGTCGCGGGCAGATGCGCCTGGAACTTCTCCTTTATAATCCGCGATGAAGGAGAACATTTCCTTCATAAGGGGGACAATGTCAGAGGAGGCATAGTCTCCGGAAAGAAGGAGATAGAAACCGGTGCGGCAGCCCATAGGGCCGAAATAGATGACACGGTCTTTGTATATTTCGTGATTGCGCAGAAAGGTGGCACCCAGGTGTTCGATTGTGTGGACCTCCGCTGTGTTCATGACAGGCTCATCGTTCGGGCTGGTCATACGGATGTCAAAGGTTGTGATAACCGCGCCGCTGACGGTGTCTTTTCTTGAGACATAGATGCCCGGTACGAGCCGGATATGGTCAATTGTAAAACTGGTGATCTTTTCCATTTCTGTATGATTCCTTTCTATAAATGAAATCTTCCACGGGGAAGTATCGGTTTCATTATAGCCTTCAGGCTGAGAAAAGACAAGGACGCAAAGGAGAGAATAAGGTGAAATTATATATTGTACGTCATGGCGAGACGGAATGGAACAAGGAACACAGGGTGCAGGGACATACAGATATCCCCCTCAACAGTTACGGCAGGCACCTGGCGGAGGAGACAGCAGAGGGCATGAAAAGCCTCCGGATCGACATGGGCTATACAAGTCCTCTGAGAAGGGCAAAAGAGACGGCGCAGATTATACTGGGAGACCGCAGGGTTCCCCTCTATGATGAGGAGAGGATCAAAGAATTGTGTTTTGGCAGCTATGAAGGGCTTTTAAGCAGTGGTAAGGACAGGGAACCCGGAAGTGAGGAGTTCAACCGCTTCTTTACCGATACCGGCAGTTATATCCCGCCAAAGGACGCAGAGACAATCCCCCAGCTCTATGAACGGACAGGAAACTTCCTGGATGAACTGTGTAAACGGGAGGAACTCAAGGATAAGCACATCCTTGTATCTACCCATGGAGCGGCTATGACCGCTCTTTTAAACCGGATCAAGGGAAACCTCTCTGTCTCAGCTTTTTGGAGAGATGAGGTGCCGCCAAACTGCGCGGTGACGGAAGTGGAGATCCGGAAGGGGAATCCGGTTATCGTAAAAGAAAGTACTGTTTATTATAAAGAAAAAGTCAAAAAATGGAAGACCGTGTGACCGATGACAGCCGGCGCTGCGAGGGTCCGGGGAAGGTGGGACGAATGAAGACAGTAAAGATAAGAACGATTGAGATAGGGTCAGGTATTCCGAAGATCTGTGTGCCGATTGTGGGCGCCTCGGAGAAAGAGATCTTGTCAGGAGCTGATGAAATAAAAGATTCTGCGGCGGATCTCGTGGAATGGCGGGCAGACTGGTATGACGGCGTATTTGATATAAACAGAACAGAAACGATACTAAAAGAGCTGCGTAAGATTTTAGGAGAGCTTCCGATCCTTTTTACATTTCGTACATTAAAGGAAGGCGGCCGAAAATGCATTGGGACAGAAGCTTACGTGGAACTTAACCGGAAGATTGTGCGGACAGGAATGGCTGACTTGCTGGATGTGGAAGCATTTACCGGCGATGATGCGGTACGGGAGATCATAAAGACCGCGCATGAATTCGGTGTAAAGACCGTGGCATCAAACCATGATTTCCATAAGACACCTCCCCGGCAGGAAATCCTTTCCCGACTTAAGAAGATGCAGGAAATGGGGGCAGATATCGCCAAGATCGCAGTTATGCCTCAGAGCGGAAAGGATGTGCTGACCCTTCTGGCTGCCACAGAAGAGATGGTGTCGGAGTATGCAGAAATTCCGATCATCACGATGTCAATGGAGGGGACCGGGGTTCTCAGCCGCATCAGCGGCGAAGTGTTTGGTTCGGCGGTGACGTTCGGGTGTGTCGGCAGGGCTTCCGCGCCCGGGCAGATGAATGCCGGAAATTTGAAAACCGTGCTGGGCATGCTTCATAATGGCATGCAGCGCGGCGGGGAATCATAGAATCAATGAAAAATAGGGACAGATAATACAAGCCGGGTTAGAGAACAATAAGAGCAGGACATTTCGTAAAATGTTTTGCTTTTTTTCATACAAAAACTTCTGGATGAAAAATTGATTTAATTTTTGGTTGCAATATACCCGGCAAGGGTATATAATAACGTCAGCGGGAGGAAATACCCCTCGGGGGTTTAGTGCGGATGAAGTAATAGACGGAAATCCTGCGCAGAAAGAAAAGATTATTTCCAAGAACAAAGGAATAATAGGAGGACTGTAAATATGGAAAAGATAAATAACGTCTGTCCCGGCGGATGTCAGCACAAGACAAAAGAGCGCTCGGAGAAAGAAAAACGGGGCATGCTCAACCGCCTGAGCCGCATCGAAGGCCAGGTGAGAGGAATCAGGCGGATGGTGGAAAGTGACGCGTACTGCCCGGATATCCTTATCCAGGTATCCGCGGTCAACGCTGCCCTTAACAGTTTCAACAAAGTGCTTCTCGCAGAGCATATCCGGTCCTGTGTCACAGAAGATATCCGCGAGGGAAAAGAGGAGACCATAGATGAGCTGGTTCTTGTCCTCCAGAAATTAATGAAATGATGCCGCTCTGCTGCAAAAGACAGGGGCGGTTCAGAAGAAGGAGTGTTATGATGGAACAGTATAATGTGACGGGCATGAGCTGCGCGGCATGCAGCGCCCGGGTGGAAAAAGCAGTGTCAAAAGTGCCAGGGGTGATCTCGTGTTCGGTGAGCCTTCTGACCAACTCCATGGGGGTGGAAGGTACAGCGGCTCCGGCAGAGGTTATCGCTGCCGTGGAGGAGGCGGGTTATGGAGCGTCCAGGAAAGGCGCGACGGAGAAGGGGAATGCGCAGGCAGCAGTTTCATCGATGACAGCGGCCGAGGATTCCTTAAGGGACAGGGAGACGCCGAAAATGAAGAAACGTCTGATCGCCTCCCTGTGTTTTCTGGTTCCGCTGATGTATTTTTCCATGGGACATATGATGTGGGACTGGCCGGTACCCTCCATCCTTGAAGGAAATCATGTGGCAATGGGGCTGATTCAGCTGCTACTGACCACGGCTGTCATGGTGGTTAACCAGAAATTCTTCGTCAGCGGATGGAAAGGCCTGATCCATCGCGCGCCCAATATGGACACCCTGGTGGCTTTGGGGGCGGGGGCATCGTACGGGTACAGCCTGTATGCGCTGTTTGCCATGACAGATGCCCAGATGCGCGGGGACATGGCGGGGACCATGTCCTATATGCATGAGTTTTATTTTGAATCCGCGGCAATGATCCTCACACTGATCACGGTGGGAAAGATGCTGGAGGCGCGGTCAAAGGGGCGTACTACAGACGCATTGAAAAGCTTGATGAAACTGGCCCCGAAGACGGCCACAGTCGTGAGAAACGGTGCGGAAGAGACGGTTTCCGTCGATTTGGTGCGGAAAGGGGATGTGTTTGTCGTAAGACCGGGAGAAAATATACCTGTGGACGGGGTGATCCTGGAGGGACACAGCGCGGTGAATGAGTCCGCGCTTACCGGAGAGAGCATTCCGGTGGATAAAAGCGCAGGGGATACGGTATCCGCGGCCACGTTAAATCAGTCGGGCTTTCTGCGCTGCGAGGCATCCCGGGTGGGCGAGGATACCACCCTTGCCCAGATCATCCAGATGGTGAGCGACGCGGCGGCGACAAAGGCTCCCATCGCGAAAGTGGCGGACCGGGTGTCCGGCGTGTTTGTCCCGGCTGTCATTGGCATCGCCCTGGTCACGATTCTGGTGTGGCTGGCGGCGGGACAGACCATTGGATTCGCTCTGGCCAGGGGAATCTCCGTTTTGGTCATCAGCTGTCCCTGCGCACTGGGACTTGCCACACCGGTTGCGATCATGGTGGGCAATGGGATGGGAGCGAAGAACGGCATTATGTTTAAAACCGCGGTTTCACTGGAGGAGACTGGGAAGACCCAGATCGCGGTTCTGGATAAGACCGGCACCATCACCAGCGGGGAACCGAAGGTGACGGATATGATCCCCGCAGCCGGAGTGACAGATGCGCAGCTGCTTGCGTACGCGTATGCCCTTGAGAAGAAGAGCGAGCATCCCCTTGCCCGCGCAGTCATTGTGAGGGCGGAAGAGGAAGGCACAGACGCCGCGCTGGAGACGGAAGACTTTCACGCTGTCCCCGGCAATGGGCTGACAGGGACATTGGACGGAGTAAAATTGGCGGGCGGCAGTCTGGCATTTATCAGTGCGAACAGCAGAATATCTGACGAGGTGAGAAAGAGAGCGGAAGAACTCTCAGAGCAGGGGAAAACCCCGCTGTTTTTCAGCAGGGACGGGGAGTTTATCGGCATGATCGCCGTGGCAGATGTTATAAAAGAAGACAGCCCAAGGGCTGTAAAGGAGCTCCAGAATATGGGCATCCATGTTGTGATGCTCACCGGTGATAATGAGCGCACAGCGAAGGCTGTCGGCGCCCAGGCGGGCGTGGACGAAGTGATCGCGGGAGTGCTCCCGGACGGTAAGGAGAGTGTGGTACGCTCCCTGAAGAAAAAGGGCAGGGTTGCCATGGTGGGAGACGGCATCAACGACGCTCCTGCGCTGACAAGGGCGGATATGGGAATCGCCATCGGCGCGGGGACGGACATTGCCATTGACGCGGCGGACGTTGTGCTTATGAAGAGCCGTTTGAGCGATGTGCCCGCGGCGATCCGTTTAAGCCGCGCGACGCTGAAGAATATCCATGAGAATTTGTTCTGGGCATTTTTCTACAATGTGATTGGGATACCGCTTGCGGCGGGTGTCTGGATACCCATCTTCGGCTGGCAGTTAAACCCCATGTTCGGGGCGGCGGCAATGAGCCTGTCCAGTTTCTGTGTGGTCAGCAATGCGCTGAGGCTTAATTGGTTTAAGGTGCATGATGCCGGCAGGGATAAAAAGATAAAAACAAGAAAGAAAAAGGAGGAAACAACAATGACAAAGACAATGAAGATCGATGGAATGATGTGCGGTCACTGCGAGGCAAGGGTAAAGAAAACCCTGGAAGCCCTCGCAGGGGTGGACGCGGCGGAAGTAAGCCACGAAGCGGGGACAGCAGTCCTTACCCTGAACGCGGAGGTCAGTGATGAGGTCCTGAAAAAGGCAGTGGAGGATCAGGATTATAAAGTGCTGGATATCCGGTAAGATCCTCAAATACCTGTCAGAAAGTAACAAAAGCTGTTTCAGCGGGGCGGCCGGTGCAGGAGAGATTCTGGACCGGCCGTTTATTTTGGTCCAGAGCCGGATCATGCGCGGCGCAGACCAAAGTTTCAGAAGGAAGGATAGGAAGGCAGATGCGGGGCATGCCGGCGGATATACGGAACAGAAAAAATATTGACTTATAAGAGGGCAGAGGGTAAAATGTATAACGAAAAGGCTGTCCATAACACAAAGGATCTGGATGGCGTTTTTTCACTTATAAGCAGATGCCGGGGTACTCCCGGACAGTGACAAGAGAAGGAGGAGAAATATGAAGAAGAGGATTGTCAGCGTATGTTTGTGCGCAGTTATGGCAGTCACCCTGATGGCAGGGTGTGGAGCTCCGGCTGCGGAGACTGGCGGAAATGAGGAGGGAGGTTCTTCTGCGGCGGTTTCCGAGGGAATTCTGAAGGACGAGATTAAGGTGGGATTTGTGCACATTTCAGATCCCAGCGATATGGGATACACCTACAATCATGACCTGGGAACCCAGGAGATGCAGGAAACGCTGGGATTAAGCGACGATCAGATTATCAATAAATATAATGTGGCAGAGGATGCGTCTTGTGACACGGCTCTAAGAGAGCTGGTTGACGCGGGATGCAATATTATTTTTGCCACCAGCTTCGGATTTGAAGATTATGTGGTGGAAGTGGCGAGAGAGTACCCGGAGGTGCAGTTCTGTCATGCTACGGGTTATCAGGCAAAAGACGCAGGGCTTGACAATTTCCACAATTATTTTGCTTCTATCTATGAGGGGCGTTATCTTGCCGGAATTGCGGCAGGGATGAAGACAGAGTCGAATAAGCTGGGCTATGTTGCCGCATATCCGTTCGCGGAGGTTATCAGCGGATACACCGCGTTCTATCTGGGAGCAAAAAGCGTGAACCCGGATGTCACGATGGAGATAATGTACACCAACTCCTGGAATGATCCGACGGTTGAGTCCCAGGTGGCCAAAGCACTGATCGACCGCGGCTGTGATGTGATCTCACAGCACTCTGACTCCACAGCTCCGGCTACAACAGCGGAGGACAACGGTGTATGGCAGGTTGGATACAACAATGACATGAGGGAGGCAGCTCCCAATGCATCCCTGATTTCCCCGCGTATTGACTGGGGGATCTATGTGACTGAGGCAGTACAGGCGATGATTGACGGTGAGGAAATTCCGGCTGACTGGTGCAAGGGACTGGCGGACGACGCGGTTTACCTGTCACCGCTGAATGAGAGTATTGCGGCAGAGGGTACGCAGGAAGCCATTGACGAGGCGGCGGAGAAATTAAAATCCGGAGAGATGCATGTATTTGAGGGACCGCTTAAGGGTGTGAGCCCGGAAGGCGAAGAGTTCGAAGTCGCAGAGGGTGAATACTATCATGAGCAGGAAGAGGTATCTGCGCCGTCCTGGCTCTATATTGTTGATGGCTGCACCGTGGTTGAATAAAAGTCTGACAGAGGATACAGAATGAATATGACAGAGCCGTCTTCGGACGGCTTTGTTTATATCAGATATCCGGCTGACGGATATGGAATACATAAGAAATATAAGGAGGATGAGAGCTTGAGCGAGGCGGCAGGATATGCGGTAAAAATGCATCATGTGACCAAAACGTTCGGGAAAGTCGTCGCCAACAAGGATATCAACCTTGAGTTAAAGAAGGGAGAGATCCTTGCGCTTCTGGGGGAAAACGGGAGCGGAAAAACGACCCTGATGAATATGCTGTCAGGAATCTATTTCCCGGATCACGGTGAGATCTATGTAAAAGGAGAAGCGGTGACCATCCGTTCGCCAAAAGATTCTTTTGCCCTTGGAATCGGTATGATCCATCAGCATTTTAAATTGGTGGATGTGCTGAGCGCGGCGGAAAACATTGTTCTCGGACTGTCCGGAAAAGCGACAGTGAACCGGAAAGAGATCAATAAAAAAGTGGAGGAGCTGGCGAAAAAGTATGGCTTCGACCTGGACCCTTCCCAAAAAGTTTATAATATGTCAGTCTCTGAGAAGCAGACGGTGGAGATATTAAAAGTTCTCTATAAAGGAGCGGATATCCTGATCCTGGACGAGCCGACAGCAGTGCTGACACCTCAGGAGACCGAGCGGCTTTTCGCAGTACTGCGAAATATGAAGAAGGATGGGAAGTCTATCATTATTATCACTCATAAACTGAATGAAGTGATGGCCATATCGGACCGGGTGGCAATTCTCAGGAAAGGGGAATACATCGGCGTGGTAAACACGGCCCAGACAGACCAGGCACAGCTCACGGAAATGATGGTAGGCCGTCCGATCAGCCTGGAGATTGACAGACCGGAAGTGAAGCGTGGCGAAAAACGTCTTCAGGTGATTGACCTGACCTGTTTAAATGATGACGGGATCAAGGCGCTGGACAATGTGTCTTTTGAGGCATATGGCGGCGAAATTCTGGGCATCGCGGGTATCGCGGGCAGCGGTCAGCGGGAACTGTGCGAGACAATCGCAGGCCTGCATTCATCCATCGGGGGATCTGTGCTCTATTCAGGGACTCACGAAGGGATGCCGGTACAGGAACGCATTCTGGGGATGAAACCGGATGAGATCGTGAAGAAAGGCATTTCTATGGCCTTTGTCCCGGAGGACCGGCTTGGGATGGGACTTGTGGCGGGAATGGATCTGACAGACAATGTCATGCTGCGCAGCTACAAGTCAAACAAAGGTTTTTTTGTGGACCGCAGGGCGCCCAGGGAACTGGCGGAGAAGCTGATTGACGAGCTGGAGATCGTGACTCCGGGTCCAGGGACCCCGGTGGGAAGGCTTTCCGGCGGAAATGTACAGAAGGTGCTTCTTGGAAGAGAGATCGCGTATCAGCCGTCTGTGTTGATTGTGGCTTACCCGGTGCGGGGGCTGGACATCAATTCATCTTACCGGATCTATGACCTGCTCAATGAACAGAAGAAAAAAGGTGTTGCTGTCATTTTCATCGGGGAGGACCTGGATGTACTGATGCAGCTTTCCGACCGCGTTATGGTCATGTGCGGGGGAAAAGTAAGCGGCATCGTTGATCCGCGTAAAGTGACGAAAGAAGAGATCGGCCTGATGATGATTCATACAGGAGAACCAGTGGATGGCGTCGAAGAGAAGGAGGTGACGGCATGAGCTCACATACGGCACGGCCAAAAGAACCGTTTCTGAGAATGGTCAGGAGAGATACCATTTCCAGTCAGAAATCCTGGGGAATCCGGGCGGCGGCGTTCCTGCTTTCCCTGATAGCCGGTGGGATTGTGATCCTGATGCTGGGGCACAACCCGCTCTCGGTATATGCTTCAATGGTAAAAGGAGCCTGGGGGTCTAAAACGGTTATCTATGAGACTGTGAAGAACGCGGTTCCCTTGTTGATCACAGCGATTGGCATCTCTTTTGCTTTTAAGATGAAGTTCTGGAATATCGGCGGTGAGGGGCAGATCCTTGTGGGAGCTGTGGCGGCTGGGGCGTTCGGGCTCTTTACCGCGCATATTTTTCCAAAGCTGCCGCTGGTTCTTCTCATGATGCTGGCAGCGATTGTGGCGGGAGGCCTCTACGGTCTGCTTCCCGCTGTATGCAAGGCGAAATGGGGAACCAACGAGACACTTTTTACATTGATGCTCAACTATATTGCACTCGCGTTCATTAAATATCTGATGAACGGTCCGTGGAAGGCGCCGGGCAGCAGTTACCCGAAGATCGCCATGCTGGTTCCCGGAGCCCGGCTTACAAAAGTACTTGGGGTGCACTGGGGCTGGATTCTCGCCCTGATTTTGGTGATAGCGGCTTATATCTATTTTAATAAGACAAAGCAGGGATATGAGATCGCTGTTGTTGGCGAGAGCAATAATACAGCCCGGTATGCGGGGATCAATGTGGGAAAAGTCTTTCGCAGGACTATGTTCTTATCCGGCGCTCTGTGTGGTCTGGTGGGAATGCTTCAGTTTGCGGGATCGGATTATACAATTACAGAAGGAACAGCGGGAGGAGTGGGATTTACAGCGATTACCGTGGCCTGGCTGGCCAAGATGAATCCCTTCGGCATGCTTGTAGTATCTGTGTTCATTGCCATGCTTGAGAGAGGCTCCAACGCGATTCAGACCCAGTTCAAGATTCCGGCGTCAGCAGCGGACCTGCTCATCGGTATTATCCTGTTCTTTATGCTGGGCTGCGAGTTCTTTATCTCATACAAATTAATCGGAAGAGGAAAGGAGGAACACCATGCTTAATACACTGAACGGTCTTTTTATCGCGGCAGTGCTGGCTGGGACGCCGCTTCTGCTGGGGGCTCTGGGCGAGATCCTGACGGAAAAGTCAGGAAACTTAAATCTCGGCGTGGAAGGTATGATGTTCATGGGCGCTATCACAGGGCTTGCCGGTTCTTACTACTATGAACAGGCTGTCATCAGCGCGGGGGGAAGCCCAAACGGCGTGCTGTCTTCTTTTATCGCGCTTTTGACCTCATTTCTGGCAGGCGCGCTGGGAGCTCTGATATACAGCTTCCTCACGGTTACTTTAAGAGCGAACCAGAATGTAACAGGTCTTACTCTGACAATCTTCGGGACTGGATTCGGGAACTTCTTTGGCGAATACATCGGTCAGAAAGCGGGAGGATACGTGGCGGTGACAGAAACCACAAAGAAAGCCTTCTCCGGTCTGCACATTCCCGGCCTGTCCGATATCCCGGTGATCGGGCCGCTGTTTTTCCAGTACAACTGGCTGGTCTACTTTGCGGTCATTGCAGCGGTTATCATGGCATGGTTCTTTAACCGTTCCCGGGTGGGGCTGAACCTGCGCGCCGTGGGCGAAGATCCCGCGGCAGCGGATGCGGCGGGAATCAATACCACTCTGTATAAATATGTGGCGACAGTCATCGGAGGTGGTATCTGCGGCATCGGCGGCATGTACATGAGTATGGTGACTACGTCCGGCGTGTGGGTGCATAACTGTGTCAGCGGATACGGATGGCTTGCCGTTGCGCTCGTTATTTTCGCCACCTGGAGCCCGGCCCGGGGAATGGCTGTGGCGCTGATTTTCGGCGGGCTGACAATCATGCGCATGTATATCAATATCCCGGGACTCCCGGCGCAGATTTACGACATGTTCCCTTATATCGCGACCATACTGGTACTTGTCATCACAAGCATGAAGCAGAGCAGAGAACATGCGCAGCCAAAAAGCTGCGGACTCAATTATTTCCGCGAAGAACGGTAAAATCTAGATTTGCCGAGGGAGACTCATAATGGTTGATGACAAATCGGACGAAAACTTCGGAGCGGACTGTTGAGGACGTATTCTGCGCGGATGTGTGGGCGGCTTCGGCTCCGCTCCACAGGGCAGGAAAAACTACAAAATCAGAGGACATGCTAAATACAAAGTTTGGCAATGGGCAACTCCCTTCGGTCAGACAATCCCATTGCCAAACTTAACGCATATCCTCTGATTTTTACTTTTTCCAAGCCCTGTTCCGAAGTCACCTCAGCCACCCACACCCCCGCGCAGAAAGGCGTTCGAAAAGGCGCTCCGCTGTTTTCTCCTTTTGTGCAGACCGGGAAGAGCCTTCCCGGCATATGCAGGATTTCAAAAGAGGGTGAGGAGGGAGCGTAACTGGAAAAAAAGAGCTATACCGGGTCCGGAAGGCAATGAAATTGGAGATAGTCGGAACTGCCGCCTGCTCAGCGGCCGGCACAGTCCCGGTGTCTCCAATTACGCTTCCCCTTTGACTTCCTTTTAGATCTTTCCCAAATCATGGAACGGAACCTGCTCCGCCCCGCCCCTCTCCACGAATACGTCCGCAAATAATCCTGCTGTTTTCGGACCCATTCATTTAGAATCGCCCCCACAAATCCAGATTTGCACTTTTGGAAAGAAAAAGCTGTATCTTTATGGAAAGGATGATACAATAGAAGAAAAGTGAAAAGGGCGGGTGAGACTATGAAGCTTACTTTTATTGGGGCTGCCCATGAAGTTACGGGAAGCTGTCATTTCCTTCAGGCGGCAGGGAAGAATATTCTGATTGACTGCGGCATGGAGCAGGGACCGGACCTGTATGAGAACCCAGGGCTGCCGATCCCGGAGAAGGAGATTGACTACGTGTTCCTTACCCATGCGCACATTGACCACTCAGGGATGCTCCCGAAGCTTGCGAAGAATGGGTTCAGGGGACAGATTTTTGCCACATTCGCGACAGCGGATCTCTGCAATATTATGCTGCGTGACAGTGCCCACATTCAGGAATTTGAGGCAGAGTGGCGCAACCGGAAAGGGAAAAGGGCAGGTCAGCCGGAGTATGAACCTGTGTATGTGATGCAGGATGCCCTGGATGCCATCGAACTGCTCGTACCGTGCCAGTATGGGGAGAGGATCACCATCTGTGACGGCATTCAGATCCGTTTTACAGATGTGGGGCATCTGCTTGGATCGGCGAGCATTGAGATCTGGGCAGCAGAGAACGGCGTGACAAAAAAGATCGTATTTTCAGGCGATGTGGGGAATACAGACCAGCCGATTATCAAAGATCCTACCTATACGGAAGCGGCGGATTATGTGGTGGTGGAATCTACATACGGAAACCGGATTCATACGGCGGAGAAACCGGATTATATCGGAGAATTCACAAGGATTCTCAGAGAGACATTCGACCGGGGCGGGAATGTGGTAATCCCCTCATTCGCGGTGGGCAGAACGCAGGAGATGCTCTATTTTATCCGGGAGATTAAAGAAAAGAACCTGATTCCGGAATATGAGAACTTTGATGTATACCTGGACAGTCCGCTTGCCATCGAAGCGACGAAGATTTTTACCATGAATATGCGGGACTGCTTTGATGAGGAGGCCATGACCCTTGTAAATGCCGGCATAAATCCGCTTGTATTCCCGGGGCTTCACACCTCCACTACCAGCGATGATTCGAAGATGATTAATTTTATTGATAAGCCTAAAGTGATCATTTCCGCTTCCGGCATGTGCGACGCGGGGCGTATCCGGCATCATTTGAAACATAATCTCTGGCGTCCAGAGTGCACGATTCTATTTGTGGGGTATCAGGCAAATGGGACGCTTGGACGCCGGCTTCTGGAAGGGGAGAAGAATATCAAACTTTTCGGGGAACCCATTGAAGTCCATGCGCGGATTGAGAGCCTGCATGGGGTCAGCGGCCATGCGGATATGAATGGGCTTTTGAACTGGATCGGAGGATTTCGAACCCCTATTGAGAGGGTGTTCGTCGTCCATGGAGAGGACAGTGTGACGGAGGAGTTCGCGCGGACCGTGACCGAGAAGTTCGGGTATCGCGCATGGGCGCCCTATCCATGCTGTGAGGCAGATTTACTCGCCAATGAGATTGTAAACGAGGGCGTGCGCATTCCGGTGAAAGTGAAGAAACCGGCGCAGCGCAGGGCGGACACGGCATTCGACCGTCTTGTGGCTGCAGGCAGACGGCTGCTTGATATTATATACAGCAATGAAGGCCTGTCGAATAAAGATAAAGCCAAATTTGAGACGCAGATTCATAATCTTGCCGATAAATGGGAAGCGTAAGTGCCCATCTGCACCTTCCGGGTGTTCCGGCAGGGTCCAGAGGGAAGACCCAGAGAAAAAGCTGAAAGCACAATAGGGGTCAGTTTGTCAAGGACTAAAACTTTATAAAATTTTCCTGCTCCCGGAATATCTTTGTCTGTGAGTGAGAATCATTCTAAGTAGAAAATGCTTAGGAGGATTCTTGGAATGATGGTGAATAAGGTTGAACTGTGCGGAGTGAATACTTCGAAACTGCCGCTGTTAAAAGAAGAGGAGAAGGCAGAGCTGTTCGAAAGGATCAAAGCCGGAGATGAGGAGGCGCGGGAGCAGTATATTAAAGGCAATTTAAGGCTTGTCTTAAGCGTGATTAAGCGGTTTGAGAGCAGCAGCGAGAATGCGGATGATCTGTTTCAGATCGGCTGTGTGGGGCTGATGAAGGCAGTGGACCATTTCGATCCTGACAGGCTGGTGAAGTTTTCCACATATGCGGTGCCGATGATTATCGGTGAGATCCGCAGGTATCTGCGGGACAACAGCCCCATGCGGGTGAGCCGGTCGCTGCGGGACACGGCATACAAGGCAATCTACGCAAAAGAGGGCTATATCCGCCAGCACATGAAGGAGCCTACTGTGCAGGAGATCGCAGATGAGATCGGCATTGCGAAGGAGGATGTGGTGTACGCGCTGGATGCCATCCAGATGCCGGTCAGCCTCCATGAACCTGTGTACAGCGACGGCGGGGACACGCTGTACGTGATGGATCAGGTCAGTGATAAGAAGAATAAAGAGGAAAATTGGGTGGAAGAGCTCTCACTTGAGGCGGCGATGGAGAGGCTCAATGAAAGAGAACGGTATATTATTACGCTTCGGTTTTTTGAGGGAAAGACCCAGATGGAAGTGGCAGAGCAGATTCACATTTCACAGGCGCAGGTGAGCCGGCTGGAGAAGAATGCCCTGAAGATCATGAGAAAATATCTCCTTGGAGAGTGATTGAGAGGAAAGGATGAGAGAAACAATGTACAAAGCATGCATATTTGACCTGGACGGGACACTGACAGATACACTGGAATCCCTGACATTTTCAGTCAATGAGACTATGAAAGAGATTGGGATGCCCGGGATTACGCGTCAGCAGTGCAGAGAGTTCGTCGGCAATGGGGCAAAGGTGCTGATAGAAAAAACGCTGAAGGCGGGCGGGGACACAGACTTGATTCATTTTGACCAGGCGTCTGCGGCTTACAGCCGCATATTTGATGAGCACTGTACTTACCGCGTAAGCCCTTATGAGGGCGTGCCGCAGCTGCTGGAACAGCTGAAAATCAGAGGAATCAAACTGGGAGTACTCTCAAATAAACCGGACCGCCAGGCAGTGCACGTGACGGAGGCGATTTTTGGCAGAGATGTTTTCGATATTGTCCAGGGACAGAAGGATGGAGTGCCGCGGAAGCCAGATCCGACGGCTGCGCTTGCCATGGCGGAAGCGTTCGATGTGAGTGCCGAAGAGACGGTCTATATCGGAGATTCCGAGGTGGACGCGGCTACAGGGACGGCAGCCGGCATGGATACAGTGCTTGTATCCTGGGGATTCCGTTCCAGGGAAATTCTTGAGCGCGCGGGGGCGGGAAAGAATGCCCGGATCGTGGATTCAGCGGAGGAGATTCTTACGATAATAGATAACAAATAGGAGGAAAAGTACATGAGTGATTACAGTGAAATCTGTCTGAATACATTTTTAAAAGAGCAGGAGAAGCTTTTTGATGAACCTGTGGCAGAGACACTGGAAGAGGCGGAAGCCTTTCTGGAAGACTGCATGGCAGTGGTTGTTGATTCACTGGAAGAAGTAAGAGAATATTTTGAGGAAGAGGGAGTTGACGTAGATGGCATGACACCGGAAGAGCTGGAAGAAGCTTCGGAGGTTTTCCCGCTTCCCGACGGAACGTACCTGATCGTGGAGGGATGACGTGCCAGACGCCCGGGGCAGGGACTCCTGCCGGGAAGGAAGGCCGCAGTTATTCGGCTGCGGCTTTTTCTACGGCTTCTTTTATGGCGTCCAGAATGATCTGCGATGTGTATGGCGCGTCGTCTGACAGGGAGATGTCATCCAGGGACTGTGTCTTATAGACCTGTTCCGCGATATCTTCTATGGCGGGCTGGATAAGGGGGAACATAGTGGTCACTGTTTCATCCAGGTTGGAAAACCGTATGGAATTGATGCGGGATTCATCCACGGACACCTCCACTTCCAGGTTCGTATTATTCAGGGTGAGGGAAGAGGTGTAGATTCCCGGCGTGTACTGCTTTTTTGTATTTGTGCTTCCTGCGTCCCTGCCAGGGCGGAACATGAAGATAAGGAGCACGATGAGCAGGATGCCGAGCGCCGCAAATATGGCTGTATAGATGATTTCCTTCATGTGCAGTACAACGATTTTTGTTCTGGAACTCATAGAGTTACCTCCCGGTCGATCCGGCTGCCGGTTTTACGGCGGTCCGTTTTTTATAAGTGTATGACCAGTAAAAGGAAAATATTCATAACCATTGCGTGACAAAAGGGAGCGGATGCTGTAAAATAGCTTGTACGGCAGAAACAGGGAGAAGCCTGGGACAGACAGGCGCGGAAGAATGGCATGCCGCAGAATCGCAGAGGGAGGATGGCTGACAGAAATGTTTATCATAGCAGGACTTGGAAATCCGGACAGGCAGTATGAAGGTACCCGCCATAATGCCGGCTTTGATGTAATAGACAGGATCGCGGATAAATATAATATAGCAGTGGATGGGAAGAAACACCGGGCGTATATCGGGAAAGGCATCATTGCCGGGCAGAAAGTAATCCTGGCAAAACCCCAGACATATATGAATTTAAGCGGGGAGAGTATCCGGAGTCTCGCGGATTATTATAAAATAGATGGGGAAAATGAACTGCTTGTGATCTATGACGATATCAGCCTGGATGTGGGTCAGCTGCGCATCCGGGCAAAAGGCAGCGCAGGCGGACATAACGGGATGAAAAGCATCATTTCCCATCTGGGAACACAGGTGTTCCCGCGGATCAAGGTGGGAGTGGGGGAAAAGCCAAAAGGGTACGACCTTGCGGACTATGTTCTCGGCCATTTCTCTAAGGCAGAGAGGGAGATGATGGAGGAAGGATATCACAAGGCGGTCCATGCGGCAGAGCTGATCGTATCAGGGCAGCTCAATGAGGCGATGAATGAATATAACCGCAGAAAGAAGGAAGAAGCATAATCATGCAGGCATTACTTGCGCCGCTGACAGAACTTGCGGATTATCAGGACATATTAAGAGAGAGAAAAAAAGGAAAGGGCGTCATACAGGTTTCGGGATGTACAAATTCCCAGAAAGTCCATTTGATGTATGCACTGGGCGATGGCTGTGATTACAGGGTCATCGCTTTTTCCAGTGAAGAAAAAGCAAAAAAGGCATATGAAGAGTACCGGATTTTCACGGATGAGGTCTACCTGTACCCGGCCAGGGACCTTCTTTTTTACTATGCGGATATTAAGGGCAAGGTGCTCACAGACCAGCGGATGCAGGTGTTGAGGGCGCTGATCGAGCGGGAAGAGGGAAGATCTGTCACAGTGATCACTACTATGGACGCGTTTCTGGACGGGCTGCCCGGCCCGGACGAGATTCGAAGAGAGCGAATCCGCGTATCAGGCGGGGACGTGATGGATCTGACGGAATTCGTAGAAAGGCTTGCATCCATGGGGTATGAGAGGGAGAGCCAGATCGAAGGTCCGGGCCAGTTCGCGGTGCGCGGCGGAATTGTAGATATTTTTCCGCTGACAGAGGAGCTGCCGGTGCGCATTGAGCTGTGGGGGGATGAGGTGGATTCGATCCGTAGTTTTGATGTGGAGAGCCAGCGCTCAGTAGAGAATCTAAGCAGTGTCACAGTGTATCCCGCATCGGAGAACTGGCGGGACGGGCTTAAGACGGTCTCATTTCTCGCCTATTTTCCGCGGGAGAAGAGCCTTCTTTTCCTGGATGAACCACAGCGGCTCCAGGAAATGGCGGAAGAGGTGGAGCAGGAATATTTCCACAGCCGGGAGAGCCGGATTGATTCCGGGATGGAGGAGAGTGTGCAGGACAGACTGAAAGTATTCCAGACAAAAGAGATCATCGGCAGAATGAACCAGTACAGCAGCATTGCCGCTACGACCCTGGAGTCCAGGTGCGGCATCTTCCAGGTGCGTAAGGCGTACAGCCTCCAGGCGAAAGGAGTGAATCCCTACAATAATAGTTTCGAACTCCTGACCCGTGATTTAAAGCGGCTGAAGCGGGAGGGATACCGTGTGGTCCTGCTGTCCGCGTCAAGAACAAGGGCGAAGCGTCTTGCCGAGGATTTAAGGGATTATGACCTGAGCAGTTTTTACAGTGAGGATATGGAGCGCACGGTAAATCCGGGAGAAATCATGGTATCCTGCGGGTATGCGGCTCAGGGGTATGAGTATCCCATGCTCAAATTCATGGTGATCTCCGAGACAGATATTTTCGGCAGGAAGAAAAAGAAAAAACGCCGCAGAAGATATGAAGGTCAGAAGATCCAGGATTTTGCGGAGCTGAAACCGGGGGATTATGTTGTCCACGAGAATCATGGAATCGGTGTATACCAGGGGATTGAGAAGATTGAGGTGGATAAAGTAATCAAAGATTATATGAAGATCTCCTACGCGGAGGGCGGCGTTCTCTATATCCCGGCAGCACAGATGGACCTGATCCAGAAGTATGCCGGGGCGGACGCAAAAAAGCCAAGGCTTAACAAACTGGGGACCCTTCAGTGGGGAAAGACAAAGAGCCAGGTCAAAAAGGCGGTCCAGAGCGTGGCGGAGGATCTGGTGAAACTGTACGCGGCGCGGCAGCGTTCGGAAGGGTTTGTCTATGGTCCGGATACGGTCTGGCAGAAAGAATTTGAGGAAATGTTCCCATTTGAGGAGACAGAGGACCAGATCCAGGCCATTGAAGATACCAAACATGACATGGAGAGTACAAAGATCATGGACCGGCTGATCTGCGGGGACGTGGGGTATGGGAAAACCGAGATTGCCATCCGGGCTGCGTTTAAGGCTGTACAGGAGGGAAAACAGGTGGTGTATCTGGTGCCTACCACGATCCTGGCACAGCAGCATTATAATACATTTGTACAGCGGCTGAAAGATTTCCCGGTGCGCATTGACCTGCTGTGCAGGTTCCGCACATCTTATCAGCAGAAAAAGACAGTGGAAGATTTAAAAAGGGGCATGGTGGATATCGTGATCGGCACCCACCGCGTACTGTCGAAAGATGTGCTGTTTAAGGATCTGGGCCTTTTGATTATCGATGAGGAACAGCGTTTTGGCGTGGCACATAAAGAGAAGATCAAGAAACTCAAAGAAAATATTGATGTCCTCACTCTCACAGCCACCCCAATCCCAAGAACGCTCCACATGAGCCTGATCGGGATCAGGGACATGAGTGTCCTTGAGGAAGCGCCGCATGACCGGATGCCGATCCAGACCTATGTCATGGAATATAATGATGAGATGGTGCGGGAAGCGATTACGAGAGAACTGGCAAGAGGCGGTCAGATCTACTATGTGTACAACCGGGTCACGGACATTGCCGATGTGGCGGGAAAGATCCAGCAGCTTGTACCTGAGGCCAATGTGGCATTTGCCCATGGTCAGATGAAGGAACGGGAACTGGAAGATATCATGTATGATTTTATTAACGGGGACATTGATGTGCTTGTGTCCACCACGATTATAGAGACCGGGCTGGATATCTCCAATGCAAATACGATGATTATCCAGGATGCGGACCGGTTCGGATTATCCCAGCTCTACCAGCTCCGGGGGCGCGTGGGACGCTCCAGCCGCATGGCGTATGCCTTCCTTTTATACAGAAGAGATAAACTTTTAAAAGAAGTGGCGGAGAAGAGGCTGGCGGCGATACGGGAATTTACCGACCTGGGGTCCGGCATTAAGATCGCCATGCGTGACTTAGAGATCCGGGGCGCGGGCAATCTGCTCGGGGAAGCCCAGAGCGGGCATATGGAGGCGGTGGGGTATGATCTTTACTGTAAGATGCTTAATGAAGCGGTGGTCCGATTAAAGGGCGGGGAAGAGGAAGAGAGCTTCAGCACGTCAGTTGATCTGAATATTGACGCCTACATCCCAGAATCCTATATTAAAAATGAGTATCAGAAGCTGGATATCTATAAAAGAATTGCGGCGATTGAGAATGAAGAAGAGATGGATGATATGATGGAAGAGCTGATCGACCGCTTTGGCGATATCCCCAAAAAGGTACAGCAGCTGCTCCATATCGCGGCGCTTAAAAGTCTGGCACACTCGGTGTATGTAACGGCGGTTGAGCAGAAAGGGCAGGACTTTAAGTTTACAATGTACGAGAAGGCGAAAATTGATCCCCACAGAATCCCCGGTCTTTTACAGTCTTATAGAAACAATCTGATATTTAAGGCGGAAGAGCCGCCGTATTTTCTGTACCGGAAAAAGGGCAGGAGCGGCAAAGAAAAAGGGGAGGATGTCCTTGAGATGCTGAGGGGGATACTGGAGGATATCGGTTCCCTGAAATAAACGGTTCGGCCGAGGTTACAGCTGTGTTTGTAAACATTTTGTGATTCGGACTTGTTACTTTTTGTAAAACACGATATAATGTATCAGTGTATGCGGGATACATAAGAAAGATGCCCGCCCTGACGCCCTGGGAGATGCGGGCGCAGGATACTGAGAGAAAAGAGGAGGCTCATTATGGTACAGTTTGGAAAAAAGGCGGCTGTCCTGACAGCGGCAGGAATGTTGGCGGCAATGTCCGTGACAGGATGCAGCGGCTCGATCGATACAGATGCTGTCGTGGCGACAGTGGGAGATGAGGAGATCACGCTTGGAGTGGCAAATTTTTATGCCAGGATGATGCAGGGGCAGTATGAGACTTATTATGCCAGCATGATGGGGATGACTGCAGAGGATATGTGGACTCAGGATGCAGGTGACGATATGACCTACGAAGAGTCCATGAAAGACAGTATTATAGAGACATTGGAGGATTTATATATCATTTCCCAGCACGCTTCGGATTATGAGGTGACGTTGTCTGATGATGAACAGAAGGCGATTGAAGATGCGGCGGCGAAGTTCAGCGAAGATAACACGGATGAGGCAAAAGAGATTGTATCAGGCTATCAGAAGCATATTGAGAAATTTCTTGAGCTCTCCGCCATCCAGTACAAGATGGACAGCAAGATGAGAGAAGGTGTGGATGAGGAAGTATCAGATGAAGAGGCAGCGCAGAAGAGTATGCAGTATGTGTATTTCTCCTATACGACGACCGATGATTCCGGTAATTCCACAGAGCTGACGGACGAGGAGAAAGAGAATCTTAAGACATCCGCCCAGAGTCTTGTGGACAGAGTGAGAGGTGGAGAGGACCTGGCGGCAGTCGCGGAAGAACTGGGAGTGGAAGTACAGACAGGTACATTTGATTCTGAGAGCACGTCCCCGAATACGGACCTGGTGGCGGCAGCGGACGCCCTTGGAGCGGAAGGGGATATGACAGACGTTGTGGAGACAGATTCCGGTCTCTATGTGGCGAAACTAACCAGTCTGCTTGACCGGGAGGCAACAGATCAGGAGAAGACCAATATCATCGAACAGAGAAAACAGGATCAGTATGATTCCCTGCTTGAAGAATGGAGAGATGACACAGATATTAAGGTCAATGAAAAGGTATGGAAAAAGGTAGATTTTGCTGACACCGGCGTGACGATCATCACTTCTGAGGAGGAGACGTCTGAGGATGGAACAACAGATGAGGGCACGGCGGAGGACGGCTCAGAGGATTCCGCAGATGAGGCAGCTGCTGAAGATGGAGGCGCAGACACAGCAGGGACAGATACTGCGGAATAAAAGATTAGAACAGAGCGCAGTATAACAAGATATATTGATCATAAAAAGCCTTACCAGGTTTCAGAGATTCGTCTGAACTGGTAAGGCTTTTAGACCTTATAAAGAGTAAAGATGAAAATTACATTTTAACTCTGGTTAATATAAGAAAAAGCTGTAGTTTAGATATATTCACATTTCTCAAAGTAGTGCATCAGGATATCCGCACAGTTTTCAACACCCAGCTCGGAGGTGTCAAGGATCATGTGATAATCATTGACATCACCCCATGTTTTCCCGGTATGTTCATAATAGTAGGAGGCACGTTCTTCATCGTTTGTCTCTACCTTTTCTTTCGCCTCATCATAGCCAAGATCATATTTTCCCATGATCCTGTGGATGCGGTCTTCCTTGTCCGCGCAGACGAAGATGTTTAACACGTTCATCCGATCTTTTAAGATATCGGAAGCGCAGCGGCCTAAGATAATGCAGGGCTTCTCCGCCAGCCTGCGGATGGCTTCTGCCTCGCTCTCATACATATGGTCATGAAGCTGTTCCTCGATGTACGCCTTGTCGTATACAGGAATATCGAGACGTTCGGAAAGTTCTTTTGCGATGATGCTTGCTCCGGTTCCGAAACGTCGGCTCATGGTGATAACTAATTTCATAAGAACTCCTCCTTCGTAAATTTAAATGTGAGATAAGTGATATTATAACACTTCTTCGGCAATTTGTCCTGCAAGAGATTCAATTTCTTCTCTCTGGGAATTTTTGACAGTGGATTTAATCGTCACAGAAGCTTCCAGCAGGCGCATATTTTTCATCTCATTGAGCTTTGCGGCCATCAGTTTTGTAGACTGAGGCGCCCAAGTGCCGTTCCCGAGGATTGCTGCTGTACGGTTCTGAAGCGCAAGGGCTTTCATGTCCTCCAGATAATGCTCCATGAGAGGATAGATCCCGTTGTTGTAAGTCGGAGCCGCGAGGACAATGTGGCTGTATTTAAAGCTGTCAGCGATCAGTTCCGAAATATGGGTCTTGGAGATGTTGTGCATCCGTATCTTTTTAACGCCTGCCTCCGCGAGAGAAGCGGCAAAGATCTCGGCCATGTTCTCTGTATTGCCGTACATCGATGCATAGGCGATCATAACGCCCTTTTCCTCCGGCTCATATCTGCTCCAGAGATCATATTTTCCGATTATGTAGTCAAGATCCGTACGCCAGATAGGACCATGAAGAGGGCAGATAACACGGATATCCAGCCCGGCGGCTTTCTTTAGGACGTTCTGTACCTGCATGCCGTATTTTCCCACGATGTTTGTATAATAGCGGCGCGCCTCGTCAAGCCAGTCTCTGTCAAAATCAATTTCATCATTAAAGATGTTTCCGTTCAGTGCCCCGAAGGTTCCGAACGCATCGGCGGAGAAAAGAATTTTGTCCGTCTCATCGTAAGTCATCATCGCCTCCGGCCAATGCACCATGGGCGCCATGACGAAATGAAGCGTGTGCTTTCCACAGGAGAAGGTATCCCCCTCTTTTACAGTGACGGTCCTGCTGTCTAAGTCGAAATCAAAGAATTGGCTGATCATGGGAAATGTTTTCGCGTTTCCTATAATTTTTATATCCGGATAACGAAGAACAAGATCTTCGATCATGGCGCAGTGATCCGGTTCCATATGATTGACTACAAGGTAATCCAGGCTGCGTCCGTCCAGTGCGGCTTGTACATTCTCGAGGAACTGGTGTCCAATAGCATGGTCCGCGGTGTCGAAGAGGACGGTTTTTTCATCCAGGAGCAGGTAAGAATTGTAGGAAACACCTTTGGTGAGCGGAAAGATATTCTCGAACAGCTCCAGCCTCCGGTCGCTTCCGCCGACCCAGTACAGATCTTCAGTTACTTTTCTAAAACAGTGCATGATAATTCCTCCTTATGAAATGACCGTGTAAAATTGCCCATGTACGTCCTGAACAGTGATGCCAGAGACGGATACGCGTGCACGGTCAGACAAAATCTTAAGACGTCTCTATTCTAACATAAAAGGAGAAATTAGCAATATGCGAAAACGCGGCAGCGGTGTATTTATTTGAAAGCAGGATGAAATATAGGAAGCGGAAATGTGCTGCAGGCAGGATTCACGGGTAGCAGCTGGGGGAATTGTATGTTAAGATAGCAGTGGATGTTTTCGAATCGTTTTTGTGAAAGGAAAGGTGGAAATGAAGATGTTATTTGTGTGTTATCCGAAATGCAGCACATGTATGAAAGCAAAGAAATGGCTGGAAGAAAAAGGACTGGAGTATGAAACGCGGGATATTAAAACAGACAATCCCACAGCGGATGAACTGAAAGAATGGTGGGAAAAGAGCGGGCTTCCCCTGAAACGGTTTTTCAATACCAGCGGGAACCTATATAAAGAGATGAAATTAAAGGACAAGCTGCCATCTATGACCGAGGAGGAACAGATTGCACTCCTGGCTTCAGACGGTATGCTGGTAAAACGTCCGATCCTTGTAGACGGAGCGAATGTTCTGACCGGGTTCCGTGTAAAAGATTGGGAAGAAAAACTGATTTAGCACTTTAACTTGAAAAAGCAATGTGGTATACTGTTATCAGTTCTGCCGTTTGGGAATAAGACCCTGTGAGCGGCATATTGAAGGAGGTATACACAATGATATGGGCAAAGGAAGAGACTCTGCCGCGAAGTGAGATCGAGGCAATCCAGCTTGAGAAGTTAAAGGATACGGTCCGCTATATTTATGACAGAGTAAAGCCTTACCGTGAGAAGATGGACGCGGCAGGAGTGAAGCCGGAGGACATCCGGACACTGGACGACTTAAAGAAGCTGCCGTTTACATATAAGGCGGATTTTAGGGACAATTACCCGGACGGGCTTTTTGCGGTGGATAAAAAGGAGATCGTCCGTTACCATGCGAGCTCAGGGACAACGGGCAAACCGACGGTAGTGGGATATACGAGAAATGACCTTGACATGTGGCTGAATAACGTGGCAAGGCTCGCCTGCATGGGCGGCGCGACCGCGGACGACGTGGCGCAGATCTCGTTCGGTTACGGGACATTTACAGGAGCGCTGGGGCTCCACGGGGGGCTGGAGAAGATCGGGGCAAGCGTGATCCCCATGTCTTCGGGAAATACGAACAAGCAGATCATGTTCCTCCAGGATATGGGCGTAACCCTTCTCGTGGCGACACCCTCTTACGCGCTGCATCTCGGGGAGGAAGTGAGAAAGAGAGGCCTGGACCCTGCCAAAGATCTGAAACTTCATATCGGGCTCTTCGGCGGAGAGGGAATGACCGAGCCCATGCGCGACGAGATGCATAAGGTCTGGGGAGATCAGTTTGTCTGTACACAGAACTATGGCATGAGTGAGCTGTGCGGACCGGGTGTTGCGGGAGAGTGCACCGAACTGTGCGGCATGCATGTGAACGAAGACTGGTTTATACCGGAAGTGATTGATCCGGAGACAGAGGAATTGCTCCCTCCGGGTGAACTGGGAGAATTGGTTGTGACCTGCCTTGGAAAAGAGGCGCTTCCCCTTGTGAGATACCGCACCGGCGATCTGACAAGGCTGATGTATGAGCCCTGCAGATGCGGACGTACGACCTGCAGGATGGAGAATTTGTCGGGACGTGCGGACGATATGCTGGTCATCCGCGGTGTCAATGTCTTCCCCACACAGATTGAGGAAGTGCTCTTAAAGATCGATGAAATCGGCCCTCACTATGAGATTTTGGTAGAGCGCAGGAACAGGCTGGATGTCATGACAATAACAGTTGAGCTGATCGACGACCGGCTGCTGGACAGCTATGGGAAGCTGAGTGAACTGGAAGGCCGGATTCAGCGTGCCCTGAAGTCACAGTTAGGGCTTGCGACGCAGATCCGCCTGGTGGCTCCAAACTCGCTGAAGAGATTCGAGGGCAAGGCAAAGAGAGTGACAGATTTACGAAAGGATGGGCTGTAAAATGGCAGAGAGAGTGATCATGCTGGGCAATGAGGCGATCGCCCGCGGCGCGTATGAGGCGGGAGTGAAAGTCTCCTCCGCATATCCGGGGACACCCAGCACAGAGATAAGCGAATACCTTGTACAGTATAAGGATGATGTGTATGAAGAGTGGGCGCCCAATGAGAAGGTGGCGACAGAGGTGGCTGTAGGCGCCAGCCTGGCGGGGACACGCGCCATGGCTTGTATGAAGCATGTGGGATTAAATGTGGCGGCGGACCCGCTTTACTCCGTGTCGTACATGGGAGTGAACGGCGGTCTGGTCATTGTCGTCGCGGACGATCCGGGACTGTACAGCTCCCAGAACGAGCAGGATACAAGAATGGTGGCGAGAGCGGCGCAGGTCCCGGTGATTGAGCCGTCAGACAGCGCGGAGGCAAAGGACTTCTTCAAGGCGGCATTTGACTTAAGCGAGCAGTTCGACCGTCCGTTCATCTTCCGTACAACAACCAGGCTTGCACACTCCCAGGGACTGGTAGAATTATGCGAGCGCGTGACACCGGAGGATAAGCCTTACGAGAAGAATATCCCGAAGAATGTCATGATGCCGGGTAACGCGAAGCTCCGCCACATTGAGATCGAGAAGCGCAATCTGGAGCTTGCGGAAGCGGCGAATACACTTCCGATCAATAAAGTGGAGATGAATGATACGAAGATCGGCGTCATTACAAGCGGCATCCCGTATCAGTATGTGAAAGAAGCTCTGCCGGAGGCATCCGTTCTGAAACTTGGAATGGTCAATCCCCTTCCGAGAAAACTGATCGAAGATTTTGCTTCCAAGGTGGATACTTTATATATTGTAGAAGAGTTAGATCCGGTGATTGAGGAGCAGGTAAAGTCCTGGGGCATTAAGGCAGTCGGAAAAGAGATCTTTACCGTTCAGGGCGAGTACAGCGCCAACATGCTGAGAACAGCCATCTTAAAAGAAGAGCTTGATTTAAAAGAGCCGGCAAAGGCTCCGGGAAGACCGCCCATCCTCTGTCCGGGATGTCCGCACAGAAGTGTCTTCTATGTGCTCAATAAGCTGAAGATGCACGCGGCGGGCGATATCGGATGCTATACGCTGGGAGCGGTTGCGCCTTTAAGTGTCATTGACACCACCATGTGCATGGGCTCCAGCATATCCACCCTCCACGGCATGGAGAAGGCAAAGGGCAAGGATTACATAAAGAACTGGGTGGCAGTGATCGGAGATTCTACTTTCATGCACACCGGTGTGAACTCTCTGATGAACATGGTATATAACAAGGCGACAGGCACGGTCATCATTATGGATAACTCTACCACAGGAATGACCGGACACCAGGATCATTCCGCAACCGGAAAGACACTTCAGGGCGATCCGACTTACGCTATCAATATCCAGGCACTGTGCCGCGCCATCGGCGTGAAGAATGTGACAGAGGTGAATGCTCTGGATACCGCGCTTCTTGAGAAGACAGTCAAAGAAGAGGCGGCGAAGGACGAGATCTCCGTCATCATCACAAAAACGCCCTGTGTCCTTCTGGATAAGAGGAAGAAACCGCTCTACACTGCGCACGCGGAGAAATGTAAGAAGTGCGGTATGTGCATGAAGCCGGGATGTCCGGCTATGACAAAGAATCTGGACGGTACGATCCATATCGACGATACCATGTGTACCGGATGCGGTCTGTGTAAGGATTTGTGTAAATTTGACGCCATCGAGCTTGTAAGGGAGGGGGAATAGATATGGCAGTAAAAAATATCATGATCGTCGGAGTGGGCGGTCAGGGAACCCTTCTGACAAGCCGCGTCCTTGGCGGACTGACCATAGCGGGAGGCTATGACGTGAAGCTTTCAGAGGTCCACGGCATGGCGCAGAGAGGCGGAAGTGTCGTCACATTTGTCCGTTACGGAGATAAGGTGGCAGAACCGATCGTAGAAGAGGGACAGGCGGATGTCATCATTGCCTTTGAGAGGCTGGAAGCGCTCAGATATGCGCATTTCCTCAAGAAAGACGGCGTGCTCATCGTCAATGACTGGCGCATCGACCCCATGCCGGTGGTCATCGGGGCGGCGCAGTACCCGGAACATATCCTAGAAGACCTTGAGAAGGAGTACACGGTCTACAAGGTGGATGCCACAGAAGAATCCAGGAAGCTGGGGAACCCGAAAGTATTCAATATGATTGTGCTCGGCATCGCGGCACAGCATATGGACTTTACGAAAGAGCAGTGGTATGAGGTGATCGAGAAGACCGTTCCGCCGAAGACCGTCGAGATCAATAAGAAAGCATTTGACGTGGGATACGGCATCACACAGTAAATACATCGGCGCAGCCGGCATTTTGCGGGGAGAGAGACAGTACAGTGCTCTTGCGCAGGATGAGTTTAAAGAAAAAGTTTCTATAGAAGGGCGGTGATAGTAATGATCAGGCAGATATCAGTATTTGTGGAAAATCAGCCGGGAAGCATGATGAATGTGACTTCTGTTCTTACGGAAGGACATGTCAACATCCGTGCGATCTCAACTTTTGATACGCCGGAGTTCGGGATCATGCGTCTCGTGGTGGATGATCCGGTCCGGGCAAAGGAGAGTCTGACCAGGAGAGGATTCGTGACCCGGGTAAGCGACGTAATGGGCGCGGAACTCAAAGACGAAAAGGGCAATTTAAACCAGATGCTCTCGATCCTCGCAGAAGGTCAGATCAATGTGAATTATATTTATTCTTTTGTGATCCGCGAAGGAAAAGCTCCTGTCATGGTATTTCATACCGACGATTTTGACAAAGCAGAAAAAGTCTTAAGAGCTGCAGATGTGAAGCTCATCGGAGAAGAGGAATTATAAAAGAACAATTATAAGAACATTAAAGGAGAAACAAAAATGGCGGCAGTATCATTAGAAAACTGGGTAGAACGGATTCGTGATCCGAAGATTGAGTGTATGAGCAGGGATGAGATGGCAGCCCTGCAGAGTGAGCGTCTTGTGGACGTGGTAAAAAGGGTGTATGACAATGTGCCGTTCTATCGGAGAAAAATGCAGCAGAAAGGCGTAGAGCCCGGGGATATCAAGTCCATCGAAGACATCGAGAAACTTCCATTCACGACAAAGGAAGATTTAAGGGACAACTATCCTTTCGGACTTCTGGCAATTCCCAAAAAGGACGTAGTGCGGGTACAGGGCACTTCCGGTACGACGGGAAAACTGACCATTGCTCCGTATTCGCAGAAGGATGTTGATGTGTGGGGAGAATGTGTGGCAAGAGGCCTGACCATGGCGGGACTTACGGATGAGGATATCATCCATGTATGCTACGGCTATGGGCTCTTCACGGGAGGCCTGGGACTGGATTACGGCGCGAAGGCGCTGGGCGCCATGGCAATCCCCATGTCAGCAGGAAATACAAAACGCCAGATGATGTGTATGGAAGATCTGGGAGCAACGGCTTTCGCATGTACGCCTTCTTATGCCCTCTACCTGGCGGAGTCCATCCAGGAGGCAGGACTGGTTGACCATATGAAGTTAAAAGCAGGTATCCACGGGGCAGAGCCGTGGACAGAGGAAATGCGCAGGAAGATTGAGAGCATCCTGCATATCAATTGTTTTGATATCTATGGACTGTGCGAGATCACAGGTCCGGGCGTGGCGCAGGACTGCATCCACAAGGCGGGTCTCCACGTCCATGCGGATTATTTCTATCCGGAGGTATTAAATCCGGCGACTCATGAAGCATGCGCCGACGGAGAGACAGGTGAGCTTGTATTTACAACACTCGCAAAAGAGGCAATGCCGCTGATCCGCTACCGCACTAAAGACCTGACCAGCATTGACCACAGCACATGTGAGTGTGGAAGAACACTCCCCAGGATCTCGAAGTTCACGGGAAGAACAGACGACATGAAGGTTATCCGCGGGGTCAATGTATTCCCGACCCAGGTTGAGACAGCGCTTCTTTCCATGGGCGGCGTGGTGGCGCCCCACTACCTGATGATTGTGGACAGAGAAGACAATCTGGATGTCCTGACGGTCATGGTAGAAGTAGATGAAAGTGTATTCTCTGATGAGATCCGCAAACTGGATGCGCTGAGAAATAAGATCGCGGCAGCGCTGAAGACGGCGCTGGGCGTATCTGTCAGAGTGAAACTTGTTGAGCCGAAGTCGATCCAGAGAAGTGAGGGCAAGGCTGTCCGTGTGATCGACAACAGGAATCTGTAAGAAAAGAGGGAGGTAGAAGATATGGGAATCACGATTCAACAGTTATCGGTATTTCTGGAGAACAGAGAGGGACGGCTTGATGAAGTACTCTCGGTCCTTGCAGGAAGTGACGTGAATATCGTTGCGCTCAGCCTGGCTGACACAACGGAATACGGAATGCTCCGTATGATCGTATCTGACCCGAACAAGGGCAAAGCGGTCCTGAAAGAAAACGGGATTACTGCAATGCTCACAGATGTGGTTGCGCTGAGGGTGCCCCATGAAACAGGTTCTTTAAGCCGCGCCATGCATCAGATCGTGGACGGCGAAGTGAACATTGAGTATATGTACGCGTTCGCCAACGGGGAGGATGCGTCCGCGGTCCTGAAATGTGATGATCCCGCAAGAGTAGTGGATATTTTGAGAGGAAGCGGTTTCGATGTGTGGGAAGCGTCTGAAGCATACGTTTCCAATATTAAGAGTACGATGTGATCAATATAATAGGATTATTATACAGCGGGTATCCGGGATGAAAAGCCGGGTACCCGCTGTTTTACGCTGATCCTGCCATATATATCATCGGAGAAATATAATGAATACGGTCAGCAGGAGCTGCAGCAGTCAGAAAACAGCAGACGGCATGGCCCAAAGCCATGCCGTCTCTGCTAATCTCATTTCTCTGTATTGCTTTTTAATAATAAATCAAGTCTGTTTATATATTAAAAGGTACATTAAAAAATCTGATTAAAGTTTTACTACATTTGTTGCCTGCGGTCCTTTTGCGCCTTCTGTCACTTCAAATTCGACAGCCTGGCCTTCCTCCAGAGTTTTGAATCCATCCATTACAAGGCCTGAGTAGTGAACAAAAATGTCATTGCCCTCAGAATCGGAAATGAATCCATAGCCTTTCTGGTTGTTAAACCATTTCACTGTACCTGTCATTGTGTTGCCCTCCATTTAAGAAAAAATAAATAAGTTTCCGTACCGCTCCCCGCGAGGAACAATACTGGCTCAGTGTAGCATGTTTAACAATAAAAGTCAACGGATTTCTGGGGCGTTACATAAAATTATACAAAAGATGGCGGACGCTTGTATTTACTGCGGCGGTCCATTAAAATGAGATCAGAATATCGTTTGAAGTGAGGGAAGAGCATGAAAATATCTACAAAGGGGAAATATGCGCTGGAAATTGTAGTGGATCTTGCCATGCATTCGGAGCGGGACCACAGGGAGAGCTTGAAAAATATAGCCCGGCGGAGGGAATTGTCAGAGAAGTATTTGGAGCGGATTGTGAAAATGCTCTGCAGTGCAGGAATCGTATCCAGCGCCCGCGGCGCCTTCGGCGGATACTGCCTTTCCAGGGAGGCGGACGACATAACCATTTTGGAGGTCCTCAAGGCGTCAGAGGGAGAACTGGCACCTGTGGAATGCCTGACCAGGGAGACGGACTGCGGCATTGCGTGCGGACAATGTCCGACCCGGGAAGTGTGGGCGGATATGTGGGAGATCATAAAAGATACGGCGGGAGAAATAACCATCGGAGATATTGTCAAGGAGGCGCTGAATTTGGATTTGCGGAGGGAGACGATTTTGAAAAGGTCGTCCGAAAACAGCAGGATTATTTAAAGGCGTATTCGTGAAGAGGGGCGGGACGGATCAGGTTCCGTTCCATGATTTTCCATCAACCATTATGAGTCTCCCAGGAAAATTCATATTTTATATTGACAAGGTGGGAATTAGCTGATATAACATAAACCATATAATACATATCGGAAAAGTAGGAATTGGGAGGTGGTGAAAGGATGAAGCTGTCTACAAAGGGGAGATACGGGTTGAGAGCCTTAGTAGATCTTGCGGCGAATGGTCAGGGAGAAGCTGTGTCTCTCTCTCAGACCGCGCAGCGGCAGAAACTGTCGCTGAATTATCTGGAACAGGTGTTTGGAATGCTGCGCAGGGCGGGGATTGTTATTGGAGTAAAAGGTCCGAACGGAGGATATAAGCTGGCCCGAGACGCAGACGAGATTACGGTAAAAGAGATTTTAAAAGCACTTGAAGGTGAATTCTCCATTATTGAAAGGGATGGAGAGGAGACAGATCCAGTGCAGGCTTCTCTGAGCAGGCTTCTCTGGGATGAGATAGACAGAAAGGTAAACCAGTACCTTGAGGAGAGAACACTTGGCAGTCTTGTCAGAGACTACCGCAGAACACTTGAGAAAGACATGATGATGTATTATATCTGACAAAAAGACCGAGGACGCGCAGACGGGTCCGGAAATGGCAGAGGAAAGGAAGGGCATATTTATGAAAAGAGACTTTAAATTTGAGACATTACAGTTACATTCAGGGCAGGAAACTCCAGATCCGGCGACAGACGCCAGGGCGGTTCCGATCTACCAGACCACGTCGTATGTATTCCGCGACTGCCGTCATGCGGCAGACCGGTTCAGCCTTGCCGATGCGGGAAATATTTACGGCAGGCTGACCAATCCCACCCAGGAGGTATTTGAGACACGCATTGCCGCGCTGGAAAGTGGAAGCGCGGCTCTGGCGGTGGCTTCCGGGGCAGCGGCGATCACTTATGCATTACAGAATCTGGCGAAAGCAGGCGATCATATCGTTGCTTCAAAATACATTTACGGAGGCTCTTATAATCTGCTTGAACATACTCTGCCTACCCAGGGAATTACGGCTTCGTTTATCGATCCGGATGAGGAGGGCAGCCTGGAAACAGCAATTCGAGATAATACAAAGGCGGTTTTTATCGAGTCTATCGGCAATCCCAATGCAAATCTTGCGGATATCCGAAAGATTGCAGACACTGCTCATGCGCACGGGATCGCGCTGGTAGTGGATAATACATTTGCCACGCCCTATCTGTTCCGCCCGTTCGAGTATGGAGCGGATATCGTAGTACATTCCGCAACAAAGTTTATCGGAGGCCATGGTACCGCGCTTGGCGGTGTGATCATTGAGAGCGGAAAGACCGACTGGAAATCGTATGGGAGATATCCCCAGATTACGGAGCCGGACCCGAGCTATCACGGAGTCTCCTTTTTACAGGCAGCCGGACCGGCGGCTTTTGTGACAAGAATCCGGGCTGTGTTATTGAGGGATATGGGGGCGGCTGTGGCACCGCTTCATGCATTCCTTTTTCTCCAAGGGCTGGAAACGCTTTCTCTCCGTGTGGAGCGGCACATTGAAAATACAAAGAAAGTAGCAGAATTCTTGGCAGGGCACCCGAAGGTCGCGAAGGTGAATCATCCCTCCGTTATTGACAGCCCGTACCATGACCTGTACCAGAAATATTTCCCCAAGGGCGGGGCTTCGATTTTTACATTCGAGATTAAGGGGACACAGGAGGATACCATGCGTTTTATTGACCATCTTGAGATATTTTCTCTGCTGGCCAATGTGGCGGATGTGAAATCCCTTGTCATCCATCCGGCCAGCACGACTCATTCTCAGATGACAGCGGAAGAGCTGGAAAATTCCGGAATACGTCCAAACACAGTGAGGGTATCCATCGGTACAGAACATATTGATGATATTCTCTGGGATTTGGAGCAGGCACTGGAAGCTGTGTAAAAGAAAGTTCAGACTGTAAATCGGTTTTTATTATATGAAAGAACAGCAGACCCATAAGGAGGAAGGAGATAGAGAATGAAAGTATATCAGAGCGTGACGGAGCTGATCGGGAAAACTCCGCTGTTAGAAGTCAGGAATATTGAAAGGGCAGAGAAGCTCAAGGCCAGGGTTCTGGTTAAATTGGAGTATTTTAATCCCGCCGGAAGTGTAAAGGACCGGACGGCCCTCAGCATGATTGAAGACGCAGAGAGGACCGGCAGATTGAAAAAAGGCGCTGTCATTATCGAACCTACCAGTGGGAATACGGGGATTGGACTTGCCTCTGTGGCGGCGGCAAAGGGATATACAGCAGTCTTTGTCATGCCGGAGACAATGAGCATCGAGAGGCGGAAACTTCTTCTGGGATATGGCGCGAAGATTGTGCTTACAGACGGAGCGAAAGGTATGACAGGGGCTATTGAAAAAGCGGCAGCAATGGAAAAAGAGATGGAAAATGCGGTTGTGCTGGGCCAGTTTGTAAATAAGGCAAACCCGGAAGCACACTATCGAACCACAGGACCTGAAATTTGGGAGGATACAGAAGGCACGGTAGATATCTTTATTGCCGGAGTGGGAACCGGTGGTACAGTGACCGGTGCCGGAAAGTATCTGAAGGAGCGGAAACCGGGTATAAAAATCATTGCGGCAGAGCCGGCAGGCTCACCGGTGCTCTCCGGGGGGAAGCCGGGGGCGCATGGTCTGCAGGGCATTGGTGCGGGATTTGTCCCGGAGATTCTGGATGCGGAGATCTACGATCAGGTCCTCCAAGTGACGGAAGAAGAGGCATATGCAGCTGCCAGGCTTCTGGCAGCGACAGAGGGAATCCTTGTCGGAATTACATCAGGGGCGGCGCTGCACACCGCGATCATAGAAGCACAGAAACCGGAGAATGAGGGAAGGACCGTCGCGGCTCTCCTTCCGGATACAGGTGAGAGGTATTTATCGACTCCGCTTTTTCAATAACAGGGAATTCGGAATCTCATATACAGACGAGGTCCGCAGGCTTGAATTTTCGGCCGGGAAACTCTGCTAAATAGTGCAACAAAATACGGTTTCTCGCTGAAACAGCAATTGAAAATTCAGCAGATGTGGTATATACTGATAACAGAATCATGAAGTCAAAGGAGGACAAACAATTATGAAAGAATTCAAATACGTGGTAACAGATCCAGAAGGAATCCACGCAAGACCGGCAGGAATCCTTGTTAAGCAGGCTGCAGGTTATCAGTCATCTGTAAAGATCACAAAGGGCGAAAAGACAGCAGATGCAAAGAGAATCTTCGGCGTAATGGGACTGGGAGTTAAGACAGGCGAGGAAGTTACGATCACAGTTGAAGGAGCAGATGAAGATACAGCGATCGCAGAATTAGAGGCATTCTTCAAAGAAAATTTATAAATAGATTAAGGAGAAGCAGGCCATGATTACGATAAGCGGTAAAAGTGTATTCGGCGGTGTATCTATCGGAAAGCTGATGTTTTATAAGAGAAACGAAAAGGTGATCAAAAGAGCGCACGTCGATGATGTGGATGCAGAGTGGAAAAGATTCCAGGACGCGAAGGATACAGCGGTATCCCAGTTAAAAGGACTGTATGATAAGGCGATTGAAGACGTGGGAGAAGCGAACGCGATGATCTTTGAGATCCATCAGATGATGCTGGAGGATCTGGATTATCTTGAGTCAATTGAGAATATTATCCGCACGCAGGAAGTCAATGCAGAGTTTGCTGTGGCTACAACGGCAGATAATTTCGCGCAGATGTTTGCGGCGATGGATGATGCTTACATGCAGGGACGTGCGGCGGATGTAAAAGACGTCTCTGAGCGTGTCCTTGATATACTGTGCGGCGTGGACGCGGGAATGAAAGAGATGACAGAACCGTGTATCATTGCAGCGGATGATCTCGCTCCGAGTGAAACGGTGCAGCTTGATAAGAGCAAAGTACTCGGGTTTGCGACAATGTACGGATCATCGAATTCCCACACAGCGATTTTGGCACGTACAATGAATATTCCGGCAGTGATCGGTCTCGGGGAAACGCTGCTTGCAGAATACGATGGGAAAATGGCTGCAATTGACGGATTCACAGGGACACTTTACATTGAACCGGATGATGAGACGATGAAAGTCATGCAGGAGAAGCGCGCAAAGGACCTGGAACAGAAAGCACTTCTGGAACAGCTGAAAGGCAAAGAGAACGTTACAAAGAGCGGACAGAAGATCAATGTATATGCCAATATCGGGAATGTATCTGATCTGGGCGCTGTACTTAAGAATGATGCGGGCGGCATTGGTCTTTTCAGAAGTGAATTCCTGTATCTGGAGAACACCGATTTTCCGACTGAGGATCAGCAGTTCTCTGTGTATAAACAGGTAGCAGAGAGCATGGCCGGGAAGAAAGTCATTATCCGTACACTGGATATCGGAGCGGATAAGCAGGTGGATTATTTTGGGCTCGATAAAGAGGACAACCCGGCTCTGGGCTATCGTGCAATCCGCATCTGCCTGACCAGGCCGGAGATATTCAAGACGCAGCTCCGTGCCCTGTATCGTGCAGCGGTATATGGAAATATTTCCATTATGTTCCCGATGATTATTTCTGTTGAGGAAGTTCATAAGATTAAGGAAATTATCGCGGAAGTGAAGGAAGAGCTTAAGAGCGAAGGAATCCCATTTAAAGAAGACGTGGAGCTTGGCATTATGATCGAAACTCCGGCATCTGTGATGGTGAGCCGGGAGCTCGCGAAAGAGGTTGACTTCTTCAGTGTAGGCACAAATGACCTGACCCAGTACACTCTGGCGATTGACCGTCAGAATTCTAAACTGGATCAGTTCTATGATCCGCATCATCCGGCAGTGCTGGCTATGATTAAGATGGCGGCTGAGAGTGCCCATGCGGAGGGCGCGTGGATCGGTATCTGTGGAGAACTGGGAGCGGACTTGGAGCTTACAGAGGAGTTCCTGAAGATGGGACTGGACGAGCTGTCTGTGTCTCCAGCGATGGTTCTGCCGCTGAGAAAACGCATAAGAGACTGCGAATAAAATCTGGATTTGCCGGGGAGACTCGCAGGGGCAGCGGCAAATCGGACGAAAACTTCGGAGCGGGTCGTCGAAGACGTATTCTGCGCGGGACGTGGGTGGCTTCGGTTCCGCTCCATGGAACAAGAAAAATAACGAAATCCGGTAACATGCTAAAAGCAGAAATTGGCAGAGAGCAACTCAGCTTCGCTTCAAACAATCTCTCTGCCAATTTCAACGCATGTCACCGGATTTCTATTTTTCTAAGTTCCATTCCGAAGTCACCTCAGCCACCCGCACCCCCGCGCAGAAAACAGCACCTATTTGGAGGACCTTTCGTGGAGAGGGGCGGGGTGGAGCAGGCGACTTGGAATGATTTGCCGGAAAGTCTTAAAGGAAGGATGCGCGGCGTTAATTGACCAGCGGATGCCTGAGGCGTAAGCCGAATCTTCCGCTGGTCAATTGTTTTTAGCCGTGTGTCCTTCCTTTTAGATCTTTCCCAAATCATGGAACGGAACCTGATACACCCCGCCCCTCTCCACGAATACGTCCTCAAATAATCCCGCTGTTTTCGGACTCATCCTCCAAACTTGTCTCCCCCACAAATCCAGATTCATCCATGAACTATAAATAAATTTATCTCTTGAAACGTTCGAACATACGTGCTATTATAAAGAAAAAGAACGTGTGTTCGAAATTCTGAGAGGTAATTTATAATGCGGGGCAGGATTCAAAAGGAAATGACACTTTATGAAAAACTGAATATTTTATCCGATGCAGCGAAATATGATGTCTCCTGTACTTCGAGCGGTGTGGAGCGCCAGGGAGATGGGACTGGCATGGGGAACTGCAGAAAGGCCGGAATATGCCACAGTTTTTCCGCGGACGGAAGGTGTATCTCCCTCCTTAAGATTCTATTTACCAATGAGTGTATCTATGACTGTAAATATTGTATCAATCGTTCGTCCAATGATGTCGTGCGCGCGTCCTTTACGCCGGAGGAGGTATGCACATTGACAATGGAGTTTTACCGGCGAAATTATATTGAGGGACTGTTTTTAAGTTCAGGTATATTAAAGAGTCCGGATTACACGATGGAATTGATTTATGCCACTCTATACAGGCTCAGGCATGTATGTGGTTTCCAGGGGTATATACACGTGAAGGCCATACCGGGAGCCGACCAGCGGCTGATTCGGATGACAGGGTATCTGGCGGACAGAATGAGTGTTAATATGGAGCTCCCCACAGCAGAGAGCCTGCGTCTTCTTGCGCCCCATAAGTCAAGAAAGAATATTCTCGCGCCCATGAGATTCGTACAGCAGAAGATGAAGGAGAACAGTCAGGAAATTATGCTTTACCGTAGTGCGCCGCGGTTTGTTCCTGCCGGGCAGAGTACACAGATGATTATAGGGGCTACACCGGAGACAGACTATCAGATCCTGCGCGTGACGGAATCCCTGTATAAGAAGTTTGATTTGAAGCGGGTATTTTTCTCCGCCTTTGTGCCGGTGAATGAGGACAAAGCGCTGCCATCTATCCGTGAACAGGGCCCCCCTCTTCTTAGAGAACACAGGCTTTATCAGGCGGACTGGCTTTTGCGGTTTTATCATTTCCGGGCAGAAGAGCTGCTGGATGAGGAGAATCAGAATTTTAATGTACTGCTTGATCCGAAATGCTGCTGGGCGTTAAAACACTTGGAGATATTTCCGGTAGAGATTAACCGGGCTGACTACTATACGCTGCTGCGTGTGCCTGGCATCGGGTATAAGTCGGCAGGGCGCATTGTGAAGGCGCGCCGCCTGGGGAGTCTTGAATTCGAAGATTTGAAAAAGATGGGAGTTGTTCTAAAGCGCGCACTTTACTTTATTACCTGCGGCGGGAAGATGATGTATCCGGTGCGGATAGATGAGGATTATATCACAAGGAATCTTCTGAATACAAAAGAACGTCTTCCACAGGGGGCAGGCTCTGAAACATTCAGACAATTGTCACTGTTTGATGACATGAATATAAGCGGGGTGAGCGCAGAATGAGACAGGTCTATATATGTACAGACACAATAACAGGACTGTATTCGGCACTGCATGACGCGTGGAAAGAGTGCAGGGATGGAGATGCCGGCATTGAGATACGGGGAAAAACACAGCAGCAGCTATTCTGTGAATACCGGACTGTGGAGGAGTGTGAGCAGAAAGCGGCACGGCTGGAACGGATGATCAAAAGGTATCTGGGTTACAATGCGTACTGGGATATTTACCACGCACTGCTTTCTGATAATGAGGAGAAGGGAACCGCTGTTTTTAAGACGATACAGGAATCAAGGAATCTCCCGGACAGCCATAAAATCATGGACCATCTGGGCAGCACAGATGTGGCGAAGGTGTTTGCGCTGAGCCGCAGCGTGGCCAATGAGGCGCATATGTATGAAGAGTTTATCCGCTTCCGGGAATTAAAAAACGGCATTCTGTTTTCTGAGATTACGCCAAAAGCCCAGGTCCTGACCTGCGTCGCGGATCATTTTACAGACCGCTTTCCACTGGAAAACTGGATGATCTATGATAAATCCCACCAAGTGTTTCTGGTGCATAAAGCGAAGGAACGGTGGGGGCTTGTCTGGGGGGAATCCCTGGAGCGGGAGGCAGCGGATTTGATTTCGGAAAAAGAGATGGAATATGAGCGCCTTTGGAAAGGTTTTTTTGAGTCAGTATCAATCAAAGAAAGAGAAAATATAAGATGTCAGAAGAATCACCTGCCGCTTCGCTACCGGGAAGGAATGCCGGAGATGGCACCACAGCCGGATTATAGTACAGCTGTAATGTCAGGTACTTGCATAAAGAGTGAAATCAGACTATGATAGAAGCATCATTATGAAAAGGCGGAAGCATACAGTTGAAAAAAGATTTGAAAAAGGTTCGGATCTCTGTGCGCAGTCTGGTAGAATTTATCCTGCGGGAAGGGGATATTGACAACCGTACCGCCGGCGGGCTGGATAAAGACGCCATGCTTATGGGCGGAAGAGTGCACCGGCGGATACAGAGGAGGATGGGACCGGAGTATCATGCGGAAGTAAGCATGAAAATGCAGATTCCGTGTGAGGGATTCGATATTCAGGTTGAAGGGCGGGCAGACGGCATCATTATAAAGGAACAGTGCGATGGGGCAGGCGGCAGTGAGAAAACAGACGATGGGCCGGACGTGACCGTAGATGAAATAAAAGGAGTGCTCAGAGACTTATCCCATATTGAGCGGCCTGTGAATGTGCATTTAGCCCAGGCGAAGTGCTATGCATATATTTATGCGGAACAGCATAACCTCGAGAGAATTGGGGTCCAGATGACCTATTGTCATTTGGAAACCGAAGAAATCCGCCGCTTTCTGGATGTCTATACAAAGGAAGAACTGAAAACATGGTTTGAAAAACTGGTCAGCCGGTATGAAAAATGGGCCCGTTTTCAGATTGAATGGGAGAAAAAGCGGGACTGCTCCATCCAGGGTCTGGAATTTCCGTTTGCTTACCGCGCAGGGCAGAGAGATGTAGCTGCGGCAGTTTACCGGACAATTCTGCGGAAGAAGAAGTTATTTATACAGGCACCGACAGGGGTGGGGAAAACGATATCTACTGTATTTCCCGCAGTCAAGGCTGTGGGGGAAGGGCTTGGGGGAAAGATTTTCTATCTGACGGCAAAGACGATTACCAGAACCGTGGCAGAACAGGCATTCCGCACATTGAAAGAACAGGGGCTCTGCATGAATGTGATTACGCTGACAGCGAAGGAGAAGATCTGTTTCTGCGAGGAGACTGCCTGCAATCCAGATGCCTGTCCTTATGCAAAAGGACATTTTGACAGGGTAAATGACGCGGTGTTTGATATGATTACCAGCGGGCATGAAATAAACCGCAGGGCAGTGGAAGAGCAGGCCCATAAATACAGAGTATGTCCTTTTGAATTGTCGCTGGACATTTCTACATGGGCGGATGCAGTGATCTGTGATTACAATTATGTATTTGATCCGACGGCTCATCTGAAGCGGTTCTTTTCAGAGGGGAGCAGCAAGGATTCTATTTTTCTGATCGATGAGGCGCACAACCTGGTGGAACGGGGACGGGAAATGTACAGTGCGCAGTTGTATAAAGAGGATCTCCTGCAGGTGAAGCGGGCAATTCGGGCTGACGCGCCGTCACTGGCAGGGAAGTTCGAGTCTGTTAACAGACTGTTTCTGGCACTGAAGAGAGAATGTGAAAACTATCGGATATTGGACAGTGTATCTCATATTGCACTGAAACTTATGAATGTCCTGACGGAGATGGAGACGTACTTAGAGAGACCGATTGACGAAGAGAAGCGGGAAGAAGTGCTCAGCCTGTATTTCCAGATTCGAAGTTTTGTAAATATCCATGATATTATGGATGAAAATTATGTGATTTATTGTGAACTGGAAAAAGACGGGAGGTTCCTGGTAAAGCTTTTCTGTGTGAATCCGGCTGTAAATCTCCAAAACTGCCTGGAATATAGCCTGGCAGCGATATTTTTTTCTGCAACAATGCTTCCGATTCACTATTATAAGAAGCTGCTTTCTGTCGAAACAGATGATTATGCAATTTATGCAGAATCGTCGTTCCCCAGGGAAAACCGGCTGCTTCTTATGGGGACAGATGTGAGCACAAGATACACGATGCGCGGTTCTGCCATGTATGAGAAGATCGCCCGGTATATTGCAGGTGCGGCTTCAGGCAAAAAAGGAAACTATATCGCATTTTTCCCATCATATAAAATGATGCAGGATGTATTTGACTGTTTTACGAAGCAGGCGGAAGAGGTGGATTATGTGATTCAATCTCCTAGTATGAGCGAACGTGACAGAGAGGAATTTCTGTCTCTGTTCGAAGAAGAGAGGGATAAAAGCCTGGTGGGATTTTGTGTTATGGGCGGAATCTTTTCCGAAGGAATTGATCTGACGGAGGACCGTCTGATCGGTGCGGTCATTGTCGGAACAGGGCTTCCTCAGGTGTGCAATGACAGGGAGATTATCAGAACGTATTTTGAAAACAGAGGAATGGCAGGATTTGATTACGCCTATCTTTATCCCGGTATGAATAAAGTGCTTCAATCTGCTGGGCGTGTCATCCGTACAGAGAGCGACAGAGGGCTGATTCTTCTCCTGGATGACCGTTTTAAGCAGAGACAGTACAGAGACACATTTCCAAGAGAATGGAAAGGAATCCGCACGTGCAGCGCGGACAGCCTGCCGGTTTACCTGGAAGAATTCTGGAAATAGCTGAGAAATTCCATGGAGGCCCTGGAGAGAGGAAGGTGTTCATTGTAGACGATGGCAAGTTCCCGTTCCGGGAGCTCTTCCCTGGTCTGAAGCTGGAAGATATCATCGCCCGCATGGCTGATACAGTAGTCAGGCACAAAGGCAATACCCAGGCCGATCCGTGCCAGGTCGATCAGCAGATCATTGCTGGTCAGCTCGATCTCCGGCACAAGATCCAGCTGGTGCTGCTGGAATACCTGATGGAGGAACTCGTTGGTTGTACTGTTCTTATCCAGCATAAGAATCGGGTAGGACAAAAGCTGGGAAAAGGACAAAGTCACTCCTTTGAGATCGAAAAATGTACTGCCTGCAATAAATACATCGCGGAACTTTTTGATCCGCACAGCAGTGGCAGAAGTTCCCAGGTGGTTGTTGGGATAGTTGACCACAATCAGATCCACAAGCCCATTCAGCAAAAGCTCCGCGCATTTCATGGAAGTCTGGTTGATGACTTTGATGTGTGCTCCTGGGAATGCTTTGTGGAAACGCTCAAGATAGGGGATAAGGAAATATCGGCATATCGTGTCGCTGGCGCCGATGCGGATCTGACCGCCTGTGGATGCGGCATCTAAAAGCTGAGTCTCTCCTTTCTGAATGAGATTCATCGCAGGTTCGATGTGGCGCATAAGAATTTCGCCCTCCGGGGTGAGCTGGACTTTCTTTGTACTCCTTATAAAAAGTGTCTGATCCAGTTTGCGTTCCAGTGTTTTAATGGACTGGCTGACCGCGGACTGGGAGATAAAGAGGCGTTTGGAAGCCTCTGAAAAGTTCAGGGTTGACGCTACATGATAGAAGACTTTATAAAGCTCATAATTAATATCAATCATTATTAGACCTCCTAATAAATCCTGGCTGTATTATAAGCTATATAAAAGAAAAATACAATATTACCAATGAAAGGATTCGTGAATTATGGAAAAAGCTGTTAAAAAACATACAATTAAGGATAGGGTACAGTGGGCGGCGGGAGTGATTCTTGCCTTTGCGGTTATAGCGGCGGTCCTGATTACCAGTTTTGAGATTGCTATGTATTCTGACTTTCGTGTATATCAAAAAGAATATGAGAAATACGACGTTCTCTCAGAACTTGATATGACAATGGATGATGCCATGTATGTGACTCGGGAGATGATGGCGTATTTAAGGGGAGAACGAGATACACTCTCTGTAGTGACTACCGTGGAAGGAAAAGAACAGGATTTCTTTAATGAGCAGGATCGTTTTCATATGGGGGAAGTCAGAGATTTGTTTATCGGCGGACTGAATATCCGTCTGGGCGCATGCGTAATCGCTGTGCTGTGCCTTGCCTTCCTTATTGCAGTCCGCGCGGATATCAGGCGGATACTCTCAAGGTCTTATGTGGCAGCTCTGGGGATTACTGCGGCCGTGGCAGCTGTTATTGGCCTTGCAGCGGTAATAGATTTCAATACGGTGTTTGTGCAGTTTCACCATATCTTTTTTGACAATGACCAATGGATATTTGACCCGGCATCAGACTACATGATTCGAATGCTCCCGGAGGGTCTGTTCTATGATTTTGTTATGAGAATCGGCGGGATTTTTCTGGGAATACTGCTTATTCTTCTTATTTTAAGCCTGCTTTTTGGAGGCTTTCGAAAGGGTAAGAATACTGGAAAGATAAAATGATTAGTCTGACTTATCATAAACTTTAATTATATTAATTATACTAATGATGTAAATTATGGTACGATACAGGCAGAGACTATCAGCAGGTGATCTGTGTGTATGGCAGCATGCAGCATGATGTAAAGGAGACTGTATATGAGTAATGTAAAGCGTGTTTTTGTGGAGAAGAAACCGGAATTTGCCGTAGCGGCAAAGGCTTTGAGGCATGAGATCCGCCATTATCTGGGAATTCCCGATGTGAGCGGGGTACGCGTCTTGATCCGTTATGACGTGGAGAATCTTTCAGACGAAACGTTTGAGAAGGCGTGCAGTAGCGTGTTCGCGGAGCCGCCGGTGGATATTCTTTATAAAGAAGAATTTCCGATGAAGGAAGGAGACCGCAGCTTTTCCGTAGAGTATCTGCCGGGACAGTTTGACCAGAGGGCAGATTCGGCGGAGCAGTGCGTCCGTTTTATCAAGGAAGACGAGGTTCCGGTAATCCGTACTGCCACGACTTATGTAATTGAAGGCAGCATTTCTGATGAAGAATTCGCTGCCGTCCGCAGCCACTGCATCAATCCGGTGGATTCCAGGGAAGCTCAAGAGGAGAAACCGGAGACGCTCGTTACGGTATTTGACGAACCAGAGGATATTCAAGTATTTGAAGGGTTCCAGGACATGCCGGAGGCGGAGCTGAATGCGCTTTACCGTTCTCTAGGGCTTGCTATGACTTTTAAAGATTTTCTGCATATCCAGAATTATTATAAGAGCGAAGAGCATAGAGATCCGACGATGACAGAGATTCGCGTGCTTGATACTTACTGGTCGGACCACTGCCGCCATACCACGTTTTCAACGGAGCTGAAAGATATCGTTTTTGATGAAGGGGATTACAGAAAGCCCATCGAAGATACCTATAATGAATATTTAAGAGACCACAGCGAGATTTTTGCGGGCAGGGAGGACAAGTTTGTGTGCCTGATGGATCTTGCGCTCATGGCCATGCGCAGGCTGAAAAAAGAAGGAAAACTTCAGGATCAGGAAGAGTCTGACGAGATCAATGCGTGCAGTATTGTGGTGCCCATTAAAGTAGATGGAAAGGAAGAAGAGTGGCTGATTAATTTTAAGAACGAGACGCATAACCACCCGACGGAGATCGAACCGTTCGGCGGCGCGGCTACCTGTCTCGGCGGCGCGATCCGTGACCCGCTCTCAGGGCGTACTTATGTTTATCAGGCAATGCGCGTGACCGGGGCGGCAGATCCGACAGTATCTGTGAAAGATACAATGAAGGGCAAACTTCCCCAGAAAAAACTGGTGCGGGAGGCTGCTCATGGCTATAGCTCTTATGGAAATCAGATCGGGCTGGCAACAGGTCTTGTCAAAGAGATCTACCACCCGGATTATGTGGCGAAACGTATGGAGATCGGGGCGGTTTTAGGAGCGGCTCCGAGACGGTGGGTTATTCGTGAGACTTCGGACCCCGGTGATATCATCATCCTCCTCGGAGGCAGGACAGGACGCGACGGCTGCGGAGGGGCAACCGGCTCTTCGAAGGTTCATACAGAGGAGTCAATTGAGACATGCGGTGCAGAAGTCCAGAAAGGAAATCCGCCGACCGAGCGTAAGATCCAGAGACTGTTCCGCCGGGAGGAAGTAAGCCGCCTGATTAAGAAATGCAATGATTTTGGAGCGGGCGGAGTATCGGTGGCGATCGGTGAGCTGGCTGACGGGCTCAGGGTAGAGCTGGATAAAGTGCCGAAGAAATATGCAGGGCTGGACGGGACTGAGATCGCGATCTCAGAATCCCAGGAGAGAATGGCCGTCGTGGTGGACCCCGGTGATGTGGCGGAGTTTATGGCCTATGCAAAAGAAGAAAATCTGGAGGCAACAGAAGTAGCTGTCGTGACGGAGGAACCCAGGCTTGTGCTGATCTGGAGAGGCAGAGAGATCGTGAATTTGTCCCGAGCATTTCTCGATACAAACGGCGCTCACCAGGAGACCGCCGTGGAGGTGGAGATGCCAAAGCGTGAAGGAAGCCTGTTTAACAGAAAAGAAGTGGGGGATGTGAGGGATGAGTGGCTTCGTACACTGAGTGACCTGAATGTGTGTTCCCAGAAAGGCCTTGTGGAGATGTTCGACGGCTCTATTGGGGCTGGCTCTGTATTTATGCCTCACGGTGGAAAGTATCAGATGACGGAGACGCAGGCCATGGTGGCGAAGGTCCCGGTCCTGAAAGGGAAAACAGACAGTGTCTCCATGATGAGCTATGGATTTGATCCTTATCTGTCCAGCTGGAGCCCCTATCATGGAGCTGTCTACGCGGTCGTGGAGTCTGTGGCAAAAATTGTCGCGGCTGGCGGGGATTATCAGAAGATCCGCTTTACCTTCCAGGAGTATTTCAGGCGTATGACAGAGGACCCGAAGCGGTGGAGCCAGCCCTTTGCGGCCCTGCTGGGGGCGTATGCGGCTCAGATCGGATTCGGTCTTCCTTCCATCGGAGGAAAGGACAGTATGTCCGGAACGTTCCAGGATATTGATGTACCGCCCACTCTTGTATCGTTTGCAGTGGATATGGCAGTTGAGAAAGAGATCATCACGCCGGAACTGAAAAAATCAGGGAATAAACTTGTCTGGCTGCGCGTGAGAAGGGATGAGTATGACCTTCCGGTTTATGGGCAGCTTATAGATCAGTACGCGAAGTTTACAGAAGACGTCAGGGCGGGAAGGATTGTGTCCGCTTATGCCCTTGACCGTCATGGTGTGACTGCTGCTGTGAGCAGAATGGCATTTGGGAACCGCAAGGGCGTGAAGATTGAGCACAATATAGATCCAAGAGATCTGTTTGCGCCTGCGTTCGGAGATATTATTGCTGAGGTGAAAGACGGCGAGACAGGAAACCTGCGGATTACTTATACTGTGATCGGTGAAGTGACAGAGAATGACGGGTTTGACTATGGCAGCACACATATTGACATGGATGAAGCGCTGGGGGCATGGACCGGCAGGCTGGAGAGTGTGTTCGCGACAAAATCTTCTGAGAGCTCCCAGACGCCTGTGGAAGAGAAGCTGTACAATGCTTCTGATATCCATATCTGCGGTCATAAAATCGCGCAGCCTGCGGTGTTCATACCGGTATTCCCCGGTACGAACTGTGAGTATGACAGCGCCAAGGCATTTGAACGCGCGGGGGCAAAAGTGATTACCAGAGTATTCCGCAACCTGGATGCAGAGGATATCCGCTCTTCTGTAGAAGAGTTCAGCAGGGCAATCGCCCAGGCGCAGATGATTATGTTCCCGGGCGGGTTCAGCGCCGGAGATGAGCCGGACGGATCGGCTAAGTTCTTTGCGACTGCATTCCAGAACGCGAAGATCAAAGAAGAGGTTGAGAAGCTCTTAAATGAGAGAGATGGACTTGCCCTGGGCATCTGCAATGGATTTCAGGCCCTGATTAAGCTGGGGCTTGTGCCTTACGGGAAGATTGTGGGGCAGACGGAAGACGCTCCCACGCTGACATACAATACGATCGGAAGACATATTTCTAAGATGGTATATACGAAAGTGGTGACAAATAAATCTCCATGGCTCAAAGAAGCAGAGCTGGGCGGTGTATACACGAACCCGGCATCCCATGGCGAAGGGCGTTTTGTGGCAGGTGAGGAATGGCTTGACCGCCTGTTCGCAAACGGACAGGTGGCAACACAATATTGTGATCCAGAAGGAAAGATGAGCATGGATGAAGAGTGGAATATTAACGGCTCCTACCGTGCCATTGAAGGAATCACAAGCCCGGACGGACGTGTGCTCGGCAAGATGGCGCATTCAGAGCGCCGGGGGGATTCTGTGGCTGTCAATATCTATGGAGAACAGGATTTGAAAATCTTTGAATCCGGAGTAAATTATTTCAAATAAAGGATCAGGGACAGCCCTTGATGAAAAAAGACCCGCCGGACCAGCCGCGAAAGTGAGCCGTGATCCGATGGGTCTTTTTGTTACTGCTGTCAATTTAATCATTTGTGTCCTGGCAGTAGACCTTCTTTACATGTTCCAGCCGTGAGGACATATTTCTGAGCAGCAGATCAGCCAGTGTGAGGGCGGCCATAGCTTCCACGACCACCACTGCCCGCGGGACGATGACAGGATCATGCCTGCCATGGACTGTAATGTCACAATTTTCATGGGAGGTATTTATGGTCTGCTGAGTCTTTGCGATGGAGGGGGTGGGTTTTATAGCTGCCCGCAGGACCAGAGGGGAGCCATCACTTAATCCTCCCAGGGAGCCTCCGGCGTGGTTGGTCTGTTTGCGGACTGCCCCGCTTTCAGAGAAAAAGGGATCATTGTTTCTGCTGCCTGTGGATGCTGCCACAGCTGCGCCGTCCCCGATTTCTACGCTCTTTACTGCGCCGATGGACATAACCGCATGTGCCAGGAGCGCGTCCAGTTTATCGAAGACCGGCTCACCCAGACCCGCGGGAATGCCGTCAGCAGTACATTCGATTATGCCGCCGCAGGAATCATGCGAGGCCATAAGGGAGGAAATGTATTCTCCGGCCCGTTCGGCAGCGGCATTGTCCGGCATATAGAGGGCGTTCTCTGTTATTTCGGACATGTGGTAATCTTTTTCAGGGATACAGATAGGACCGATTGCTTTTGTGTATGCCCGCACCCGGATTCCCAGCTCCCGAAGGAGCAGGACAGCGACAGCGCCGCCTGCTACGCGCCCGATGGTCTCGCGCCCGGAGGAACGCCCGCCCCCGCGGTAGTCCCGAAAGCCATATTTTTCTGTAAAAGGATAGTCCGCGTGCCCCGGGCGGAAAAGGGAGGCGATGCTGCCGTAATCTCTGGAACGCTGATCCTGGTTACGGACGAGGAGGGAAATCGGAGTGCCTGTGGTCTTCCCTTCGAATACACCGGAGAGGATTTCAACGGAATCGGATTCATTCCGTTTTGTTGTGTATTTGCTCTGTCCCGGCTTGCGCCTGTCGAGAAAACTCTGAATATCTGTCTCTGAGAGAGAGATGCCGGCCGGACAGCCGTCGATGACGACACCAATGCCAGGGCCGTGGGATTCTCCCCAGGTTGTGACCCGGAAGATCGAGCCGAATGTTGAACCGCTCATAAATAAACTCCTTTCTATTCCGTCTGGAATGAGCCGATTTTATTGTATACATTACACTCCTTTTTGAGGAGAACAAGTACAAAAACACTATCATTATATAGGACGACATCATATCTTGACAAGAAAAACGTGAACCTTTTTCGTACCGGGCATCTGGATTTCTGCGGGAGAGTACATAGGGAGGATGGAATGTAACACTTTTGCAATACTTTTTAAGTTTTTATGAAGGAATGATAATTTCCTGTACTTTTTTAAATATTCGTACTATAATGTTGCCGTAATATTGTATAGGAAAGAGATGGGAAGGCTGATGAGTAAAAGAAGGAAAAAGAAACAGTCAAATATACATCAGGAAAATATAGAGATTCTCGATGAGGCCGGTGTTGAAAATGCCGGAGAAGAGGAAAAGAAAGAGATAAATTCTGATTTAGTAGAAGAACTTTTTGAGGAGGATGATTTGGAAGACAACGGCCTGGAGGATGATGAGCCTGACGACGATTTCGAGGAAGAAGATACTGGAAAGAGAAAAAGAAGAAAAGGACGCAGGGCGGACAGAAAAGGGAAGGAAAAGACGGGAAAGAAACCATGGATCATTGCAGGAAGCATCGCGGGCGGGTTACTTGCTGTCTATCTGGGGATTTCTGTCTTCTTTATCGGGCATTTCTATATTAATACAACCATAAACGGAAAAGATTTTTCCGGGAAATCAGCGGCAGATGTGAAAGAATACCTGGAGAAGCAGGTGAGGGATTATGAACTGGAACTGATTGAACTGAATAATGAGACAGATGTGATCAGCGGGGCAGAGATCTCTCTTGTTTATAAAGAGGATTCCAGTGTAGAGAACGCCTTGGAAAAACAAAACCCGCTCCTGTGGGCAACCTCATTATTCTCAAAAAACAGTCAGGATGTGAGCATCCAGGTGGATTATGACGAGAGTGCCCTTGACGAGAAGATCCAGTCGATTAAAGCAGTTACACAGGAACAGACAGAACCGGTGTCCGCTTATCCCAAATTCGATGGGGAGTCTTTTGTGGTTGAGCCGGAAGTGTATGGGACTGCTGTTGATATGGAAGTCTTGAGCGAAAAGATTAAAGAACACATTGTGGAGTTTAACCCTACACTGGACATGCTCGAAGAAGAGTGCTATAAACTGCCGAAATACACGGAGGATTCTCCGGAAGTACAGGCGGCGTGCGATACCATGAACCAGTACTGTAAGGCGTCTGTCACATATCCGATGACGGAAAATGTTGTGGTGGATAAAACCTTGATTTCCACATGGCTTGCCTGTGATGAGAATATGCAGGTGACATTTAACGAAGAGGCAGTCAGGGAGTGGATGAGAGAGTTTGGTTCGACTTACGATACGGTAGGATCAACAAGAACGATCACTACACCGGGCGGCAAGACGGTCGAAGTGTCAGGCGGCACTTACGGCTGGTCGATTGATGAGGAGACAGAGACACAAAATCTGATCAACAGCATCAAGAACGGGGAAGTGGCATCAAGAGAGCCCGCTTATGAGCAGACAGCGGCTTCCCACGCGGCACAGGACTGGGGAACCACATATATTGAGGTGGACCTGTCCGCGCAGTATATGTGGTACATTGTGGATGGGAATGTCGCTTTCCAGACCGATGTAGTTACAGGGCTTCCCACGCCGGACAGGGCGACTCCGGCGGGAGTATACTCCATCCTATATACAGAGAGAAATGCGACACTGGTAGGAGAAAAAGATCCGAAAACAGGAGAACCCATCTATCGGACCCCGGTTTCTTACTGGATGCCGTTTACGTATCAGGGGCACGGTTTCCACGACGCTACCTGGCAGCCGGGATTTGGGGGGAACCTGTACCAATCAATTGGTTCTCACGGCTGTGTAAATATGTCATATAATGACGCGGGTACACTCTTCGGGATGATCAGCGCAGGAACCCCGGTCGTTCTTCACTATTAATGAAAGGAAGAGGACAGAAAATCGGGAGTTGGCATTGAGCCCGCGCCTGAAATAGGAACACGAGGTTTACGGAAATGTATGAACTGTTGAAAAAGGACGGCAAGGCAAAACGCGGACGGTTCCACACAGTCCATGGTACAGTCGAGACGCCGGTATTTATGAATGTGGGGACAGCGGCCGCCATAAAAGGAGCTGTGTCCACCGATGATTTGAGAGAGATAAAAACGCAGGTTGAACTCTCCAATACATATCATCTCCACGTAAGGCCGGGAGATGAAATTGTAAAAAAACTCGGAGGGCTGCACCGCTTTATGAACTGGGACAAACCGATTCTCACGGATTCCGGCGGTTTTCAGGTGTTCTCCCTGGCATCCCTGCGCAGGATTAAAGAAGAGGGTGTGCATTTCCACTCACATGTTGACGGCCGGAAAATATTCATGGGCCCGGAGGAGAGCATGCAGATCCAGTCGAACCTGGCTTCCACGATCGCCATGGCTTTTGATGAGTGCCCGTCCAGTGTTGCAGAAAAAAAATATATTTCTGATTCCGTAGAACGCACGACACGCTGGCTTAAACGCTGTAAAGAGGAGATGGCCCGGCTGAATTCCCTGCCGGATACGATTAATCCTCAGCAGATGCTTTTTGGCATCAATCAGGGGGGCATTTATGAAGATATCCGTATTGCCCACGCACAGCAGATCACGGAGCTTAATCTGGACGGTTACGCCGTGGGCGGTCTTGCGGTGGGGGAAAGCCATGAGGACATGTACCGGATTCTGGATGCGGTGGTGCCCTGCCTGCCGGAAGAGAAACCTACATATCTGATGGGTGTGGGGACGCCGGCAAATATTCTGGAGGCAGTTGACAGAGGCGTTGATTTCTTTGACTGTGTGTACCCGACGCGGAATGGAAGACATGGGCATGTCTATACCAATCATGGAAAGCGGAATCTGTTTAACGCGAAATATGAACTTGACGACCGTCCAATTGAGGAGGGGTGTGGATGTCCGGCGTGCAGGAGCTACAGCCGTGCGTACATCCGTCATCTCCTGAAAGCGAAGGAAATGCTTGGCATGAGACTGTGTGTCCTGCACAATCTGTATTTTTATAATACGATGATGGAGGAGATCAGGGATGCGATTGACGCAGGAGAGTACCAGGCTTACAAGAAGCGGAAGCTGGACGGTATGCTTCAGAAGCAGTGATGGATACCGGGAGCGGCAGAAGAGCGCGTCTTTACGGGGAATTTATAAAATGCCTCTTGAAGATTATCTGTTTTTTGTGTATAGTAATCTTATTGCGTAAAGAAAGTTAGGAGGATATCATACTATGGGTGGAGAATTATTGGCCATGGTCGTTGTCTGGGCAGCGGTAATCGGTCTGATGTGGTTTATGCTGATGCGTCCGCAGAAAAAGGAGCAGAAGAGAATCCAGGCGATGCTTGCATCGATGGAAGTGGGCGATACAGCTTTGACGACGAGCGGATTCTATGGGGTAATCATTGATATTACAGATGATGATGTAATCGTTGAATTCGGAAACAATAAAAACTGCCGTATTCCGATGCAGAAGGCAGCGATCGCCCAGATCGAAAAGCCGAATGCGGAGTAATTATAAGCAGCGGACAAGAGTGAGGAAAATGACACCTGACAGCTGGAACATCGATTTGATGCAGCCGGTTGTCAGGTGTTTTTTTGTAAATTTTTTGAATGTCAATAAATTTTTTTAAAAAAGTGAATATCGTTATATTTCTGTCCATAAATCTACGAGACAAAAAGACTGGTTATAGGTATAATTTCACATAATATTAACAATATGACGAAGGCAGAAAGCTGCTTTCGCCGCTAAAAGGAGGAGAGAGTCGTGCATTTCAAAAAGAGAGCCGGCAGAAGAATATCTGCCCTGTCGCTGTGCGCGGTTCTGGCAGCATCGGCCCTGAGCCCGCTGTCCGGGATAGTTGTACATGCGGAAGAGAACATGCAGACAGAAGGAAAAACAGGACAGGGAGCAGGCGGGGACAGCCTGCGGTTGTATTATGATGAACCTGCGCCTATTACAGGAATCGACAACACGTCACGTGATACAGATACCGGTTTTGAGGAGTATTCCCTTCCTCTCGGATGCGGTTACATGGGCGTGAATGTGTGGGGCGGGACGGAGACTGAGGCAGTCTATGTCACAGAGAACAGTCTTGCGAACCCCTATCAGAAGAACGCGGGAAATAACAGTACAAGCAACCGCACAGGACTGAATCTGCTTGCAAAGACCTGGATTGATTTTGGACATGATGAGGAGAAAGTGTCGGATTACAGCAGGGACCTGGTCCTTGACGACGCGACAGCCCACGTCAGTTATGAGTATGATGGGGTTTCCTATTCCAGGGAATACTTCACAAGTTATCCGGATAAAGTTATGGTAATGAAACTGGACGCGTCAGAAGAGGGGGCGCTCAGCTTTACCCTGAGACCAGAAGCGCCGTATCTGTGCGATTATTATCTTGAACCGGGCGATGGAATGGGAAAGAGCGGATCAGTGGAGGCGTCTGTGGATGGGGACGAAGGCACCATCGTTCTTTCCGGTACCATGGAATATTATCAGATCAATTATGAAGGCCAGTACCGCGTGCTTCCACAGGGCGGCACGATGCAGGCGGTCACCGATGATGAGGGAAACGGTCAGATCCGTGTGGAGGGCGCTGACAGCGCGCTGATCCTCCTTGCTGTGGGGACCAATTATGAGATGACGCCGGAGACTTTCCTGAATTCCGTCAAAGAGAAGCTGGACCCGGACAGCTATCCACATGAGAAAGTGACGGGATATCTGGATGATGCGGAAAAATATAACTATGAAGAGCTCAGAGAGCGTCATGTAGAGGATTATCAGACCTACTTCTCAAGGGTAGACTTGAATATCGGCGGAGTGGACGAGGGAAAAACCACGGACCAGCTGCTCAGTGAATATAAAAAGGGGACATACAGCCCGTATCTTGAAGAAGTATTCTTCCAGTATGGGAGATATCTGCTGATCGCGTCCTCCAGGGAAGGCTGCCTTCCGGCAAACCTCCAGGGGATCTGGAACGCGTATGAAGATACTCCATGGAGCGGAGGATACTGGCACAACATCAATGTACAGATGAATTACTGGCCGGCATTTGTCACGAATATGCCAGAATTGTTTCAGTCCTACTCCGACTTTAATGAGGCGTTCAGAAAGCAGGCTGAGGGCAATGCGGACTCTTATCTGACAACGACAGGGTCAGCGCTCAAAGCGCCGGACGGCACTGGAGAGAATGGCTGGGCCATCGGCACAGGCGTGTATCCGTATACAGCCGGAGCCCCCAGCCCGGGAGGACACTCAGGTCCGGGAACCGGAGCCTTTACCAGCATGCTTTTCTGGGATTGGTACGACTTTACACGGGATGAAGAAATCCTGGAAGAACATACATATCCGGCTGTGGCAGGAATGGCAAAATTCCTCTCCAAGAGCCTGATCGAGCAGGATGGAAACTATCTGATTTCCCCGTCCGCTTCACCGGAAAACGCCAATAATAAACAGACGGTAGGCTGTGCGTTTGACCAGCAGATGACTTGGGAGAATCATAATAATCTGATCAAGGCGGCGTAAATTCTCGGAAAAGAAGATGACCCGATTGTTCAGACGGCAAAAGAGCAGATCGATAAGCTTGACCCTGTTAACATCGGTTATTCAGGGCAGGTAAAGGAGTACCGTGAAGAAAATTATTACGGAGAGTTCGGCGAGTCTCAGCACCGCCATATCTCCCAGCTTGTAGGACTCTATCCGGGAACGTCGATCAGCCATAATACACCGGCATGGCTGGATGCGGCCAAAGTTTCTCTTGAGAAGCGCGGCCTTGGGTCCACAGGATGGTCCATTGCCCACAGGCTGTGCGCGTGGGCAAGGATCGGTGACGGCGATGTGTGCTATAAGGAGATCCAGCAGCTTTTGAAGACGAAGATCATGGACAATCTCTGGGATACCCATCCGCCGTTCCAGATTGACGGTAACTTTGGCGCTACGGCCGGAATCGGCGAGATGCTTCTTCAGAGCCATGAAGGCTATATTGCGCCTCTCGCGGCACTTCCATCTGCGTGGGCAGACGGAAGCTATGAAGGCCTGCTCGCACGCGGAAATTTCGTAGTAGATGCCAAATGGGCGGACGGGACAGCGACAGAATTTACGATTACGGCACAGTCCGGCGGAAGCTGTACGGTAGACTATCCCGGTCTGGCAGATGCGGATGTCCGGACCGCGGATGGGAATGCCGTCAGTGTTGTCCGGGACGGTCAGGATCGGATCACGTTCGATACAGAGAAGGATCAGTCTTATGTAATTACCCAGATTCCGACAGTGAAAGATCCCAAGGCCCCGTCAGGGCTTAAGGCGGAGAGCACCGCGGAGGGAATGGGCCTTACCTGGACAGAGAGCCCGGACGCTGTCAGCTACCGTGTTTATGAGGCAGTAAATGACGCGCCGGACTATACGCTTGTGGCGGAGAATGTCAAAGGAAATGAATATCTTTATGCCGCGGAGGATATGACGGAGATGAAAGCGGAAGACCGTGTGACCATGCGTGTGACAGCGGTCAGCGCGGACGGCCGGGAGAGTGACGGCGCGGCGATTCAGATTCTTCCAATCACGGCGCCGGACGCAGTAAACGGATATATGATATCTGACACAACCCTTCAGCTTGTAATCAGCGAAGTGGACGGAGCAGACGGATATGTGGTCTATAAACAGGACGGGGATAATTGGGAGAGACTGTATCAGTCAGAATATACGACGGTATATGTGGAAAAAGAAGCAGGCGCTGTCTATGCGGTCAGCGCGGTCAGCGGCGGCCGGGAGAGCGGCATGACAGAAGCTGTCGTACGGAGCTCAGCGGAACTGGATAACATCCTTCTGAATAAGCCGATCACGATTACAAGCGGACAGACTGTTCATGCGAGCTATCCGGCTGGGCTGGCGGTCAACGGCAAGGCTGACCCGTCAAACAGCAGTGACAGACTGGCACTCAACGGCGATAAGAAAGGTTCCTGGACCATGGAGATTGACCTGGAAGGAACTTATACCCTGAATACACTTTCGATTGTAGAGTGGAAGAACGGAGAAGGAAAAACACGTTCAAAAAATACAACAGTGGAAATACAGACACCGGGTGGAAGCTGGGAGACGGTGGAGAGCGGATTTGCCTGCGTATGGAACGGGACCAAAGAGGTCGACATGCAGCAGAAAGAGGCTGTGAAAATCCGCATTACCTTTAATAATGAGGGAGATCCCGCGAAGTATGCCAGCATCACGGAGGTAATGTGTTCGGCTGTTATGCCGAAACAGGCAGATAAGCTGGAATTATTCCAGGAACTTCAGGAGATTTCCGGACTTGACCTGAATCAATATGTACTCAGTGATGAGAGACGGGAACTTCAGGAAGCACAGAGCCAAGGGGCTGCGCTCCTTCAGGATATCTCTGCGGACCAGGAAACAGTAGACGCCTGCGCGAAACGGATCAGAGACGCAAAAGAGGCATTTGAAGAGAAGGGAGCGGCAGTAAATATCATGCTGGGCAGGTCCATTGAGGCCAGCGCCGATTCCCAGAACGAGTCAAGATATCCGATTAAAGCGATGGTTGACGGGGACAGCTCAACCCGCTACGCGGGAAATGACTTACAGAATCATCTTACCGTGACAGTGGAGCTGGACGGAGTATACAAGATCGATACCCTTTATGTCCAGGAATTCCTTGAGAAGAACGACGGCTATAAAACACGAGGGGATGAGACAACAATCGCGGCACTCTGCGACGGAGAATGGATTACGCTTGTTGATAAAAAGCCGCTGAAATCCGAACCGGATCGGGACGGCCAGTCACAGAGCACCAATATTTTTGTGCTTGAGGATGCAGTGAACGCAAGCGCGGTCAGATATGAGTTTAAGAATACAGACGCGTCAAAGCGCATCACCATCTTTGAACTTCAGGCATCGGGCGAACGGCTCCCATCCGTGAAAGAAATTGATGGGATACCGGAAATAACAGTGAAAGAAGGCACTCTATTTGAAGATCTTTCCCTTCCGGAACAGATTACTGCAGTACTGGATAATGGGACATCAAAAGACCTTCCGGTAAAATGGCAGAAAGACGGATACCAGGCGGATGTTCCGGGAGAATATATCTTAAGCGGTGTGATCGAGACCGGGGATGATATTCGAAATCCGCAGAATATAAAGGCTTCCGTGACAGTGACAGTGGTATCTTCTGTGTGGGAGCAGCTGGACAATCTGATCGCCGCTGCCCAGGAGAAAGATCCTGAAGATTATACCCAGGAGAGCTTCCATGCGCTCCAGAAAGCGCTGGACGCGGCCCTGGAAGTGAAAAATGCTTTAAAGCCCAATGACCAGGATGCCAAAAAAGCGGCAGAGGCGCTGGAGGAGGCGCTGAGCCAGCTTGTCAGAGATACCGACAAATCCGTGCTCAGGGAATATCTTGAGACGGCGGAAAATATCCTGGACAATGAGATGAAAAACCATTACACATCCGAGAGCTGGAAAGCCTTGGAGGACGCATATGAAGAGGCGGTCCTGGCCTATGCGGACAAAGACGCGGATCAGGCGGCAGCAGACCAGGCGGCAGCGGATCTGAAAGACTGCCTGGACGGGCTGGAGAAACGGACGGAGATCATAGCGCTGGAAGAGCTTGTCCAGAAGGCTGGGGAACTCGAGAAAGACCTCTATACCGAAGAGAGCTGGAACGAGATGACGGCGGCGCTGAATGCCGCGCGGGCAGTTCTCCTCTCCACGGACGCGGATGAGAAAGAAGTAAAAGATGCCGCACAGGCTCTGGATACAGCGATAAAAGCGCTCCAGGAGGCAGAGCAGCCGCAGAAGCCGGACAAAACTGCGCTTGAAGAGAGCGTTCAGAAGGCAGAAGGCCTTGACAGGACCAAGTATACCGAGGCCAGCTGGAACAAGCTGCAGAACGCGCTGGATGCGGCACGGGCGGTTCTCGCGGACCCGGATGCTGTGCAGGCGGATTACGACAGCGCACAGAAGGACCTGGATGAAGCAGTGGGCGCGCTGGAGATTCTGCCGGGCGGACCGGAAGAACCGGGAGATGCAGAGAATCCTGGAACCAGCGGATCAATCCATGGCGGCGGAACCATTGATGGAACCGGCAGCGGATCACAGGGGGCTGTCAAGACCGGTGATCCTGTGCAGACAGGCGGAATACTGGCGCTGGCCGCAGGGGTCTGCGCGGCAGCCCTGGCAGCAGGCACATGGAAGAAAAAAAGAAATTCATAATAAAATAGCGTAAGAGACTCAAAACGCCGGAATCTGTACCGGAAAGGGAAGCGGGAAGAAAAAAACTTGAAAGCCTGCTGTCTGGTACAGGTTCCGGCGTGTTGTTTTATTTTAGAGTGCCCTCTATTTTTGTGGCCGAAATACTTGAAACGCACCCGGAAATGCGGTATGATTAGTAGTAACATTTTGATTGAAGGGATGATTGGCTATGGAAATGAAAATCGGAGTGATAAAAGGGGATGGGATCGGTCCTGAGATCGTGGACGAGGCCATGAAGGTTTTAGACAGGACCGCGGAAGTGTATGGACATTCCTTTTCTTATACACAGCTCCTTATGGGGGGAGCCTCTATTGACGCGAACGGCGTGCCGCTTACCGAAGAGACTCTGGCGGAAGCGAAGGCCAGCGATGCTGTCCTGATGGGGTCCATTGGCGGGGACGCAAAGACGTCCCCCTGGTATCAGCTTGAGCCTTCCAAGCGTCCGGAGGCGGGGCTTTTGCAGCTGAGGAAGGGCCTGAATCTGTTTGCGAATTTAAGGCCGGCTGTTCTGTATGAAGAATTAAAAGGAGCATGCCCTTTAAAAGAAGAGATCGCTGACAAAGGTTTTGACATGATGATTATGAGGGAACTGACAGGCGGGCTCTATTTCGGAACGCGCAGTACAGCAGAAGAGGACGGCGTGCTTGTGGCGCGGGATGAGCTTACATACAGTGAGAAAGAGATCCACAGGATCGCAAAACGCGGCTTTGATATTGCCATGAAGAGAAGGAAGAAAGTGACCAGCGTGGATAAGGCAAATGTGCTGGACTCCTCCCGGCTCTGGAGAAAGATCGTCGAGGAAGTCTCAGCGGACTATCCGGAAGTGACCTTGGAACATATGCTGGTGGATAACTGCGCGATGCAGCTTGTGAAGGACCCGGCACAGTTTGACGTGATCTTGACAGAGAATATGTTCGGAGATATCCTTTCCGATGAAGCGAGCATGGTGACCGGCTCCATTGGAATGCTCGCAAGCGCGAGCTTAAATGACACAAAGTTTGGTCTGTACGAACCAAGCGGCGGCTCAGCTCCCGATATTGCGGGGAAAGGCATCGCCAATCCTATTGCCACCATCCTTTCCGCGGCCATGATGCTCCGGTATTCCTTTGATCTGGACAAAGAGGCGGACGCCATAGAGAAGGCAGTGGGACTGGTTCTGAAAGATGGATACAGAACGATTGATATTATGTCAGAAGGGAAACAGCAGATCGGCACAAAAGAGATGGGCAGCCGGATCTGCGAATATATAAAATAAGATGCGCGGGAGTGAAGAGGATGTAAAACGTATCCGTCCGGCGTCTGAAGAGCAGATTTTGAGAAAGAGAGGAACAACATATGAGAAGTGATACCGTAACAAAAGGCGTGCAGCAGGCGCCGCACAGATCCCTGTTCAATGCACTGGGCATGACGGAGGAAGAATTGAGCCGGCCGTTGATCGGTGTGGTCAGCTCCTATAATGAGATTGTGCCCGGTCATATGAACCTGGACAAGATCACGGAGGCAGTGAAATTGGGTGTCGCGATGGCAGGGGGAACTCCGATTATGGTGCCGGCTATCGCGGTGTGCGACGGGATTGCCATGGGGCATATCGGCATGAAGTATTCTCTTGTGACGAGAGACTTGATCGCTGACTCCACAGAGGCGCTTGCCATGGCGCACCAGTTTGACGGGCTGGTTATGATCCCCAATTGTGATAAAAATGTCCCGGGACTTCTTATGGCGGCGGCGCGTGTGAATATTCCCACCATTTTTGTCAGCGGCGGTCCCATGCTGGCAGGTCACGTGAAGGGCGGAAAGACCAGCCTTTCCAGTATGTTTGAGGCAGTGGGGGCACATGCGGCCGGCAGAATGACGGATGAGGATCTCTGTGAATATGAGAATAAGGCATGTCCGACCTGCGGTTCCTGTTCCGGTATGTACACGGCGAACAGCATGAACTGCCTGACCGAAGCTTTAGGCATGGGTCTTCGCGGGAACGGCACCATACCAGCGGTCTATTCCGCCCGCCTGCAGCTGGCGAAACATGCGGGCATGCAGGTGATGGAGCTGGTGAGAAAGAATATCCGTCCGAGGGATATCATGACTGAGGAGGCCGTTCTCAATGCACTGACTGTCGATATGGCGCTTGGCTGTTCTACGAACAGCATGCTCCATCTGCCGGCAATTGCCCATGAGATCGGGATGGATTTTGAGATCGATTTTGCCAATACAATCAGTGAAAAGACACCGAACCTGTGCCACCTCGCTCCGGCAGGCCACACCTATATAGAGGACCTGAACGAGGCGGGCGGCGTGTACGCGGTCATGAACGAACTGAATAAGAAAGGGCTTCTTCATACAGAATGTATGACTGTTACAGGAAAGACAGTGGGAGAGAATATTGCGGGCTGCGTGAACAAGAATCCAGAGGTGATCCGTCCCATTGACAATCCGTACAGCGAGACCGGCGGGCTTGCGGTGCTGAAAGGGAATCTTGCCCCTGACGGAAGTGTGGTCAAGCGCTCCGCGGTATGCGATGAGATGCTCGTTCATGAAGGTCCGGCAAGGATCTTTGAGAGCGATGAGGAGGCTACAGAGGCGATTAAGTCCGGGAAGATCAATCCGGGAGATGTGATCGTGATCCGTTACGAAGGGCCCAAGGGAGGCCCCGGCATGCGGGAGATGCTGAATCCAACCTCAGCCATTGCGGGATATGGACTTGGATCAACAGTGGCCCTGATTACAGACGGGAGATTCAGCGGCGCGTCCAGAGGAGCGTCCATCGGCCATGTGTCGCCGGAAGCGGCGGTGGGAGGACCGATCGCGCTTGTGGAAGAAGGCGATATTATCAAAATCAATATTCCAGAACTGAAGCTGGAACTGGATATCTCCGATGAGGAGATGGCAGAGAGAAGAGCAAAATGGCAGCCAAGAGAGCCGAAGGTAAAGACCGGATATCTGGCGAGATACGCTTCCATGGTGACTTCCGGGAACAGAGGCGCGATCCTGGAGATCCCGAAAGCGGATTGACAGCCGCGGACAGAGATGCCGGCAGGGACCAGACTGAAAGAGTTTCACTTCATACCGGCCGGACATACCTGGGGAAAAGCGAATGAGAGATACAGAGAAAGAGGTACATCATGCAGTTAAACGGAGCAGAGATCGTAATAGAATGTTTAAAGGAACAGGGCGTGGATACGGTGTTCGGGTATCCGGGGGGCGCCATTTTAAATGTATATGATGAGCTGTATAAGCACAGGGACGAGATCCGCCATATCCTGACCTCCCATGAGCAGGGGGCGGCACATGCGGCGGACGGATATGCGCGCGCCACGGGAAAGATCGGAGTATGTCTGGCGACAAGCGGTCCGGGAGCGACGAATCTGGTTACCGGAATCGCTACGGCATACATGGATTCCATTCCTATTGTAGCCATCACCTGTAATGTGGGAGTCTCCCTCCTTGGGAAGGACAGCTTCCAGGAGATTGATATCGCAGGGATCACAATGCCCATCACGAAATACAGCTTTATTGTCAAAGACGTGACAAAACTGGCTGAGACGATCCGCAAGGCGTTCCGCATCGCGGGCACCGGAAGACCGGGACCTGTGCTGGTAGACATTCCAAAGGATGTCACGGCAGCGGTTACAGAGTATCAGAAAGAAGAACTGGGGAAATATATCCCGGTTCCCTCACATATGAATGAAGAGGGGACCGCGCGCGCGCTGTCCATGCTGGAGGCATCGGAAAAGCCATATGTCTTTGTGGGCGGAGGCGCGGTACTTTCCGGCGCCAGCGGGGAGCTGAAAGAGTTTGTGGAAAAGCTGGATGCCCCGGTAACGGATTCCCTTATGGGAAAAGGCGCATTCCCTGGAACAGATCCCCGGTATACGGGGATGCTGGGAATGCACGGCACAAAAACGTCCAACTACGGGGTCAGCGAGTGTGACCTTCTTGTAGTCATTGGGGCCAGGTTCAGCGACCGTGTGACGGGAAATACAGAGACGTTCGCGAAGAATGCGAAGATCCTCCAAATAGATATTGATCCGGCGGAAATTAATAAGAACATCATTGTTACCGAGGAATTGATCGGGGACGTAAAAGAGGTGCTGAAAGTTCTCAATAAGCGTCTGAAACAGCAGGATCATTCTGCGTGGATGGAGAAAATACGTTCATATAAAGAAAAATATCCGTTAAAGTATCATCCGGATGAGCTGACAGGGCCATTTGTTGTGGAGGAGATCTACCGCCAGACGAAAGGGGAAGCCCTGATTGTCACAGAAGTAGGCCAGCATCAGATGTGGGCGGCGCAGTTCTACAAGTATACAAAACCGAGGACACTTCTGACATCCGGCGGTCTGGGGACCATGGGGTACGGACTTGGCGCTTCTCTCGGGGCGAAGACCGGATGTCCGGATAAGACGGTGGTAAATATTGCCGGGGACGGGTGTTTCCGGATGAATATGAACGAAATCGCCACAGCAGTGAGACATCAGATACCGGTGATCCAGGTCGTGATTAACAATCATGTACTTGGCATGGTGCGCCAATGGCAGGACCTCTTTTATGATGAAAGGTACTCCGCCACAGTGCTGAGAGACGCGGTGGATTTTGTAAAACTGGCGGAAGCCATGGGCGCGGAGGGAATCCGCGCGGAATCCCAGGAGCAGTTCCAGGAGGCATTCGCGCGGGCGCTGACTCTGAACAAACCGGTGGTGATTGACTGTCAGATTGACAGTGATGATAAAGTGTGGCCCATGGTTGCCCCGGGAGCGGCGATCAGCGACGCGTTTGACGAGGAAGACATGGCGGAATCATAACCATGCATATAGAAAAGAGAAAATCAGGAGGTAAGAAAAATGAGCAGAGTGTATAATTTTTCAGCGGGACCGGCAGTGCTGCCGGAAGAGGTGCTCAGAGAAGCGGCGGCAGAGATGCTGGACTACAAAGGAACAGGGATGTCTGTGATGGAGATGAGCCATCGTTCGAAAGCATTTGAAGAGATCATCACCACTGCGGAGCAGGATTTAAGGGATCTGATGGGGATTCCGGACAATTATAAGGTGCTGTTTCTCCAGGGCGGGGCTTCCCAGCAGTTTGCAATGATCCCTATGAACTTGATGAAGAACCGTACCGCGGATTATATCATCACGGGACAGTGGGCAAAGAAAGCCGCGAAAGAGGCGGAAAAGTATGGAAAGGTAAACCGGATTGCTTCCTCTGAGGATAAGACATTTTCTTACATCCCGGACTGCTCGGATCTTCCGGTATCTGAGGACGCGGACTATGTGTATATCTGCGAGAATAACACGATCTATGGTACAAAGTTCAAAGAACTGCCCAACACAAAAGGCAAAACACTTGTGGCGGATGTATCCTCCTGTTTCCTGTCTGAGCCGGTAGATGTAAGCAAATATGGAATCATTTACGGAGGAGTCCAGAAGAATATCGGGCCGGCCGGCGTTGTCATTATGATTATCCGCGAGGACCTCATAACAGAGGATGTCCTTCCGGGCACGCCGACAATGCTTACATATAAGACCCACGCGGACGCGAAATCACTCTACAATACACCGCCGGCATACGGGATCTATATCTGCGGAAAAGTATTTAAATGGATCAAAGCACAGGGCGGTCTCGCGGCAATGAAAGAGAAGAATGAGAAGAAGGCGGCAGTTCTTTACGACTACCTTGATCAGAGCAGCCTCTTTAAGGGAACCGTTGAGAAAAAGGACCGCTCTCTTATGAATGTACCCTTTGTGACAGGGGACCCTGACCTGGACGCGAAATTTGTCAAGGAGGCGAAGGCGGCAGGGCTTGAAAACCTGAAAGGACACCGTACAGTCGGCGGCATGCGCGCCAGCATCTACAATGCGATGCCTTATGAAGGTGTCGTGGCACTTGTTGAATTTATGAAAAAGTTTGAAGAGGAGAATCAGTAAAATGTTCAGATATCACTGCCTGAATCCGATCGCCAAAGTGGGACTGGATCAACTGGATGAAAACTATGTAAATACAGAAAAGGCGGAGGAGGCGGACGCCATCCTTGTCAGAAGCGCGAAGATGCACGAGATGGAGTTCGCGAAAGACTTAAAGGTCATCGCGCGGGCCGGGGCCGGGGTGAACAATATTCCTCTGGACCGCTGCGCGGAAGAAGGAATCGTTGTATTCAATACACCGGGAGCGAACGCGAACGGAGTGAAGGAGCTGGTGATCGCGGGCATGCTGCTTGCCGCGCGTGATATTATCGGCGGAATCAACTGGGTGCAGGAGTATGAAGAGGACGGAGATATTGCCAAAATTACAGAGAAGAAGAAAAAGGCATTTGCAGGGACAGAGATCGAAGGCAAAAAGCTTGGCGTGATCGGTCTTGGCGCGATCGGCGTTCTTGTGGCAAATGCGGCTGTGCATCTGGGCATGGAAGTATACGGTTATGACCCCTACGTGTCCGTAGATTCCGCGTGGAGGCTGTCCCGCGGCATCTATCACGCGAAAACCGTGGATGAGATTTATAAAGAGTGTGACTACATTACGGTCCATGTGCCGGCACTGGAAGATACAAAAGGCATGATTGACAAGAATGCCATCAGCCTGATGAAGAAGGGCGTAGTCATCCTGAACTTTGCCCGCGATGTACTTGTGAACCAGGAGGACATCGTGGACGCGCTTGTGTCTGAGAAGGTACGCTGCTATGTAACCGATTTCCCGACAAAGGAAATCGTAGGGGTAAAAGGCGCGATTGTAATTCCGCATCTCGGGGCATCCACAGAAGAATCAGAGGATAACTGTGCGAAGATGGCAGCGGCGGAGGTCAAAGATTTCCTTGAAAACGGAAATATCGCGCATTCTGTCAACTTCCCGGACTGTGACATGGGAGTGAAAGGACAGGGGCCGAGGATCACGATTCTTCACAAGAATATCCCCAATATGCTGGGACAGTTCACGGGGCTGATGGCAGAGAAAGGCATCAATATCTCTCTTATGACCAACAAGAGCCGGAAAGAGTATGCTTATACGATGATGGATGTGGACACAGAAGTCCCGGCAGAGGTAAAAGACCAGCTTGCCGGCGTGGATGGAGTGCTCAGGGTAAGAGTTCTGTAATTATTTTGAATCGATCATTTTAGATCACAATTGAAAGCTGTATTTCCAATGGTGGGAATCCGTGCCACAGGGCATGCCGCTGTCTGGAAATACAGCTTTTTTTGTTTAATAAAAAGGAATTGACAAGTTTTGTATAATTGTATACAATTATACAAAATAAATTTTAATAGAAGGGATCACTTCATACGGAAGACTGGAACCAGTATCAATAATAGCAGGAGGCAGAAACATGCAGGACAGGAAAGTATTTTTAAACAAACATACCAATCTTTTGGAGCTGGAGGAGCATATGTATCCTCTGGTTGATGTGGATACACCCAATGTGTTCCGCAATCTTTTTCATTATGACGAGATACCGAAAATAGCCTTCAATGACAGGATCGTGCCCCATAATATGCCGGATGAGATCTGGATCACAGACACCACTTTCCGTGACGGGCAGCAGTCCAGAGCTCCGTACACGACGGAACAGATCGTAACGATCTATGATTACCTGCACCGCCTGGGCGGGCCGAATGGAAAGATCCGCCAGAGTGAGTTTTTCCTTTACAGCAGGAAAGACCGGGATGCCGTATATAAATGCCTTGAAAAGGGCTATGAGTTCCCGGAGGTTACCAGCTGGATCCGTGCAAGCAAAAAAGACTTTGAATTGGTAAAGGAGATTGGGCTCAAAGAGACAGGAATTCTTGTAAGCTGCTCGGACTATCACATTTTCTATAAACTGAAAATGACCAGGAGGCAGGCGCTTGACCATTATCTGTCTGTGGTGCGGGAGTGCATGGAGACGGGCGTTAAGCCCAGGTGCCATCTTGAAGATATTACACGCTCAGACATTTACGGATTTGTGATTCCGTTCTGTGTGGAACTGATGAAACTGATGGAAGAGTACCAGATCCCGGTAAAGATCCGGGTCTGCGACACCATGGGATATGGAGTCAATTTTCCGGGCGCGGTGATCCCCAGGTCAATTCCCGGTATTATTTACGGGCTTATGACGCATGCGGGAGTTCCCAGCGAGCTGATTGAGTTCCACGGGCACAACGATTTCTATAAAGCGGTTAACAACTCCACCACAGCATGGCTGTATGGGGCGTGCGGGGTGAACTGTTCCCTCTTCGGCATCGGGGAGCGCACAGGCAATACGCCTCTGGAAGCGATGGTATTTGAGTACGCGCAGCTTAGGGGAACGCTGGATGGAATGGACACCACAGTGATCACAGAACTTGCGGAATACTATGAAAAAGAAATCGGCTATCACATCCCGTCCAGAACGCCTTTTGTGGGAAAAAATTTTAATGTCACCAGGGCGGGCATCCATGCGGACGGCATGCTGAAAAATGAAGAAATCTACAACATATTTGACACAGACAAATTCCTGAACCGGCCGGCTCTGGTATCGGTGTCCAATACGTCCGGGGCTGCCGGCATCGCATACTGGATCAACGCATACTATAAGCTGACGGGCAGCCGCCAGGTGGACAAAAATTCAGAGCTGGTGGACAGACTGAAAAAGTGGGTTGACCAGGAATATGAGGATGGGCGTGTTACGGTCTTGACAGATGAAGAATTAGTTGCGAAAATAGACAGTGTGTGTGACGAGCTGCACATGACATTATGACCGGGCGGTTTTAGGCAGGAGGACTGAAGATGGAAGAGTATCAGGATCATTCCCTCGGCGGGCGTGTTTTCCAGAAGATCCGCGAAGACATCCTGAATGGGAAGTATAAAGAGCGCGACGAGCTCAGAGAAAATACTATAGGAAAAGAACTCGGTGTGAGCCGTACTCCGGTCAGGGAGGCACTGCGGCAGCTTGAGCTGGAGGGGCTGGTGAGCATCATTCCCAACAGAGGCGCCTATGTGACCGGCATTTCCCATAAGGATATCTGGGATATTTATATGATCCGTTCTATGCTGGAAGGACTGTGCGCCCGGTGGGCGGCGGAACACATTACGGATGCACAGCTTGACGAGCTGGAGGAAACGATCCTTCTCTCGGAATTCCAGATGAAGAAGGAGAGTGGTTTCAGTCCGGAGCAGGTGGCAGTGCTGGACGGAAGATTTCATTCCATCCTTTATGAAGCCTCCGGAAGCCGGATTTTGGACCATGTTCTGACGGATTTTCACAATTACGTGCAGACCGCCAGAAAATCATCGATTGTTTCTGAGGACCGGGCGCGGAAATCCATCCGCGAGCACCGTCAGATCCTGCGCGCGATCAGGGACCGGGACCCGGAGATGGCGGAGCAGCTTGCCAATGAACATATCATGCAGGTAATGAAAAATCTGAAAAAGCAGGGATATGAAAAAGAATAACATTCATTCGAAAAATCATAAGAAATCAGGAGGAGACGCACAATGGAAAAAATTAAAATGACCACACCCCTTGTTGAGATGGACGGGGACGAGATGACAAGAATTCTCTGGAAGATGATCAAGGATGAACTGCTCATTCCTTATATTGATCTAAAGACAGAGTATTATGACCTGGGGCTGGAACACCGGAATGAGACAAACGACCAGGTAACAGTGGACTCCGCCCTGGCGACAAAGAAATATAAGGTTGCGGTAAAGTGCGCGACGATCACTCCCAATGCGGCGCGCATGGATGAGTATGACTTAAAGGAGATGTGGAAGAGCCCCAACGGGACGATCCGCGCGATCCTGGACGGGACAGTGTTCCGCGCACCCATCGTTGTAAAAGGCATTGAACCGTGTGTGAAGAATTGGAAGAAACCGATCACCATCGCAAGGCATGCGTATGGGGATGTGTACAAGGGATCTGAGATGAAGATTCCGGGCGCCGGTAAAGTGGAGCTTGTCTATACAGCCGAGGACGGTACTCAGACAAAAGAACTGGTACATAATTTTGACGGGCCGGGGATTGTGCAGGGAATGCACAATTTGAACGGTTCAATTGAGAGCTTCGCCAGAAGCTGTTTCTCTTATGCGCTGGATACGAAGCAGGACCTCTGGTTTGCCACCAAGGATACGATCTCCAAGAAATACGACCACACCTTTAAGGATATTTTCCAGGAGATCTATGATGCAGAGTTTGACGCGAAATTTAAAGAGGCAGGAATTGAGTATTTCTATACCCTGATCGATGACGCTGTGGCACGCGTGATGAAATCCGAGGGCGGCTACATCTGGGCGTGCAAGAATTATGACGGCGACGTGATGAGTGATATGGTATCCTCCGCGTTCGGTTCCCTCGCCATGATGACCTCCGTGCTCGTGTCCCCGGAAGGGTATTATGAGTACGAGGCGGCTCACGGGACTGTACAGCGCCATTATTATAAACACTTAAAAGGCGAAGAGACATCCACCAACTCCGTGGCAACGATTTTTGCCTGGACAGGCGCCCTCAGAAAGCGCGGCGAACTGGATGGCAGTCAGGAGCTGATGGAGTTTGCTGACCGGCTGGAGAAAGCTACGATTGACACAATTGAGGCAGGGGAGATGACAAAAGACCTTGCTCTGATCACTACAATTGAGAATCCTACGGTGCTCAACAGCGAAGGATTCATAAAAGCAATCGCAAAGCGGCTGTAAATCTTGCTAATGTTTGTCAACCCTTTTTTTGAATTTTTTCAAAAGAAAAAAGG
>CAUEYX010000007.1 GCA_959022495.1 uncultured Lachnospiraceae bacterium | reverse complement strand
CCCTCCTGGGAGGGGCCTGACCCCGTTCACACATTTTTCACATTTATTCCATATTTCCCGGGAATCTGGGAATTCCATCGAATCCTGTTTTCAAGTCTTCATCTGTCGGGATGTAATCACTCATCTCTCCATTATGGAATTTCTCATATGCATACATATCGAAATATCCCGTTCCTGTAAGACCAAAGAGGATTGTTTTCTCCTCGCCTGTCTCTCTGCACTTCACAGCTTCATCAATTGCCACCTTTATTGCATGGCTGCTCTCCGGCGCCGGAAGAATCCCTTCCACGCGGGCAAACTGCTCTGCAGCCTCAAATACTGAAGTCTGCTCTACCGAACGCGCTTCCATATATCCGTCATGATAAAGCTGGGACAGTACGGAACTCATGCCATGATAACGAAGCCCTCCTGCATGGTTCGCAGATGGGATGAAGCCGCTTCCCAGAGTATACATCTTCGCCAGCGGGCATACCATTCCGGTATCGCAGAAGTCGTAAGCATACACTCCCCTTGTCAGACTCGGGCAGGATGCCGGCTCTACCGCGACAAACTGATAGTCAGCCTCTCCCCTTAACTTTTCACCCATAAACGGAGAAATCAGACCTCCCAGGTTTGAACCGCCGCCTGCGCATCCGATAATGATATCCGGCTTAATACCATATTTATCCATAGCAGTCTTCGTCTCCACACCGATCACCGACTGATGCAGGAGCACTTGATTGAGCACGCTTCCAAGCACATATCTGTACCCATCTGAATGGGTTGCCACTTCAACCGCCTCTGAAATGGCACAGCCCAGGCTTCCTGTCGTCCCAGGGTGTTCTGCAAGGATCTTCCTGCCCACTTCTGTTGTCTCTGAGGGAGACGGTGTCACACTGGCGCCGTATGTACGCATTACCTCACGGCGGAATGGTTTCTGCTCATAGGAACATTTCACCATATATACTTTACAGTCCAGGTCCAGATAAGAACACGCCATGGAAAGAGCGGTTCCCCACTGTCCTGCTCCCGTCTCCGTGGTTACACCTTTAAGCCCTTGGTCCTTTGCATAAAACGCCTGCGCAATGGCAGAATTCAGCTTATGGCTTCCGCTGGTATTATTTCCCTCAAATTTATAATAGATCTTTGCCGGCGTCTGCAGTTTTTCCTCCAGGCAGTACGCCCGGACAAGCGGTGAAGGACGGTACATTTTATAGAAATCACGGATCTTCTCCGGTATCTCAATATAACGATTGTCATTGTCCAGTTCCTGTTTTACAAGTTCCTCACAAAATACCGCCCCCAATTCTTCCTCAGTCATTGGTTTTAATGTGCCCGGGTTCAGTAGCGGCGCGGGCTTATTTTTCATATCCGCGCGGACATTGTACCATTCTCTGGGCATCTCACTCTCTTCAAGATAGATTTTGTAAGGGATTTTCTTTTCACTCATTTTTTCTTCTCCTTTCCGGGATGTGCAGCTTTTTCTAAAAATTCTGGCGGTTTTTATTTGTCCCTCTTCAAATTTCTGCCGGCACGGCTGATTTTTATAAAAAAAGCTCTCATCCCATACAAATAACTATTGCAGGGACAAGAGCTACATTAACACAAACTCCTGCGGTGCCACCCGGCTTGGTGTATCGGTAATACACCCTCTCATGCATACTGACATATGCTCTCTTTGTTAACGGAGTTCGCTCTCCGGCCCGCCTACTTGCCATTGCGTTCAGCTCGCCCTCGGAAGTCCATTCGCCTCACTACTTGCCTGCCGCGTTCCCACCATCCGCCGCTCTCTGGAAAACAGTACCTTGAAGCTACTTACTCTTCGTCATCGGTTTAAAGAAACTTTATCACGGTACAGCAGGAATGTCAACCCTTTCTCTTGCTTCTTCCAGCTATTCTTCTTTCAGACATTCCGTCTATCTCAAATGTGAAATACTACGGTTCATTCTACAACAAGAGCATAGCTTCCCACCTGCTCATAATGTCGGAAAAAAGATTCTCTCGGATATGTACACTCTCCTTCAAGAGGATCACAGACCACGACTTTTTCTTCATCATAGCCGGTCAGCACAACACAGTGTTCGCCGGACGGCCAGCAAAAGAACTCATCTGTAATCGCCCCATTTTTTGTAAGATACCATCCGGTCTTCCACTCTATCTCCATGTCATACATTGATGTCCAGACACAGAGAGGGATACCCCGGTCAATATATTCTAAAATGCTCCTCTCACTCAATCCATACAATGCCCTTACCGTATGAACGCCTTCCTGACTGTCAATAATCTGTTGTAATGCCTCGGCCAGCGGTCCGGGGAATACCCCGAATCCTCCTTGATCTGATGGATCTCCGACAAAGGCATCGTCAGGGTCCGGACCATAGACCAACCCGTTCTCTCCTTCGATCCGATTCTCTTTTCTGAGCAGGCCTGCTGTCCGCGTTTTCTCTGCTTCATACCCATAGGCGCGCAGGAGCATTGTCCCCGCAGCAGCCTCACATCCTGTCGGAAGTTCTGGATTCTGAAAAACGCACTCCACTTTCTCCGTATACATTCCTTTTTTTTCCTTTGTCGTGCTTCCGGCAAAAATGGAATCCACCTCTTTGGCCCCTCCCTCCAATTTCCGGCATATCATGGCATTGACCTGCGCCCAGGCACAGACAGCTGCCAGCACGATACATGCAGCGTAGAAGATTCTTGTTCTTCTCTTCTTTCTCCCCCGCTTTCTTTTTGTCTGTGCCCACTCAATCCTGCCTTTTCTGTCGAGTTCTGTTTTATACATAATAGCACCTCCTGTCTATGATAAGCACTGCTGCAGGCATTATCATAGATAGAAGGTGTATCTTAAGTGTCTATATTCTGTAACAAAGTTGTATCACATCCACTTGCTGAAAACAGCACGGACTGCAAAGCTCCTCCTATACTTCTCATCCGGATTCGATCTCACCTTCCTGGTCTAATTCCTCCGGTTCCATCTTAGGATATATATAGAGAGAAATAGAAAAAGAATCTGTCTCCCATGCCAGGGTATAGAGGATATTTGTTCCTCTTTCATCTCTATATTGGAAGAGCATATCTTCCCTCGTTCCCCCAGCGCTCTCTAATCCCAGGTAATCTCCCCACGCCTCACTAAACCAAGACATTTCCTCAGAATCATCCAGTCCCTCATAATCAAAAATATTCAAGCAAAAATCAGCAGTCATACAAACGATCTTTTGGGAATCCGAAAGAATTTCCATCTCCATGTACCCATATCCCGTGATGGATACTCTCCATACCGTAACGTAATTTCCATCAAATCCCATACAAGTGTATACTTGATATGCCCATGCCGTCTCTTCATCAAAGATCTGTTCAACATCATCAGAAAAAAGACCCCTCTTTTGAAGCTCAGATATCTCATTTCTGACAATAGAATAGATCTCCGCATTTTCCTTTGCGAACTCTTCCTTCAGCACCCCTTGTGAATCTTCCGGCTGGCTTTCTACTACGCTTTCCGGGTGAGAATATATCCGGATCTTCTCCGCCAGGCTCAATTCTGTCTGGCTGCCGTGGGTCGGTGTTTTATCCATCTGTATCTTCCCCACTTTCGCTCCGTCCAGCAGTTTAGACACAAAAAGGGGCGACAGCGCGCAAATTGTAATCACTGCCGCCAGAACAAAGATCAGAATTATGTTTTTTCTTTTCATGCGTTCCTCCCGAAAACAATCTGAATTTCCGTCCCCCAGCCTTCCTCACTCCAGATCTTCATTGACGCATGATGGATCTTAAGTATCCGCGTACATATAGACAGCCCCAGCCCAACGCTTCCATTTTCATATCTGCGCGATCGGTCTGCCATGTAAAAACTCTCTGTCACCCGCTCCAGATCCTTTTGAGGGATTCCTCTGCCATTGTCAGAGACCGTGACCGTCACGCCCTCTTGTATCCCTTTGGCACGAATCCGGATCTCTCCGTTTTCCCCGACTGCCTTTATACTGTTATCAAGAAAATTTAAAAAAGCGGTTTTTATCAAATCCGGCTCTGCCATAAGCTGTATATTTCCCACACTTACCCGCATCCTGATTTTTCTCTCTTCCAGAATCGGAGCCAGCTCCTCCGCAGCTTCAGCAAACAGCTTTTTCAGTGAGACTTTCTTCATATCGAAATCCGTTCTCTGCAGCACAATAAGCTCCAGCATCTTGTGTGACAGATTCTCCAGTCTCCTGCCCTGCTGGTATATATAATCTCCGTAGATCATCCGTTCCTCTTCTGTCATCTGCTTTGAGCGGAGCATATCCGAATAGCCGATAATGGAAGTAAGGGGCGTTTTCATCTCATGCGAAAAACTTCCGACAAATGTTTCCTGGCGCCTGGCCGCATCTTTCAATTCAGCCACACTCTTCTCAAGATGTTCTGACATTTTGTTAAACTCCTGTGCCAGATCTGTGATCTCATCACTGCCCCTGAGTACAAGCTTTTTCTTATAATCGCCGGCGCCGATTTCCTTGGCAGCCTGTGAGAGTTTCTGTATCGGCAGCGTGATCCACATAGAAAGAGCAAACACTGCTGTCGCTGTAACCAGAATCAGAATCCCCATGCAGACCGCAAATATCTTATATTGAACTGTTTTCTGCTCATATATAGAACTGATATCACTTATATTCTGCACAAAATAATCGTTCTGCCCGATCTTTGCGATTCCCGCTGTGTTTAAATAATATCTGCCTCCCGCTTTTTCTATCGTATACACTGCCGCCTCGCTGTCAGCCGCCCTTAACAGATCCTTGTTCACACCGATCTTCGTGTCTGCCATTCTATAAAGCGTTTCTCCCTTCTGATCTGTTATAAGGAATTGGACATTTTCCTGCACAGAGGAAATACTCACAGAACGGATAAACTTCTGTACTTTTTCTTCGGACAGCGGCTCTTCGCCGTACATCTTCACTGCCGCTGTCTCAACTGACCGGCAGAATGAAATATTTGATCGAACGGAAAGATCGGTCTTCTCTTTCATTGATGAAGCAAAAAAAGCATAGATCAGGAAATGGCCGCTGATACAGAACACCATTATGGTTACTGTGATAACGCTTAAAAATATGCGCCAGAACAATCTCATTGTCTTTCCTCCAGCCTGTACCCGACCTTGTATACCGCGCTGATCTTCTCCCCCCATTCCAGCTTCCTGCGCAGTCTCTGGACATGAAGATCAACGGTGCGGCTGTTGCCCATATATTCTTCTTTCCATACACTCTCATATATCCGGTCCCGGAACAGGGCAATATTCCGGTTTCTGATAAAGAGCAGGAGAAGTTCATACTCCTTCACTGTAAGGTTTACCTCTGCGCCCCCTTTTGTCACCGTGTGAGACAGAAGATCCACCGTTACATCCCCGCACGTCAGTAACGAATCTTTTTTATTGTACCGCCTTAACACCGTCTCCACTCTTGCCGTCAGCTCCATAATATCAAAGGGCTTCGTCATATAATCTTCCGCGCCAAGCCGCAGGCCCTTTACAATATCATTCACCTGCGTTTTTGCCGTCAGGAATATCACGGGAATTTCCAGAGGACGGATGTACTCCAGCAGCTCATATCCGTCGGCCCCCGGCAGCATAATATCCAGAAGAATCAGATCGAACCGTCTCTGTTCCAGAAGATCGGCCGCCTCTATGCCGTCACTGATACAGGTGCACGCATAGCCAGCGCCCGCAAGGTTTACCCTTATTAATTCGCCTATCTGATGGTCATCCTCCACGATAAGTATCTCTATCATACGTTTAACCTCTTCCACTTTTCCGCGCCTTCAAAAGAAAGTGTACCCGTAAATTGTATCATTTTTGCATCGTAAATGGGTTCTGGTATTTTCTGCTGTTTTCCTTAAAACACCGAAATCATTTTCAATACCTGTTATGCACTTTTTCCGCAAAACACATGAAATCTTTTAGTTCAATGAATCTGCCGTCATCCAGCACTGCTTTCCCGCTCATTTTCCCGAATACCTGATGCTGATCGGAAAAAATAACCGCTGCCGAAATACTGGCCGCCCGGTCGAGCACCGGATTGAATTCCATCTCAAAGCGCCCATCGCTGGATGAAAATCTCCACGGTTTCAAATAGTCTTCCTCCGGGATGTGGAAGGTCACATCGTCCAGCTTATGTCCTTTCCCATTGTAGAAGAGAATATTTTCTGTCGCGGCGGATGTGTCTCCGAAGCCATATCCGATATTAAATCCAAATGGCCTGCCTCCCACCGTACCGTTACCGGAAGCCCAGTACCATGTATTGTCGTACGTCCACACTCCGCGCCCCCAGTCCAGGGTGCCATAGTCTGTCTTCGGACTGAACCAGTATGTCATGTCATCATAAGCCATGTATCCTTCTGCTGGCATACAGTTGATCTTCTGATTGTAGTAAAAAGCGTTCTTTCCGCTCCATGGCGTCGCGATAACCATGGTGTCCATTCTCGGCTGCTCCAGAGTAATCTCGCAATAGAACGGCTTTCCCTGATAAAAATCTTTAAAATCACAGGAGATCAGACGCTTTCCTTCTTCCACCTTGAACTCCATGCGCAGCCGCTTATCCTTATAAATAATATCACCTTCCGAGGACGAGGCAGGCATCTTCATCTTTCCCATCGGAAATGGTGTCAAAATCGTCTCTGTATGCTCCCATTTTTCTTTGAAATTCAAAAGAGAGACGGATTGGAGCCCAATGTACCCGTCGTCTGAAAGAGTAAACGCCGCGGCATAATCTTCGTTCATGACCAGATAATAATCCCATTCTTTGATCCGCCGTTTCGGCGCTGTAATTTTCTCCCTGTCGTAATGCCATACCTGACGTCTTGCCCATCCGGGTTCTTTGATCCTCCCTGCCTCATCTAAAAGAGGCTGCTCTGTTGTCACTTCATGGTTTCTCATTGTTATCACTCCCCTGTATTTATTTCAATGCCAAATGACACCTGTATGCTGATTTTGCCTTCCGCATAAGCGGCCATAATCGTTCCGCCCATCTCTTCGGTCAAAAGCCGGGCGATGGACAGACCGATCCCCGTAGATTTCCCAGCTGAATGCACAGTATAGAACCGGTCAAAAAGCCTTGCTGTCTGAACCTCGTCCAAGTCTTTCGCATGATTAGAAAAGGTAATATCTCCCCCCTCACTGAGTGTGATCTCAAGGTCACCGTCACTGTATTTGACCGCATTGCTCAATATGTTGCCGAAAATACGGGATAATGCGTCTTCATTCAGCCGGCGCACGATTTTCTCTTCCGGGATGGAGATAGCCGGCTCGATCCCTTTCTCTTTCAATACTGCATAATATGAAGAAATACACTCCTCTAACACGCCGTTCACAACAACCTCTCTTCGCTCCAGCTCATTCATGTCTGAGACGGCAATGGTATAACGGAACAAATCCTCAGTGAGCTGTTTCATCGCACGGATTCGGTTCTCAATCGCCGACAAGTATTCCCTTACTGCCTCCGGCTCATCCTCTGTCTTTAAAAGTCTCAAATATCCGTAGACTGCGGTCAGCGGAGTCCTCAGATCGTGTGATATATTCGTGACTGCCTCCTTTAATTCCAAATCGCCGTGTTCATACTTTAGCCTGCTCTCATTGAATTTCTGTAATTGTTCGTTCATCGCATCTGCGAGTTCACGCATATCTCTGTCATGGCCTGAAATTGTAATCAGCGTATTGGTATTATGTTCTGTTTTCTCTTCAAACGCCATACGTATTTCTCTGGCAGATTTTTTCAAATAACATAATCTCAACACCAGAAGCGCGACTGCGGCCGCCAGTCCTGTGATCATCAGCCATCCCCATATATTCATCTGTTCTGCTCCCGTTACTGTACTGTTTCTTTGCTTTCCCTCTGTCCAGCCTGTACAGAATTTGTACAGGCCTTTCAGCGAATATCTTTTCCGCGGAAGAAAAATATCCCCACAGCCGTTGTAACTGCCACTATACCTAAAGAATACAGGCACTTTTCTCCTACATTTTCCACACTGGGTTTTGAATACTGCAATCCCTGACCTGCCGGGGATATGTTATAAAAAAGCTCAAGCCGCTCCCGCTCTTTTCCATCCACATAATTTGGATTAACTGTATCATCATAATAAAAACGCGGCTGTTCCAGCGTTCTTTGTATTTCGTTCGTAAATGCCATCACCAGAAACATACCTAAGATACATACCACCGGTGCCACAGCACGATTTTGTATAAGCATCCCTGCCATGGTAAACAACGAACTAATCGCTATAATAAGCACCATACTCCCGGCCGCGAGCAGCAATACCTCAAATGCCTCTGTCTTTAACCCTCCGATAAGCGGCACGCCAAGCACTGTCACAGTCACTAGATAAGCCAGACTGAACAGGATGCATGCCACGGTATTTGTAAGCAGTGCTGCCAGATAAATTTCGCCTCTTGTATGTCCTGCTATGATCTTATTTCGCATCGCTCCTCCGCCGTATTCGCCACCTGTAAAAAGAGGACAAAACACCGCGCTGACAACCGTAATGAAGGCTGCATATCTGAAAAAGATATCATCCAGCTTCACATACAAATACGCATGGGATGTATACACTGAAAGTTCCTTGTGTTCCCACCATACCATCGCCACCCCTGCCAGAATCATAAACAGCATCCCCGTCAGAAAAATCCTATTCTTCCACAATCTTGCGATATTTGCATAGATCAGATTACTCATATCTGCCACCTCCCACAAGATTGATGTAGAAGCTTTCCAGTGTCTCGTTCTGTTCTCTCATGGACAGAATGTGACAGTTCTGTCCTGCCAAGGCAATCGACAGCTCCGATACAGGGATCTCCCCATACACTTTTGCCTCTCTGTCTGAAATGATGTCGTATTCAAATCCCATCATCTCAAGTCCGCAGGCAAGTTCCGCTGTATCGTCCACCGTCATAACCGTGCATTTTCGGCAGGCCTGCTGTAACTCACGCCCCGTCATCTCCTTTACCATACGTCCCTTGTCTATAAATCCGTAACATGTGGCGATCCGAGACAGTTCATCCAAATTATGGCTGGATATGAGCACCGTGATCTGACGGTTCTCGTTCAGTTTTAAGATCAGTTCCCGCATCTCGATGATTCCCTGCGGATCAAGCCCATTTGTCGGCTCATCCAGTATGAGAAGATCCGGATTTCCTGCCAGTGCCACAGCGATGCCCAGTCTCTGACGCATCCCCAGAGAAAAATCTTTCACCTATTTTCGTCCTGTCTCTTCCAGTCCCACCAGCGAGAGAAGCTCATCCACGCCCTTGAAACTGGGAAGTCCTAAGACCCGGTACTGCGTCTTTATATTATCCGCAGCCGTCATATCAGGATATACGGATGGTGTCTCCACAACAGCGCCCATCCTTTTCCTTACCTTACGTATCTCATCCCTATGTGAACCTTTCACACCATATAAGGTATACTCCCCTGAGGTCACTGCCTGCAGACCACATATCAGTCGTATGAGGGTCGTTTTTCCCGCGCCGTTTTTCCCTACAAATCCATAGATCGCTCCCTTAGGGACATTCATATTCAAACCGTTTAAGGCAAGGGAGTGACCATATCTTTTGGTCAATTCTTTTGTTTTTAAAACATATTCCATAAAAACAGCCTCCTTTTTATCTGATGGTGTCATTCTAATATCCGGCTGTTAAGAAAGCTGTTAAGAAAATTGCTAAGAAACTGTAAAGATTCATATTTCTGCCATTTTGAAGCCGATCCCCCATACAGCTTCGATATAATCTCTGCCTGACGCCCCGCGGAGTTTTTTACGAAGATTGCTCACATGTACTCTCAGAGAATTTTCCATACAGTCCGGCGTGTCCTCGCTGATGCGTTCAAGGATAAGTGTTTTAGTAATGACCTGACTCGGATTCTCCATCAAAATTTTCAAAATCGCAAATTCAGTCCTTGTCAGCTTTACTTCGCAGCCGCCCGCAAAGACCTCATGCGTATCCGTATCAAGCGTAATGCCGCTGTATTCTTTAACTTTCCTCTCGCTGCTTCCTTTCATCTTCCTGAACTGTACTTCAATTCTTGCCAGCAGTTCCTCTATCTCAAAAGGTTTGGTAATATAGTCTGCGGCACCGCCTAACAGCAGTTCCACCTTTCCTTTCACGTCTGACTTCGCACTCATAACGATAACCGGGATATCTCTGATCTCGGGAAGCACTTCATCTCCTGAAATCCCCGGCAGCATTCGGTCCAGCAGAATCAAATCCGGTCTGCCGGCTTTTAGAAAAAGCAGGGCTTCCGTTCCGGAGTATGCGTGGGATATCCGATATCCCTCTTTTGCAAGAATACGCTCCAGCATACGATTAATATGGATATCATCGTCAACAATCAAAATATGTCTCATGGTTTCTTATTTCTCCCATTTATAAAATTCATGGAACTCAACAATATGAAATAAAAGAAAAGCCCGAATCCCAACCGGGACCGGGCTTCTGGCTTTATTTTACTACGCAACCTTCTCTTTTGCAAGTGCAGCGAGTGTTGCGAATCCTTCTTTGTCATTAACCGCCAGCTCTGCCAGCATCTTTCTGTTCATATCAACATTCGCCAGTTTCAAGCCGTGCATGAACTTGCTGTAGGACAGGCCGTTCATTCTTGCCGCCGCGTTGATACGTGCGATCCAGAGCTGTCTCATCTGACGCTTGCGCTGTTTTCTTCCCGCGTAAGCTGATGTAAGTGCTCTCATTACAGACTGCTTTGCAACTCTGTACTGTTTGGAGCGTGCTCCTCTGTATCCTTTCGCCAGTTTCAGTGTTCTGTTATGTTTCTTCTTAGCGTTCATTCCGCCTTTGATTCTTGCCATTTCTTAATCCTCCTATCAAAATACGATACCTGTTATATCCATTATGTCTATCGTGCCCGCGCTGTCCGTACAGCCGGCAGAACATAGCTGAACCAGTTCTTACAGGTACGGTAATACCTTCTTCATGTTCTTTACATTTGTTGCGTCCGTAATCGTTGACTGTCTAAGATTTCTTTTTCTCTTAGTAGACTTCTTTGTTAAGATATGGCTCTTGTAGGCTTTATTTCTTTTCAGTTTCCCTGTACCTGTCTTTTTGAAGCGTTTTGCTGCCGCTCTATTTGTTTTGATCTTTGGCATGATAATTTCCTCCTTTATTGTGCTGCCTTACCGGATATTCATCCCGGACATATATTACTTTAACGTTTCTCAGTTAAAACCATGCTCATTGCTCTTCCTTCCATCTTCGCCGGCTTCTCAACTGACGCGATGTCTGCAAGAGATTCTGCAAAATCATCAAGAATATGCCTGCTCTGCTGGACATGAGCCATCTCTCTTCCGCGAAAACGGAGCGTTACCTTCACCTTGTTCCCTTTAGAAAGGAACTTTCTCGCATTATTTGTCTTCGTGTTCAAGTCATTGGTGTCGATATTCGGAGAAAGACGCACTTCCTTGATCTCGACCGTTTTTTGTTTCTTTCTCGCCTCTTTTTCTTTTCTTGTCTGTTCATATTTATACTTACCGTAATCAATAATCTTGCAGACCGGCGGTTTAGCCGCAGGCGCGATCTTCACCAAATCAAGCTCTGCCTCCTGAGCGATTTTCATAGCCTCACGGGCTGACATGATACCTAACTGTTCCCCATCCGCGCCGATCAGACGAATCTCTCTGTCTCTGATCTGCTCGTTAATCATTAAATCGCTAATTGTCGTATACCTCCGTTAAATGAATTCCTTTAGGTTTCTTATGCGAAACACAAAAAAACGAGTGAATATCATATCCACCCGACAATCAATAAAACCGTACCCTCCCGAAAACAGGAGAACCGATACATCAATATCAGACCAATAGTCACCCAATCGTGCTATGGTGAGAGTGGATACTCTACTTTGTTTTTTGCTTCACGCAAAGAGTAATTTACCACATCTCTTCCTCTCTGTCAACATTTCCATGTAAAATTTTACAAGTAAGTTTCCCCGATGAATGTCGGAATAATGATTCAGTCTGGCTTTCATAATTTTTATGATATCTTCTGCCAGGAGCTGTATGTTTTTGTCTGTAACGTTCTCGAGACGGAGCTTAATATCGTGCAGTCCGCCTCTCAGTTCTTTTATTTCACTTCTAACTCCATGCTCCATATCCCGCATATCCTGACGTAAATTATGCATCTTTTCATCCAGCTTTGTAGTTTTTTCCTCCAGCCCAGATACTTTCCCTTCTATCCTGCGCATTCTTTCATCCAGCTTTTCTATTTTGCTGTCCATGCCGAGTATATCAGCACTCAGATGTTCTTCCATATTTTTTATATCGTTTTTTAAGGGCTGCAGTTCTGCCTTCAGTTTAGAATCAAACTTTGCGTCAAACATTTCTGACATCACTGCCAATAATTCTCTATCTGTCAAAGTGTCATCTCCTCTCTTTATCTTCTGACCGGTCTTGTATGTTCTCCCACTCTATCACTATTTATGTTTTAAGTCTATTGCCATATTACACAAGCTTTTTTTGGCTTTTTTGTTTTCTCTCCGGCGATGCCATGCTATAATAAGGCTGTTTATGGTTAAAGGGAACCATATTATTTTAAGGAAAGAGAGTTTACATTCATGAAATCTAAGAACACTTTATCGGAAGACAAATTCAATGGAAAATGGGGGTTTGTCATCTCCTGCATCGGCAGCTCCGTAGGAATGGCCAATATCTGGCTTTTTCCATACCGTGCTGGCGAATTCGGCGGTGCTGCTTTTCTCATACCGTACATTCTGTTCGTTATCCTTATCGGATTCTCAGGCGTTATCGGAGAGATGGCATTTGGGCGCGCCATGCAGTCAGGTCCCCTTGGAGCTTTTAAGAAAGCATTCGAAATGAAAAATTCTAAGCTGGGCTCATTCATCGGTCTGATCCCGGTAATTGGTTCTCTCGGGATCGCGATCGGATACAGTGTTATTATTGGCTGGATCTTGAAATTTCTTGCCGATTCCATTACCGGAAGCATCGTAAGCAAAGAAGACCCTGCCGAAGTATTCACCAAACTTTCCGGAAATTTCGGAAGCATTCCCTGGCACCTGCTGGGGCTGATCCTCGTATTAGTCTGCATGTCATTCGGCATCTCCCGGGGGATTGAAAAAATGAACAGAATTATGATGCCTGCATTTTTTATTTTATTCCTGTTCCTTGCCGTAAGGGTCGCTTTCCTTGACGGATCAGGACCGGGGTACTCCTACCTGTTCAAACCGGACTGGTCGGCAATGGCGAATCCACAGACATGGGTATATGCTATGGGGCAGGCTTTCTTTTCCCTCTCCCTCGCCGGAAGCGGGACTGTTGTTTACGGAAGTTATCTCAAATCCGATGTTGATATCGTGAGCAGCGCAAAATATGTGGCGTTTTTTGACACGCTTGCCGCCCTCCTTGCCGGACTGGTCATCATACCTGCTGTATTTGCATACGGCATGGAACCCAACTCCGGACCAGGGCTTCTCTTTATCACAATTCCGGCTGTGATCCGGAGCATTCCCTTCGGCCAGGTGTTTGCTATTATTTTCTTCCTCGCTGTACTTTTCGCAGGAGTGACCTCTCTTATGAATCTGTTGGAAAGTCCGGTAGAAGCGCTTCAAAAACGGCTCGGCTGGTCGAGGATATCCGCAATTGCAGTCATCGGCATCATAACCGCAGGTGTGGGGATCTTTGTCGAAGGCGGTCTCTTAAGCCCCTGGATGGACAGCATATCTATCTATGTGATCCCGCTGGGCGCTCTCCTGGCCGGAATCACGATGTTCTGGGTCTGTGGCAGCACCTTCGCCCGCAACGCTGTGCAGCTTGGCAGAAAGCGCACTTTAGGAAAATGGTTTAAGCCAATGACAAAATACGTATTCTGTGGTGTAGCGGTACTTGTGTATATACTCGGGATATTTTTCGGGGGCATCGGGTGATAAATCTGGATCTGCCGGGGAGATTCATAATGGTTGATGGCAAATCGGGCGAAAACTTCGGAGTGGATTTTCGAAGACGTATTCTGCGCGGGTGTATGGGTGGCTTCGGCTCCGCTCCATGGAACAAGAAAAATAACGAAATCCGGTAACATGCTAAAAGCAGAAATTGGCAGAGAGCAACTCAGCTTCGCTTCAAACAATCTCTCTGCCAATTTCAACGCATATTACCGGATTTCTATTTTTCTACGTTCCATTCCGAAGTCGCCTCAGCCACCCACACACCCGCACAGAAAGGCAGTCGAAAAGGCGCTCCGCTGTTTTCGCCTTTTGCGCAGACCGAGAAGAGCCTTCCCGGCATATGCAGGATTTCATAAGAGAATGAGCAGGGAGCGTAACTGGAGAAAAAGAGCTGTACCGGAAGGTGAAATTAAGCTTCATCCGCTCCGCAGCCGGTACAGTTCCAAAGAGCTCCAGTTGCGCTCCCCTTCGTCCTTCTTTGAAATCCTACAGTTGTCTGCGGGGGAGGCGCTTTCCGGCTGGATGCACGCAGAAAACAGCACCTATTTCGAGCACCTTTCGTGGGGAGAGGCGGGACGGAGCAGGCGACTTGGAATGATTTGCTGGAAAGTCTTAAAGGAAGGACGCGCGGCGTTAATTGACCAGCGGATGCCTGAGGCGTAAGCCGAATCTTCCGCTGGTCAATTGTTTTTAGCCGTGTGTCCTTCCTTTTAGATCTTTCCCAAATCATGGAACGGAACCTGCTCCGTCCCGCCCCTCCCCACGAATACGCCCCGAAAAACTCAGCGGTTTTCGGACCCATTCATTTAAACTCGTCTCCTCCACAAATCCACATTTCTATCCTAAGGCCACATCCAGTATCATCATGAGCACAAACCCCACAGCCACGCCCACGGTACTGATATTGGTATGTTCTCCCGCCTGTGCCTCAGGGATCAATTCTTCTACTACTACATAGATCATTGCTCCCGCTGCAAAAGAAAGCAGATATGGGAGAAGCGGCACAACGAGCCCGGTCAGAAGTATGGTAAGCAGAGCGGCAATTGGTTCCACAATACCGGACAAGGCTCCATACACAAAGGATCTTGTTTTTGACAGGCCCTGGCTTTTTAACGGCATAGATATAATAGCGCCCTCGGGAAAATTCTGAATTGCAATCCCAATGGACAGCGCGAATGCCCCCGCCAGGGTCATCATCGTATTCTCTGAAATGACGCCCGCAAATGTCACTCCCACAGCCATTCCCTCTGGGATATTATGGAGTGTGACCGCAAGGACAAGCATGGTTGTTTTTTTTAAATGAGCCGGAACTCCCTCTGGTTTCTCATCAGTATAGTGAAGATGGGGTGTCAGCGTATCCAGAAGCAGAAGGAATCCCATCCCCAGCAGAAACCCCACCGCAGGAGGAGCCCAGGGAATGCCTCCCGACTGCTCTGCCATATCTATAGCAGGAATCAGCAGGGACCAGACGGATGCCGCTATCATAACCCCTGACGCGAAACCGAGCAGAAGCTTTTCCAGCCGTCGGTTCATTTCCTTTTTCATAAAAAATACCATCGCCGAGCCCAGCGCAGTCCCGGCAAATGGTATCAAAATCCCAAAAAATATATTCTGATTCATGTTTTCCCTCCGTTGCCGTATTCAAAACCGTGATCATTTTTATCGTTATTCTATCATATGCATTCCGGAGAGATTTTGTCAATACCTTACAGACACAGTCTGTTCCCGCAGCTGCGGAACACCCCCTTTCCCTGCCGACAGCGGTTTTATATCTCTGCCGCCAGATCTTTCCCTGCTGCCCTGCACTCTTTCAGCGCCTCTTCATCGGGCGTTTCATTGGCAGTCACACCTTCTTCACGCACAAGCACAGCTCCCGCGTTTTTCATGCGCTTGGCCCAGTCTCTCATCCACTCTCCGTCGCCCCATCCGTAAGAACCGAACAGAAGGATTCTCTTTCCATTTACAAGAGGCTCGATCTGTTCTACAAAAGGCTCCATCTCTGATTCTTCAAGCTGTTCTGCCCCCATAGAAGGGCAGCCCAGCGCGAATGCGGCCTCGGAAGCCAGCGCGGCAGCATCCGCATTTTCCACTTCCAGTATGACTGCCTCTGTCCCCGTCTCCCTGATTCCCTCTGCCACAGCCTCCGCCATAGCCTGAGTATTCCCTGTTCCGCTCCAATATACTACTGATACGCTCATTTTTTCTCCTCCGTCCTATCATCAAAGAGTAATTTCCCGGATACTTTTCCCGGTCAGAAATTCATAAACCGCGCAGTCCTTCGCACGGTCATATGCGTTGAAGACCATCCTCGCTCCAGCAATGTCACTGTACACCTTCCAATATCCGATCATGAGGTATTTTTTTCCTTCATTTTCGATGAAGCCTTTTACGTCATCCAGCGGATATCCGAGAAATACGCCGATCTCGTGTGGAAAACCCATTCCTCTGCGGGCGAAATCGCTGACCCGCTGTGACAGACGCCCGAGTATTTTGTCTATGCTCAGGTCCGTGTAGCCATACTCCCGAATCAAGTCGTATACTCCCGGCTGCCTCAGGTATTTTCCCAGTTCACAAGGGCGGTAAAACAGAACCAGGCATCTGCCGTCTATACAGGACAGCCTGTAATATGAGATATCCACATTTCTGAATACCTCGTCAAGCTCTGCACAAAGTGAGGCATTCACTGATATTACACAGGATACTTTCAGCCCTTTTAAAAACGGCGCGCACTGCAGAACAATCTGAAAGCTCAGACGCAGCCTGCTGTCACTGTTTTTCAGAAAATATGACAATACTTCTGTTGACATGATCCCTCCATTATTCTGAGAATGATTTTCAATTGATAAAATCATATCATACCCTTTATTTCTTTGCAACACTATATTTGAGAACATTTCTCATTATCACCCTCCGCAAAAAATTAATATTCAAATACAGTATTTCTCTACCCCATTGATGTTATGGGCAGATTGCTCAAAAATATTTATTTTTTTATCCATTTTTTAGTTGTTCCACACATAAATATGGTGTATAATGGGTTTAACATTTGAGAGGTGAAAGTCTCAAACAATAATTACATAAAGGAGAGATTCGCCATGGTAAATTTAATAACAGGTCCAAGAGGCAGTGGAAAGACACAAAAAATGATCGATCTTGCAAACGAGAAGGTCAAGACATCAAACGGAAATGTAGTATTAATTAAAAAGAGCCCTAAGGATACATACACTGTGGACTTCAATATCCGCGTGATCCGTATGGCAGATTATCCAGATATCCTCACACTTGAAGAATTCGTAGGTTTCCTTTACGGCATGGCAGCCGGCAATCACGACATTGAAGCGGTTTTCATTGACAGCGTATTAAAACAGGCAAACATCACTCTTGAAAGCCTTGCAGCTTTCCTTCAGAAGCTGAATAAGATTTCCACTGAAAACAATATCGATTTCTATCTCAGCGTGAGCGCAGAGAAGAAAGATATTCCCGGTATAGATTCCCATGACTGCAATGTAATATGCTGATATGCGGGAAAAGACTTTGACTGAGTTCAGACCTTGTGCCTGAAGAAATCAAAGGAGCAGAAAGAACCGCTCAATCGCCAAAAGAAAGGGATTGAGCGGTTCTTTTATGTATCGCTTAACATCGGTATATTCTATTTATTCTCTTGAGAACCAAGCCGGTTTCTCAGGAATTCAAACAATGTATCCATTTCCTCGTCCGTTCCAATCGTAATTCTCAGATACTGGCTGATCTTCTCATCATCCCAGTGACGGACATAGATCCCTGCTTCTTTAAGTTCACGAAAGAGCCTGCCCGCGTCATACCGGGGATGGTGTACAAACAGGAAATTAGCCTTTGCATCCGTAAATTCAAACCCAAGCTTCGCAAGCTCTCCCTTCGTCCTCTCTCTTGTCTCTTTTATCCTGCGGACACTTCTCTCAAAATAGGCCTTGTCTTCGACCGCTGCCGCGCCGCATACCAGCGCCGCCCGGCTCATGGTATAAGAATTAAAAGAATACTTCACGTCATTTAAACAGCGGATCAAATCCGGATTGGAAACAGCATAGCCAATCCGCATTCCCGCCATGCTGCGCGCTTTGGAAAATGTCTGGGTGACAATCAGATTATCATATCTGTCAATCAGCTCCATCGCCGACTTTCCGGCAAAATCTATATATGCCTCGTCCACAATCACAATGGAATCCTTGTTATGGCTCAGAATATCCTCCACAAAATCCAGTTCCTCATAGATCGCTGTAGGCGCGTTCGGGTTAGGAAAGATGATTCCCCCGTTCTCTTTATAATAATCTTCTTTCACAATCCGGAAATCTCTGTCAAGTTGAGGGCATTTATAAGGAATCCGATACAACTGGGCCCAGACTTTATAGAACGAATACGTAATATTCGGGAAAAGGATCGGTCTTTCCGAATTAAAAAATGTCAGGAAACAGAGAGACAGCACATCATCCGACCCCACTCCCACAAAAACCTGTTCCTCCCCAACACCATAATTCTCCGCCAGGGCTTTTACAAGCACGCTGGAAGACGGGTCCGGATACAACCGGAAGTCCGCTGTATCCAGAGATTCCAGCGCCTTGCGCACACCGGGCGCGGGGGGATAGGGATTCTCATTTGTATTCAGTTTTACCACCTTTTGCTGGGGCTGTTCGCCCGGAACATACGGCTCCACGGCGCGGATATTTTTTAAAAGTTCTGCTCTGACTGCCATTGCTCTTCTCTCCTGTATGTTTTCTATAATCGGCTAAATCATTTTATACTCTTCTGCCAGCTCTTTAAACTTTGGCATGGAATTGACAATTGTCTCGTACGCCACACAATACGCGATCCGCACATACCCCGGACAGCCGAACGAACTTCCCGGGACAAGAAGAATATTATATTTCTTTGCCGCCGCGCAGAATTCCTTTTCATCCGGCACGGGTGACTTCACAAACAGGTAGAACGCTCCCTCTGGCTTGATGCACGCAAAGCCCAGATCTTTCAGCCCGCCGTAGAGGGCTTCTCTGTTCCTGTCATAGAAAGAAATATCTGTCTTTTCATTGAGGCACGCCTTTACGACTTTCTGCTGAAGTGTGGGCGCATTTACGAATCCCAGGATACGGGTCGCCACATTTGCCGCGGCCGCCAGATTTTCACTGTCCGCGGCCTCGTCCGGAATGACCAGGTAGCCGATCCGCTCACCCGGAAGGGAGAGAGATTTACTGTAGGAATATCCGACAATTGTATTGGCATAATACTTCGTCAGATAGGGAACTTCCACTCCGTCATAAGCAAGCTCTCTATAAGGCTCATCAGAGATCAGATAAATATCGGTCCCGAACTCCGCCTGCTTTTTCTCCATGACAGCCGCCACCCTCTTAATCGTCTCCTCAGAATATACGACTCCCGTCGGATTGTTCGGCGTATTGACGATGACAGCCCTTGTCTTTGCCGTAATCTTCTTTTCGAATTCGTCCAGTTTGGGCTGGAAGGACTCTGTGTCCGGAGATATCTCCACGATTACGCCGTCATAATTATTCACATAGCTTCTGTACTCACCAAAATAGGGGGCAAATACAATCACTTCATCCCCCGGATTTAACAGTGCTTTCAGGATCACGTTCAATCCACCTGCCGCGCCAACTGTCATTATAATATTTCTGCTGGAAAACGAGGTCCCGAAGCGGCTGTTCAGCGATTCCGCCACGGCCTGGCGAACATCCTCGTACCCCGCATTGCTGTTCGTATATCCGTGAAGCGCCACCGGGTCCTCTTCATTGAGAAGATCGATCATCGCCCTCTTTACTGCCTCCGGTGCCGGAACATTGGGATTTCCCAGACTAAAGTCAAACACATTCTCCGCACCGTAAATTTTCGCCAGGCGGCTGCCCTCCTCAAACATTGCGCGGATCGCCGAACTGTTTGCCACCATGTTTTCCATTTTCTTCGATATCATCTGCTGTCACTCCTTTTCTCTTACAACGCCCTTCTCCTCCAGGAATGCCGGCCTGTAGGAGAGTTTTGCCTTCCGAAGCCCTTCTGCCCCGGTGTCTTCCTCCCTGTTCACATAGGTATAATCCATACATTCATGCTGTACGAACTGCTGGTTGATCATAGGATAAGCGCCCTCTACATCCGGGAACGCCTTCTCAATATGCACCACAAACGTATCCGCACACAGGGGCTCCCCCACTGTAAACGCCGCGATCCTGCCGCCAATTTTCAGCACGCCGCCCTTTAATCCCAGCTCTTTGTAAAGCCGCAGAGAATTGAGGGTCACGCACATCTCCGCGTTTTTTTCAGGATCATCTTCACATCCGTTCTGATTTCTCCACTGAAGCGCCATCTGGAAACAATCCTCAACATTGTCGTCGCTTAAAGCCTCATAGGTCCAGTCCGAGTACAGGGACTTAAATTTATTGATATGGTTGCGCTTCCCGTGGAGTTTCTTACCCGCCAAAGTGGCAAGTTTCTCCCTCTCATACACATAATCCGCATAGTCCCGGTTATATTCCACACAGTACCGGTCCGGATACCATTCCTCCATCTGCGCAAACATTTCCGGAGTGACATTATACAGCACAAAGGGAACCTCTTTCTTTCTGCTGTACTCCATCAAAAATTCCAGCGCCTTCCTGACATTTTCCGGTTCTCCCGCCGGATAGGAAAATGCAGTCCCCTTATCTTCACTCATAAATACAAGGGCATCTTCGATTACCGCATATTTTACTTTATAATGTCTGGACCAGAGATACACATTCACAAAAGTACGCTCACAGCTCCTGCTGGGCGCCTTTTCGAAATAAGAAGAAATCAGCTCCTTATCCTCCAGCTCCGGCCGTTTAAATACTGGTTCTGTCATTGATTCATCAGTCCTCCATCTTCGCCAGTTTCGCAGTCTGATCCGCCGCGATCAGGCTGTCAATAATCTCATCCAGATCCCCGTTTAAGATGGAATCCAGCTTATGAAGCGTCAATTTAATCCGGTGGTCCGTCACACGGCCCTGCGGGAAGTTATAGGTACGAATTTTCTCAGAACGGTCCCCTGTGCCAATCTGGCTCCTTCTCGCCTCCGCCTCGGAAGCCTGCTGTTTCTCAAGTTCCAGGTCATACAGCTTGGACCTTAGCAGGCGGAACGCCTTCTCCTTGTTCTGCAGCTGGGACTTCTCTGTCTGGCTGTAAATCACGATTCCTGTCGGGAAATGAGTCAGGCGCACCGCGGAGTCGGTGGTGTTGACACACTGTCCGCCGTTCCCGGAAGCGCGCATCACATCAATGCGGATGTCTTTCTCGTCGATTACAATGTCCACTTCCTCTGCCTCCGGCATAATCGCCACAGTGACGGTTGAGGTGTGAATCCTTCCGCCGCTCTCTGTTTCCGGCACCCTCTGCACCCGGTGTACGCCGCTTTCATATTTCAGGCGGGAATAAGCCCCCTGTCCTGTAATCATGAATACGCACTCTTTAAAACCTCCGATGCCGTTTTCATTTAAAGAGATCATCTCTGTCTTCCAGCCGCGGCTGTCCGCATAGTGTACATACATCCGGTAAATCTCCGCCGCAAAAAGCGCTGCCTCATCACCGCCCGCACCTCCGCGGATCTCCACAATAACGTTCTTATCATCATTGGGGTCTTTGGGCAGAAGAAGGATCTTCAACTCCTGCTCCAGTTCTTCTACACGTTTCTTGGATTCGTTTAACTCCTCCTTCGCAAGCTCCCGCATCTCCTCGTCCGATTCTTCTTCCAGCATCGCGAGGCTGTCGTCAATATTCTGCTTACAGTTCTTATATTCATTGTACGCTTCCACAATGGGCGCAAGATCGCTCTGCTCCTTCATCAGTCTGCGGAACCTCTGCTGGTCGTCAGCTGCTCCAGGTTCCTGGAGCTCCCCCATCACTTCTTCATACCGAATCAAAAGATCCTCTAATCTGTCAAACATTTTCTCTTTGTCCTTTTCTCTCAATACTAACTATGTTTTTCTCTCACATTATTTAACTATATCTTCCATACACGACCCGGTCAAGCCCTGCAAGATCTTTTTTTACCCGGATCTCTGTATATCCCGCGCTGTGCATTAATCCGCTTACATCCTCCGCCTGGTCATGCCCGATCTCAAAAAGCAGATATCCTCCCGGCAGAAGATGTTCTCTGGCATCGTTCACAATACACCGGTAGAAATACAGCCCGTCCTCTTTCCCATCCAATGCTTCCCGGGGATCATAAAGACGCACCTCATCCTGAAGCATCTCAATATCCGCAGTCCGGATATAGGGAGGATTGGAAAGAATCAGGCCATATCTGCCGCGGACATTCTCGAACAGGCTGCCCTGGACAAACTCTGCCGGAATCCCCAGGATCTGTGCATTCTCCCGGGCAGCGGCGAGGGCTTCCTGTGACAAGTCCGCGCCTGTCCCCTCTGGCTGCCATCCTGCATCTGCCGCACTCTTAATCTTTCCTGCATAGTGAAGGAAACTGAGCAGAATACATCCTGAGCCTGTGCACATATCCAGAATCTGGAGCGTTCCCTCTGCTGTCTGTGGGATACAGCCCGCCTTAAGTATCTCCAGCGCCTGTTCTACAAGAACTTCTGTATCCTGCCGTGGGATGAGTACATGCGGATTGACATGAAACAAAAGCCCCATAAATTCTTGTTCCCCGGTAATATGCTGGAGCGGCACGCGCTGCGCCCTCCTGGCAAGACACTCCCGATACTCGGCGTACTGCCGTCCCGGCAGTTCCCTGCCTGGCTCCATATAGTAGGAGGCACGGCTGATCCCGGTCACATATTCCAGAAGATACCAGGCATCCAGGGCCGGGTCGGGCACTCCCGCCCGGGCCAGACACTCCCGCCCCTCTGCGAATGCACTTTCCAGTGTGGAAGTCTCCGTCCTATCTTCTGCAGTTCCTCTTTGTTCTGTCTGGCTCACCCGGATCATAAATTCTCCTTCTGCCAGGCGCGCCAGTCGAATACTTCTTCCACAGCGCGAATCCCAACTTCGATCATACTGTCATCCGGCTCTTTTGTCGTCATATTCTGCACCCACATTCCGGGCCGGCTCAGAAGATTTACAAGGAAATGATCACTATTTCCCGCCAGGCGGATAATCTCATATGACACACCCGCGATCAGGGGGAAAAGCGCGATCCGGATAACTACCCGCAGCACTTGGGAATCTGTTGTAATAAAAAAGCAGAAAATAATGCTCACAATCATGACGAAAAAGAGGAAGCTCGTACCACAGCGTTTGTGCTGCTTGGAACTCTTCCTTACATTCTCCACATTCAGTTCCAGGCCGTGCTCGATGCAGTTGATGCATTTATGTTCCGCCCCATGATACATAAATGTCCGTTTAATATCTTTTGTCCTTGAAATAAAAAAGATATAAATCAGAAAGATCACAACACGGATCACGCCCTCAAATATCGTCATAGCCGCCCTGGAGGATGTATGTTTCTCCACAAAGCTGCTGAGAAAATAGGGGAGCACCATAAAAAGTGCCACAGCCAGCACCACCGCCACGGCCATTGTCACGTACAGAATCAGCTTTTCCTGCTTATCCTGCTTCGCCGCCTCCTCCGGTGTAAGCTCTTCGCCTTCCTCTTCCTCAAAAAAACTGGCAGAGTACATCAGTGTGCGCATGCCGAGCACAAGGGAGTCCACAAAACTGAAAATCCCTCTGATAAACGGGATTTTAAGGGGTGTCTTCCATGGGATTACACTGTGGTAATCCTGCACATCCACCGCAATACTGCCATCCGTCCTGCGCACTGCCACAGAATACTTCCCTCCGTTTCTCATCATGATGCCTTCCAGAACTGCCTGTCCGCCTATATTCGATGATTTCATAACTCCTCCTGGTCCTTTTCCCAAGTCATCCTGCTGTTCTCTTATGTCACGAACGATGCCTGACCTCTCTCTGTCATACTTTCAAAAGGTCAGGCATCAACATGTTTTCTGTCTACAAAAGAGGCTGAGATGCTTCCACCTCAGCCTGCTCTGTCTGTACTTATTTAATACCGTATTTCTTGTTGAACTTGTCAACACGGCCGCGTGCCTGTGCTGCCTTCTGCTGTCCTGTATAGAACGGATGGCACTTGGAGCAGATTTCAACGTGGATGTTCTCCTTTGTGGAACCTGTCACAAAAGTGTTGCCGCAGTTGCAGGTCACTGTTGCCTGATGATATTCCGGATGGATTCCTTCGCGCATGATTTTCACCTCTCTATTTTAAAATAATATTATAGTCTCTAAACAGCTTTTTAATTGTAGCATAAGATATTTTCTTTTGCAACTCTTTTTTCTATAATCCTCTTAATCCGTCGAATTCTGTCAGAATCTGCCACTGTAAGCGGCATCCTCTAAATAAACTTCTGGCGGATCACCTGATGTACGAGCTCTGCGTTCGATTTTGTGCGGGTAAACATATTTAAAAGATTGTCCACCGCCTCCTCGGATTTCATTCCGTTCATCGCGCGGCGTATAATGTAGATCGCTTCCTGCTCTTCTTTATTTAAAAGCAGATCCTCGCGCCTTGTACCCGATTTCGGGATATCGATCGCCGGGAACACTCTCTTCTCCTGAAGCCTGCGGTCGAGAATCAGCTCCATGTTGCCGGTTCCCTTAAACTCCTCGTACACAACATCGTCCATCTTACTTCCGGTATCCACAAGAGCTGTGGCGAGGATCGTCAGACTGCCGCCTTCCCTCATATTTCTCGCCGCTCCGAAAAACCGCTTCGGGCTGTAGAGCGCAGCGGGATCAAGACCTCCTGACAGTGTTCTTCCTGACGGGGGCACGATCAGGTTGTAAGCGCGCGACAGCCTGGTGATGCTGTCCAGGAGGATCATGACGTCCTTTCCATGCTCTACCAGGCGTTTTGCTCTGGCGATCACCATCTCGGACACTCGTTTGTGATGTTCCGGGAGCTCGTCAAATGTAGAGTGGATCACTTCCACATTAGGACCTGAAATCGCTTCTTTAATATCGGTGACTTCCTCCGGTCTCTCATCGATCAGAAGAATGAGAAGATGCATATTGGGCTCTGTTTTCTGCACAGCGAGCGCCGCTTCTTTTAACAGAGTCGTCTTCCCTGCCTTTGGAGGGGACACAATCATGCCGCGCTGCCCCTTTCCGATAGGGGATACCAGGTCCATAATCCGCATAGCCGTACTGCTTCCCGGATTCTCCAGACGGATTCTCTGATTCGGGAAAATAGGAGTCAGATCCTCAAAGTTCTTTCTTTTCATGGCCTCCGCCGGGCGCAGGCCGTTGATCGTAGACACATACAAAAGCGCGCTGAATTTCTCCCCCTGGGTCTTCACTCTTGTATTGCCGGTCAGAATATCCCCGGTCTTTAATCCAAACCTGCGGATCTGGGCCGGTGACACATAGACGTCATTTTCTCCCGGAAGATAGTTATCACTGCGGATAAAGCCAAACCCATCCTGCATCACTTCCAGGATGCCGTTCGCAGTATTGCCGCTGTCAAGCTGCTCGATATCCGTCTCCGCCTTCTTCTCCTTCATCTCTTCTCTGACTTCCGCCTTTGCTTCAGACGCAGCCTCCGCCTGTTCCTCTTTCTCATCGAGGGCAAGCATCGCGTCGATCAGGTCGCTTTTCTTCAAGGTAGAGACGCCCCTCATCTTCCTCGCTTTTGCCAGCTCTTTGAGCGTCGCCAGTGGAAGTGATTCATACTTTTCTCTTGTCATAATCCTTTCCTTTCTGAAATATAAAATTCTTTCTGTCTCGCAGTTCTTATGATACTAAATGCTTCGGGAATTTTCGTCGGAATCGACATAAAATCGATAAAGTGCATTAAATATGCAACTATTATACATTTCACACCTGCCCTTGTCAAGTCAGGGTGGAAAGTGATATGATAGTGCCAGTTCAGATGGCTGAATGAACAGAAATCTAAAAACACCAGAAAATGAGAGAGGTAATCAATATGTCAAACAACAGCGAAAAAGCCCTTAAAATGCACGAGCAGTGGAACGGAAAACTGGAGACAACCGCAAAGGCGCATGTGGACACCAGGGAAGACCTGGCCATCGCGTACACCCCAGGCGTTGCCGAGCCCTGCAAAGTGATCGCAGAAGATCCGGAGGCGGCTTACAAATATACAATCAAGTCCAATACCGTTGCCGTCGTATCTGACGGAAGCGCTGTCCTTGGCCTGGGGAATATCGGCGCCCTGGCTGCCATGCCGGTTATGGAGGGGAAGGCGGTCCTGTTCAAGGAGTTTGGAGGCGTCAACGCAGTGCCGATCTGCCTGGACACCCAGGACACGGAAGAGATCATCAACACAGTCGTCAATATTGCGCCGGCCTTCGGAGGGATCAACCTGGAAGATATCTCCGCCCCGAGATGCTTTGAGATCGAAACCCGCTTAAAAGAGCTTCTCAATATTCCGGTCTTTCACGATGACCAGCACGGAACTGCGATTGTGGTTCTGGCGGGGATCATTAACGCGTTAAAAGTAACCGGCAAGAAAAAAGAAAACTGCAGAGTGGTCATCAACGGAGCGGGAAGCGCGGGAATCGCCATCACGAAACTTCTGCTCACCTATGGCTTCTCTCATATTACTATATGTGACAGCAAAGGCATTATCTCAAGATCAGCGGACAAACTGACTCCTGTCAAGGAAGAAATCGCCCGCGTCACAAATCCAGAAGGCCTGAAAGGAACCCTTGCCGATGCGCTCAAAGGCGCGGACATCTTTGTAGGTGTATCCGCCCCGGGCGTTGTCACAGGAGAAATGGCCGCGTCCATGAACACGGATGCCATCATCTTTGCCCTGTCTAATCCAGTACCGGAGATCATGCCGGATCTGGCAAAAGCTGCCGGCGCAAAAGTTGTTGGTACAGGCCGTTCCGACTTCCCGAACCAGATCAACAATGTGGTCGCATTTCCCGGAATCTTTAAAGGAGCTCTTGAGGGACGCGCATCCCAGATCACTGAGGAGATGAAACTGGCAGCCGCGGAAGCCATCGCCGGGCTCATATCTGACAGTGAATTAAACGAAGACAACATCCTTCCTCAGCCCTTTGACCCGCGCGTCGCTGACACCGTCAGCCAGGCTGTAAAGGACCTGATCCGTTGACCCAGTCAGAACAGAGCTGCTGGGATGGGAGGCGGTACTATTCTCTGGATTCCTTCCTAAAAGAGACCTATGGAGAAAAAGTATATAAAATCACCCTGAACGGGGGAATGTCCTGCCCCAACAGGGACGGGCATATCGGGACCAGAGGCTGTATATTCTGCAGCGCCATGGGATCTGGGGATTTTGCGGGAAATGCCTCTCTCTCGATTACAGAGCAGCTGAAAGAGGGAAAAAAGGAACTTTTGTCCAAACGTCCCGTGCATTCTTATATTGCATATTTCCAGGCGTTTACCAATACGTATGCTCCTGTCAGCTGTCTGGAGCAGATTTTTACGGAGGCTTTGGAAGATCCCGATGTCAAAGTTCTCTCCATTGCCACCCGCCCGGACTGTCTGGGCAGTGACGTCCTCAAGCTGCTGGAACGGCTTAACCGCGTCAAACCTGTATGGGTGGAATTAGGACTTCAGACAATTCATCCGGCGTCGGCCCGCTTCATCCGCCGGGGTTATGAGTTGGAAGTCTTCGACCGAGCGGTGTCAGATCTGCGCAGGATCGGTATATCTGTGATCGTCCATGTGATTCTCTTCCTCCCCCGTGAGACAGAGGACATGATGCTTGAGACAGTGGATTACCTGAACCGGCAGAATATCCAGGGAATAAAACTACAGCTTCTCCATGTGCTGGAGGGCACAGACTTGGCAGAACTTTATCGGTCCTGTCCGTTCCACATCCCCGATATGGAGGAATACATCCGCGTCCTGGGCAGATGTATCTCCTGCCTGAGACCCGATATGGTCGTTCACCGGCTCACCGGGGACGGGCCAAAAGACCTTCTGACCGCACCGCTCTGGACAGGGGCCAAGCGAACCGTACTGAACCGGCTGAACCAGTATCTGAAGGAAAACGATATATGGCAGGGAAAGGAGTATCATGGCTGAGACATTTACCCTCTATAAATTAATCATATTATATATGCTGAACAAGGTGGACTTTCCGCTTACCACTTCCCAGATATCCGAATTTGTGCTGGATAAAGGATACACTACCTATTTCAAACTTCAGGAAGCCCTCTCCGAGCTGGCGGAGTCTGCCCTCATACGCCCGGAGACGACCCACAACCGGACACTGTACCATCTGACGGAAAACGGAGCGGAAACCATCCACTATTTCAGCAATAAGATCTCCTCCGCGATCCGCAAAGATATCGATGATTTTCTGAAGGAAAAGCAGTATGACTTAAAAGAAGAAGTGTCTGTCAAGTCAGATTATTACCTCAATACGAAGAAAGAATATGAAGTGCGGTGCCAGATCGTAGAAAATGGCTCCAGCCTCATTGATTTGAAACTTACCGTTCCAACCGAGACAGAGGCCGAAGCCATCGCAAACCGCTGGGATTTAAACAGCCAGCAGATCTATGCCCTGCTGCTCGCCAATCTATTGTGACAGCACGGAGTCAATTCTCCTGCCGTATTTTCTGCAGATACTCTTTTATTATTTTCTCATAACCGAGACCGCCGGGTTCATAGAACCTGGCGTCTTTTATTTCATCCGGCAGGTACTGCTGGTCCACATAATGTCCCGGATAATCGTGAGCATACTTGTACCCGATCCCATGCCCCAGTTTCCCGGCCCCCTTGTAATGCGCGTCTCTTAAATGGGCCGGCACACTGGTCTGATACTGCTCCACCGCCTGATTCGCCGCTGTGATGGCTTTCACAGCCGAATTGCTCTTGGGCGCGCACGCCACATAAGTCACCGCCTGAGACAAAATGATCTGGGATTCCGGCATTCCGATGCGCTCAACTGCCTGGGCCGCCGACACCGCCACGGTCAACGCCATGGGGTCTGCGTTTCCCACATCTTCGGAGGCGCAGATCATAATGCGTCTGGCAATGAATTTCACATCCTCGCCCGCGTACAGCATTTTCGCCAGGTAGTAAACCGCCGCGTCCGGGTCCGACCCTCTCATGCTCTTGATGAAAGCTGAGATGATATCGTAATGGCTGTCCCCGCGCTTGTCATAATTGACCGTCCGTTTCTGAATACATTCCGATGCCACAACCATTGTAATATGGATTATCCCGTCTTCACTGCGCGGTGTGGTAAGCACGCCCAGCTCAATGGCATTGAGGGCATTCCTCGCATCCCCGCCGGACAGATCCGCGAGAAACTCCAGGGCATCTTCGTCGATCCGCGCGCGGAAACTTCCCATCCCCTTTTCCGTATCATTCAGGGCACGCATGAGAAGGGTCTTAATATCCTCCTTCTCCAATGGTTTCAGCTCAAATATACTGGAGCGTGAAAGCAGAGCTCCATTCACCTCGAAATACGGGTTTTCTGTAGTGGCACCGATCAGAATCACTGTCCCGTCTTCTACGAATGGCAGAAGATAGTCCTGCTGCCCTTTATTGAACCTGTGAATCTCATCGATAAAAAGGATCGTTTTCTTTCCATACATTCCCTGAAGGTCCTTCGCCTCCCGGACAACTTCTTCCATATCCTTTTTTCCCGCGGATGTGGCATTGATCTGTTTGAACTGGGCGCTGGTCGTATTGGCAATCACTTTGGCAAGCGTGGTCTTACCGGTGCCAGGCGGGCCGTAAAAGATCACGGAACTTAATTTATCCGCCTTGATCGCCCGGTAAAGAAGCTTGTCCCTGCCAATGATATGCTGCTGCCCCACCACTTCTTCCAGCGTGGAAGGACGCATCCTTGAGGCAAGCGGTGATTCTTTCTCCTGGTCTTTTTCTCTCATATAGTCAAATAAATCCATAATATCCTCCTTATACTCCCGCCAGGGACCGAATCACTTCGCCGGCAATCAAAAGCCCGGCCGCCGGCGGTACAAACGAGATGCTCCCCGGGACAGAGCGCCTTGTTCCTGCATCCTCCTCAGCGGCGCGCCCGCTTATATCAACAGGCTTCTCCTCTGAGTACAATACTTTCAGATGCAGGATTCCCCTGCTTTTTAATTCCTTTCTCATTACCCGGCACAGGGGACAGACGCGGGTCTCCGAAAGATCCGCGATCCGGAACAATTCCGGGTGCAGTTTATTACCCGTGCCCATACTGCTGATCATCGGGATTTCCTCCCGTCGGGCCAGCTCTGCCAGGGCGATCTTTGCGCTCACGGTGTCAATGGCATCTATGATATAGTCCGGCTTCCCGGTCTGCTCAAACAATGTTTCGATATTATCCGGAAGAACAAACATCTCATAGTGTTCCACACGGATATCCGGACAGATATCCAAGATCCGTTCTTTCATGACCTCTGTCTTATATCGTCCCACTGTACTGTGGTATGCAATGGACTGGCGGTTGATATTCGTAATGGACACCCGGTCATTGTCCACCAGGGTCAGCCTCCCCACGCCGCCGCGCGCCAGCGCTTCAATACAGTGGGAACCGACGCCGCCCACGCCAAATACCATCACCCAGGCATGTTTCAGCCTTGTCACTGCCTCTGCCCCAAGCAGAAGCTCCGTCCTTGAATATTCGTTTCCCATCTTTTCTCCATGCCCTTTCTATTCCATCAGGAGCTGGTCTGCCGTAACAAACTCAAACCCTTTCTCCTTCAATATATCTATAATCTGCAGCGCTGCCTCCACCGAGGTGCCATAGCAGTCATGCATGAGAATGATATCATTTTCTTCTGTGTCCGTCACTACCTTTCTCACGATCTCTTCTGTATTTTTCGTCACCCAGTCTCTTGAATCCACGGTCCATTTCACATAGAGCTTATCCGGCTCCTCCAAGCCCTGTGGAAATGCTCCGAAGGGCGGGCGCACCAGCGACGGCTTCTCCCCTGTAATTTTCTCAATCAGGCTGTCCGTCATCTGAAGCTCCCTGCGCGCGTCTTCTGAACTCATATTGGCAAGATTCACATGGTGGTAAGTATGGTTTCCTATCAGATGCCCTTCCTCATACATTCTGCGTATAATCTCATCGTTCCCTTCTTTCTCAATATTGGTCCCTATGACAAAAAAGGTCGCTTTCACCCCCCGCTCCTTAAGTCCATCCAAAAGAACGGGCGTATACTGCGCGTTCGGACCGTCATCAAAGGTAATCGCAGCCCGGAACTGCATATCCTCCTTTTCTCCCTTTTCCCTATCTTCCTGTGCCTCAGACTCTGCTCCAGAGCCGGCGTCCTGTGAAAGGAGCGTCTTTTCCCCGGCCTGCACGGTTTCCCCTTCTCCCCCGCTCTCCCACAGGGCGGATACCGGGTATGCCATAAATACTGCAGCCAATGCCAGTGCCTGCATCCATCTTCTAATATGATTCTCTGCCATGTCTGTCCCCCGTACCTGCTTCTTACGCGGGCGCAAGACCCGTCATGATACAGACTATGTGGCGCACCCTGTCCACATGCACACAGCAGAAAAGGGCGGTCCTCCGATAAAAGCAGCAGGGCTCAGTCTTCTCCCGTAAGATGCCTCCTGCGGTACTCCGAGGGGCCGATCCCTTTCTGCTTCTTAAATGCTTTTGAAAAATAAAGATTATTGGCAAATCCAACGGAGTAGGCAATGGCTGAAACGGAGAGGGATGTTTCTTTCAAAAGATGGCACGCCTGTTTGATCCGGTACTCCGTCAAATATTCCTTCGGTGATTTTCTCATATAATTCTGAAAGGAACGGAAGAGATGGCTGCGGCTGATCCCCACATAATCGGCAATGTCTTCCACGGTTACCGGATAAGAATAGTTCGTCCCGATATAGCTCTCTGCCTTCTCCACATAAGTAAGCTGGATCTCCTTCTCCTGGTCCTCCCTGTCCGAATAGTGCATAAACAAAGCCAGCAGGCTGTACAGCTGTCCCGTCATTGCCACCGAGGCCTCATAAGTATTTCCTTTCATACTGTAAATACGGGCTAAACCGTCCCTTATCTCCTCCACGGGAACTTTCCCTCTCAGAATATAGGGCGTCTCCCTGCTGAACCCCGTGTTTCTTATAATGGACGCCGCGTCCGCTCCCATAAATCCTGCCCAGGCGTACTCCCACGGCTCATCCTTATCCGCCCGGTACTCAAGCTCCACTCCCGGATACAGGATAAACGTGTCTCCCTCAGTCAGTCTGCAGGATACCTTCCCCGTAGAATAATATCCGCTTCCCGCCAGAATATGATGGATACAGTAGTGGTCACGCACGCCCGGACCCCACTGGTATTCCGGCTCGCACTTCTGATAACCCACATTATATACGGAAAGAGAATTCAAAAGATTTTCTCCCATTTTATAGGAATGTTTATACGTATCCTGCATATTGACCTCCTTCTGCCGCGCCAGACATTTCACAGATATTATAGTCTCACTTAATCGTTCAGTGCAACATTTTTACATAAACTTGCACACATTTTTTATAGACGGGAACCGCTTTCTAAGCTATACTGAAAATAGATTACATCGTGAATCAAATTTATCATTTTCAAACTGAGGAGGATCATCAGATGAAACAAAAGCTTTTTGACAAATTTGCAGAACTTTTCGGCAGTTCAGAGGGAGCCCGCTTCTATTTCGCGCCGGGCCGCGTGAATCTGATCGGGGAGCACACAGATTACAACGGAGGCCATGTTTTCCCTTGCGCGCTGACAATGGGCACCTATGCCGCGGCAAGAAAAAGAGAGGACCGCACAATGCATTTTTATTCCATGAACCTGGATTCTTTCGGCGTTGTGGAGACCTCCCTTGACGATCTGACCAACAAACCGGAATACAACTGGGCAAATTATCCGTTCGGCGTTGTATGGGCATTCGCTGAGAAAGGATATCAGCTGGACAGCGGTTTTGATATGGTAATCTGGGGCAATATCCCGAACGGTGCAGGCCTTTCTTCCTCCGCGGCGCTTGAGGTGCTTACCGGTGTCATCCTCACAGACCTGTTCGGCATCACAGATCTGTCCATGACAGATCTCGCCCTCATCGGCCAGTATTCAGAGAACAATTTCAATGGCTGTAACTGCGGTATCATGGATCAGTTCGCCAGCGCAAACGGAAAAAAAGACAACGCGATCTTCCTTGACACAAACACGCTGAAATTTGAATATGCACCGATCAATCTGGATGACGCTAAGATCATCATTACAAACAGTAAAGTAAAACACAGCCTTGTCGACACTGCTTACAATGACAGACGCCAGGAGTGCACAAACGCTCTCGCGGCTTTGAAAACAAAGCTTAATATTCTTTCTCTCGGCGACCTGACCCCGGAAGAATTCGAGGCCAATAAAGAACTGATCTCTGACCCTGTACAGTTAAAGCGCGCAAAACATGCTGTATATGAGAACCAGCGCACCATCGAGGCGGTCGCGGCATTAAAGGCCGGAGATATCACAAAGTTCGGTGAACTGATGAACCAGTCCCACATCTCTCTGCGCGATGACTATGAAGTATCCTGTGAGGAGATTGACATCCTTGTGGACCTGGCATGGAAGATCCCGGGCGTCATCGGCTCCCGTATCACAGGAGGCGGCTTCGGAGGATGTACGGTCAGCATCGTAAAGAACGACGCGGTGGATACATTTATTAACAGCATCGGAGACGCCTACAAAGAGAAAGTAGGACATGAGGCTGAATTTTACACCGTAGATATCGGTGCAGGCGCTTCCCGCCTTGACTAATCCTCAGCGGGCGTGCAGATAAACTCTTCAACTTCTGTGTAATATCCCGCCGCGGCCGCGCTATATGCCGGCCGCGGCGGATCAATATCCGGGAAATCTATATCTGGGAGGAAAATCATCATGCTTTATGAATCGATTAAAAAACTGGTACAGTACGGGATCAATACCGGACTGACCCCCGAAACAGAGAGGATCTATACAACAAACCTTCTGCTGGATCTTCTCAGGGAGGATAACTATGAGGACGTGTCCTGCGATCTTGACAACATTGTCCTTGAAGACGTATTAAAAGACCTGCTCGACGAGGCTGTAAAACGCGGGATCATCGAGGACAGCATTACATACCGCGATCTCTTTGACACAAAGATCATGAACTGCCTTATGCCGCGTCCGGCGCAGATTCACGACGAGTTCTGGGAGAAATACGATGTTTCGCCCGAAACTGCCACGGACTACTACTATAAATTAAGTCAGGACAGTGACTACATCCGCCGCTACCGCATTAAAAAGGACCGGAAATGGACAGTTGACACAGAGTACGGCACACTTGACATCACCATCAATCTCTCCAAGCCGGAGAAAGACCCCAAGGCAATCGCAGCCGCCGGACAGGCAAAATCCGCCTCCTACCCGAAATGCCAGCTCTGCATGGAAAATGAAGGCTACGCCGGGCGTGTGAACCATCCAGCACGGGAGAACCACAGGATCATTCCCATTAAAATCCAGGGCAATAAGTGGGGATTCCAGTATTCCCCGTACGTCTACTACAATGAGCACTGCATCGTATTCAACGGGGAGCACACGCCGATGAAGATCGACCGCAATGCTTTCGCGAAGCTGTTTGACTTTATCAAACTCTTCCCCCACTACTTCCTCGGTTCCAACGCAGATCTCCCGATCGTAGGCGGTTCTATCTTAAGCCACGACCATTTCCAGGGAGGGAACTATACCTTTGCCATGGCGAAAGCTCCGGTCATCGGCTCTTTCACGGTCAAAGGATTTGAGGACGTATCTGCCGGCATCGTAAAATGGCCTCTCTCCGTCATCCGCCTGCGCGGGGAAGACACAGAGCGCATTATTGAGCTTGCGGATCATATCCTGAAGAAATGGCGCTCTTATACAGATGAAGACGCGTTCATCTTCGCAGAGACAGATGGAGTACCGCACAACACCATCACCCCGATCGCGCGGAAGAAAGACGGTATGTACGAGCTTGACCTGACTCTTCGCAACAATATCACAACAGACGAACATCCCCTTGGGGTATATCATCCCCACGCGAAACTCCACCACATCAAGAAGGAGAACATCGGCCTGATCGAGGTTATGGGTCTCGCAGTCCTTCCCGCACGCTTAAAAGGCGAGATGGAGCTCTTAAAAGAGTATATTCTCGATGGAAAAGACATCCGCAGCAATGAGCAGATCGCAAAGCATGCGGACTGGGTAGATGAATTCCTGCCCTCCTATACAGATATCAACGCGGAAAATGTAGAGCACATCTTAGAGCAGGAAGTAGGGAAAGTATTCTGTCAGGTACTTGAGGACGCCGGGGTATATAAATGCACCGAAGAAGGGCTGAGTGCCTTCCGGAGATTCATCGAAGTCCTGTAAGCTAAAATCTGGATTTGCCGGGGGAGACTCGTAATAGTCAGCGGCAAATCGGACGAGAATTTCGGAGCAGATTTTCGAAGACGTATTCTGCGCGGGGGTGTGGGTGGCTTCGGCTCCGCTCCACAGGGCAGGAAAAACTACAAAATCAGAGGACATGCTAAATACAAAGTTTGGCAATGGGCAACTCCCTTCGGTCAGACAATCCCATTGCCAAACTTAACGCATATCCTCTGATTTTTACTTTTTCCAAGCCCTGTTCCGAAGTCACCTCAGCCACCCACACCCCCGCGCAGAAAGGCGTTCGAAAAGGCGCTCCGCTGTTTTCTACTTTTGCGCAGGCCGGGAAGAGTCTTCCCGGCATATGCAGGATTTCAAGAGAAGATGAAAAGGGAACGTAACTGGAGAAGAGTAGCTGTGCCGGGACCGGAAGGTGAAAGGAGACTTCGTCTGTTCCACAGCCGGTACAGTTCCAAAGGGCTCCAATTGCGTTCCCCCTTCGTCCTCTTTTGAAATCCTGCATTTGTCTGCGGGGAGGCGCTTTCCGGCTGGATGCGCGTAGAAAACAGCCCCTATTTCAGGTATCTTTCGTGGAGAGGGGCGGGGCGGAGCAGGCGACTTGGAATGATTTGCCAGAAAGTCTTAAAGGAAAGACGCGCGGCGTTAATTGACCGGCGGATGCCTGAGGCGTAAGCCGAATCTTCCGCCGGTCAATTGCTTTTAGCCGTGTGTCCTTCCTTTTAGATCTTTCCCAAATCATGGAACGGAACCTGCTCCGCCCCGCCCCTCTCCATGAATACGTCCTAGAAAATCCTTACTGTTTTCGGACCCATTCATTTAGAATCGCCTCCTCCACAAATCCAGATTTCTTGACAAAAAAATGGAAATGAAACATAATATCTCTATCTTTTGACCGCCGCAGCGGTCTGAAATAAGGAGGCATCTGCATATGAAACAATGTATGGATTCTGGCAATCTCCACCGACGTCTGAAAAAAATTATCGGGCAGGTACAGGCGATTGACCGGATGATCGATGAAGATATTCCCTGCGAGGATATCCTGTCCCAAATAAACGCCGCCAAATCAGCTCTCCACAAGGCTGGGCAGATTGTTTTGGAAGGTCATATCAAACACTGTGTGCGAGATGGGATTGAGCACGGTGACGCTGACCAGACCATTGCCAGCTTTACAAAAGCAGTTGAACGGTTTGCGAATATGAAATGACCCGCCGCATTATGTTTTCCTTGCTGCCCGATCCTCTCCAGAAGATGGACAAATTACAGAAAATCTATATTTTTATTGACAAGCAATACCTATAGGGGTATATAATGTACGCATACCCCTATAGGTATTATTCTATTTTGTATGGATTAAAAGGAGTGATCAATTTGCAGAAATTAGAAGAACTGCTTCAGTGGGGAGGGTTAAAAAGAGAGGCCGCTTTTCTCATTCTCTCAGGCGCGGCGCTTATTTTAAGCATGCTGGATATCTCTCCGTTTCCATTTGACATGGCATGGACAGCAATCATCTTATGCGGAATCCCCATTATTCTGGAAGCTGTTATCGGCCTGATCACGGCGTTCGACATCAAGGCGGATGTACTCGTCTCCATTGCCCTGATTGCCTCGGTCATTATCAGGGAGGATTTTGCCGCTGGAGAAATCGCTTTTATCATGCAGCTTGGAGCTCTCCTGGAGGATCTTACAGTGGCTGAGGCCCGTTCCGGAATTGAGAAATTAGTACATCTGACACCGCGCACCGCACGCCGCATCCGTGACGGATCAGAAGAAATTATCCCCGCAGAAAAGGTACGGGTCGGTGACCATCTGCGCGTGCTCCCTGGAGAGGCAGTTCCTGTGGACGGTGTGATTACCTCCGGCGAAACTTCTGTTAACCAGGCTGTCATGACAGGAGAATCGCTTCCCGTTGATAAAAAGCCGGGTGATGAGGTGTCCAGCGGCACTGTAAACCAATTTGGCGCATTTGAGATGAAAGCCTCCAGAATCGAAAAAGACAGTTCCATCCAAAGAATGATCCGTCTCGTACAGTCCGCGGATGCGGGGAAAGCAAAAATTGTCAGTCTTGCCGACCGATGGGCAACATGGATTGTGGTAATCGCGCTGACTGCGGCCGGCCTTACATGGCTGATCTCCGGGAAAATTATACGCGCTGTGACCATTCTCGTGGTCTTCTGTCCCTGTGCTCTGGTCCTTGCCACTCCCACGGCGATTATGGCTGCTATCGGAAATGCCGCCAAACATGGCTTTCTTGTCCGGGAGGGAGATGCCCTGGAGCGACTGGCTAAAGTCAAACGGATCACATTCGACAAAACTGGCACCCTCACATACGGCATGCCCCAGGTCACTGCAGTGGAAAGCATCCTTCCAGGCATGTCTTCGAATGTTCTCTACACATATGCCGCAGAAGCAGAAATGCACTCCGAACATCCGCTGGGAAAAGCCGTGGTTCGGTGTTATACAACAAAGACCGGTCTCTCCCCTCTCCCGCCAGAAAAGTTCCTTATGCTGCCTGGGCGCGGCGTACAGGCTGCGGTGCGCGGAACAACTGTCCTTGCCGGCAGCTCAGAGCTGCTCCGTGATCATAAGATCATTGTGCCGGAGGAAGTAACTCAGAAAGCGGAGGAACACCGAAAAGCCGGCTGTACAATTATTTACATCGCAGTCAGTGGTATCTGTGCTGGATTTATATCTCTGGCAGATACGCTCCGCCAGGACGCTTCTACTACAGTCGATCAAATCAAGGCGGCCGGGGTGCTCCCGGTCCTGTTGACCGGCGATCACAGAAATACCGCTGACCACATTGCGGGGCAGCTCCACATAGATGAAGTACACGCAGACTGTCTGCCGGAAGATAAACTGACCTGGATCGACAACAGCCAAGAAGAACATTTTCCCGTATGTATGGTCGGCGACGGCATTAATGATGCGCCGGCGCTGAAAAAAGCATTGGTGGGGATCGCCATGGGGAAAGTGGGAAGTGATATTGCGGTAGATGCCGCGGATATTGCTCTTGTAAATGATGATATTAAAGAACTTCCCCACCTGCTGTGGCTTTCTAGAAGAATGATGAGCACGATCCGCCTGAATCTTACCTTCTCGATGGCGCTGAACTTCATTGCCATTCTTCTGGCTGTCGCGGGCATTTTAAATCCCGTAGTCGGCGCGCTTGTACATAATGCCGGCTCCGTACTCGTTATCATAAATTCTGCTCTTCTGCTCGGATGGAAGAAAAAATAGACAGAAAAAGGACAGGATGCAGCACATCGACAGCGTGCCCCTCCTGTCCTTTTTTAACTTTACAGTTATCACTCTTATTCGTCTTCCGTATATTCCAGAATGTCCCCGGGCTGGCAGTGAAGTTCTCTGCATATTGCTTCCAGGGTAGAGAACCGGATCGCTCTCACCTTTCCTGTCTTCAGGTTGGAGAGATTCACATTGGATATCTCCACTCTTTCTGCCAGTTCTTTTAAGGACATTTTTCGGTCTGCCATAACGCGGTCCAGTCTTAAAATAATCGGCATATACCATATCACCTCACAATGTCTCGTCGGATTCCTGCTGTAAGACCCGGCCGTACTCGAAAATAGCAGAAAGACAGAAAAACAGGCTGCCCGGAACAATCCATCCCAAATCGACAAATACGAATCTCTCTGTGCTGACTCCTTTTATAACGGCGAGAAATGGAAACAGATTTTGTTCAATAGCGATAAAAAGCATTACTGCCACCCCGATCTTAAAGATCGACCTGCTGTTGTCTTTTATAAAGGGTGTCTCGCAGTGTTTGATATTGCGGAATATCTTCCTTAAATACCACAGAATAGCTGGCAGCGGAATACATGCTGCCGCGTGGCTGAAATACTCCGCCATAAATATATATTTGGGAGCCTGCTGCGCTGCTTCATTCAAAACCCCCGGATCAAATTCCAATCGGGACGCCAGGATATTCCCTGGGAAACCCGATCCTGCACCGGTGCACTCCACAATCCCGAACAACCCGGACGGAGTGTCTGTCAGTGAAATTTCAAATGCCGAAGCCGGCTGGCTCCCTATCCAGAGACCGGAAATAATCACAAAAATCTCTACCGCAGCGCCGATCCAGAAAACGATAGAAAAAATAAGTCCCCACTCCCTGCACCGCTCTTTCATAATCATTTTTTCATCTTTCATGATACCATCTCCTTTTTTGCAGACAGGTTATCTTTTCTTCTGTCCTCTCCCCTTCTTATCTGCATGGTATCACAATAAATTTATATATGTCAATATATTATTTATGTTTATCGTTAATTTTTTCTCGTTTATTAATAAAATTGTGTTCCGAGAATCCATCCATTCTTTGGCTGGATATGATTGTTCTTTCCTGGCGGCACTCTGCAAATCAAAAGCCAAAGCGTTCGTTTACTTCTGCCAGTCTGACGGCGAACTCCCCGTAAAATCCATTCTCGTCCAACGCCATGTAAGCCGTCTCATAAAATTTCCTCACCACATACAAAGTCAGAATCCTTGTATTGTCCGCGCTCAATGTGCCTTCAGCCTCCTCGCACTGATTCAGGAACCGGTGCCAGTCCATAATGTATGACTCATATGCCTTCAGATTGGGGATACCGAGCCATTTTTTGATCTTTATTTTTCCCCTGTCCTGTTTGCTGCACTCATGAAGCTGGATAAAATACTTAAAACTATTCTCTTCATAATATCTCCCCAAAGGAAAAAGACGGCATATCCCCGGACGGAACTCATGGACAGAGCAGCGGCCACGACCATCCAAAAAGGGGCAGGCCCCCCGCTCTGAATCCATCTTCAGATTTGGAAGGATCATTCCATCCACAATATTCAACTCAATCTTTCCTTCCTCCAATAACTGCTGAAAACCTTTCCGAGTACCTGTGTACAGTCTCCATATATCCATAGGGTCCAGAATAATCGAGCTGCCCATACCCTGGCAGCAGTCCGAGCATCCGGCGCAGTCGCGGCAGTCCGCCTTTACCATATCCCCGGATGAGTAAAGGCGGCCGTCTGATACGTCTTTCAAATCAATCATTCTCTTCATAAATCTTGTCTTCCTTGTCTTAAATATTTTCGGGCAGAATCCCTGACCGGATATCTGCTTATCTGCAGCTATTTTATTATATCATAAAACTGGATTTTCCGGGGAGACTCATGTAGTCAGCAGCAAATCGGACGAAAACTTCGGAGCGGATTTTTGAAGCCGTATTCTGCGCGGGGAGGCGTTTACCTTTGGATGAGAGCAGAAAACAGCATCTATTTCGAGTACCTTTCGTGGAGAACGGGGGCGTGGATTCGGTGACTTGGAGGAATCCGCTGGAAATTCTTAAAGGCAGGGAGTGCGGCGTTAATGGAACAGTGGATGCCTGAGGCGTAAGCCGAATCTTCCACTGTTCCATTGCATTTAGCCGTGCTTCCTGCCTTTTAGATTTTCCCGGATTGCGGAACCGGAGCCAAATCCCCACGCCCCCGTTCTCCACGAATACGTCCTCAAAAAACTCAGCGTTTTTCGGACCCATTCATTTAGAATCGTCTCCCCCACAAATCCAGATTTACGCACACACATTCCCCAGAATTTCTTCCAGTGCGTTCTTACTGCTTGTATGACAGCGGATTACGTCTGCATTACAGCGTTCCGCCTCTTCTACTGCGCACCGCACCATTTTGTGGGAAACAGTATTGGTAAAGAGCACGATCAGATCCGGGCTGCCGATCTGTTTGCCAAGACTTCCTGACATCTGAGTGAATACCTTTGCTTTACAGTTAAATCTTCTGCATATCTGTTTATACTGACATACCATCCTGTCATGTCCGCCTATGATAACAACACTCATATATAACCTCCTGATAAATAACTGTATGTGGATCATCTCTTTTAGTTAGTTCAATCTAACTCATGTTAATATGATACACCATACGGTTAAAAATAGCAAGATATTTTGATATCTATTCTCAATTTTAAAATATCAGGAGAAAATTAAAAGACACGGCAGGACTGAAAAGTCCACACCGTGCCTTTTTTTGATCAGCTGCTTTCATATGCAGTTTTTATTTTTTCTTTTTCTTGTACAGTACAAATCCGATCCCTGCCAGCACAGCTGCCGCTGCTATAATTCCAATGATGGGGAGCAGAATGTTCTGGCTGTCGCCCGTCTTTGCCGCAATATTCTTTGTTCCCTGCTGTGTACTGTCTGTAGTACTCTGGCTGCCGTTTCCTCCAAAGTTCTGTCCGTTATTTCCACTCTGGCTGCCATCCGGATTCTGTGAATCATCTGTACCGCCCGGATTTTCCTGATCTGTGCCCTGAGTCTTCTCAAGCCCGTCGTACGCTGCCTGGAGCGCTGACACTGCCTCGTCTACCTTTGGCTGATCATCCATAGACAGAGTCTCATCCACAAGAATGCTATTCGCTGCCGCCAGAGCCGCACGGAATACGCTCACACTCTCTTCTGTGTATCCTGCCAGATCCAGCTCTGATGTCTGGCTGATCAGATCCTGGAGCACAGACTTGTCTGCCTTCAGTCTCAGAGCATTCATCGCCTCAACGAGACTGCTCCATGCTTCATCTGTCTCTTTCTGCATCGCGTCGCCATCCGCCAGGACTGCCTCTGCCGCTTCCTTTGCCGCAAGGAATTCCGCCTGTCCGGCTTCCACATACTTCGTCAGGTCGATCATCTCGGCCAGTTCCAGCGCCATCTCAAGATCTGTCTTGTCCGCCGCCTTCATATCCAGCGCATGGATGGCAAGCATCAGATCCTTTGCCGCGTCCAGTACTTCCTCTCTCGTGGCATCTTCATCTGCCAGCACCGCCTCGCCTTTGGCAATTGCATCTGTAAACATCTTCTGGATCGATTCTACCAGGCTGCTGACTGTACCATCCTCTACATAGCCTTTCGCCTTGTTCAGGAAATACTCCAGGGTCTTCCTTCCCACCGTCTGTGAAGTATCCTCTGTGCCCACAGTTACTTCAACAGATGCCGTAAGCTGATTATCATTATTCAGGCCGTTCGTTTCCAGACCAGTAATCTGACCTTTCAATGTAATCTTTCCGGCCTTATTGCCGTCAAAACTTTCCAGATTCCACTCTACGCTGACCCGGACTTTCCTATCGCCTGCTGTTACCACAACACTGTTCTGAAGCAGCGCTTTCAGCTGATCTGCCGTCGTTCCCAGAGCCACTTTCACCGGCATGAGCTCGGTCACTCCGTCAATAGTGGCACTGCCTGTCTTCAGGTCTTCCTTTGCCTGTTTAAGATCTGCTTTCACCTGGGATACCGTGCTTTCTGTTACTGCCGGATCTTTCACAGCTGCCTCTGCCGCTGCCAGCGCGTCCTGAAGGTCAGCCCAGCTCGCCGCTGTATAGGCTTCTGACGACATTGCGGAAACTTCCGCTATCAGCTCTGCCAGATCTGTAATCGGCGTGATCGAAGCTGTATCCGGGTATTCCTCAAACGCGTCTGCGCGGAAGATCGGGAATTTATAATTCTGGCTTCCCGTTGTTCCGACGATCGTCAGTACATGGCTTCCTTCCCCGAGATCCAAATCATAGTCTTCACTGTCAAATACAACGGTCTGCCTGTTATTTACAGAAGAAGTTCCTGTCCAGCTGTCAATCGTATCAACAAGCACATCGTCAATATAAATATCGATCCGCGCGCCCTGTAATGCTTCTTCTGATATAAATACTACACGTGCTCCGGTAAATGCGTACTTGATCCATGAACCGCTTGTCTTACAGAGCATCTGCGCGCCGCCTGACAGAGTCGTTGTATAGGTGCCGCCGGTCTGCTCTGTCCATTTTCCGTTGGCCCCGGTGCCTGACGCGGCCACCGGGCCGCCTTCCGGATATCCCATAAGGACTTTATTTCCACCGATGGGCTGATCGCCATTGGTGCCATCCGCTACCTGGGCGCCGTCCTCTGCCTCTGTCCGCGCCGGGCTGCCCCATGTAAACAATGCGTCCACCGCGTTTAACAGAGCCTCTGCCTTTGCCTGCATATCAGACTCATTCGTACGGTCCGCTGCCTGGGCTGCCGCCAGCGCTTCTGTCACATCCGTCCATCCGGCCTTTCCGTATAAGCTTCCGTCTCCAAGGCTCTGAGCTCTTGCGACTGCTGTGTCGAGAAGAGCCTCTGCCTCTGACTTCACTTCCTTTTTATCCGCAAATACCGCGTCAATGGTTCCATCTTTGTCTACGCTTTCAAACTGATAGCTGTCCACCGCGCCCACAGACTTTCCGTCTACGAGCACGTCAAGGATTTCCGCATCGGAATCCGGTGTTACTGTGAATTTCTGGTTTCCTCCGCCAAGCACTGTTACCTCGCCGGACGGATTGATCTGACCCTTTCCTTCTGATGCCGCTGTAATGGTGAAGATTTCTCCCATCGTTGATACAAGCTCTTTCAGCTCATCATGAGCTGTCTTCAGATCGTTCTCCTCCGCGCTGGGATCAGCGAAGATTCTGACAGCGTCTTCTACAGCCTCATTGTATGCCGCCCACTCTTTATCCGTGTGTGTTCCCTGTTCGATCTGTTTTGCCTTGCCGATCAGGTCAAAAAGTGTCATCCGGAAATCGGAATACCCGGCAATCTCATTTCCTGTCTTTACCAGATCTGTCACAGAGTCTGCCAATGCCGCTGTATCTGCTGTCTCTTCTTCCAGAGTTTCCATCAGGTCCGCTCTGTCATACTCGATCTGCTGACGCCAGATGTCCTCTGTATCTGTCCCGGTGTAATTGACTTCCGCCGCGTTCTCCAGGAAACGGAGTCCTGCTGCCGCTTTGTACGCGTCACCCTCGCGCAGCTTTAGAGCTTCCTCCGCCTTGACCAGCCGGTCAACGGCTTTCTCCACGCCGGATACCATATAATTGCCCTGCTCGATCATCCTCTCGCAGGCGAGCAGCGCCTCTGAGAATTCTTCTCCTGTCTCCGTCGTATATTCATAGGACACGATGTCTTTATCCTGAATCTCCTCCACTGTGCTCTCAGCCTTTTTCATGGACTGCTCTTCACCCGGGATCACCTGGTATGTATGGCCCGTCTCTGTGGCGAATGTGACTGCTCCGTTGGAATCCTGTGTTATTTCTGTCACTTCCGCGCCTGTCGTCGTGTCAACGATCTTCTCCACAGCACCCGCCTTAAGAGAAAGCTCGTTTCCACTCCTGGAAGTAATCTCAAGATTCGTGATCTCTTTATTGCTCCAGTCAATGTCCACCTCAAAGTTTCCTTCTGCCACAAGACCGCTCACAGAGCCGTCAGCCAGCTCATCCGGAAGTGCCGGAAGAATGGATACATAGCCCGCGTGGCTCTGAAGAAGGAGTTCCGCAAGTCCTGCCGCAGCTCCGAAATTTCCATCGATCTGGAAAGGTGGATGCAGATCGAACAGGTTCGTTGCCGTTCCGCTCTTCATCAGGTTTTTAAACAGCTTATTATATGCGTGATTGCCGTCCTGAAGCCTTGCCCACATATTAAATTTCTGTCCCATGGACCATCCTGTCGCTCCGTCGCCGCGCAGCTCCAATGTAGTTCTGGCCGCTTCCATCAGCTCCGGAGTCTCCGTGGTGATCAGATTACCCGGATGAAGCGCCATCAGCTGTGAATTATGACGGTGAGAGTCATCACCGATCTTTGTATTTGTTCCTTCGTATCTGTTATACGCGCCTTCCTGCTGCCATTCCTTGATCTGTCCGCTCTCGCCGATATTGATCGGGTAGAGTCTCTCCATCGTATCTTCCAGCTGCTGGGTAAATTCATTGCTGATTCCCAGCTCCTCGGAAGCGTCCAGTGTATCTGCAAAAAGCAGGTAAATCAGCTGCTGGTCAAACGTCGCGCCTACTGTCCACGGTCCCTGCTCTGAGGAGTAGGACGGAACCATGTAAAGCTTGTCCTGATCTGCCTCTGTACGTCCGTTCTGAAGTACCTGCAGGAAGAAATCACATGCGCTCGTCATCACAGGATACAGCTCATTCTGAAGAGTCTCTTTATCCTGCGTGTACTGATAATAGTCATAGACATTCTGCAGGATGAATGCATTTGCCGTCGTTGCAAGAGATGCATTTGAATTGATGTTTCCGGTAAATCCAAGCGCGTTGGCGCTGCAGTTTACCATCCAGGCATCCCCGGTCGTACCGAACAGTTTCTGCGCGGTCAGCTGTCCCGGCTCTGTAAGAGATTCCACATAGCTGTTCAGGGATTCTCCAATCTCTGCCAAGTTCGTAGAATACGCGGGCCAGTAGTTCATCTGCAGATTGATATTCGTATGATAATCGGACTGCCAGTCCGGGAATGCCCTGTCATTCCAGATTCCCTGCAGGTTGCTCGGCAGAGTATCCCCCCTGGAGGAGGCGATCATCATATATCTGCCATACTGAAAATATAGTTCTTCCAGATAATGGTTCTGCGTTCCCTTTGAGGAATTACTATTCCAAGTAGAAAGCAGTTTGTCCGTCTCTTCATCTTCACTATAGACGCCTCCCAGATCCAGCTCTACCCTGGAGAATAACTCCTGATAATCAGCCAGATGTCCCTCAAGCAGAGCATCATATTTTTTCGCGGAGGCATTCTCAATCCGCTCTGTGACATCATTGATCGCGTAGTCGGCCTCTGCCTGCCGGTAATCCGGGAACTCATTCTTATAATTGGTGGCAAGGGCGACATAGATCACAACGCTGTCCGCATCTGTCACGGTCAAAGAGCCTTTCGCCGGATCTGAATTGTCAGCGGTCACTGTACCGCCTTCATTCTCAATTCTGAATTTCCCTGCGAATTTCATGTTATTATTCGTGATCGTACCTTCCATTGTGATGGTCTTGTCTGTCTCATCCGCCACAACAGTTCCTTCTTTTGTCACTTTCTTTGAGTGTCCGCCGCTTGATGTACCCAGATCAGCGATCTCCGGATGCAGGGTCAGGTCAATGCTGCCCGCCTCGTCCGCGCTCACGCGGTATACAAGCACATTGTCTGGATAATTGGCGAACATTTCCCTTGTATAATGTACATCATTATAGTCGTAGGATACCGTTGAAAGAGCCGTTCTCAGATCAAGCTCTCTCACATAATTCTCTGTATCCTCTGTGGGCTGGTCGAAATCAATGTACATCTCCGCAAAATTCTGGTAGTCTCCCAGAGCGGATCTGTTATTCGGAAGGATCTTCATACTCCCGCTCTGTGCCGGTCCATTGCCCGCGGTGGACCCGCTGTAAAACTCATCGAACAGATAATCAATATAGGAGGTCATTGCCCCGCTTTCATAAGCGTCTACATTTCCATACGCGTCGCTTTGGGAATCACGGGTATCATACTCTCCGCCCTCGGCGTCATCTGTTCCTCCTGTTCCTCCGGACCAGAGCGTCTTTTCATTGAGCTGGATGCGCTCTGTCTCTGTGCGGCCGAACACCATGGCGCCCATATGCCCATTTCCAAGCGGAAGCGCCCAGCGTTCCCAGTTATTTCTCTCACTCGAACCTTTGTCAGCGGGTGAAAAGTACTGAAGCTTCAGAGGTTTCGTACTCCCATCCTCATTGTTGTTCTCAGCAGCCACGGCCGATGTCCCATATACCGGCGCTGCTGTCAGCACCATTGTCAGGGCCGCGGCCATGCTGATGATACGTTTGTTTCTGTTTTTCATACTTTCCTCCATTCTCACTTATAGATAGAATTCTGCTTTTATCATATTATTAATATGATCTCTTGAAAATCGATTTTTTTCGAATCCTTGTCATTTTTTTAGATAACCGCTCCCTCCTTTATGTGTTTTTTCTTCTGTTTTTCTAAACTCCTCTCATTTTTTGTCTATTATACATGAAAGCGAACCGTTTTATCTGATTCTATTTCGACATATTTCTTTATTTTTTGTCGCTTTTTGTGGTTTTTAACGAAAGGCGTTGTTGTCGAAAACTGCTGTAAACCGAACTCCGTTTTTCGTATTCTCTATTTGATGGGCAATCCCATGGTGAGTCACTGCCTCCCATTCTTTCTCTATTTCCTGCTGAAGCTGTTCATATGCCGTCCGCAGATTTTCCAGAGCGTTCTTTAAGCGCCCGGACATCTCATTCAAACTGGAGGCCAAAACTCCTGAAAAGACGCCGAACAGCCCAGGTCACCCCGTCCACCACGGAGATCTCCCCTGCGCAGGTGGCGATGTGCGTCGACACCGGGTCCGCCGCCTGTGCTGTCACAGGCGCCAGCGTAACCGTCATGCCGGCACAAAGCATCAGCGCCAGCGCTCTTTGTTTCATACCTGCTGGTCTGCCCATATTCTTCTCATCCTCCTCTCATCCTCCTTTTCTTCCTATGGGTATTTCAGTCCACCCGCCACATACAGGGCAGAGAGCAGACTGATACTGAGTTTATTATAAAAATAAGAAAATTTCTTTACTATGCCTTCACCTACGATTTCAATTAATTATTCTCACAGTATTTTCCATATAAGAGGACAGCATGTATTATTTACAGATTTTTTGTCTTTTCATCCTCAGCGCTTGTAATCCGCCATTGGTAAAGTAAAATAATACAGGAGAGCAGACGGCTCAAATATACATTTTATTTCAGGGAGAATTTCACTATGGTAACTGAACTTACAGAAAAATCACAATATATACAAGACTTGATCCCCTGCCCGGATATCCTGGACAGGCAGACCTGGGAGACCCTGCCCGGCTCTCTTAAAAGACAGCTGATCGAAGCAGGCGGGGAATATACAGGGTATATTTTCCCACCGCTTACAGCCTCGGATTATATGGAATTTACAGAAAGCGGGGACAGGTCCCGTTATGAGGAAAAGCTGTTCGCCAGGCGACGGATTCTCGGCACCCTGGTTCTGGCAGAATGCACGGAAAATCAGGGGCGCTTTCTGAAAGATATTATCAACGGCATCTACGGTCTGCTGGAGGAGGGCACCTGGTGCGTCCCCGCGCATAACACCTATATCCGGGACACGCCCCAGAAACCGCTGCCCGACTACTCCCGCCCGGTCATCGATCTCTTTGCCGGAGAGACAGGCGCCGTCCTCGCAGTGGCGGAATATCTGCTGCGGCCGGCTCTGGATCAGATCAGCCCCCTGATCAGCAAAGATATTAATTACCGGCTCCGTGAGCGCATTTTCACGCCTTACCTCACCAGGCACTTCTGGTGGATGGGCGGCGGGGAAAGCCAGATGAATAACTGGACCGTATGGATCACTCAGAATATTCTCCTGGCAGCTTTCACAAGACCGGACTCCGTCCTGCCTCGTGATGACAAAGAACGGATTCTCCGCAGAGCTGCCCGTTCCGTTGACTATTTCCTGGATGAATACGGGGAGGACGGCTGCTGTGATGAGGGAGCCCAGTATTATGACCGGGCCGGGATCTCACTCTTCCACTGCCTGGATATCCTCGACCGGGTGACAGGGGGCGCTCTCAATGGCATTTTCCACTGCCCGAAGATCCAAAATATCGCGGACTACATCCGCAGGGTACATATCAAAGACGACTGTTATCTTAATTTTGCAGACTGCTCGCTCCATGCGGGAAGGAGAGGTGCCGGGGAGTATCTTTTCGGAATACGGACAGGCCTTTCGGCCCTCTCAGACTTCGCGGCGGCTGATTTCCTGCTGGATGAGAACCGGCTTCTGACCGAGGAACAGAGCCTGTACCGCCGTATCGTGCAGATCATGCACTGGGAAGAGATGACTCGGACCGGAACGCGGTCTCCGGGAAGGGCACACAAAGAGTCCCCGCATGACATGCCGGAAGATGTATGGTTTGAGAGCACCGGACTGCTGGTCAGCCGGGATGCCCGCCTGCTTCTCGCTGTCAAAGCGGGAGACAATGGAGATTCCCACAACCACAATGATACAGGCTCTTTTATCGTCTGCAAAGACCAGACGCCGCTGTTCATAGATCTCGGCGTGGAAACCTACTGCCAGAAAACCTTCTCTGACCAGAGGTACGAGATCTGGACCATGCAGAGCCAGTATCACAATGTACCTTCATTTGGCGGCTTTCTCCAGCAGGCGGGAGAGCCGTATGCTGCCTCCCGCGTATCCTGCTGTATGGACGATACCCGCGCAGCCCTCACCATGGAGCTGGCCGGGGCCTACCGGATGGCAGGTTCTTCCCACGGATGTATCAGGACCTCCGAGGGGAGGCTTGCGTTAAAAGACGGGGCGGACCAGATCCGGTCCTATATAAGGTCCGTCTCCCTCACAAAAGGAGAAACGATCACCATCGAGGACTCTTATGACGGAGATCTTCCCGCTGTTCTGAACCTGATGACGAAAATACAGCCCTCCATATCCCGGATCTCAGAAGACACCTGGACCCTGCGTTTTACAGGCCTCGCTCTGTGTACTCTCACGGGCGCTTCTTCCGTGGAGACAGAGGCCGTCCCCCTGGCAGATCCCAAACTGCGGGATGTTTGGGGAGAAGAGGTATACCGAGTGCAGGTCTGTCTGAAGGATCATCTGAAATTGGAAATTCAGTAAATCAGCGTCCACGGCGCGCAAAAGCAAGGTTAACTTCAGCTTCTTCGAATTGGGCCTCCCCGATAATGATCCAGTATATACCCTGAAAAATGTGTTGGAGGATTTCGATTTTTCAGGCCTGATGGCCTGTTATTCACATAAGGGAAGAACCGGGTTTAACCCAATTATGCTATACTTGCCCAAAAGAATCTAGAGCGGTATAAAGTGATGAAGATCAACGGGCGGTGGGAAGAACTAAAGGAAGAGACAGTTCCGCTTTTTATCTATTCAGTTTATCACTTGTCTTTTATCCGCAGATACAGATGCCCGGCAATTTATATAGCTGCCAGGCGGTTCTTATCTGACAGCGCCTGCAGCACTTCTTTGATATCATCCTGGAGGCAGACAGATTTTCCCTTGATCTCCTCCGGGACAAAAGATTCCCCATAATTGATACAAACATATCGGGCATGCGGATTGTCATAAGCCATCTGCCAAAAAGGATATTTGATGATGCCCGGTGTGTTGAATCCAACCCCCAGCTCTAAAAAAAGCACCCGAAGACCTCTGTGCCCGCGTATGAAATCTGTATATCGTTCCTCTGCCCGATACCAGCCGTCATCCTGAACAAAACTGTCATCTGCCCTTAGATTCATGGTCATTGGCCTGCCACAGCGCGGGCAGTATGGAATCAGGTCAGAAGGTATTTTCATATCCGCCTGCCGCCTGTTCATTTCAAGGATAACCGTTTCATTGTCATAGACCGCGTGATGGCAGGGACCGCCGCACTGAAGCAGTCCGTAATCGCCCTGCGTATAGAACAGCCTCTTTTTGTCAAATCCGGCCTTTTGAAACTGATGGTCCACATTGGTAGTCAGCACAAAATAATCCTTATCCTTTACAAGCTTAAAAAGCGCTTTGTATGTTCCATTGTCTTCATCCTTATAGCGGTTTATCAAAATATATCTGGACCAGTACGCCCAATGTTCTTCCAGGCTGGGAAATGGATAAAAGCCGCCGGAATACATATCAGTGAATCCATATTTTGAAATAAAATCCGAAAAATTTTCATGAAACCTCTTTCCTGTGTACGTAAAACCTGCTGAGGCGGACAGGCCTGCGCCCGCTCCAATCACAACCGCGTCCGCCTCCTGAAGCCATTCGCAGAACCTTTGAAGCTTATCCGAGCAGTTCCCTGTAAATGTCGTAATCTTCCTGCTTGAAAACATTAAATACCACCTTTTCTATCCGTGAGTCCATATTTAAAAATTCAATCACTGCGCGCACAGCGGTCTCTGCCGCATTTTTGTGCGGGAAATGAAACTCCCCTGTAGAGATGCAGCAGAACGCGATGCTTTTTAAGCCGTTGTCAGCGGCCGCTTTTAAACACGACCGGTAGCAGTCCGCCAGCTGTCTGCTATGTGTTTCCGTAAGATTTCCTGACACAATGGGGCCCACAGTATGAATCACATACCGGGATGGGAGATTGTATGCAGGCGTGATTTTTGCCCTGCCCGGCGGCTCGTCATATCCCTGCTTCTGCATGATCCTGCCACAGTCCAGACGGAGCTGTATGCCGCTGACGCTGTGGATGATATTATCCACACAGGAATGACACGGTACAAAGCATCCTCTTAAAGCACTGTTCGCGGCATTTACAATCGCATCAATCTTAAGCGTTGTAATGTCTCCACGCCAGAGTGCCAGGCGCCTGTCAAAGGGCACTGCCGGCAGCAGCTCACTGTCAACGACTCCTCTGGCATTCACCTCTTCGCTTAAATATTCATCCTGAATTTGAAGAAATCTGCCGCTTGTGGGGCGTGGAGGGCGGATATTCATCAAGCTTCGGAGAAACCTTTTCTGCCCGCTCTCATCGTCCGGCAGATCCAGATCGCTGTATTGTGGAAATTCTGAGAGTAATTCCCTGATCAGAAATTCTCGTTTTTCACGGTGCGTCACTTCTCATCCCTCCTATCAAAGACTGTTAAATTCATTTTATTTATGGGTATCTTCTGTGATTATCATACTGCCATGGGTGGACGGGGTAAAGTACGCACATTATTGTGGTATAGTTACCTTCAGGTAACTATTCCGCTTTTGCTGAAGTTAATCTTTCTTTGCAAAAGTCAGCCTGTTACAGAGCAATATGGAAATGCCTGCTGCCCCACTTTGCCATCTCATAGTAGATGGGAAGCATCTCCCTGCCCGCCTGCGTAAGGGAATACTCTACCCTCACCGGCATTTCGTCGAACTGCTGTCGTTTTACAAGTCCTGCGTCCTCCAGTGACTTAAGTGTAGATGACAGCATCGTGTTAGTGATATCTTTGAGGTTTCGTTTGAGCTGACCAAAGCGGATGGTCTCTGACTTCTGCAGTTCGAAGATGATCCTTGAGGTCCATTTTCCGCTTAAGAGCTCTAATGTCTTTGCTACAGGACAGTTTTCTGTGGGATCGGCTGTTTTTATACCGTGTTCAAATTCTTCTAATGTGATCATTTTATTTCCGCCTTTTCTCGGTATCTTTTTTCGTACTACGTCTATATTTTCTGCGTACTTGATTCATTATCATAACGTAGTATGATAATCATACCATATCTTTTTATGATGTGGAAATACATAAATGGAGGATTGAACAATGAATACGATTCAGACGATCAAAGTAAGAAAGAGCCCGGAGACATTTCTCTCCACATCTCTTGACAGAGAGAATATTGATGCGATCGTGGGAGCAGGAAATTACGCGCCGATCTTCGGGAAGGTACATTTTACGGTGATCACGGACACCGCTCTCCTGGATACGATCAATAAGATGACGATTGAGATGATGAAACACAGCGGAAATGAATTTGCGGAGAAGATGGCGAATACCCCGGGGTACAACGCAGTCCGAAACGCACAGGCATTTGTTGTGCTCTCCGCTCCGGGCGGCAATAATGAGATGGGATTTAACATGGCAAACGTATCCTGTGCTGCCGAAAATATGATCCTTGCCGCGACAGAGCTGGGGATCGGCTCCCGCTTTATGATGGGTCCGGTCATGGCGCTTACACAGGAACCGATCAGATCAGCGCTGTCATTTCCGGAAGGATATGAACCGCTTGTTATCGTAGCGCTCGGATATGCGGACATTGCTTTTGGAGAACGCAAGAAGGGTTCGAATAATATCTCATACGTGTAAGATACAGATGATATCTATATCAAAAGCTGGTGCCTCGCACTCCCATATCAAAGAGGACGGCTATCAGTAAATGTCTCTATGACCTCTTCCGGAGAATGAAAGATGTAGTCAGCTTCGGGGCACAGCATGACGGACGGATTCCATCCTGCCATTCCGGATGACATTGACGCAGAATCGGCGCACTGCATATCTGTGGGCATGTCTCCGATGTAAAGGCAGGATGCTAATAGAAGAAAAGCGACATACGGAAGGGATAGGAAACGATGAAGGAAGCATATTATGTACGGCGGGATAAAGACAGGCGGGAAATATCAGAACGGGGAACTCCCCTTTTCTCATGTGATATCTATGACAGGGAGCTTGGTCAGTATATTTCAGGGGAGGTTCCCCCGCACTGGCATCATGCGATGGAAATCTTTTTGTTAAAAGAAGGAAGTGCGCATCTTACATTTGCGGATTATGGGCCAGATCTTCGTCCCGGAGATATTTGCTTCATCAACTCAGATGTGCTGCACGGAGTTTCCTGTCCGGCAGGAAAACTCTGTCATTTTCAATCGATGGTATTTGACCCGGCTGTCATATCAGGCGCTCCGGGAAGCGTGTTTGATCTGCGGTATGTCCAGCCTTTCACAGAATCAGGATGCTCTGCGCTGACGCTTCGCTCTGACGATCCGGTGCGGGAAGAGTTTATCTGCTTATTCGAGAAAGCATTTTCCTCATGTGGGCTAAGGCAGGATGGATATGAGTTCGATGCCCGTGACGCGCTCTCCCGTATCCTGCTCCTGCTGCGCAAGTACAGCGCGAAGATACCGGAACGGCCTGCCGGTCAGAGGGAACTCCGTGTAAAAGAGATGATCGCATGGCTGGATGACCATTATGCAGAGCCGGTCACCATCGCTCACCTTGCTTCCGTTGCCGGGATCTGTGTCAGAGAGTGCCAGAGGGCATTTTCCAGGACCATCCATATGACGCCCATGCAGTATCTTCTCCACCGCAGGATCGCCGCGGCAGCAGACCAGCTTGCCCGCACAGACCTTCCGATCAGCGAGATCAGCGCTCTGTGCGGGTTCGATACTCCCAGCTATTTTGCGAAGCAATTTAAGATTGCTGTGGGCGTAACACCGAGAGAATATCGGAAGAATCGGACTTATTGATCGATCTTCAGAATGTGGCACTCTCCGCAGCCTTCTATCATGTTTCTGATCGTTGCATCCGGCACATCATCATTCATGTATACTTCGGCATATTCTTCCCGGAAAGCGACGTGCTCCACGCCTTCTGCTTTTTCGAAAGCAGATTGCAGAGCGGACCGCATATCCGCGTCAGAGAGATTTTCCATGTATACTGCTTTGTAGTCCAGTCTCTCGATCTTGAAGATGACGGGTCTTGTTCCGTCAGAGCAGCAGGCGATCATCACTCTCTCGTCGTTCATCCACCCGCGCATGATAGAGCCGCCCTGAAGACCGGTATAAATATAGCGGGAGATCGCGTCCCACGCTTCCGAACAGTGCGGGAATTCTGTGCCTCCGGCAACACCGTCTGCCGTATTTACTGTCTGCTTCAGGGTATTTAATCCCATATGCCAGAAATCGTCGGCTGTCCCGTAACGTTCGAAGATAAACTCATCTCCTACATTGTAACATGGACAGACGCCGGAATCCGGGTCAGCGCAGTACTGCGCCTGAAGCTCTGGATACAGTTTCTTGTCAATTACCGTTAGTTTTACTTTGTGCAACATTTCTTCGCCCTCCTAAAAATGAAATATAATTCATCTTCCAACTTCTTGATAATGCTTTTTCATCAATACTGCATGTCGAATCCATCCACAATGCGTTTGGCATAGGTTGCTCCTGCTTTTTCCAGCGCGGGCAGCATGTAGTCCTTGTTATAGCGGATGACCGGGATGCGGTCATAGGCTCTCATCCCCATATGCTTCAGCGTCTCTTCCATACAGTCTGTTGAGATGGATCTCATCGATCTGCGCACCAGCGCATTGTAATCCGGAAATGAATCGATCCTTCGCGGATGCTGTCAGACCATCGCTGTTCGGGCTTGACCAAAGAACTGCAATTTTCATGATACTTCTCTCCTGTCATTTTCGATTTTTAAATACTGTCCGGTCAGGCTGTTTTCATTGCCTGCGATCTTCTCCGGGATTCCCGCCGCGACAATCTTTCCGCCTGACTTGCCGCCGCCCGGTCCCATGTCGATGACATAGTCCGCGTTCGCGATCAGGTCAAGGTCGTGTTCTATGACGATAACTGTGGCGCCCTGGTCGATCAGTCTCTGGAATACATGGAGCAGTACCCTGATATCCAGAGGGTGGAGCCCGATGGTAGGCTCGTCAAAGATAAAGGCAGCGTCCTCCTGTGATCTTCCCATCTCAGAGGCAATCTTCAGGCGCTGTGCCTCCCCGCCGGACAGGGCAGGCGTACCTTCTCCGAGTGTCAGATAACCGAGCCCAAGATCTGAGAGCACCTGCAGGCGTTCTCTTACTCTTTTGACGTCTGACAGCTTCTCCAGCGCCTGGTCTACGGCACAGGACATCAGCTCAGGCAAAGAGATACCGTCTCCTTTTTCTGACTTCTTCGGGATATAACGGATCTTTCCCGCTTCTTTCGCGTAGCGGGAGCCCTGGCAGTCCGGACAGGTCACCTCTACATCAGGAAGGAACTGGATATCCATGGTGATCTGCCCTGTACCGTCACAGTTCGGACAGCGCAGAGAGCCTGTGTTGTAGGAAAAGTCTCCCACTTTCTTTCCATATTCTTTCGCGAGAGGCGCTGCCGCAAATATCCGCCTCAGATCATCCAGGACCCCGCTGTAGGTGGCGACTGTGGAACGGATATTCGTTCCAATCGGCGCGGCGTCGATTACATTTACCCGCCTGATACCGTCCGCCTCTATGGCTCTGATGTGCGTAGGGAAAGCACTGCCGCTGATCTTCGCCTGGAGCGCGGGAACGAGGCTCTCCAGAACCAGAGTTGTCTTGCCGGAACCGGAGACGCCTGTCACGGCAGTCAGCCGTCCTTTGGGGATCTTAAGATCAAGAGGATGGACGGTATGCAGCGCATCCGTGGAAAGGGAGATTGTTCCCTTGTCAAACATCTTGACTGCTTCTGCTCTCTCTCGCATGGCAGCCGCCTCTTCCTCAGAAAGGAACTTCCCGATCAGGGAGTTCGGATCTTTTATAACGTGCTCAACCGTGCCTGATGACACCATATTTCCGCCGTATTCACCGGCGCCCTTTCCCATCTCGATCAGCCAGTCCGCCGCCTTGAGCACCCGGGTGTCATGTTCCACAAGGACGACAGAATTTCCGTGAGACAGCAGATCTTTGATCACGGACAAAAGCCCGTCCACATTGGAAGGATGCAGCCCGATGGACGGCTCATCCAGAACATAAAGGACGCCGGTGGTCTGATTCCGCACGGCACGGGCAAGCTGTACCCGCTGGCGTTCTCCCGTGGAAAGTGTGGAGCTGGCGCGGTCAAGAGACAGATAGCCAAGCCCCAGGTCCAGAAGCCGCTGCGCTGTGCGCAGGAACTGTTTTGTGATGCTCTCTGCCATTTCCTTAAGAAGCACCGGCATCTCACCGGGAAGATGCTGTACCCATGCGACAAGTTCTTCCAAAGTCATGGCACAGGCTTCCGGCAGGGTTTTCCCGCATAAAAGCGTTGAGCGTGCCTGTTCGTTTAACCGGGAGCCTTCACATTCCGGACAGAGGTCCTGCTTCAAAAACTTTTCAACCCGCTTCATCCCTTTCTCGTCTTTGACCTTTGCCAGAGCGTTCTCCACGGTATAGACAGCATTATAGTAAGTAAAATCCAGTTCTCCTGCCTGATTGCTTTTCTTCGCTTTATAGAGGATGTGTTTCTTCTCCGCCGGTCCGTGAAAGACGATCTCACGCTCCTTCTCCGTCAGTTCATGGAAGGGAATGTCTGTCCGCACGCCCATTGCCCGGCATACATCTGTCATCAGGGACCACATCAGGGAATTCCAGGGAGCCACTGCGCCTTCGTCTATGGAAAGGGATTCATCAGGGACCAGCTTCGATTCATCCACCGTCTGAACGATCCCGGTACCTGAACAGTGACGGCATGCTCCCCCGCTGTTAAAAGAGAAGTCTTCCGCGCTGGGAAGAGCTAATTTCACTCCGCACACAGGGCAGACCACTTCCCTTCCTCTTGCCACGTCCGCGGTCGGTCCGATGTGGTGACCATTGGGACAGAGATGGCTTCCCAGTCGGGAATACATCAGACGCAGGCTGTTCAGCAGTTCTGTTGAGGTGCCGAATGTGCTGCGTACTCCCGGCATGGCGGGACGCTGATGGAGGGCAAGGGCGGCAGGGATGTTCTCGATGCTGTCGATCTTTGCTTCCGCCGCCTGGGTCATCCTCCTGCGCGTATAGGCGGATAATGCCTCCAGATAACGCCGCGATCCCTCGGCGTATAAAACGCCCAGGGCAAGGGAGGATTTCCCCGAACCGGAGACGCCGGCGATGGCGACCAGCTTCCCGAGAGGGATCTCGATATTGATGTTTTTCAGATTATGTACTCTGGCGCCCCGGATCGTGACCGTGGACGGCATATAAGCGTGCTCCGGAATATCTTTCTTCATGATGTCTGCCTCCTGGAATTCCGAAATATCGGGTCTGATGACTTTAAAGAAAATATACCCCTTTTCTGCAAAAACATCAAGACAAGCTTGTTTTGAAAGTGAGGGTTATAAAATCCGAGAATATATATAGAGAGAAAAAAGAAATGACTTATGGAGAATATATGGAAAAGGATAGCTTTGTATCCCGATAGATATACAGACAATTTCGGCGGGCGTTTCGCCCGCCGGATTCATGTATACTAATTTATTTTGTTGCAACATCTGCCCCATCCAGCTTCTCGTGGATGTATGCCCCCGTTCGAGCTCTCCTTTGACTTCAGGTAGAGACAGCTGGTCAGCATCAGCAGTTCCCGCTCGTCACGCCGGGACAAAGATCTGCGCGCTGTCCTGCTGATGCACTGTTTTACTCATAAGAGGGCGCTCAGCTAATCAGGAATGGCGCGGTGTGAGTTTTATGCGAGCATAAATCACACCGCCCATCCCTGATTGCTAAACTGTAACAATTAAATTATACTAACCGGCAGGATTTCAAAAGACATTTTCATCAAAAAAGCGGGGAGGGATTTTTGTGCAAAAGTGCTCTTGATATTTGGGAACTCACCGGTTGTATAGGGTCAAGCGATATTTTCTGCTTTTTTCAGATAATATCACAAAAGCAGTTGACTCTAAAGTAAACTTTAGTGTTAAACTGGATAAAAATAAAAAGAAGGTGATGTATATAGCTTACACAATTAAACAGGTTTCAGAAATAACAGGTTTGTCTGTTTCTACGCTTCGTTATTACGACAAAGAAGGATTATTGCCGGGATTGAAACGCAGGCAATCAGGCTATCGGGAGTTTACCGACGAAGATTTGGAAACCATAAAAATCATAAATTGCTTTAAACTATCCGGCTTGAAAATCAAGGATATGACGTATTTCATGCAACTTACAAGACAGGGTGATTCCACCTTGCAGGAACGATATGACATTTATTGCAGGCAAGTAAAGCAAATTGAAGAAAAACTTTCCGATATGCAAAAAGCGCTGGAAATTGCGAAAGGAAAGTGCAAATATTTCAAGGAAGCGCTCCAGGATGGTACAGAAGCCCGTGTTTGGGAAAAGTATATGAAACAGTATAATAAGGATAAAGATTAGCGAGAAATCGTAAGAATGAAAAAATTTTAAGGAGGATAAACAATGAAAAAAAGAACAATCTTAATTACAGGCGCTTCAAGCGGTATTGGGAAGGAAACTGCTTTGACATTGGCAAAAGAGGGTCATCGTCTTATTATCCATGGAAGAGACAGGGTAAGGACAAAGCAGGTTTATGACGAGATTGTGGCAACAGGTCATACAGATGTGATCATGCTTACTGCTGATTTCTCTCTGATGTCAGAGGTGGCAAAATTCGCAGAACAAGTAAAGGAAAAAGTGGATTATATTGATGTCCTTTATAATAATGCAGGCGGTCAGTTCGGAGAAAAAAGAGAAGTTACAGATGAAGGGCACGAAAAAACATTTGCCATTAATATGCTTGCCCCGTTTTTACTAACGAAATTGCTGCTTCCCCTGCTTAAAAAAGGCAATTCATCGAGAGTGGTGACACAATCATCGGAATGTTATCGCATGTCTGAGCCAATATTAGATGATATTGAACTTGAAAACCATTATACATTCGGGAGAGCATATGATCTTTCTAAACTCTATGTCTGGTGGATTATGCGAGAATTTCATGAAACAGCAAAAAGAGAAGGGATTGACAATATTACATTCAATACAGTAGAACCGGGTACAGCGTTAGCTACTGATCTGGGCAGAGTTTCTAAATATATTCCTGAAATGCAAGAAATGATAAAGCAATATGAAGCATATTCATGGTCTATTTCAGAAGCGGCGGCAACCGGACTTTATTTGATCACCTCTGTGGAAGTCGAGGGAGTGTCCGGAAAGTTTTATGGAAATGGACAAGAAAAAGAAATTGAAGAAAAATGGTTTTCTGAGGAAGGACAAAAAATCATCTGGAATTATTGTACTAAGACCTGTGAAAAATATTTAAATATTAAATGACCTAAGAATAGTTTAAAAATTTAATGCCTCTGCTCCTGTCAATTCCCACTATTTGGACGTGTTCGGGAGTTTCACCCGTTAGAGCGCGCCCACGGCGCGCAAACAAGAAAAAGGAGACGTTCTGCCTCCTTTTATCTCGTATGTGCCTATATCTGCTTTTTGTTTGCCGGCTCTATTTATGGGAAAGACTTCACCATGCATTCTTTTTTATAAAAAGCCACACCATATTTGAGGATATGGCTGTACCCTTCCTCTCGGAGTTCTTTTTCATACTGTCTTGTCTTAATCTGGCAAAGTGCTTCATCGCACTTCTTCTCCATCTCCTGATAGGACGGGGAGACTTTGATCTCAAGGATCACAGCCTTTCCTCTCACGCTTGGATACTTTACGATCAGATCCGGACGTCCGCTTCCTGATTCTCTGTTCGACAGGACAATATAATTGCCGATATTTTTCAGCATGCCTGCAAGGAAGCCATGATAATAAGATTCTTTATAATCATAGAAACTGATCGTTTCCATCAGATTCTCTGACAGGATATCCGACATTTTCTGTGTGTCTCCGGTAAGCATACTCTCGTAGAGCGGTGTGAGCTCTTTCTGGGATACGCATTTATCAAACCATCGGAGAACAGCAGTTTTGTAAATATATCTGACCTCCAGATTCGGAATTGCCATTTCAATGTAAGTAATCTCTTCCTCCAGCCATGTCCTGATCTTTTTCAGATATCCGGTAAAGAAAAGGAAATTCCACAGATTATCTTGCGTGGATTCCATATCCTCATAAGTGATATCTTCATGCACCGGTTTCACAATGGTTTTTCCTTCGATCAGCGCTTCAACCTCCTGCTTTACTGCCAGATCGGCATGCTCGATCAGCCTCCGGATGATGCTGTTTGAACTGGTGTTGGACCAATATGGCTTCGGCAGAGTATCTTTGTCTTTGCGGCACGACTGGACATAGTTGATCATACTCCACGGATTATACACTTCTGTTTCGCCGAAACGATAGCCGTCATACCATGAGCGTACAATGGATTCATTCTTTCTTATCCCGTAGAAGTCAAGAAGCTGTTCTACTTCCTCCTGCGTAAAACCGAAATGTTCCGAGTAAAGATTATCTGTTATGGATATGATCTGCAGGTTATTCAGACCGGTGAAAATGGATTCCCTGCTGATACGCAGACATCCGGTGATCACGGCAAACGCAAGGCTGTCATTGGTCTTTAGCGCTGATTCAAACACCGAACGGATGAGGGATACCATGTTGTCATAAAAGCCTTCAAAATAAGCATTTTCCAATGGCACATCATACTCGTCGATCAGGATGACCGTCTGCGTGCCTGTGCATTTGCACAGACAGTCGGACAGAAACTTCAGAGATATCGCATAATCATCTTCTGTGCCGGTTTTATCTCTGAGCCGCAGATAACGTTTCTTTTCCTCATCAGTCAGACATGCGCTTTTTTCTACGATATCCCAGTGACGTCCATACTCTTCGCCTACAATGTGCCCGAACATGTGATATGCCATATCGAAGGAATGTTGCTTCATGGATTTCAGGGATATACTGATCACCGGATATTTTCCCATTTCTTTCTGATACGCTTCTCCCGCGCTCATGATCTTAAGACCTGCAAAGAGTTTTTTATTTTTCCCTGTCTTTGTTTTTTCAAAAAAACATTTCAGCATACTCATATTCAGGGTTTTCCCGAAGCGTCTGGGGCGCGTAAACAGATTCACTGCCCCTTTCATATCCAGAAGATCCTTGATCAGCAGTGTTTTGTCGATAAAATAATATCCCTTTTCTATGAGGTCGGAAAAATTCTCAACTCCGACCGGCAGAGGCTTGTACGCCATATGTCTCCTCCTTCTCCGCGACAGCAGGAATGATCATATCTACAGTATAGCCTCTCTTCCATTCTCTTACAAGGACAGATTTTTTCCGAACTCATAGGCTTTCTCCGGGAATCCTCCTGCCTTCGTCATCCCGACAGTGCCGCATCCTCCGCCGAGGATCTCGCCCATATTCTCGAAGTTCATATATCTGCATATCGTCTCATAGTGTGCCTGGATGTCTTTCATGGTCCAGTCCGCGTTGTCCCACGCTGCCACGATCAGGGCTGTTTTAAGTCCTTTTGATGAGAGTTTTCCGTTGAAGCTGTAGAAACGGTCAATGACCATCTTAAGCTGGGCGGAAACTCCGAAGTAATACAACGGTGTCACAAACACAGCCATGTCCGTGTCCAGGAGCACGTTGCGAAGCTGCGCCATATCGTCCTTCTGCACGCAGGGACCGGACATCCCGCATGCCTCACAGCCCAGGCAGGGATGGAGATTCGCGTGTCCCGCGTCGAATTCCGTGATCACATGTCCCGCCTCTTCTGCTCCATTTATAAATGAGTCCGCAAGCAGGTTCGAGGAGCCGTGCTTGTGGGGACTGCTTTTAATTACAAGTATCTTCATATAGTTTTGCCTCCTATCCGGATATCCCTGTCATCTGCCTGACAGGGGCTTTGATTTTATAGCCCCAGTTCCTTCATCCAGCTCTTGATCTGGTTTTCTGATGCGGTCACGCTCATCCGTTTGCCCGGAAGGACTTTTGCCGCCGGACATGTCTTCTGAAGGATGTCGCTCGTCCTGCCCATTCCGCTTCCGCCGGATGTAGCGAAGGGAATAATGGTTTTCCCTGAGAAGTCATAACTCTCAAGGAAGGTATGGATGATGCGGGGCGCCTCATACCACCAGATCGGGAATCCGACAAATACCGTATCATACTGTGCCATGTCTTCTGCTGCTCCCGCGATCTCCGGGCGGGAAGCCTTGTCGTTCATCTCGATGCTGCTGCGGCTGTTGGAATTGTTCCAGTTTAAGTCCGCTGATGTATAGGGCACCTTGGGAGCGATCTCATACAGATCTGCGTCCGCTGCTTTCGCGATCGTCTCTGCAAGTCTCGCAGTCACGCCGCTGGCTGAAAAATATGCTACTAATGTCTTACTCATGGTCATATCCTCCATTCATTACAATTCCCGAAATGCCTGAAACGTATATCTGGAAGCAGTCTCAGATCTTCTGGTTCCCTGTAGACCAGACATGCTTTCCTGACCCTGAAGCCGCCGTATTCTGCGCCATCACGCCTACCAGTCGATGGGGGATGTAGGGCTCTTCCAGATAGGCAAGTTCCTCTGCGTTAAGCTCCAGATCCACTGCCTTTACGGCTCCTTCGATCTGTTCCGGTTTCGTCATGCCGACAACCGGAGCGGTGACTTTTGTAAGCAGCCATGCAAGGGATATCTCTGTCATGGAGACGCCGTGCTTTTCCGCCAGTTCCGCCACCCGGCGGATGATCTCGCCGTCCTGCTCTGCCGTGGCGTCGTACTTGAATCGGGCGTAGCTGTCTTCCTCATATCTTTTTGTCGTCTCGCCCGGATGTCTTGCAAGTCTGCCGCCCGCCAGCGCGCTGTAAGGTGTCATGGCGATATTCTCTTCCGCGCAGTAAGGCGCCATCTCCCGCTCTTCCTCACGGAAGATGAGATTGTAATGTCCCTGTATGGAAACAAACTTCGCGAAGCCCTCCGCTTCCGCCAGAGCGTTTGCCTTTGCAAGCTGCCAAGCGAAGCAGTTGGAGATACCGATATGGCGTGTCTTTCCCGCTTTCACCGCCTGGTTCAGTCCGTCCGTGATGTCATAGAGGGGCGTCTGGTAGTCCCACATATGGTAGATATACAGATCCACATGATCCATCCCCAGATTCTTAAGGCTCTTATCGATCATGCGCGCGATATGCTGCTGTCCGCTGATTCCCGCCTCGATCTCTTCCTGCGTGCGGGGCAGGAATTTCGTTGCCACCACAACATCGTCCCGCTTTGCGAAATCCTTAAGCGCCCGTCCCAGATACTGCTCGCTGGTGCCGCTTTGATAGGCGATCGCTGTGTCGAAGAAATTGATGCCGGATTCCAGTCCCCGGCGGATGATGTCCCGGGAATGCGCTTCATCCACGGTCCAGGTGTGCTGCCCGTTTTTCGCGTCCCCGAATCCCATACAGCCCATGCAGATGCGGGACACATTTAAATCTGAATTGCCAAGCTGTGTATACTTCATGATTGAGTTCCTTTTCTTTGATTCTTATTAATGATCCTGCACCCGATAACGGAGCCATACAGAACCGCCGGAAAGAGCCTTTGCTTCTTCCAGCGAAAAGCCTACGGCTGTGTCATCACTTAAGCCTTCTTTTTCCATAAATAAGGTCTGCGTCCTGACAGAGCCGTCCGCTGCCGGGGCGATGACTACGCTGACCTCGTCGCAAAGTCCTTTCTGGATGAATGACCAGTTGAGAACCGCGCCGCCGCCCAGCATCAGTGTTTCGATATGGAACAATTCTTTTAACTTCTGAAGAGCAAGCTCCGCGTCCAGTTTTTCACTGCCTGCTATGATATAGGAGATGTTCAGCCTGCGCAGAAATGCTTTGTAGTCATTGGAGACCTGTTCTGTCAGGACTTCGATGACGTGGGCTGTGGTCGTCTCGTAATGCAGTGTGGCGTCTTTCCATCCCAGCCTTCCGGACGGATCGACGGACACATAGTACATTCCAAAATCCGCGTCAGCCACATAATCTCCCTCCGGAACAGGAGGCGCGTTTTCTTCCAGATCCGGTTTTTCATAAAATGTGAAGTTGTCATCCGTGGTCACTCTTCCGGAAAGCCAGCCCTGGTGTTTATAATAAGGTTCCTCCCCAAAAGCAATCCTGTAAAATTCCTCTCCTGCCGCTTCGCTTGCCGGATGCTCCATATAATTTCCCATGATCTTCCCATCTAAGGAGGTCAGCATATGGCAGAAGATATAAGGCCGGTTCCTCATTTCGCCGCCTCATTCACACACCGCAGCGCGTTTAAGCTCCTGGGGTATCCGATGTACGGCAGGCACTGGGAAATGATCTTGATGAGAAATGTCTTGTCGTTGCCGATGCGCAGGTTCGCCGCCGCATGGGAAGTCAGCTGGGGCTCGCATCCGCCCTGTGCCGCTAGGAAACAGAAGGTGATCATCTCACGCTCTTTATAGTCAAGCCCTGTGCGGGTGTAATAATCGCCAAAACAGTTGTCGGAAAGCCATTTGTTGATATGGCGGCTCTCCTCCGGTCCGGACTGGGAGAATCCTCTCATGTGGTCGCCAAAGATATCCACCTGTGCCTGCTCCCCTTTTTCCAGCCGGTCTGAGGGGCTGGTGGCCGCCTGCCCCTCAAGGGGAAGGGCAATGCCCCGCGCACGGAGTTCGTCATTGACGCACTCCAGGAAAGGAAATACTCTTCCAAGCCCCAGATACGCCGTCGCCTGATAAACGATCTCCTTCACTTCTACAGGTGTGACATCGCTATCCAGCGCGCATCCCAGCATTTCTTTAAATGCGTCGATGCTCTGGCTGCCAATCAGAGTGGAAAGGATCGCCATCATCCGTGTGCGGTCATCCAGATCGTCGTGATTTACTACCTCATCGCATGCGAAATTCTGGATCAGTTCTGCAAACTCCGGATCTGTGTTCTGATTTTTAAAAACGATATTCTTCATCACTTACCGCCTCCAGCCATTCATTTCTTGTATCCTCGCCCGGCACTTCCACAGCGAGATGGGAGAACCAGCTGTCCGGTGCCGCTCCGTGCCAGTGCTTTACTCCTGCCGGGATCACGACCACATCACCCGGGTGCAGCTCCTGCGTTTCCTTGCCCCACTCCTGATAATATCCGCGTCCCGCTGTGCACAACAGGATCTGTCCGCCGCCGCTCTTCGCGTGGTGGATATGCCAGTTGTTGCGGCAGCCCGGCTCAAATGTCACGTTGCCGATGGGCACGCCTGCTGTAGTCAGCATGCTGAGATAGCTCTGACCTACGAAAAACTGTGTGAAAGCGCTGTTCTCCGCTCCGATGTCGAATACCGCTCCGGGTCCCAGTTCTTTTTTGATTTCTTCTATGTTCATGTTCCTTCCTCCTTATACAGCCGGCCATTTCTGATATATGTCCATCTTCTAAAAAACAGCAGTCTGAAAACTTTGTCTTGGTACTTTCCGTTATAAATTGTAACACCCGCAGCATTTTATCGGAATTGCACGTGTGTTATCGTAGTATTTATTATAAGTTAATGTCCAGTCTTTGTAAGATGTTATCCCTATCCCAATACACCGCTTTATGATACGGGGACTGATTTGTACGTACAAACACGCGCACACCTGTCTACTTCCCACTGAATACCGGGAACACGCTGTACTCTCCATAGTCTTTCAGCGGTTTCATCTGCTTTAACATTTCCATATCCGCGTCTGAGATCACGAAATCCAAGGCCGCATTTTCTTTCATATGCTCCGGGTTCCCTGTCTTGGGCAGGGACACTGCTCCAAGCTGCAGAGTATAGCGGATGCAGAGCTGGGGAACTGTAACCCCGTATTTCTCCGCCGCTTCAGCCACCTGAGCGCTCTTTAAAATCTCACCGTGTGCTGCCGGGGAATAGGCCTCTACAAGGATCTGTTTCTCTTCGCAGTATTTCATCAGCTTCTCCGGTGTGTTTCCGATATGCACGAGGAGCTGATTTACCATCGGCGCGACCGTGCAGGAAGACAAGATATTTTCGATATCTTCTTCCTTGAAATTGGAAATGCCGATGGCGCGCAGCTTTCCTTCCTTGTATGCGTCTTCCATGGCGCGCCACGCTTCTTTATTTCCCTCCGCATAATACCCGCCGCGGAAATCCGCCCAGGGCTGCGGACTGTGGATAAGCATCAGGTCAATATACCCAATTCCCAGCGTTTCAAGAGACCCTTTGATCGCTGCCGCCGCCTCTTCATAAGTCTTCGCCTCCGCCGCAAGCTTTGTAGTCACGAACAATTCTTCTCTGGGAACGCCGCAGGTGCGCACGCCCTCACCCACTCCCCGCTCATTGCCGTAGGCCTGCGCGGTATCAATATGCCGGTAGCCCAGCTTCACTGCCTCGCGGACAGCCTCCGCTGATTTCTCATCGTCGATGAACCATGTTCCGAGTCCCAGCTTGGGGATCGTTACTCCGTTTGCTAATGTATATGTCTCGTTTAACATCCTGTATCCTCCTTCTTTCTGAGAAAATCCAGCCATTTTATTATTTCCGGTTCTACCATGTCCACACTTCCTCCGTGGATGGCGAGCCCTTGTTCCACTACTGCCCCGGGGCACGTCTTTCGGATATCCGACTCACTGGACCCCATACCGCTTCCTTCGTGAGTGCAGAACGGGCAGATTCGTTTTCCTGAGAAATCGTAATGCTCAAGAAACGTAAAAACTGCCATGGGCATGGTGCTCCAATAATTGGGATACCCCAGATAAATGGTGTCGTATTTTTCCATTTCTTCCGGATACTTTTTTAGTTCCGGACGGGCATCCCGCCGCTGATCGGCCTGAGCCTGGGCGATGCATTCATTATATTTCTTCGAATATTCCTGAAGCGGTTCGATCTGAAACAGATCCGCATTCGTAAACTTCCGGATCATATCCGCGGCAGTTTTTGTATTTCCCACTTTCAGATCTCGAATCACGCCGTTTACATAATTCTGATGCCTTCTGGAAAAATAGACGATCAAACCTGCCATTGGTTTTCCCTCCTTCTCTGCTTTTTGAGAAACAGTTTGTCAAAACTGGTTGCTGTTCGCGGGCGCGTGACCTATAACGCAGAACTGTTCTCTCTATATTTAGTATAGCCAGTCTGTTCTTGACACGGAATTTCTGATTTGTTATTTTTGTATTAATCAATGGTTCATACAAGGAGGTCCTTATGTATAATCCTCAGTTAAAAATATTCGTCTCTGTCGCGGACTGCGGTAGTTTTACAAAAGCAGCGGAAAATCTTTTCATCACTCCACCTGCCGTTATGAAGCAGATCAACGCTCTGGAAAAACATCTGGAATTAAAGCTTCTGGAGCGGACCCCGCATGGCGTCCTCCTGACTCCAGCCGGGGAAGTGGTCTACAAGGACGCGAAGTTCCTCTTTAATTACTCCCGCACTTCCATCCAGAACGCACGCAATGCCATGGACCGCTATGACCATACCTTCTGTGTGGGTACTTCCCTTCTCAATCCCGCCAAATCGTTCATGGATCTATGGTATAAGACCAGCCGGGAATTTCCGGACTATAAGCTGCATATCGTTCCCTTTGAAGATGACCATGAAGACATTGTCTCGGAAATCGCCCAGTTAGGGACAAAATTTGATTTTCTTGTGGGCGTATGCGATTCCAGAACCTGGCTGGACCGCTGCAATCTGCTCCAAATTGGACGCTGCCGGAAGATGTGCGCCGTCTCACGGGAGCACCGCCTGGCCTCAAAGAAATGTCTGGAAATCTCCGATCTGTACGGGGAGACGCTGATGATGGTGGCGGAAGGAGATTCCGGGATCAATGATTTTATCCGCAATGACCTGCGGAGAAATCATCCTCAGATCCGAATCGAAGACACTCCGCATTTTTATGATATCTCCGTGTTTAACCGCTGCGCTGAGACCCAGAATGTGCTGCTTACTCTGGAGTGCTGGAAGGACGTGCATCCCGCCCTTGTGACGATTCCTGTCAACTGGGAGTACAGTATCCCATATGGACTGATGTATGCCCTTAATCCGCCTGAGGATGTATTAAGATTTGTGAAAACTGTAGAGAAGTTCAATTCCTGAGACAGCAGCTAATTTCTATTCTATATCCGGATTTTCTCCTCTCTGCTTACGGAAATACAGCAAATCCGCTGCCGCAGAGGTGGACAGTAAACGTCAGGCCAAGGGCATAAGAAAACAGCCTGCGGAAGATAAACGTACACATTTTGCGCAGTCTTCCACAAGCTGTTCTCTTTTTATTTTACAGTGGCAGATCCTTTTTCTGGAACCGGATCGCTCCCGCCGCATAAAATACGGCTGCAATTGCTGCCAAAATCCCCAGTTTCCACAGGAAGGCCATATCCACGTCCCCGGTTCCGGCTGTTTCCAATGCTTTGATATCATAAAGCCCTACCAGCGTCAATTTATTAAAGATACTAAGCTCCTTTACGCCCATGCCCATGTTCACCAGATCAGAAGATCCGAACATTCCGAGCAGGGAGGCGAGGAAGAACCAGACCGTGATCCCGCCGCCGAACGCCATGGAGCTTCTGCTGCGGTTAAAGAAGCAGCTTCCGAAGTAGCAGATGCCCGCCACTGCTTCTACGAGGACATACATTCCTGCATACAGCATGATGGTTCCCGTCACATTGACCTCATCGAAAAGGACGAAAGATGACACAAGTCTTAACGCACATACAACAGCAAGGATCAGAAGCGGCGCCACAACAAGGAAGATTCCCTGGGTGACCACGATGGCAGAACGTTTGGTGGGGGTTGACAGGACATATGCCATGGAGCCCCTGTCAACCTGATCTACGAACAGGGAGTTCGCCACAATGACGATAAACAGGAAGATAGGCAGCAGTCCCATAACTGTATAGTACATCTGGTTGAGCATGGTCGTCATATCCATACTGCCGATAGTCTCCATAAGATCCGGCGAGATTCCCATGGTCTCAAACATGGTATTCATCAGGTCTTCCATATTCAGGTCTTCGCCGGTAAAGCATCCCTTGATATTACCCAGGGCGTAAGTATACTCGAACTGATGCACATAAGTTTCCAGCGGAATATCTCCTTCTGAGAGCGCATCTGCCGCATCCTCGAATCCCTCCGCGCTTAACTCAAGATCAGACTGGGCGTTCATCATCTCAAACACCTGCTCATACGCGGATCTGTCGTCAGCATCTGCAAAGTCCTCATAAGAAAGAGCCGCCCCGCTCATTTCATTATAAGAGGCAAGCACATACAGATAGGAATAAAAGTCCGCCTGCGCCTCCTGTGCGTTCTCAGCAGGTGTGGATTCTCCCATGATGCTCATGGCGAAGTTGACCACATTGCTCATCAGGCACATGATCACCACGATCACAAGGAACAGCGCCCGGTTGGTCTTGATCGTCTGTTTCATCAGAGGCTTTGAAAAAAATCTCGTTGTCTTCTGCTGTTTTTCCATTTTACTGTTCTCCTTTTTGATAAACCTGTTTGAAATACTGCTCTAATGTCAGATGCTCCTCGTGAAGAGCTGACAGTGTGTAATGAGAAAGCGTCCGGAACAGCTGTCCTGTTTCCGTCTTCGGAAGCTCGACGCTGCAGCTGCATTTTCCATCATCCGTAACCGCATCTGTACTTCCGCGCCCTCCCCATTCTGTCTTGAAGCCCCTGAGATCTTCTTCCGCTGCGAAGGTCAGATCAAAATGCTTGGTCTCCCAGTGGCGGAGCTGATAGAGATCCACCGTGTCCACGATCTTTCCGTCACGGATCATCGCCACGCGGTCACAGACTTCTTCGATCTCTTCAAAAATATGGCTGGACATGAAGATCGTTTTGCCCCGCTTTTTCTCTTCTCTGACAAGTTCTACAAAGGATTCTCTCATCAGCGGATCCAGACCTGTCGTCGGCTCATCAAGGATCAGGATTTCCCGGTCCGCCATGAGAGCGGCGACAATGGCTGTCTTCTGCTTCATTCCTTTGGACATGCGCTTTAAGTTGGCAGAAGGGTCAAGCTGCAGAAGTTCGATGATATGGTTCGTATAAGTAAAGTCCTTCACACCCAGATAATCCGCCTGCAGCTTCAGGAATTCTGTTCCCGTAGAGAGTGAGGGAAACGCGATCTCCCCCGGCACATAGCTGACATGGTTCTTAAGCTCAGTGGAATATTTCCACGCATCCAGGTCACAGACCTTCGCGCATCCGCGATCCGGTCTGATAAAGCCCATCATATGCCGGATCGTCGTGGTCTTTCCCGATCCGTTAGTTCCTACATATCCGAAGATCTCGCCCCTTTCCACATTGAGATCTACTCCGAAGATGCCTCTTCCCTGTCCGTAATCTTTTGTCAGATCCTCTGTCTGTATCAGAAAGTCCTGCATCATTTCACCCCCTCGAATACATGGTCTTCTTTATAAAACTGCATGAAATAGTCCTCCAGTGTAAAAGGGATCTCATGGAAATCATCAACGTTCAGTCCGGAGATATCACGGACAGAATGATTTAATTCTCCGGCAGGAACGTGGACCCTCGCCCTTGTCTTCTTCGGGTTTTTAGAGGCAAAATGATATGGAAGCTTCATAAGCCGCTCATAAGATTCCTGATCCTTTACAGTGACACGGTAGATCTTATCCCGCTTCTGGGACAGCTCGCCTGACGCGAATTCCGATACGATCTCCCCATCCTTTATGATGGCGATGCGGTCACAGGTCTGATCGACCTCATGAAAAATATGGGATGACAGAAAGATGGTCTTTCCCCGTTTCTTTTCAGAGAGGATATATTCGATGAATTTCTCCTGCATCAGAGGATCCAGCCCGGAGGTCGGCTCGTCGAGGATCAGGATATCCGGATCGTGAAGAAATGCCGTAACTACCGCAAGTTTTCTCTTCACGCCCAGGCTCATCTGCTTTGTCTCGATCCGCGGATCCAGTTCGAACTTGTCAAGCAGCATATTGCAGTATTCCTCATTTTCAACATGACGCATCTTCCTCATCATCTGAAGAAATTCCGTTCCGGTGATCCCGTTTGGAAGGGCGATCTCGCCCGGGAGGTATCCCACCGTATTCTGTAAGTCCGCGGCATGATCCCGGCACTCTTTTCCCAGGATCTTCGCGCTGCCCTCCTGGGGTCTGGAAAATCCCATCAGATGGCGGATGGTCGTCGTCTTCCCCGCCCCGTTCGGTCCAAGGAAACCAAAGCACTCGCCTTTCTCTACGGACAGGTTAATATGGAAGATCCCTCTTCCGTGCCCGTAATCCTTTGTAAGATTTTCTATCTCTATCACACTCACAATGCTTACGCTCCTTTCTTTGTTATGCTCGTGGAGTTTCCCTGCCAAAGGCAGCACATGGCGGTCTCTGGCAGACGATACACTTGTAGACTGTAACGCACCTCCATACCCTATTTCAATCAACAATTCTATACAAACTGTCCATTTCATGCTAAAATCACCTGTAGATAACGGGGAGGCGCACTATGGAAAGAAACGATACAGAACAGACATTCATCACGGCATTTTGGAAATTGTACGAAGAGAAATCTATAGAGAAAATATCCGTCCAGCAGATATGCCGAACTGCAGGTTACAACCGTTCCACGTTTTATAATCATTTTACCGACATTTATGATCTGCGGGACAAGGCTGTGGACAGCGTATTCGAGCCCATCCATGAAAAAGTAATGTCTTTTGATGATTTTCGTCTGTTTTTACAGGGAAATACCGCAGAGATCATCATCTCATCCTTCCTTCTGATCGATGATGAGTGTATCCGGCTTCTCTTCCGCAGACACGCGGAATATCTGATCGGAGAAAAGATCAAGGCGAATTTTATCGGACATATCAGAGCACAGCTAAAAGATAAAAGCGCTGATCTTGAAATGATCGAGATCATATTAGAGTATCAGATCTCTGCCGCCCTTGGCGTTGCCAACTACTGGTTCCGCCAGGGCATGCAGGTTTCCGCTCAGGAAATGCTGCGCAGGATCTATGCGATTTCCTCAAACGGGACGCTCAATGCGCTCAGGGCTGAGCTTGATAAAGTATATGGGGATTAAGGATTATTTGTTTCACCCGGTGCACGGTCTTTCATGGCTGCCTGGTTCGCTGCTCGCGGAAATAAAGAATGATAACCAGAGCCATTGATAAAGTATCTGCCATCGGCTGCGCCCACACAAGTCCGTTCATTCCAAAAAGCGCCTGGAAGAGGAACAGCAGCGGAATATAAATGATCCCCTGGCGGCTTATATTGATGACTAAAGCCGCAGATGCCGCCCCCATTGCCTGAATGGAGTTGGTAAACACATAAAACATTCCGAAGAAGAAGCTGGTAGATAAAAGGATGCGTGTAAATGTCATCGAATATCCGATTGCCGCAGGTTCCGTAAGGAATACCTGAACAATCTGGCCTGTAAAAAGATAACAGATACCTGTCAGTGCCGCACTGAGAATGAAGGAATAAAGTAACGACGTACGCATGACTTTTTTAAAGCGATCCCACATTTTTGCTCCTACGCAATACCCCAAAACCGGTTGAATCCCCTGACCAAAGCCGATACAGAGCATGGCGCTGATCATCGTGACACGCATGGCAACGCCCACTGCCGCTACTGCCAGATCCCCATAACCTGTCATCTGGCGATTTACCAGAATGTGGGCGACAGTAAGGAGCAAAGACCCCAGGGAAGCCGGAATTCCGATTGCAAGCACACTGCTGCAAACCTGGTCTTTTGCCATGAAATCCCTAGGCCGGATGCTGAGAACGGACTTGCCTCGTACAAAATAGATCATATAGTAGCAGGCACTTACAACATTTCCGATCACTGTAGCAATCGCTGCCCCGGCAATTCCCCAATTGAACCCAACGATCAGTATGGGGTCTAAAATAATGTTTAACAGGTTTCCTATCACTTGCCCTGTCATAGCTTTCATCGCCTGCCCCTCTGCACGGATAATATTGCAGAACGCATTTGCGATCATCGTAAAGGGACCGCTAAACGCTAAAATCGTCAGATATATTTTTGCAGGTTCCCATGTATCTGCGCTGGCGCCTAGCAGCATCAGAATTTGATCCATAAAAACCAGAAACAGAATTGCCAGCACGATGCCTACTCCTACACAGCACCACATACAAAATGAACAGACCTTTTTGGCATACTCAGTCCTTCCTTTTCCCAGGGCTCTGGAAATGACAGAAGTTCCGCCTATGCCAAAAACTGTACCGGCAGTCATAAAAAGCAAAAATACCTGTGTTGCCATAGTAATAGCGGCTACCAGAATATCATTGTGCGTCTGACCGATAAAAAAGGTATCTGCCAGATTATAGATCAACATCAGCAGCGAAACTGCCATTGCCGGAATTGCATTCTTTAAGACAGCTTGCGGAACGGGCGCACTTCTGAAAACTTCCAATGTTTTTTGATCTTCCATATAAACCCCCAAATATAGTTATTTACAGTCATCGGATTACTGCTTGACTAACTGAACAACGTGTTGTATTATAACATTACCATGATTCTCGCGCTTCATCAATCAACAACAGCGCAAGATTTGTTTAGTGTCAGGGAGGTATGAAATGAATAAGCAGCCGGAACAGACCGCCATGACGAAGAAGAAAATTGTCGATTCCTTCTTAAGTCTTGCAAAAAAACAGGGGATTGACAAAGTATCCATTACGGAAGTAATGAAGCTGGCAGGATATAATCGCGGCACCTTTTATTTATATTTTTCAGATATAAATGATTTGATCGTAAAAATAGAAAAAGAGATTATTTCAGATTTTCATATACGCGTATCAGCCATAAAAGACGATATCTCAGCATTGAATTTCCAGGAAGCCTCCAATAAGGTGGCTCATTTTTTGTCTATTTATGATGAACAGATATTTTTACTGCTCAGCAGCAAGGGAGATCCCCGTTTTTATTCCGCATTGCAGTCGGAAGCTCATCGATTGGTAAGCGGTTCATTTCATGAATTGGACCAGCATCCTTACAAGGAATATATGGTTGCCAGCTATTCTTCCGCCATCCTTGGTTTACTCACTTATTGGCATAATACAGGGAGGAAAGTTCCTGTTGATAAAATTGTGGCTCATATGGAAAATCTCTGGATGAACGGCCTGAAAAATGTAATCATTGATAAGAGCAATGGACAAGCATAGTTTTCTGTGTTTGCCCATTGCTCTTTAATACCTGAAAAATGTTTCTATCATTCAGAAAGATGAAACTTATCTGTTTTCCATCCAGTTAATTGCATAATCCAAGTCCCCTTTATTGGGATGCCCCCTGCGGATGAACGCCATACCGCCATAGCAGGAGCCATAATTGTCGTCACAGTATAAGCCTTTGCTGAGAAGAATCTCTTTCGCCTCATTGAAAGCATTCCTGTCTGATGTGCCTCTTCCAAACCACGTTAAAAAAACACGAAACTTTACATCATTGCAAAACATACTTCTATCTATTTTCCTAAGCCACTCAGATAAGTTAGTATGGATTTTATCTCCATATACGCCGGTGCAAAGAATGATCTGTTTGTATTCGTCGAAAGCATTCATCCGTTCTTTCTCTAACACGAGAAAATCGGATTCGCTATGGTCTTTCATATATTGTGCCACATTGTAAGTATTTCCTTTTGATTTTGGACATATGACTAAATTTTTCATGCTTTCCTCTTTCTTGACGCCCTTGCTGCGTCATCCAGGTAGATTTGGAAGTTTACTTCCAAACTTTTTCCTCTTTCTTTTCATTCTTGCGCACCCCGCAAAAATCTGCAATTACTGCAAACACATTTTTCATGCATTCGTTAAAAGGAATCGACTCCTGTCTCGTTCCAGAAAATGCCAACGCAAGTTTTTTGAGGGAAATTCCGGGATGATAGACCAAAAATCTCGGTTTCCAGAATGTTGGAGCGAATTTTTTCTTAAACCGGTACAGATTCTTAAAATTGTATCCGTACTCCATACTATTAAAAATAGAATTTAACAGTTTCTCCGTCTTGCTCGTTTTCGGATCGCTTACATCAATCCCCGACAAAGGAGCAACGCCAAGACTGACCTCGTCAACCCCTTCCCCTTTCATCTTCATAGCTGCTGACAAAAGGGCGTGTTCCATCACTCCTGTCATTGTGTCTGTTTTTCGGCACATAATGTCAACACAGTAACTCCCGCTTCTGTTATATGGCAAAAAGGTGAGAAAGGTCAATAATTCTCCACTTTCATTAACGGTAATAAAAAACCGCCTGTCGTAAAGACGGTCGAAATCCAGACCGCCGACACTGTAACCCATTTTATAGCCTTTGCTGGCATAATATGCCTCTGCCAGCTGCCGGATTTTTTCTTCCAGATCATAATCCCGTTCAACTCCGGGATAGTATTCCTTTAAGATTGCACCTGTTTTCTCGACTTTATTATAATTGCGTCGCAAGGCTGTACTGCTTTTAGGGAATGTGTACTCGTCCAGTTTCAGGATCGCTTCCTCACCGTATTTCAGGACAATCAGCCCGCGTCTTTTCAAAATCCCGGCTGCATGCTCGCTGACCGAGTTAAAGATGGGCTTTATCCTCGATTTTCTGCAAAAGTCCAGATACTCGTCCACAAATGCTTCCATATCGTCTGATCTGCAGACCGGATCGCCCATGCTCATGGCCCTTTTTCCTACCAGGGTATAGGCAGTCACGCCCCGCACCTTATCCCCAAAGAAAAAGGAGTTATCCTGATTCAGAGACAGATAATGCAGGGAATCCCGACCGTGCTCCATGATGATAGAGCAGGCATGTTCTAACCTGTCTATATTTTCCCTGTCCATTTACGATTCACTCCTTCCCGTCCGAAGAAGCGATCTCATCGGAAAAGAAATCTAAGATCAACTCTACAGACGTTTCCTGCTGCTCCATCCATGTGATGGAGGCCTCCTGCTCAAAGCTGATCCATCCATATGCTCCAAATCCCCGATGGTTTGCTCCCTCCAGCATCACGCTGGTCGATCTTTCCGGCAGATAATCTAAATGTTGTTCCATCCGTTCCTTGTTCATAACCCCGTCCAGTTCTGCCGTGATACGGATGGCAGAAAGATCGGTTTCCGATAAATCAACGTTCATGTACGAGGCAAGAAAAGCGACGCCCACCAGTCCCTCCGGCTCCTGCGCTGCAATCTGTCCCACCGGCAGACCGCCCAGAGAATGTCCGATCAGAATCCATTTCTTAATTTGCGGATTTGATCTCATAATCTCCAATCCGTGATCTGTTTCAAATGAGCTCATATGGAATTTGGCTTTCGGAAGAACGGCGGTGTGTCCGGCATCATGCAATAGTTTGGCTATGTATGCGTAACCTCTCTCGTCTGCTTTCGCTCCGTTAAAAATAATAAATCCCACATCACTGTCCCCATAGAAATAGTAGTCGCCGTCCACTTCTTCCATCTCGTCAACAATTTCCAAGGCTTCGTCATGTGCTTTATTGTAATAGAACAGGAAAAATAAAATAAACGCCGCAAGTATGACAGCCACAATAAGCAAAATTTTCAAAATCACCTTTTTACCTCGTTTCATCGCTGCAATAGCCTCCTTAAAAAGAAAAAGAATGAATGGAGGTTTTCTTTATTCCCGCGAGCAACGAGCCAAGCGGACATGCTTGCATGTCCATTTGGCGACTGCCGCGAGGGTCAAATACCCCGCCCCTTGGGGCGCTGCAAGATAGATGCCCCATTGCTGGCAGCGGGGTCTTTGACTTGAACAACGTGTTGTGTCATATCTATATTATACTGCGGTGTTTTCATCTCATCAATCAACAACAATTTCGAGTTCGTTGGGTAATCACAGAGAATATAGCGCCGGTGTACAAGGGGCGTGTTGTCCCTTGTACACCGGCGCTATTGTTACACGATCTTAAACACCAGGATTCTGTATACTGACTTGTCATTTGAGAATAAACCCGTGCAGTCAATCTCATCCGTCAATAACAGCCGCTTTTCTCTTTCAAAATACAATCGGTATTCCGATGTCGGATAGTAAAAGAATATACGCACAGGGGTCAGGCTGGAATCCTGATATGCTTTGATATTGGATAAAACCTTCTGAAAGACATCGCTTGAAAATGGATTGAAGAAATAAAAGCAGTTCCCTTCCGTGATTGTATATTCCTCGGCTCTTGCCAAAGTAAAGGTTATATCCGCACCGTTCCCGTATCTTCTTAAATTTTCCTCCGCAGTTCTCAGCCTTTTCGCATTGCAGTCTACGCCGATCACACGGCATCCAAGCGTATGATTCAGATAAAAACCCACTCGGCCTTTTCCACAGCCGAAATCCACGAGAACATCCTCTTTTCGGATATATCCGCTCTCAGCCAGATGACATAGTACAGAGTAAGGGGTCGGGTCGTAACCATAATCGGCCCTGTTCATTCCAGAATAATCGCTTCCTGCTGTCCGTACATTCAGTTTTCTGTCCCAGTTAAAGCTGTCAATTAACCTCAGCAACCCCCCTCCCTCCCCCGATTACATTTCGTCCTGTTTTCTTTTTTTATATTTCCGGTATTCTTTCCTCTCCTGCCAGAGCTGTTTCCGGATTGCTCTCCTGGAAGAACCGGCAGTCTCTTCTGCCGGGACGTTCTCTCTGTCATTGTTCAGGCTGTCCATGATGAATTCTGCCGCGCTGTTTTTATCCATATGGCATTTTTCCAGAATGTACCCGGTGTATATATATTTTGCCGTATATCCTCTTGTCTGCATATTTTCTTTTGCTCTCCTGAGCGCCAGAAGTTCTCTGCTCCCGCCCGTGACATAGATCATATGAGATTCCTTTTTCTCTGCCACGACCCGCCAGATGATATGGGAGATCACATCCGGAATCTTCCCGTTCTGGCTTTCAAAGACGAGCCCTGTCCTGCAGTTCCGGGAAAAGAACAGTCCCTGGTCTTTATACTCCGAGGCTTTCCTACATTCTACATTTTCGTATTTTTCGAGGCTCTGGGCGAATTCCCGGCAGCTTTGCTTCGCATCCTCATAAAAAATGATCAGTTTCTCCATCGCTGTTTCCTTTCCTATTTATTCATCAGCATCATCTGCAGACGGTTTTCCACATTGGCAAAGCTCGTATCCGGGTCAAGATCCAGCGGAAGGATCTGGATATCCGGATACCGCTCTTTTAGTTTCTTGATCACGCCGCGGCCGCAGATATGGTTCGGCAGACAGCCGAAGGGCTGGAGGATCACGAAGGATCTCACGCCCTCTTCCGCATAGTGGGCGATCTCCGCCGCCATCAGCCATCCTTCCCCGCAGCTTAAGGTCTCGGGAATGATATCTTCTACATTTTTGTACATCTGCGCCGGCGTCAGGGCTGTCTGGTAAAGCGGATGCCTGGCGGCTGTCTTCTCCAGGCTTTTCTGGATATAGTCAAACAGGGCGGATACCGCCATCGGATAAGGCGGTATATTTGCCTGATAATCCCGGATCTCACATGCAGAGGCCCGGAAATCCTTTCTCAGCTGATCCGTGATCCGCGGAAATACGGTCTCCATCCCGTTCTTCTCCAGATACTGCTCGATCTGGAAATTAGAGCCGGGATGATAGGTGACCAGAAGTTCTCCTGTGACGAATACCCGGTTTTTCAGTCTGCTTCTGTCCCATGGGATCCTGCTCATGTCGTCAATGCATTTGTCAAAAGCCTTCTTCGCGTCAGAGATCCCCTTTCGGATCCCATCCGCCACAGCTGCCACACAGTTCTGATAGACCCGCTCTGTCTCACCGGGGTGGATTTCATAAGGGCGGATCTTCCGGCACAGATCTGTCAGGATATCAAGCATCATAAAGCTCCATACTGCCTCCAGCACAGCGCTGATCCCCAGCAGGAATACGCCGGGATGCATGTCCTTCGTATCGCCTGCGTCCGTTGTGACCACCGGGACCCCGGAGAATCCGGCGGCGTCAAGCCCTTTCCTCAGCAGGCCCGCATAGTGGGACATCCGGCAGTCGCACTGGAACTTCACCATACACACTGCCACTTCATCTTGGTCGTATGCCCCCTCTTTCAGCTCAGAGATCAGTTCCCCGATCACCATCTGGCAGGGGAAGCAGATATCGTTATGTACATACTGTTTTCCAAGGCTGACCTGCTTTGTTCCTCCCACAGGCACGGTCCTGACTTTAAAGTTCTCTTTGTCCAGGATTCCGTCCAGGATCACCGAGACCTCCTTTGAAATATTGGGGACCAGCAGGGTTCTCTTCTTTTTATCTTTTTTATAGAACTTCACCGGGCTTGGCGGGGGAAGCGGTCTTGGCTCTTCTGCCTGCTGCGCCGCGCTCTCTTTTTTCTTCCGCAGCTTTACCGTCTCCACGAACGACTGGATACGGATATCCAGTGCGCCCGACGCCTCGCTTTCGTCGATCTTGAGGATCAGCGGGGTTTTACCGCTCTTCTCTTTCATAATGCGGATGATCTCGTCCGAAAGGACGGCGTCGTGGCCGCAGCCGAAGCTGACAAGCTGGACATATTCCAGCGCTGCGTTTTCCGAGACAGCATAAGCTCCCGCCAGCATCCTTGTGTGGAAATTATTCGTGATCTCAATCCTGGTATTGCTCAGGTCGATCTCCTGCAGCCCGGACAGGGCGTCCACCGGGATGACAGAGATTCCTTTCTCCGCAAACTTCTTTGATATATTATGCGAGATAAACGGGTCTGTATGATAGGGACGCCCGGCAAGAACGACGGCAAAGGCATGATTCTCCTCTGCCCTTTTTATGATCGCCTGTGCCTCTTCGCGCAGTCCGCTGCGGAAAACCCTGATCGCCTGCGAAGCCTGGGAGAATGCTTCCTCCGCCTCCTTCGCGGAGGCGCCCAGCTCTTCCCTTGCATATGCGCAGATCTGCTTTTTCCGGTTCTTCTTTGTAAACCAGTGGAATACCGGCGTGTCGAATACAGGACCTCCCTCTCCCTGCGGGTCCTGGGAATTCCTTATGACCATGGGATAGCCCATCACCACAGAGCAGACGTAAGGGCTGAGCTTATCCTTCCCCTCGGGCGGCATATGCATGACATACGGCATAAAGATCCGGTCCACCTTCTGCTTCCTCAGGTCTTCAATATGTCCGTGGGCAAGCTTGGCGGGGAAACAGATCGTGTCAGAGGCGACATACTGCAGTCCCTCCTCATACAGCTTCTGGCTGCTCTTTCTTGAAAATCGAATCTTATATCCCAGCGCCCGGAAAAAGGTGCTCCAAAACGGCATACTGTCCCAGAATTCCAGTGTTCTCGGAAGACCGACGGTTCCCTGCTCCTCTCTTACCGGACGGCAGGGGTATTCCGAAAAGAGCATTTGTTCTCTTTTCTCGAAAAGATCTTCCGCCCCGCTTCCGGATTCTTCCGCCACACTTCCGGATGCATGTTCTGCCAAAGCGCCGCTGTCTAGTTTCTCCCCGCGGATACATTTGTTTCCGGTCACCCACACACTGCCGCCTGAGAAGGTCATGACCGTCCTGCTGCAGCGGTTGGCGCAGCCGTGGCAGATCATCCCGGTCTGTGTTTCACAGTGGAAATCCTTTACTCCTTCCTCACCGATAAAGGAGGTTCCTTTGCCGTCCCTGTATCCGTTTTCCCGGATATGGTCCCTTGCAAGAAGAGCCGCGCCGAGAGCTCCCATTTCACCGGGATAGGGTGCCAGCGTAACGTTTTTGCCCAGATAATCCTCGATGGCTTTTACCACTGCCGGATTGTTAAATGTCCCGCCCTGGACGACGATCTTCCCGCCCAGCCGGTCTGTCCCTGAGATGCGCACTACCTTTGTGAACACATTTTCAATGATGGCGCGGCACAGACCCGCCATGATCTCTTCTGGTTTCTTCCCTGCCCGCTGCTCATTGATAATGGTGCTGTTCATAAAGACCGTGCAGCGGCTGCCGAGCTTTGCGGGACTTTCGGCGGCAAAGGCATTTTCCGCGATCTCTTCAACAGGAATATTCAGATTGTCCGCGAAGTTTTCCAGGAAGGAGCCGCAGCCTGACGAGCAGGCTTCATTCAGCATAATATCCGTGATGATCCCGTGATCCAGCCAGACTGCCTTCATATCCTGACCGCCGATATCCAGCAGGAATGTGGTATCCGGGTAATATTTTGTACAGGCGCAGGCGTGCGCCACCGTCTCCACCACATGATAGTCTGCCCGGAAGGCTTTCGCCATCATCTTCTCACCGTAGCCGGTCGTGCCGGCACCGATGATCTCAAGGTCGATCCCCTTTTTCCTGTATTTTTCATAGAACCCGCGGATGCCTCTGCACACGGTCTGAAGAGCTTCTCCGCGGTTATTTTCATAAAACCGGTCGATCACCCTTGCCTCCTCATCGATCAGGACCATCTTCGCCGTGGTGCTTCCCGAATCAATCCCCAGATAGGCTCTCAGCTTCCCATCCTCTGTCTTCGGCGTCTCCAGAGGGCGGCGCTCTTTCTGATGCCGCGCTTCAAATTCCCGTCGTTCTTCTGCCGAGGCGAAAAAGGGCGTCCCCTTCTCTTCCTCCGAAATTCCCTGTGCGCATGCAGGATCTGTAAGCTTCTCTATCAGCTCCGCCAGAGTGACGGTCCGGTATCCTTCCCCGGTATCCGGGAAGATCTGGTCAATGGCAAGAGCCGTCCCAGCCGCGATCATGGTCTCCGGGCGCTCGGGGATGATCATGTCCTCTTCTGAAAGTCCCAGCCGCTCCCCGAATACACGCACCAGCTCCGGGTTAAATGTAAAAGGACCTCCCTCAAAAACAATGGGGCTCTTAAGCTCCAGTCCCTGAGACAGACCTCCTATGGTCTGTCTGGCGATGGCATGGAAGGTGGAAAGGGCGATGTCTTCCCTTGGCGCTCCCTGGATCAGGAGCGGCTGGATATCTGTCTTGGCAAATACACCGCATCTGCCGGAGATCTCATAGACATGGCTTCCCTGTTCTGCCAGGGCGTTGAATTCCTCTGTCTTCACGCCCAGCAGCGCGGCGATCTCATCAATAAACGCCCCTGTGCCTCCGGCGCAGCTTCCGTTCATCCTCATGTCAGAGACCTTTTGCTTTCCGCTCTCTTTGTCTTCATAAAAGAAAACGACCTTCGCATCCTGTCCTCCCAGCTCCACCGCGGTCTTCGCCCGGGGATACCGGTCACAGACGGCAGACGCATTTGCCACGACCTCCTGTATGTAAGAAAGGCCCAGCTCTTCTGCCACCGGTTTCCCGCCGGAACCGCAGACAGCGGCGCGAAAGCGTGCCTTCGGGTACTGTTTTTGTGCCTCTGTGAGCAGGGCTGACAGTGTCGCCCTCTGCTTTGCGTGATGCCGCACATATCTGGAGTAAAGTATTTCCCCGGATACCGGGTCAGCCACAGCCAGCTTCACTGTCGTGGAGCCGATATCGATCCCCAGCCGTAATTCACTTCCTCCACCCGGCGATGTCTCCGGCTTCAAAGTCATATCGTAGTTTTCTCCCGTAGTATTTCTCATATGCATGCCTCTTTTGTTCGTAATCCTTCTTCATCATGTCTATACTGTTCTCCCGCACCGATCTGTCAGGGTCCGGGTAAATGGGCGGCAGGATGTGGACCACATACCTGACTTTATTGAACTCTTCGTTTTCCTCTTCTTTGATCTCCGCCATCTCCACGAAGCAGGAAATAACCGGCACCCGGAACCGGGCGGCATAATAGTAAGCGCCCCGCTTCGGCGGACGCGGCTTGCGGTAATTAAACCACATCTCCTGCTCGGGATAGATCAGGACATACTGCTCGCGCTTTAAAAGTCTTTTGATCAGTTCCGGGAACGTACCGGTCATATAGTCCTGGTCCCGCCCGATGGGAATGGTATCCGCGTAATTCATCACGAATCCGATCAGCCCCTTCATGGCGAAGTTTCCCGCCTGGCTCACAATATAAAGCCGCTTCTTCCCGGTCTTTTTCACTGCCATACGGACTGCCGTGTTATCCAGCGGATTGAAATGATTGCTGGTGACGATGGCGCCGCCTTTGATTTCTTTCAGATATTCCAGCCCGGTAAACTGGGTATTCCGGTTCACGCTCCGCGCCACAGCATCCACAAGCGTTCTTGCCGCTTTCGTCTTTATGCGGTAGCCGGGGGTCCCGATCTGTTTCGGGAAAGCGCGCAGGATATTCTGTTCCTCCTCATCGGTCAATTCGGGATCGTCTACTTCTACCTTCCGGTAAAAATCCCCGTCCTCCGCCGCTTTCCGGATATTGTGGATGACCGTCTGTTTATTCTTTCCGATGATCATAGTTCAATTCTGACCCCTCTTTCTTTCATTTTACGGAATGTGACCTCTGTCTTTGGAATGAGTTCCGCCTTTTCCACCAACAGGTTTAAATGTTCTCTGTCCGACTGCATCTGCTGCTCGGAATAGGTTTCTTTCCATGTCCGGATCTCCGGGTAAAAGACTGTCTGCCGGGCATAGTGCCAGAAGATTTCCTCGTAGGATACGCCGCTGTAGCACCAGGGCTTTTCGAACAGGTTATAATGGACGATCTTCGGATCTTCCATCGGTTCTCTTCCTTTCACAGGCATGGCGTCCCATTTTCTGTCAAGATACAGGATCCTGCCTCTGCACATGGCGTTCAGATAATCCTGATCCGGGGCAATGCAGTCAAAATGATATTGATCCATTAATTTCAGAAAATGTGCTGCAAGCCCGGTTTCCCTCATCTTTTTAAGATTGAGGAGAAGGACGCCGGAGTTGATATATCTGCCCTTCTCCATCCCTACCGCTTCCTCGGTATATCTGACCAGTTCCGGCACGTCCGCAATGGAATAATCCGGGCATGCGCCGATCAGGCATTCCTTAAGATCGATCTCATATAATTCTGAAAGATCTCCCGGGACAACAATATCGCTGTCAATGTAGATTGCTTTGTCGTACTCTGGGAACATATCCGCGATAAAAAGACGGTAATAGATGGTCCGTGTAAAATAATCGCAGCGGAGACGGTTTTCCTTCCGGTCCGTGATCTCGGGCATGGCGCCCATATGCACGAACCGGAGAGAAAATCCCGGCTCTTCGATTGCCTGAAGCCGCTTCTTATTCTCATCCGTCAGATCCTGTTCTACAATGATAACCTGACAGTGATACTTTTTAGAAATATTTTCCTTTATAGACGTAAGCGCCGTTCCCAGATACGGGGCATAGCTGTCGTCGATCGTAAAAAAGACAGGGATTTCTTTTTTCTGCATGATTCTTTCCTTCCTAAAATTTATAACTTATGCGTGGGATCTCATACATGGGGCCAGGAGCTGATATTCTTCAAGAATATCGTCGTATTCATAGAGTTCCAGTTTCTCATGCATATCCTCGACCTGCCAGGGCTTTACGGTCAGCGTGTGCAGCCAGGGAAAGAATCGGAAGCTGGTGGTAAAGTGCTGGAGCACCGTATCCTCTCGGAGTTTCCGCTGTTCGTTGTATTTTCGCGGCGCGATCCGCTTTTCCTTTGCCAGCCGGTTGATAGCAGACTGGTCGGGCATGAACATCTTTTTCTCCCTGCACATCCGTCTGCACTCCCGGAACAGCCCGTCTCTTCGGATCCTGTCCATGTTCAGCAGGAGCACCCCTGAATTGATGTAATCCATCCGAAAGGGATTTCTCCTGAAAAACCACTTTCCATAATGATCCAGGATGCCAATAAGCTCACAGCCGCTGATATCCTGATCATAGAACTTCCGGCAGTCCTTCCGGCAGACCACGTCCGCGTCCAGATATAAAAGTTTGTCCGGCAGAGCCGGGATCTCATCCGCAAACAGACGGAGCATGCAGCAGGGAGTAAATCTTGTGTCCAGATTTGCCGTCGGAAGCTCCGCGCGGAAGAGGTCCGAAGCGTCGATCCGTACAACCGTATTGTTCGGATTCTCCTTTTTTACACGCTGGTCCAGAAATCGGACCGTACTGTCCGAGACAGCCCGGCAGCTGCATTTCTCTGTCTCAAGAGACATCGTAAGGATGTAGATATTCAGTTCTTCTTTTACCTGTTTCAGAAAGGAAAGGATGGAGATCAGTATCCCGTCCTCTGCTTTCTCGTCACCGCAATATAAAAGATTCATGGGTTCTTTTCCTCTCTGTAAGTTTCCTCTTTGTACTGTATATATTCATAACTGCTGCAGGCGCTCCTCTTCTGCATACAGTGAAATATTTCATCGTGAAGTTTCTTTTGTGCTTTTTTCTGTCCGACTTTTGGGTCCGGGTAGAACGGACCGTCTATATATATGGTAATTCCCGGCGTTTTCCGAAACCTTCTCTTCTGGTAAGTCACTGTCATACAAAAAGAAGGCGCGCTGTATTTCACCGGAAAGTAAAAGGACGTAAGGGCAAACGGGCGGATCTTTGTGTAATAGGGCCATACATGGGCTTCCGGGTAGACGACCACACAGCAGTTCTCATCAATCCGCTTCTGCACTGCCTCCAGGAACCGCTTCGTCTGGGGAATGGTATCCGGCACGGGGAGCGCTCCCAGATAAGGGAGCAGCCGCCCGATCACGGGAAGCCCCATATTCTCCTGTCCGGCGATGGTATAGATGCGTTTTCTTCCGCAGATGTATGCGGGAGTAAAGACATCCCCCAGCGGCTGGGTATGGTTCCCGTACAGAAAGAACCCGGTTTCCCCGCACTGTTTCAGGAGATCCCTGTTGCAGACCTTTATGCGCCGCCACAGCCTGACATAGATCAATGTGTAGATCCATGCCAGGGCGTAGATGACGGCGGAGAGGATTTTCCTCCCCGGCCGTTCATCCAGCCACACATAATCGTCCGGAAGCCGGTAATCCTGATTTTTACTGTGCACAAAATCGTCGGTTTCGCTCTTATAATATCTGACTTGTTCTGGAATCTGTTTCTTTCTCATTTTCAATATTGTGAATGATCTGTCCGAGTATCTTCTTCAACCGTATTTTTCATATTCTTCCATATCGCAGCCCTTTTTATGCTTTCATCGCGGCAAGAAGGATCTGCGCGCATGTATCCGGGGATAATTCTGCCGTATTGAGCTCCATGTCATAGTTCTTCCGGTCGTCCCACCGTCTCTGTGTCCAGTATTTAAAATACGAGCTCCGCTGACGGTCCTTCTTCACCATCATCTTCCTCGCCTGCTCACGGGACACCTTCTCCGTCCGTACGATCCGCTCCAGCTTCGTTTCTTCTTCCGATGAGTAGATATACGTCCTTACAACTTCCGGATTCCCTCTTAAGATCTCTGTGGAGCATCTGCCAATAAAGACCGCCGGTCCCTGCATCTCCAGATCGCGTATGGTATCCTGCAGCCCGCAGCAGACTTCATAGATCTTGCTCTGGTTCATATCCTGGTTATAATTCGCGAATAAGGCGATATTGTACAGGATGCTTCCTGTTTTCTGCTCGTCATATTCCTCCAGAAGATCCAGGGAAACTCCCTTTGCCTCTGCCTGTCTGATCAGCATCTCTCCGTCATAACAGGGGATTCCCGCCAGATCAGCCACTCGTCTGCCAATGTCACGCCCGCCGCTTCCGAATTCTCTCTCGATCGCCAATGACTTCATCTTGTATTTTCTCCTTTCTCCTGCTCTTTAAGATGCCTTCTGGAACTGGCTGTTATACAGATCTGTATAGAATCCGCCTTTTGCCATCAGTTCCCCGTGGTTTCCGCTTTCGATCACATCTCCGTCTTTCAATACCAGGATCATATCCGCGTTCTTGATCGTGGACAGCCGGTGGGCGATCACAAAGGACGTTCTGCCCTGCATCAGCTGATCCATGGCGTTCTGGATGATGACCTCTGTCCTTGTATCAATAGAACTGGTCGCCTCATCCAGGATCAGCATGGGCGCGTCCTCTACCATGGCGCGGGCGATGGTAAGCTGCTGCTTCTGTCCTGCGGAAAGGCTCATCTCATCGCCAAGTACCGTATCATACCCCTGTGGGAGTGTCTTGATAAAGTGGTGCAGTCCCACTGCTTTACATGCTTTCTCGATCTGTTCATCAGATACGCCTTCTTTGCAGTAGACGATATTTTCCCGGATCGTCCCCTCGAAGAGCCAGGTATCCTGGAGCACCATGCAGAAGAGGTCGTGGACGTTCTCCCTGGTCAGTTCGCTGATGGGGACGCCGTCAATGCGGATCTCGCCGCTGTTGATCTCAAAGAAACGCATGAGCAGGTTTACGATGGTGGACTTGCCTGCTCCCGTAGGACCCACGATGGCGATCTTCTGCCCTGCCTTTACGTTGGCGGAGAAGTCGTGGATGATATCTCCTTTCTCCTTGTCGTAGGCAAACCGTACATGGCTGAAGTCTACATTGCCCTGCACATTATCCAGACGTTTCGTTTTCCCGCTTTCGTCCGCCATCTCTTCTGCGTCCAGGAACTCAAAGACACGCTCGCTTGCCGCTGCCGCGGACTGGAGATTGGTCGTTCCCTGGGCGAACTGCTGGAGCGGCTGGGTAAACTGGCGCACATACATCATAAATGCCACGATCACACCGAAGGAAATCTTCCCGTTCATGGCAAGCGCCGCTCCGGTCACACAGACAGCCACATAGCCCAGATTTCCGATGGCGACCATGATGGGCCGCATGAGCCCGGAGAACATCTGGGAGCGGAACGCGCTCTCGCATAAGTTCTCATTGATCTCTTCAAACTTTTTCTTCGCGCTCTTCTCACCGTTATAGACCTTGACTACATTGTGCCCGGAATAGATCTCTTCCACATGACCGTTCATGGCGCCTAAGTTCTTCTGCTGCTGCATGAAGTATTTCTGGGATCTCTGGACGATCAGGATCATGACAACGAATCCGATCAGCGCCGCAGCCACAGCCGCAAGCGTCATCCATACATTGGTCAGAAGCATCATGAGCAGCGCTCCTAAGAACATGGTGGCGGAGGATACTAAGGTGGCGACACTCTGGTTCAGCGCCTGCCCGATGGTATCCACATCATTGGTCACACGGCTCAGCACGTCGCCGTATGAGAGCTTGTTAAAGAATCCCATGGGCACCTTGTTGATCTTGCGGTCCACATCCTTTCGCATCCTCTTGGAAAGGCTCTGGGTGACGGTCGCCATGAGAAAGCTCTGTAAGTAGCTCAGGATCATGCCGCCTGCGTAGATCGCGATCAGCGCCGCGAACATCCCGGTCAGTTTCTCCATGTCCACTCCGGTCTGAAGCCCTTCGGTGATCGTATCCGTGATATCGCTTAAGCGTCCCGGTCCCTGAAGGTTTAAGATGGAGCCGCCCACCGCGCAGCAGATTGCCACGATGAGAAGAATCCGCTCCGGCTTACAGTAGTGGAACAGTTTCTTGAAAGTTCCTTTGAAATTTTCAGGCTTATTGCCTGCGTATTGATTTCTTCCCATTATGCAAGTTCCTCCTTTGAAAGCTGTGACAGCGCAATTTCCTGGTATTCTTTGCAGTTTTTCAGAAGTTCCTGATGGGTTCCCATGCCGGCGATCTTCCCTTCATGGAGGACGATGATCTTGTCCGCGTCCATGATGGTCCCGATCCTCTGGGCAACGATCAGGGTCGTGGTGTCTCCTGTCTCTTTCTTCAGTACGGAACGCAAGATGCGGTCTGTCTTATAATCCAGCGCGGAGAAGGAATCGTCAAAGATATAGATCTCCGGTTTCCGGCACACGGCGCGGGCGATGGAAAGTCTCTGTTTCTGTCCGCCGGAGAGATTGCTTCCGCCCTGGGCGATCCTGCTTTCATATGTGCCCGGCATTTTTTCGACAAATTCTTTTGCCTGCGCGATCTCTACTGCTTTTTCCACATCCTGTTTGTTATAGATATCCCTTCCGTTGTCTCCGTATGCCACGTTTGATTCGACAGATCCCGCGAACATGACCGCTGTCTGGGGCACATAGCCAAACTTATCATGAAGCGCCTCTAAGGTGTATTCTTTGACATTGACGCCGTCCACAAGGACTTCGCCTTCCGTGGCGTCGTAGAAACGGGGCACCAGATTGATCAGCGTGCTCTTCCCGCTTCCGGTAGAGCCGATGAACGCCACGGTCTCCCCCTTCTTTGCCGTAAAGCTGATATTCTCAAGGACACTCTCTGCCGCGTCCGGATATTTAAAGCTTACGTTCTTAAATTCCACGGTTCCTTCCATGCCCTCCGGTGAGGAGGTGCGCGGGCCGTCCTTTATGGAAGATTCTGTCTCAATAACTTCCAGCACACGGTTGGCGGAAACCGTCACCCTCGGCAGCATCATCAGGATCATGGACAGGGAGATAAACGCCATCACAACCTGCATTGCATAGTTGATGAATACGACCATGTTGGAGAATACCGCGATCTTGTCCGCGCCCACAGATTCATTGATCAGCAGGGCGCCGATCCAGTAGATGGCAAGTGTCAGACCATTCATGATCGCCTGCATCCCCGGCATCATGATCGCCATGATACGGAAAGCGGACAAGTTATTTCCGGTCAGCTCATCGTTGGCTTTGCCGAATTTCTTCTCCTGGTAGTCCTCCGCGTTGTACGCGCGGACAACCTTCAGCCCGGTCAGGTGCTCTCTTGTGATGCGGTTGATATTGTCCGTCAGCCCCTGGATCCTTCGGAACTTCGGCACCGCGAATACGATGACGATCCCGATGATCACCAGAAGCACGACCACCGCAACGGCTGTGGCAATGGACCACTCTGCACCCTTGCCTGCAATCTTTGTGATCGCCCAGATCCCGGTGATGGGAGCCTTGACCATCACTTCCAGTCCCATTGCCACGAACATCTGAAGCTGAGTGATATCGTTGGTCGAACGGGTGATCAGGCTGGCGGTGGAGAATCTGTTGATCTCACCCATGGAGAAGGATTCCACTTGATCATACTGGCGCGCTCTTAACTCTTTTCCGAAATTCGCCGCCATCCTGGAGGCAAAGAACATGACCGCGATGGATGATATCATACTTCCCAGCGAGCAGAGCAGCATCCAGCCGCCCGCCGCGAAGACCTCGCTCATGCTGCTCCCTTCCGTCTCCACAAGCGTCGTGATCTCCGACATATAATCCGGGAGCTTAAGGTCAAGCCATACCTGGAACACGATGAAAACGAGGCTCGCCAGAAATAACATCCAGTCTTTCTTCTTCATATATTTGAGTATCTTAAACATATTTCCAGACATATCCTTTCTGTATAAAGTTCAGCCATGCAGCGGTTTTACGAATAACGCGGCTGAACTGTTATATTATTATTGTGTTTTTCCTCTCTCTGCTTCTCGCAGATCTTGTGTATACGCTGTGTGATGCGGTAGTATTCCTTCGCATCCTCCTCCCCCAGCTGCTCAAAAAGCCGGACAAAATAATCCAGAGCCTCCTGATATTTTCTGCTGATGTAATCTTTGCCCTCATCCGTCAGGGAAACATAGACCCGTCTTCTGTCAATGCTGTCCTGGTGTTTGTGAATATAGCCTTTTTTCTCCAGAACCTTGAGGATGTTCGTGATCCTCCCGAAAGAAACTCCCAGTTCTTTTACCAGATCGCCGGGAACAACTTTTTTCCCGTCGCCGGCCATATAGAAAATGTACAGCATTACTCCGTTCTCACCGCTTACCGAGATCGGACGTTCTATTGTCTGGGCCCTGGTTCCCCGCAGAAAACTCAGCCTGCAAAAGCTTTTTGCAAGCCCTTCATAGTCCATGTCTGCCTCCTTTCAAATACTTTCTAATAAAAACTTTTACTAGAAAGTAAATTAGCAGACTTTTATCCGTTTGTCAAGACAGCGACATTTATTTTAAAGATTTTAGAAATTGTTTATAATCATTCCAGCAAAGAAAAAGGCAGGAAATCCTTTTCAAGATTTCCTGCACTCAGTGCTGCTGCCATGCCAGCGGTTATTCAATTTTGCTTCTGCCGCTCTATCATTTCCTGCATTATCTCACGTTCGATCTCTTCTTCCATAATCGTGGAAAACTTTTTGATCAGTCTGACATATTCCTGAGAATCCTCTTCTCCCAGCCTGCGGAAAACTCTTTCATACCCGCTGACTACTTTCCCGTGCCGTTCCATTATAAATGCTCTTCCGGCATCTGTCAGGGATATATATACTTTTCGCTTATCCCAGTCATCGCTGCGCTTTACGATCAATTTTTTCTTCTCCAGGCTGTTTAAGATGTTCGTCACTCTGCTGACAGATAATCCGCAGCTTTTCGCCAGCTCGCCCGCCAGCAGCTCCCTGTCTGAGTGTACCAGTGACAGCAGGATATTCGCCTCTCCTCTTGCCGGTAAGAATTTCTCTATCTTTTCCATCTTTCTGGTATTTATGATCTGTATTCGGCAGAACTCTTCCGCGATTTCTCTGTAGTCCATAGTTTTACTCGTTCCTTTTACATTCTTATGATAAAAATAATATCCCTCTCATGGCAGTTTGTCAATCGGCGGACACCCCGTCTCCGCTCTGAGAAAATATCCTACAAAATCATTCGGCGGATGTACAATATTAATATCAGAATACAGATTTCATAAAATGAATAGTAACCTTAACCTTGAAGTTTTATGATCCCTCTCTCCACATAGCTTTCCACTGCGCTTTCCACAGTCTCCAGTGTCGTATACTTCGGCGCGTATTCCAGCAGACGTTTCGCGTTTTCAATACTGTACTGCCCGCTTCTGGCAATGTGATAATAGGTATGATCGATTAGGTCGTCATCTCCCACATACTGACACCACTTTTCCCACGGCAGGAAGCGGATCTTCGGCTCCCGGTTAAAATACTGATACATTGCCAGCGCATATCCGTACAAAGTCATAGATTCCGCGGCTGTCGCGTGAAAACTTTCTCCCAGGGCGGCATTCCGGTGGGTGACCGCCTTATAAAACATCTGCGCCACATCCTCCGCATGCACGTGATGCAGCGTCTCCATGCCGAAGTTTGGCAGACAGATCTCTTCTCCGTCCGCGATGCGCTGAAATACCCGGGTATCTGTATTGCCAAGCGGATTGATGATGGTCCAGCCCGGTCCGGAGATCTGCCCCGGCATGATGACAGTCGCCGGGAATCCGTTTTCCCGGAACTGCTGCTTTAAGTAACATTCACTTCGGAACTTGTTGATCCCGTAGTCGTCCAGCGGCTCTTTCAGGCAGTTTGGATCAGCGGGCAGAAATTCCGCTCTCCCGTGCGCCCAAATGGAAGAACAGAACAGGTAATGGGACAGGCGCGTTTCTTTTAGTGCCCTGACCATAGCCTCTGTATCTTCGATGTCAAAGTTAATCAGATCGATCACAACATCCGCTTCCATCGCCGCGATTCTGCCCGCGAAATCTGTCTCCTTCGTCCGGTCCAGACAGACATGCTCCACCCGTTTCCATGCCGGATCTTGCACATAAGGCCTGCTTTTTCCCCGGCTGACCGCAATGACGTCATACCCGCCTTTTACCAGTTTCGGCACCAGGTATGAACCAATGTGACCGCACGCTCCGATTACTACAACTTTCATAATTCCCATATCCTTTCTAAATCTAAGTTATCTTAAAAATAACATAAAAATTCATATGCCGGAACCGGCAATCGATTTTTTGAAACGGTTTTTCAAATTTTCCGGATTTTGTAAGTACTTTTTACTTTTTATCTGTACCTGACCGCTTCAATGACTTATAATACTTTATGAAGAGATGTCTTTATGGAATTAGAAAGGGACACTCAAAAATAAATAATCGACCAAACAGGAGGATATCCATACAATGACAGAATGGGAAAAAGCACAGGCAGGCTATATGTATGATGCCAACTACGATCCGGAGATCGTGGAAGCGAGAACGAAGTGCGCGGACCTGTGCTATGAATTTAATAACTGCAGGCCGTCTGATACGAAGAAACAGAACGAGCTGCTCCGCCAGATCTTTGGAAAGATCGAAGGGGACCTTGTCGTGACGGCTCCGTTCTACTGTGACTATGGGTTTAACGTCTCAGTGGGCCGAAATTTCTACACCAACCACAACTGCACGATCCTGGACGGCGCTCCGGTGACTTTCGGAGACAATGTATTTATCGCGCCCAACTGCGTGATCTCCACCGCCGGACATGCCATCGACAGCGGACAGCGAAGCCAGGGGCTGGAAATCGCAAGACCGATCCGCGTGGGAAATAATGTATGGATCGGCGCCAATGTAAGCATCCTCCCCGGCGTCACCATCGGGGATAACACGATCATAGGAGCCGGAAGTGTGGTGAACAAAGACATTCCGGCAGATGTCATCGCCGTCGGCAATCCCTGCCGTGTCATACGTGAGATTACTGAAGCGGACAAAAAGAAATACCCTGTCTGGAATGGGGAAAATTAAAAAAAGCATGGTTCATCTATAAAAGTGATCCGGCAGAAAGAGTCCATCTTTCCGCCGGATCACTTTTATAGATGCTTCTTCAGCAAATCCTTTTAAGAGGCAGTAAAAACTTATTTTTTATAATCAGCGGCTGCGTTTCCTGCGCTTTACTGCCACAGCTGTGCCTGCTGCCGCGCATATCAATGCCATCATAAGCCCCATCGGCGTGTTGTCACCTGTCTTCGGTACGTCCTTTCCGTCATCTGTAGATGATATGGGCTCGAGTCCTTCGATCGCCGTCTGCAGCGCGTTCGCTGCCTCATCTACCTGAGTCTGGTCCTCGATACTTAAGCTGTCATTCATCATCACTGCCTTCGCGGAAGCGAATGCCGCCCGGAATACCTGCACGCTCTCCTCTGTGTACTTCGCGGTATCGATTCCTTCCGCTTTCGCGATCAGGTCTGCCAGATTGGACTTGTCCGCCTGATACCGCTGTGCCAGGATCGCGTCCAGCAGCGCGTCCGCCGCGGTCTGTACATCGCCTTCAAGGGCGTCGCCGTCGTCGTATACAGTCTTCGCCTCTGCCAGGGCATCCGCAAGCATCTGCCAGTTTCCGGCCACGTACTTGTCCGCATTCTGCGTCATGTCATCTGCCCTGCCGATGAGAAGCTCCAGGGTGGTCTTGTCGCCCTGCACAAGGCCAAGCCCCCAGATCCCTTCTAAGAGGTTATCCCATGCAGCGTTGATCTGCTCCTGGGTGGCATTCTCATCAGCCAGCACGGCCGCTGCTGCTTTCGCGTCCTCGAAGAACTTCTTCGCGCTGTCCACGACGCCGTCTGTGCTCAACGTCTCTGCATAGTCATAGGTCTTCTGCAGAAGTGTCTTATCCACAGGCTCTGCCGGGACTTCCCCTGCTTCTTCCAGCTGAATCAGCTGTATGATATCGCTGTCACATCCTTCTACAGTTCCAACGGCAGCGATCGTCCCTTCCCCTGCATAGACAGACTTTTCAAATGTCTTAAACTGTACGGGCACAGCTTTTGTTCCGGAATGTGCGTATGTTACGTCAATGCTCTCTGCCAAAAGACCGAATGGGTCTTCTCCCGCTTTTCCTTTAACTTTCTCCGGCTGTCCGACCGATATCACACCGTCTACATTCACCTTAACTGACACAGGCTCATCCTTCAGCTCTGTCAGTGTTCCCCGGATCACGAAGCTGCCCGGCGTCTTGTAGTAAGACTGGTCTGCCATCTCCCAATTCACCTCTGACATAATCTGATACTCATGAAGCCCGTCTGTCACGGTGAGTTCTGCCGTCTTCGGAAACTGCGGCATTGTTCCCACAGTAATATCCACTTCTTTCGGAAGATCAGACTCTGTAAGAGAACTCTCTTTATAAATGGCAAATACATATGCTGTTGAAACTCCCTGGTCTGTATACTCCGTTACTACAACTGTGTTATTTCCGGGTTTTAACTCCAGTACTGCAGAGGTCTGGTCATCCGGAAAGCCACCGGTGATATCCGTTCCGTTTAGTTCCACCGTATATTCCGCCCCTTCAAAGACGGGTTTTACCAATGTCACTTCTTTGGCAGAATCTGTGATTGTGGCAGTGTAATCATATGTATTTACATCAAACGCTTTGTCTAAGACCGCGTTGCCAAATCGGAAGTTCTTGTCATATCCCGCGAGCGGTCCATCCGGGATCGTCGTCACGCTGATATTGTCCAGATAGAAGTCGGTTCCCATGGAGTTGACCGCAATGGTCCCTTCTGTAAATGGATTGGAGACATCACGATAATTCAGCGTATATTCCCCATTGTCCACGGAGACCACAATATCGGTATACCCATTTCCATTCTTCGCATAGACTTTTATGTTATGCCACATCTTATTAAACTCATCTGTATCAATCTCTTCTTTATCAAGCAGCGTGTTTCCGGTCAGTCCTTTCCCGTTTTCTCCTTTTCTCAGCTCAAGAGCACCCGTGGCCTCATTGACAGCGAACCAGTATCCGTTGGGCTGATAAGGTGCCCCGCTTGACAGGTTATCGTTGGCGTTCTGGGAATAAAGGATGAAACTGACGCTGTTATCTTTCTTTTTGCCGCCGGGATCTGATGATTTATATAAGTAATCAAAATCCAGCATGTAATTTTTCCACCATGTACCCTGCTGCGCATACGCGTGGCATCCGCCTTCGCCCGAGCGTCCCAATACTTTCTCACTGAAATTCATCCCGTCGGTCTGTGGATTATCCACAATGTTAAACGACGCGTTAAAATATCCAAGCATGGTATTCCCGGAAAGAGTCCCGGAATAGGTCCCTCCGCCGCTTATAACCTGGGTGAAGGGAGTATGGTACGTTTCATCCTTGTTATACGGTACGTCCGTGCTGTCCTCAAACTTCCAGTCAATCAGCGTCTCGGACTCATTCAGCCCAGCCGCCTCTGCTCCAGAGATATCCGCGGAGTAACCATTCTCTCCCGCCGCCATTCTACTGCTTTCGGAGATTTCAGCCGCGCCCGCTTCTACGTCCCTGCCTCCGTAAATATAGAGCTCGTCGTAATAGTTCTCCCCTGTTCCATCGGAAGATCCGAGAGCCACATAATGAAATCCATTCCTTTCTGCTGTACCGGCTTTTACCCCGTCCACATAGAGGGTCACCATTCCGGCCTCAGAATAATCGAATGTCAGCTCATGCCATCCGAATACCCGGCGTACTTCTGTGGCTGTCTTCCTGCCGCCTATATTTAGGACATAATAATCAGGTGATACATCCGGATCGATGCCCAGGCTGATCAGATTCTCTTCTGTGCCATCGTCCACACGCACAACGGTCCGCCCGGTATCCGGAAGCAGACGCCCCTCGCCACTGTATGTGGTTCCCGGTGAAAGCTGTCTGTCAAAGATCTTGACGCTCACCGTCTTATTCAGATTCTGCTCAAACTCTTTATAAATATATGGTTTTACCGATCCTGTATTATTCAGCTTGAGAGACGCTTTCCCGTTAAACGCTCCTTCAGACATGTGGGATTTTGTAATCTCCGGGCTGCCGGCACATGTCCATACACTCTGGTCAATCCCATTTTCAAAGTCTTCCTCAAACCAGATCTCTTCCGGCCGCTCCTCCTCTGTGACCGTTACCGCGCTCTGGTACGCCGCCGGATACTTCCATGTCTGGATTCCGATATTCGCATAATCCATCTTCGAGTCGTCAAAGTGGTCAATGCCGTCACTGCCATTCGCGAAATCAAATGTACAATTATCCACCTTGACCTCTCCGTCCCGGAGATGAGAGTTCTCAATGGTATAGTGCTGCGGATTCACTGTCTTGATGTTCGACATCGCGATCCCGCACCATCCCATATCAAGATTGATATTATTTGGCGCAATATCACTCATATTCGGCTGTGCGCCCACTTCATCGATCACGATCTGGTCATACACATTGGGCCTTGAGAAATTATGGTGAGAATAGTATACAAATACCGTAAACAGTCCGCCGTCGTCTCCGCCGTCCTGCTGAACATCGTGCAGATAGATATTGGAGAAGGTGTTATCATGAGCGTACTCGTCCCTTTTCACATCATAGGCATTGTCCGGATTTCAGTTCCTGTTTCCGGAAGCGGTATTGTTCCAGCCATTCACATCACTTCCCGTCAGAAGCAGCCCCCGCCGCGGAGAGTTGTAGATCTCACAGTTCTGAACCGTATTGTATGTGGCATGGGATACCTGGATGCCAAATGTCTGGTGCACCATCTGTCCCACATCATGAACCACGGTATTTGTGACGGTGTTATGGTTCGTGAAACTTACCCCGTCTGAATCGCCGTCTATGGCCGGATAACCACCCTCAATCTGCACCCCGCCATTTCCGCAGTATTCAACCAGCGAATTCTCAACCAGCGTATTGGTCACGCCCAGATACATTTCAATCCCATTCATCGCGGCATTTTTCACATGACAGTTCCGAATCGTAATATTGTCCGTATACTCCAGATGTACGGTTCCCACCTGGAACTGAGGGCGCTCATTTCCCCCGCAGTATACGGGATTTGACGATCCTTTCGCCCACTCTGGGAACCCGTATTTCCCGATCGAACCGCTGGCATAGGGAAGCCATGGCCAGCCGCTGCTGTAATAATCCGGAAAACTTGTATCGCAGAATTTCAGCCCGTCAAAAACAAGATTCTCTACGGGTGTAATCTCTGTATCATCCCACACTCCGGTTCTCTCTCCCTCAAGATTGATTACCTTCTCCGTTGTCGGCACAACGATCTCCTGAGTGGACAGATCCTCCTCTCCCTCCTTGGGATAATAATAGAGATCATAGGTAACCGGGTTAAAATAAAACTCGCCCGGTGTATCCAGGAAGGCAAGGTTCCCCTGCAGGTAATAGCGGGAATTCGATCCCACTGTATAAAGCGGGGCAAATTCTCCCACATCATTGGGGTTAAATACCAGTTTCCGCGACCCTCTATCGATATCTGTTATTGGAAGGGTATTTGAATCCCACGCCCGCTTTCCACCGATATCATTGCAAACGATCTGAGCGCTTAAATCACCGCGCTCCAACGCATTCTGAAGCTGATCCAGATAAAGAGCTTCCTCATCCGAAGCCTGATAGGTCATATCCACATTGCCGCCTCCCGCTGTATAGAGCGGATTGTCAAAAAGTGTGGACGGCATCGAATCAAATTTCTCTGAGTTCCGTGTGCGGGCCAGCACTGCTCTTGTATCATTCACGGTAATTGTATTTACCGAGAAACGTCCGTCCTCATCCGTCGGGAGTGGACCGGATACAGCAGGCAGCTCTCCATCCGGGAAGACTTCGTTTAACTGGTCTTTCAGATTGGTCTTATAGACTTTCCCTGCCAGTTCCTGCCGCAGATCCGAATCAGCATCCGAAGCGTCTGAACTTGATTCCACGGGCGTCCATTCTGAATTTACCTTTATACCGCCTGAGAACTCCGCGCTACCCGGCTCGCCGAGACACTGATAGATAATCTCATAGCCATTGGTCCCGGAGTCAGACACACCGAAATCAATCCCATCCGGCACATAATAGGTTCCCGGCATGACAAATACATAAATATCCCCTGTCATGTCCCGGTTTATCTCAGCCGCCGCTTCTTTTGCCCGCTCCAGCGTTGCAAAAGGGGCCTCATATGTACCCTGGTTCTCATCGTTTCCTGATTCCGACACAAAAAATTCTGCCTGAATCTTCTGCGGCTGCGCCTCCTCTGCTGAAACCGGAACCGAATACGCTCCCAGCGGCGTCAGAACCATGCCTGCCGCAAGCAGCACGGGAATGGTCCGATTTCTTCGTTTCTTCTTTGTGCTCACAATGTTTTCCTCCTTCGCTTTTTCATTTGACTGCTGTCTGTAAAGTTCTCTCTTTTTAGATGTTTTACTATCTTGAATTATAAAGAAAAGCAGGATATAATTCATTGCAGAATCAATCGAAATATCAGTTAAAATACTTAAGCAGGGAACTCCGGCTGAATGAGTACTATCTGTCTCATCTGATCTCAGAACATCTTCATATGAACTTCCGGGAGTATCTAAACAGCATCCGCATTGATTATGCTGTGCAGATGATGCAGTCTACCAGACTGTCCCTCACCCATATCTGGGCAGACGCGGGATTTGAAAGTCAGACTACGTTTAACCGGGCTTTCCAGCGAACGATGCATGTCACGCCTTCCCAGTACCGGAAAAGCCTGCGGTCCAGCTCGGACTCCTTTTCCAGTATTTCATCCATTTAGCTGTTCTTTCCGTATTCGGAATTTTAGAAAATTTTGAAAAGGGAGGCCATATCCCGTACAGCCTCCCCAGTCATTTCATAACATTATTTATTTCCCTTTTTCCATTTTCTCACAAAAACAGTTCCAGCTCCTGCTGCCACTGCCGCGGCAAGTATCAGCAGCACTGCTGCGACATTACTGTTGTCGCCGGTCTTCGGCGCATCCTTTCCAGACCTTGTGTTTCCGCTGTTTCCTGTATCTGCCTTCTCATCGGATGCTCCTGTTCCACGATCTGAGCCGCCTGTATTTCCGTTATTTCCGGAATCTGAGCTTCCATTCCCCGGATCATTGGTATTGTCGTCATTTCCGGTATTTCCATCGTCACTTGTGTTCCCGTCATCCCCGCCTGATGGCTCATCCCTGCCGTCATCTGTGGATACCGGCTCCAGGCCGTCGAGGGCTGCCTGCAGCGTGCACACCATCTCGTCCACCTGTGCCTGCTGGTCGATGCTTAAGCTCTCATCCGCCAGCATCGCCTTCGCTGACGCGAATGCTGCCTGGAACACCTGCGCGCTCGCTTCTGTATACTGCGCTGTGTCAATTCCTTCTGTCTTCGCGATCAGATCTGCCAGGATAGACTTATCCGCCTTATACCTCTGGATGAGAATCGCGTCAAGCAGCGCGTCTGACACCGTCTGTACATCGTCCTCCAGGGCGTCTCCGTCTTCATATACTGCTTTCGCCTCTGTAAAGGCATCCACGAACTGCTGCCAGTTTTCCGCCACATACTTGTCCGCGTCCAGCATCATGGACTCACCGAGGCTGATCAAAAGCTCAAGACTGCTCTTATCACCTTGTACAAGGCCGAGTCCCCAGATACCCTCTAAGAGGTTATCCCATGCCGCGTTTACTTCCTCCTGTGTGGCAGTTTCGTCTGCCAGCACTGCCGCTGCCGCGGTTTTCGCGTCCTCGAAGAACTTCTTCGCGCTGTCCACGACGCCGTCTGTGCTTAAGGTCAGGGCATAATCATAGGTCTTCTGGAGGAGGGTTTTGTCTGCCGCTGCCGGCGGCTCTTCTGATCCCCCTTCACTGCCCAGACCGAACACGCGCGCCTCCAGGATATCAACGCAGGTTCCGTTCTGTCCTCCTCCCGGGAAGGAAATGCGGACATACCGCGCATTTACAGTACTTTCATCCTGATCTACCGGATAATTGTAGAAAATGTTCTCCGCTTCCCACGCGTAAGACGTCTTGTCCGATGTCGGGACCTGATCATAGGACTCAACCGTCGGAAGGGTATCGCCTGTCAGTTCTGTAATCTCATTTCCTGTTTTCCATTCTTTCCCGTCCAGGCTGTATTCAATTTTTACCTGCTTAGGTACATTGATATAAGCAACAGAATCTGTGTCCACAGTTCCTCTATTATAGAAGAGATTGACGCGGGTCAGTGTCTTCTCCTGTCCGAAATCGAATGTCATCGTCGGATCACTGTCGTTTTTATCACTGCTCCATTTCACCAGGTTGCCGCCGGTAACGTCATTGATCACGCCATCTGTCAGCGCCTCCGCATTTCCGCTGGTGACCTCAGCCTGTACGCTTTCCGCCACATTGTGGTCAGGCATCAGGGTAATATAATTCCTGCTGGATGTGTACACAGTACCGTTCACAGTTACATCTGCCCAGTAGCAGTAATACTTGTCTGTCCCGGCTTCTTCATCCAGTACCAGCTGTCCGTCCTTTAATTCGAACGGCACCTGATCCGCGGAAACCTCTGTGACGACAATTTTGCCCTCCGAATTATTTGTAGAGCCGTCCACCACTGCATAGTGATAGGTGATATTCTCTGTGTTTACTCCCGGAAGCAGATCTACCGTTCCGCCGTATTCCGTATATCCCTTTAGGTCAACTGGAGATGTGGTGCCGGCAAATACCTCCGACCAGAACGCCTTCTCATTCGTAAACATTCCGATTCCGGTAAGCGGCAGATTGGAGCTGATATTTCCGCCGGATACTTTCACCGGATATGTCTCCTCAATCACCTGCTTCTCATTTACGCCATCGTCATACACCGCGGTCACCCGGATCTCTGTCTCTCCATCGCCCACTGCGTGTACTGCTCCGACCGCGTCTGTCCGCGCGACCTTTTCATCCAGGCTGACATAGCTGACCTCTGCCGGAGCAAATACGCTGGTAAAATCGTTCATGTAGCACTCTGTGCGAAGATTCAGGACGCTGCCTTCTTCCTGGCTGCTGAACACCTTGATATCAGTCATGGAGTACTCCCTCTTCGGGTTCTCTGTCTCGATCTTAATGATCGTATCAATAGGATCGGATTCCACAGATGATGTATCGATATCAATATAATATTTCCCGCCGCTTTCTTTCTGGGTGTATTCTAGTTCCATCCCTTCATTGAGCCATGACACATTTTTGACCTTATAATCAAACGGTCCGATATGCTCAAGCGTGTCCTGCCCGGTAAATCCAGACTTATCACGGCCTTTTTCGATATAGTTCTCAATCATGTGCAGGTATACATACTGATCCCTGCACAGGCTGTATCCCCATTCCGGTCCTTCCCCGTAGAAGAATGCCAGCTGTGTACCGGCTTCATGCCATCCGGCTGCCGGGGTATACTCAATGTAGTAAGGCATTGTGCCAAATAAGGACTCATGCAGGTCCGGGCCGCCTTCATTGGTCAGCCATTCCGCCATAGAGACACGCATGTCTGACATCTGCTGTGAGTCAATGGGCACCATCATGTAGATGTTGTCTTTATCCATGCTTGTGCGGATCGCGCCGCTCCAAATCAGGTTGTCTAATCCCCTTGACGCCGCAATAGACAGGTCATGGTTCATCACATATCCGTGTCCCACCGCGTCAATCAGTTCTTTCATCGCGTCCGGCCAGCTGTCCCGCATCTGGTCTCCTCCCGGCGACCATACCCGCCACAGATCCAGGGCCGTGCTGTAGGGGTCATTCCACTCCTCATGGACCACATATTTTCCGCTGGGCTTGATATTGTTTTCCCAGTTTCCGCCCTCCACATACGGCTGGCTGTACCAGAACGGGCGCTCCATCAGTGTCAGGTCCTGATCCGAAATTTCTTTATTCGGATTGGTGTTAAACAGGACTCTGTCATTGTAGTTGCGGGCGGAGCTGAACGCGATATCCAGATTGACACCCGACTGCGGATTGCCGTCCACGAAAATATACCACGGGTCATACCGCTCAACCAGCCCCTGGATATCCGTCTGCGGACACTGGGGCGAAAGGTAAGTTCCAAAGTGCAGCCCATATCTCTCTGCCGCCTCTTTTGCCTCCATTACACGGTCTTTGATGTGCCACTCCCCGTTCTCATCCTGATACATTGTATTATATTTGTACTGCGCGTTGCTGTCATTGGGAGTCAGATTCGCGTTGGGTGACGGCCAGTAATACAGGCTGTTCTGATAGGACTCCGTAGAAAGCATGGTCAGTCCCATCTCCTTCGCGGTCTGCGCCCACTGGTCATAATTATAATTGGGGTCATACAGGTTCGGGATAGTTCCCGTACAGTGTGAGAGGGCGGACATCCTTCCCTCCTCAAACCACTGTGCCGGATGCGGCTTCGCGGTCATCGTAAATTCCTTTTCTGCTGTGTTCCCCTCCGCATCCTCCGCCTTCAGCGTAAAGGTATAATCTTTCGTGCTGTCCCCGGCAGCTCCGTCTTCCACGGTGCCGCTCACTGTTCCGTCCGCATTCAGTGTCAGGCCGTCCGGCAGTTTACCTTTTACAATCTCCCACGTATATTCCGGGCTGCCGCCTGCCGCCTGGAACGCGAAGAGAGACGCCTGACCTGCTGATCCCGAAGTATTCACGGATTTCAGTCCCACATAGGGATTCTTTTCGTAAGCATAGGGCAGCGTATTTTCCGGATACTCATTGGCCGTGCAGTCCGCGTTCCTCTCTTCAAAGTCTGCTCTGTCAATATCCAGACCCTGGGTTACGATCTGCACTTCGCCGTCCTCTGTGTATGGGCCGCTCACAGAATATGTAAGGTCTTCGATTTCATTCCCGTCACTATCACACAGCCGCGAATAGAATCCAAACAAATTGCACTTTTGATTTGGATTGACATGCTGGATCTGGATCAACAGTTTATTCCAGCCTTCCTTCAAAGAAATCGAATATTTAGTCCCGCTCTTTACCACATCCCCCGGCACACTCTCCTGAGCCCCCGCTGGTATATCATTGCAGAACAGCTTATAGATACCCGAACCGGCCATCTGCCACTGTACTTCCTGATCCTTCGGGCTGTAGACATACACTCCTGCCGCCACATAGTTATTCAGCGTTTCTTCGCCTCGTTTCACATCAAAAAATCCCATCAGGTCATTGTAATCATCCTGGCTGCGGTTAAAAATGCGGTCGTCAAAATATCTCCATGCTCCCGCTTCCGCGCCATCTGGAACTTCCAGCATCTCTCCGAGAACCGGGCTGATATCTCCCAGCGGCTGGTCCGCTGTCTCCTCCATAAGATGCCCGTTTATGCTGATTTCCCGGAAACCAAGTTTGTCACTTCCGTTCGTGATACCGGATGGATTGATCATCAGTTTGATCTGGCTGATGTCTGCTGCCCCAATTCCGAAATCAAAAGCTGACGTCTGCTGATCCGATGCCATCACCCCGCCGCTGTAAACAAGCTTTCCGGCAGCGTCATACAGCATACAGCTTACATGGCGGCTGATCCCTTCTTCCGGTGATTCCTCATAAAAACTGAATTCCAGAGAATCCAGACGCACTGTTTTATCAAAGTTAATTTTCATATTCGGGGAGCTGTCCCATGTCACGCCGCTTCGGTTGTCACAGCGCCACATTGTGCTCTCGTCCTGGTCAAAGGCTTTCTCCGCCTCGTTTCCGCTTGTCCTGGAGGACACCTCCAGGCTGCTGTATTTCAATTCTTCACTGTCAGTCAGCAGTTTCATTCCCTGGAGAGACACAGAACGAATCCCGAAGAATCCAGCTTTATCATCCGGCTCAGTCGTCCCACCATTGGACGGATCGATCGAAAGGCGAATCTGACTGACCCCGGTTACGCCGTAATTCAGCCCGATAACCTGCTCATCCTTTGATCCTGTAACGTCGTACTTTGTCCCGCTTGACAGACTGTTCCCCTCTTTGTCTAGGAGTTCATAATTCACTGCGAATGGATTCGTGCCTGCTGCCTCATACCCTTTTAAAAGTATGGATGTAATGATTTTTTCTTCGTCCAGTGTCAAAGTGAGTACCGGTGTCTCCCAGCTTTCACTCTCACCGGGTTTTGTGTCCGACTGCCATGCAGTCTCGTCGTTCCCGTCCAGTACATAGGAAGCTTCATTTTCCCCGCTGACACTGTCTGCGGAAGCCTCCACGATCGGGATCTTCTCAATTCCTCTCTCGGACAGATCCGGCGCTGACGGCGGCAGACCGTATACATATACTTCCCGCATCCCGTAATACTTTCCGGTGCATGCGTGCCCATTTGTCTCTTCTGTCGTATCCATCGTAAACTCAATTACTGCAGCGCCGCTCAACACATTTTCAAACTGTACTGCCTGCATGTCATCCCTGCTGTCCCCATTGGTCAGCCCTTTGACGGTCCCTTCCGCCAGCACCTTTCCCGCAGTATTTTTGACCGCGTACCGGACAGAATATGAATCGGTCTCTGGCGTGTCAGAAGCTTCATAGTAACCATACAGCTGAAGAGTTGTCAGATCAGCCGGGTATTCCAGCGTCATCTGAAATGTTGTCGTATTGTTTCCGGATTCCACCCTGCTCTGCCATTCAGTGGATGTATATCCGTCTGTAAACCTGTGTTCCGCTGATCCCTGGCGGATTGATCCCGCCTTACCGATCCCGAATACCTGCTCTGTCTGATTGAATTCCGGAGATGGGATCTCCACATCCCCGCTGCCGCCTGCCAGACCGTAAATCTGTTCGACAACGGGCTCTGAATAAGGTCCTGACACAAGCCATGTCCCGTTAAAAGGGGCCGTCCCGCTTACATTCGTCGTCGATGCATAAGCTGTGATGGAAGGCGCCATGCTCAGCGCCATTGCCGCGGCCAGGGAAAGTGCCATCGAACGTTTCATAATTTTTCTCAAAATAATTCCTCCTCTCAAAATAAAAGTGATCCAAGGAGGATAGGACAGTGCTTTGTGCAGTCAGACTGCCCTATCCTTTTTACAACTTATTTTTCCTGCACTGTTATTATCTTTTTATTCTGTGTGCTTTCTTCACTGATACCGCTATAGTTCCCGCGGCTGCTGATAGAAGAAGTAACATCGCGGCACTATTTCCGCTGTCACCCGTCTTCGGCGCGTCCTTTCCGGTTATTGTACTTCCGCTATTTCCTGCGTCTGCCTTATCACCAGATCCTGCTGCTGCATCGTCTGTAGAATCCGGATTTCCAGCGCCGCTGTTTCCGTCATCTCCGGTATTGCTGTCGTCACCAGTGTTTCCGTCATCTCCGCCTGACGGCTCGTCTTTCCCGTCATCCGTGGATACCGGCTCCAGTCCGTCGATGGCTGTCTGCAGCGCGTTCACTGCCTCATCTACCTGCGCCTGGTCCTCAATGCTCAAGCCGTCATTTAACATTACCTCTTTCGCAGAAGCGAATGCCGCCTGGAATACCTGCACACTCTCTGCTGTATATTTCACCGTGTCGATTCCTTCCGCCTTCGAGATCAGATCCGCAAGGTTGGACTTATCTGCTTTGTACCGCTGTGCCAGAATCGCTTCCAGCAGTGCGTCCGCCGCGGTCTGCACATCCTCCTCAAGAGCGTCGCCGTCGTCGTATACGGCCTTGGCTTCTGTCAGGGCATCCACAAGGATCTGCCAGTTCTCTGCCACGTACTTGTCCGCGTTTGTCATCATGTCATCTGCTCTGCTGATGAGAAGCTCCAGCGTGGTCTTGTCGCCCTGTACCAGGCCCAGACCCCAGATGCCTTCTAAGAGATTGTCCCATGCAGCGTTGATCTGTTCCTGAGTGGCGTATTCATCCGCCAGCACTGCCTCTGCCTGAGCGAGCGCTTTCTCAAAGTAATTCTTCGCGCTGTCCACGACACCGTCTGTACTCAGTGTCTTCGCATAATCATACGTCTTCTGCAGCAGCTCTTTGTTTCCTTTTTCAATTTCTCCAAACGTATACTCACAGGTGATCACATTGCTGTATACTTTGCCGGTCTGGGCCGCCGCGAACTTCAGCGTCGTGGCTTCTGTGATGTCGATTCCCTTGTAAGCATTGTAGACCGTGCCGTTCTCAACCGGATCTGAACCGTCAAGGGTATATACGATAACCGCGCCGGCCGGCCCTGTCAGTTTGACGTTAAATAGCTCTGTAAAGCTGCCAGACTCCACGCTTGCGGATGGATCAGCTGTTTTCTGCCTTGTCACACGGATATCGTCCACGTAGTATTCCACATTGATTCCATCGAATCCTACTGTTCCTGACGACAGAGTGTTGTCCTCGTATTCAAATATCTTTTCTCCGTCCACATACGCCGTAATCAGACCATTGTCCATAACGACTTTGTAATCATGCCAGCTTCCCGCAAAATCTTCCGGAGCTTCCGCGGTTACCATATCTTTATCCCCGCCTGATCTCCGGTACAGGAAGAATTCTTCACTCTCGCGGTTGTACTTCAGAGAATATCTGCTGTAAGAATCAGATGGGGTGATATACCATGCCGGCGCCATATTGTCCCACGGCTTCGGCCCTTCCCAATTTCCTTTCCACTCTGCGATTTTGATCCGGCATTCAAAGATGTAATTACTCCAGTCCTCTCCGCCCGGTACGTATGCCGTCCCATCTGGGGACTTCACATACAGGACCTTGTTTTCGCCGTTCTCTGTCTCTTCTGTTACAACTTCCTGTGTGATGACATCCTTGCTGGTCGACAGCACAAGCGGGGTCTCCCCTTCGAAGTCTTCGGTAAGGATCTCTTCATCCAATGCAGGCGGCGCCGGTTTTTCCTCTGCCTCTTCCGTGGAAATCTCGAACCAGTTCAGGTTCCATGCACCTTTTATTACATTCAGGCGGATTGTATAGATCCCGGCTTCTTTAAATTCAATGGTATCTGTTACATCCGTCCAATTCTGCCATCCTCCTGAGCCCGGCAGTGTAGTTGTAGCCAGTGACTCGCCATTTGCGGTAAACTCTACGCTTCCCTGGGAGGCGTTGACAGACACCCTGTACTTCACACTGTAGAGACCGGGTTCATTAACAACCACTTTGTATTCCATCCAGTCCCCGTCGTCGATATAGGCCGCTCCCATGCCGCCTTCTGAGACGCTCTCCTTCTGAATTCCATACTGGTCCTCATAATTCTCCGCCTCAATCCGGCAGGGAACTTCCTGTCCTGCGTATGTAAAGTCCATCCAGTTTAATTTCCATCCGTCAGACTCTGCCTGGATCTTGATCTTCTGAAGTCCGCTTGTCAGGGATACTCTCTCTGTGACGGTCTGCCATTTACCGCCTGTAGAATCCAGGCTGACTTCTTTGACTTTCTCATCATCCGCCAGAATGACAAAATGCGCGGATTCACCCTCCGGTACATTGACGCGGAAATCTACATTGTACGCTCCTGAACTTCCAACCTTCATATTGTAGGTCATCCAGTCTCCTGCATGGATCTTTGTCAGGTTCTTTCCGCCTTCTTCGTCACTGCAGTCTTCTTCCTCCGCTCCTGATATATCCAGGTAAGACTCTGCCTCGATCCTGCCCGGAACACTGTGGATCTCCGGAAGGGGTTCCACCGGATCAGCCGGCTCTCCGCCGTAGATCATAACCTGGTCATAGTATCCTGCTCCGCCGTTTCCGGTCCAGTCTCCCATGGCAAGATAATTGAATGACTCTCCCGGAAGAGCTGCGATCAACTCATCATCAATATACATCTTTACATCCGTTCCTGATGTATAGTCGAATTTAAAGGTATGCCATCCGGCTTTTCTCTGCACATCTGTCTGGATAATCTCATCACCGTCTTGATACAGATAATAATCTTTGGAAATATCACCGTTTGCTCCGATCGCCCGGATTTCCTTTCCGTTGTCCGCTCTCACCCAGCTGTCTGGCGTAATATCGCATGGAACAGACTCTTCATTTTTATCACTGCCTGCGTAGTCCTGGCGCTTATCGAAATATTTTACTTCCACAGTCTTATTCAGATTCTGCTCAAATGGTCTCGAAAGTACAACCGCGCCCTCATTCCTGTTTCCGTCCAGGCTGAGGGAATACTGGCCTCTGTGCGGTCCCTCTGACATATAGGCCCAGCTTACCGTCGCATTTCCCGCCTCAGAGAGCCATTTCGTTGTATCAACTTTTCCGCTCTCAAAATCATCACTGAAGTAAATATCCTCCGGCAGCTCCTCCTCCGGATACTGTACATACTCCTGCGGGAACGGGAATGAATCTGTCAGCCCGATCTTGTCATACTCCATCTTAGAGACATCGAAAAGATCATAATATTTATCACTCTTGTAGTTATTATTTACATTGTCAATAAAGAGCTTATCATAGCTTTCTTCGAAGATTCTTAAGGTACAGCTCTGGTTGTTTGTTCCCTGTATATTGCTGAGTACACTGCCGCACACGCCCATGCACAGATCCATTCCATGTACGGTGTTCTTATCCCTCATAGATGGATTCGAAGTTACATTGTCGATCAGCATCTGGTTAAAATAGTTATGCCTGTCCACGCCGTCCCAGCTTACATCTACATAACTTCTGCCTTCTTCATCCGTCTTCATGACCTGATCGCCGTACTTATCTCTGACCCATCCGGATCTGTAGGTCATACACACGTAAACAGCGCTGTCCTCGCCGCTGTCCTGCTCACAGTTATAGACATGAATATAATCGAAATGATTCCTTGTCGCGTACATATCTGTGATCTGATCCAGCTGAGCGTCTGTATCATCACGCTTGGGTCCGCCCGAGAGCATGATCGCTCTTCTCGGGGAGTTGTAGATCTCCAGGTGACGGAAATTGCTGTCAGAACAGCTCATCACCGTAAGACCTGCCGCGTGCCCGATATTCTGTCCGATGTCATGCATCCGTACGTTCTCTACTGTGATATGACTGCAGTATTTTCCGACTCCCGGATATCCGCCGTCAATTGTAATTGATCCATATCCGTTATATCCGAAGTCACAGTCCTTGATCGTGTGGTATGTATTATCCCGGAACATTGCGACCGCCCACAGCCCTGTGTTGTGGATCTGTGTGTTCTGTACGGTCAGGTGGTTCGCATTGATCATGGTGATGGCTCCCACCTTGTACTCCGTGCGGTCGGTCTGCTCATCATAGGATGGGTTCGTACTTCCCTCCGCCTCCGGTGCGTGTTCCCAGATGCCGCCTCCGGCATCTGAATAGTTCCAGCCCGAAGTAAAGTAGTTCGTATACTCTGTATTCTTCATCACAAGACCGTCGATTGTAATATTGGATACTTGTTTCTCCATATCCGGCTCATTACCCCAGTCCGCGATCTCCGGTTTGTCGCTTCCCTCGAACCGGAAGATCTCCTGGGTCATGGGCGCAACGATCCTCTGGCTGTCCAGATCCTCTTCACCGTCCTTCGGATAATAGTACAACTCTCCTGTCGCCTTGTTGTAGTGGTACTCCCCTTCCACGTCCAGAAATGCCAGGTTGCCCTGCAGGTAATACCTTGCCCCACTCTGAATCGGATATTTCGTACGGTTCGCCTCCGGGTGTCCATCCACCTCGTTGGCCCACACTTTTCTCGCGGATTCGTCAATGTGATGAATCGGGATCGTGTTGGTGAACCAGTCCCAGTCGCCGCCATCCCAGACAAAGAGCTGGGCAAGCTCTTCCTCCCCCCGCGCCTGTGCCGCTGTCATTCCGTCAATGGATTTCTGGTCAAGATCTCCGTTTTTCCAGATCAGATCCCGCATCCCGCCTCCGGCAGAATACATGTACTCCCCTCTCTGGGACGGGTAGCGCTCGTCATACTGATAGTTCCTGGTCCGGGCCATAATCGCTTTCTCGTCGTTGACATACAGGGCGTTGAAGTTATATTTTTCCGGGTCCAGCTGGGTCTTATAGACGGTGCCCACCAAGGATTCATCCAGCCCCATCTCAATATCAGCCTCTGTAGTCTTCTCCCAGCCGCTGACCAGCACGCCGCCGTTTAACTTGGCGGTTCCCATGCCGTCCCCGCTTCGGTAAATTACCTGGTATCCATTTGTCCCGGAATCTTTCTCATCAAAATAGACCGCGTCTTCCAGATAATATTCTCCCGCGCCGATGTTGACAATAATATTCCCCGTCATATCGTCATTGATCTTGTCCACTTCCCGGCGTGCCCGCTCCACCGTGGCGAATGGGCTGTCCTTGCTGCCGTCATTATCGTCGCTTCCGTCAACCGCAACATAGATCTGCTGCTGGATCGAGCTGTCCGGCTCTTCCGCCATGGCTGTGACAGGCAGCATCCCCACCGATCCCATAAGCATAGCAGACGCCAGTGTATACGCTATGGCTCTTCTGACTGTTTTTCTTTTCATGTCTCTCTCCTTTCCTCCCCACTGTGTAACTGAGACCTTTTTATCACATGTATTTCACACTTTCCACACATTATTTTTACATTTTCTTCAAATTTGATTGATTGTTACTTTTTAGAGTCAGTGTTAAATTTCAGAGAATCATTTCTTTTTCCTCCTTATATTCCGCCATTTTTCTTTGTTTTGCCGTTAAATTCGCCAAATTATAATAAGAGACAGGAATTTCGCTGTATTAATTATTAAAGAAAGGAAGGAATGAAGGAATGAACAAAACATGGAAACGTGTTCTCGCCGGCATGCTCTCCGCGGCCATGGCGCTGCCCGCGGTTTCTCTTGGGACCGGTCTGGAAGCCAAAGCCCAGCAGATCTCCGGAGACGCTCCGTTTATCAACACATGGCTCGTATCCGGGCCATTTGACACAGCGGCTGCTGACGAGATCTACGGCATGGAGACAGAGCAGCTTGTGAATTATTCAACTACCGCAGAGATTACAGCTTCATCAAGTTTGGATGTCAACCCGCCATCCAACGTTGCTGATGGCACAACGAAAAAGCAGTGGGTTGCGGAGGAAACAGAACCCTGGCTGAATTTTGCCTGGGAAGAGCCGATTTCAATCAACCAGGTCAAGATCAGCCAGTGGGGGGACGGCCGTCATGTAAATGACTGGTATCACCTGACTTTTACACTGGCGGATGGTTCTGCCGTGGAATCCGGGCAGATCGACAGCACATCAAGAAAAGCAGATGAGCCCACTGTATATGAGAGGGAGACGCTTGACAACGTGGTATCCATGAAGCTGGAAGTTGATAAAGGGCGCACCCCTTATCCCAGCATCACCGGTGTATCCGAGGTTGAGATCTACTATGACCGCTCCGCAGAAGAAGGCGGAGAGGGAACGGGCGCGGAGATCACCCCGGTTCTTGGTGAAAGTTTTGGTACAGAGGCGTCAGGCGAACATGCCTGGGAATATTTTGACGACCGCCTTTACAACCGCACCTATGATGACTATCAGGACCTGATGGGATATTACACAGTGAAAAAGGGGCAGGATACGAAAAATAAGTACCTGTACGCCCACACCTATGTCTACAGCCCCAAGGAGCAGGAGGCATACTTCAACATCGGCGCCACCGGTTCTTACCGTGTCTATGTAAACGACGAATGCGTATCCGGGACTCCCACGGTCCCGAAAGCTGATCCGCAGAAAGATGATCAAAAGCTCCCCATCACACTGGAAAAGGGCTGGAATAAGATCCTCATTCAGCTGTGCTGATTGTAGTTTACGCAAATTGTGATATGTATTCCCCAGTATATATGGGG
>CAUEYX010000006.1 GCA_959022495.1 uncultured Lachnospiraceae bacterium | reverse complement strand
ACTAAGGATCTTGTGGCATTCGTGCCGTGTGGGTTCAAGTCCCATCTTCCGCATTAAGACTTTATATTCTAGGTTTTTTAGGATATAAAGTTTTTTTATTATCAAAAAGACCAGAGGAATTTTATAATAGTCTTGCCTATTAGTTTTGGTAAGAAAGGACGGGCAAAATGAAAAAAAGAAGAAGGACACGGTTAATGCAAGAAAAGAATAGTTTCCTCTGTATTTTTAGGCTGTACTCATAAATCCTTTCGCTGAATGCAGCGCTCTTTATTTTACATTCCCAGATGTTTTGTGACTCAGACAGCTTTATTCTTTCTCATCCGGAATTATTAAAACGGCTCTTCCTGTCAATTCGTCGAGTGATACTCCAAAATAGTCAGCAATTCTAATAAGTGATAAAATGTCAGGCAGTGTGACTCCCCGTTCATAAGCAGAGAGGGTCTGCCTGCCTATGTTAAGTTCTGAGGCGAGTACAGTCTGTTTTATTTCCTGCTGTCTACGCAGTCTCTTGATATTCTTTCCGATTACATTTTCCATATAGCATCTTTCTGCCTGTCCCTCACCAGTTTCATTTTATCACGATATAGTAATTAAAAAATCAAATATCCCATAAATGAGTATAGTTGTACAATAATATTTGGAAAAGTAAATTAATATTTGGAAATAAAAGGAAATATAGAAATATTATTGACATATTGAATTTGGGATGATAATATATCATTAATTAAAACGTTTTAATAAAAATGGAGAATCACTATGGCTACAATAAAAGATGTTGCAAAAAAAGCAGGCGTATCGATCAGTACGGTTTCATTGGTACTGAATGGGAGTAATGCGATCAAATATGAAACAAGACGAAAAGTGCTGGAGGCAGTTTCAGAACTGGATTATAGGCCGAATCAGTCAGCACGCTCTCTGATCACCAAGCAGAATAAAGTGATCGGTGTTGTAAAAGCAACAGACGTTACACATGAGAAAGCTTATTCTTTCGATGGTGTTGTTGATACCTATATATCAGAAATGCTTAGAAGTATTGGGGCTGAGATTGAAAAAATAGGTTACAGTATGCTGATTGACTGGTGTTTTGGCTACGGGTCGCTTACGGAACTTCCACCAATGGTAGACAAAAATAAAGTAGACGGCGTTCTGTTTGTCGGCGGTTTTGTCAGTGAGGATTTAGTGAAGAAGATTAAAGAAAAAGGCGTTCCGGCAGTGCTTGTGGGGACGAGGAGCAGCAGCCTGGATTATGTAGATACAGACCCGGGCATAGGTCTCCAGACTGCAGCGGAATATTTGATGCGTATGGGGCATCGAGAGATTGCGTTTATAAATGGGCCTGAAAAAGTACAGTCCACTGCCCGCAAATTAAAAGGTCTGATGAGAGCACTGGATAATCGAAATATTCCATTTCGGGAAGGGCTTGTGGAAAATGCGGATTTTACAGGGAAAGGAGGGTATGATGGGATCAAGAGGATCATAGAGAGAGGATATCGTCCCACAGCGGTCATAGGAGCGACAGACTGTATTGCCATAGGAGCAATGAGGTATTTTTATGAGCAGGGCATATTTTGTCCGAAAGATATTTCTGTGATGGGGTTTGAGGACAGTATCCTGTCCGAATATGCTGTGCCTGCATTGACCAGTATCAGTGTGGATAAAGAAAGGATTGGAATGGAGGCCACCAGAGCTCTGCTTAACCGGATACAGAATCCGAAGGCTAAAAAAGTAAAGGTAATCGTAGAGCCTAAGTTGATTGTCAGAGATTCAGTTACAGCTATATAAAAATTAGATTATGAGAGAGAAATATTTGGACAAAAATTAAAACGTTTTAAATTAAGAAGGAGGATCAATTTATGGGGAAAAAGGGTTTTGTTTCAATTGCGCTGGCTGCTGTTGTATTTCTTTCAACAATTCTGGGAATAACGGCATGCGGCCCAAAACATTCGTCAGAGGAGACAGACGGCGGTTCGGGAAAAAAGGAAATTCGTATGTGGACATTTCTTGATCCTGCGAAAGAAAGCGGCAGAGAAATGGCATTGAGACAGATGATCGAAAATTTTGAAGAAGAAAATAATGTAGATATTATTGTAGAAGCGCAGGCATGGGATACATTGACAGCTAAATTTATGGCGGCCCACACATCTGGAAACGCGCCGGATATTATCTGGGTGAATTCAGAAGATATGGGGGCGATATTGGAAATGGACGCATTAGAGCCATTTGAGAATTTGTTTATGAAAGAGTGGACAGAAGAAGAGATCGAAGACGTCTCTGACCGTTTCTGGGACTACGGGGCTGATGACGGAAAACATTACCAGATGGGATTTTCCAGAAATTATGTGGGAGTTATGTACAGAAAAGATCTTTTAGAAGAGGCCGGATATGAGGTGCCGTTTAAAAACTGGGATGAATTCCGGCAGGCCGCAAAAGACCTGACGGCAGAGAAGGATGAGACGACCGGTGTTGCCAGGTATGGTTTTGGGACGCCGATGTCGGCAGTGAAATCAAATCCGATTATAATTTCGAATATGCTCCTTAAGGATTATGGAACACTGTTCAATGAAGACGGTACAGCGGAATGGGCCAATGAAACGGGATTAAAAGCAGTGGAATTGATGAAGAATATGATGGAAGAAGATAAATCTATACCGGAAACGTGCATCAGTACCAATATTGATGATTTATGTACAGATTTTGCGGCAGGGAAATACGCGATGATTACAGGTCCCAGCACAAGGATTGAAAAAGCACAGGCTGAGTGTGTGTTCGATCCGGAAACAATAGGGATTATGCCGTATCCAAGTGATGAGGAAGGCGTGCCTTCGCCTGCAGCTATTACCGGCTGGTGTGTTGGAGTATGGAGCGGAAGTAAAGAAAAGGAAATGGCAGGTGAATTTGTTGAATATATGTTCAGTCCGGAGGCAGACCAATTGTGGGTCGAACTTGGAGGGCAGGTCCCAATGAGAAAGTCAACGTTAGAAAGGTGTAAGGATTTTCTGTCAGACCCGTCAAAGCAGTTTATTGTAGATTCCCAGGAATGCCTGACAAACGCGGCATGGGCGAATCCGACGGAATATACGGTGACCGGATGGAGGGACGATCAGGCGCAGGTTATGCAGGACGTTCTGGTCAATCATATGGACCCGATGGAGGCCTTGGAAAAAGCAGAAAAAACGTTCAATGAACGGAATGGAAGATAAAAGGAGGCAGACTGTGAAAAAGAAATATGAAGGACCGCTGCTGGCTCTGCCGGCAGTGCTCCTGATTGCTTTCGTTATGGTGATTCCCCTGTTCTATACAATTTACTGCAGTATATCAGATATAGATTACATGCGTTTCACAGGTTTTGCCGGGGTGGATAATTATATAAAGATTCTGGCAGATCCTAAGATTTATAAATCGATTTTTATTACATTGGTAATAACCGTGATATCGGTTTTGATATCTATGGTTTTGGGCGGCATACTCGCGGTCTGGGCCAATGGACGCAAACCGTTGATGGCATATGCCATAGAACTGACGGGGCTGATTCCGTGGGTGACTTCTATGGTGGTGGCCGCCCTGCTTTGGAAGTGGATTATGGACGGCGATATGGGACTGATGAATTACATTCTGAACTGTCTGGGCATCGATTCCGTCTATCTATTATCAAAAGAAAGCACTGCGGTTATGGCCACAATATTTGTCATCTCCTGGAGAACCGTGGGTTACTCGATGGTCATGATACTTGCAGGGCTCAAAGGCATTCCGGAGGATCTGATCGAATCGTCGGCAGTGGATGGAGCGAACAGCTGGCAGGCATTCTGGCGGATTAAATTTCCCCTGATAAAAACGCCGATCCTGATCTCTACGATTGTACTGACAATGAGCAATTTTAATAACGTGACTATTCCCATGGTTTTTACAGGAGGCGGACCGGGAGAAGCCACCAATGTAATTTCTCTGGAGCTGTACAAGATGGGGTTTAATTATTACCAGTTTGGCCCGGCAGGCGCGTTGTCTATCCTTATTTTTATCATTAATATTATATTTGTAATATTATATGTAAAGGCGGTGAAATACGAGTTATGAGAAAAAAGAAAGCATTTTGGAGAGCGGGGCTGGAAGGAATCTTGTTTTTGGCTGTCGCATTTGTAAATTTACTGCCTATCGTATGGGGAATTTTGACATCATTTAAAGGAAAAAGAGATCTTTTTGCTTATCCGCCGAAGTTTTTTGATTTCGATTTTGTGCTGGATAATTATAAAACGATCATTGAAGGCGGTTTTGGAAAGACAATTATAAACAGTATTTTGTATTCTGCTTTTTCTATAGTAATCGGTTTGTTTTTGGGGATGCTGGCGGCATATGCCCTGCAGAGATATGAATTCCGAGGCCGAAAAGCAGTGTTTTACCTGGTAATTGGAGGAATACCGCTGTCAATAGGAAGCGCGGCTCTCTTAATCCCCAATTATATTTACATGTCTTCTATCGGAATGCTTGATAAGCCATTTACGCTCCCCATACTCTATGCTGCTTATAATCTGCCTATGGCAGTCTGGATCATGAAGGGGGGACTTGAACAGGTACCGGTAGAGATAGAGGAGGCGGCTGCGATTGACGGATGTTCCAGGGCTTATATCATTCTGCGCCTGGTTCCGAGAATGAACCGCACCTCCATGGCTTCCGCCGCGCTGTTCATTTTCATAGGCGCGTGGAATGAATTTGTTGTGGCATCAGTTATGATTAATTCAACAGAATTAAGAACAGTACAACAGTCAATCTATAATTATATGGGATTTTTCGGACTGGATTGGGGACTGCTGACAGCAGCGGCAACTCTGGCGGTAATACCGACAATTTTTATATTCTGTTTTTTAGGAAAATATATGGTTTCAGGAGTGACAGCGGGTTCAGTGAAAGGATAAGTGGGAAATGGACAAATACTATGCAGAGAATAAAAGGATACCGATAGGCGGTAAATATAATGTGATCGTTGCCGGCGGAGGACCCGCCGGAGTTGGGGCGGCTTTGTCAGCGGCAAGGCACGGGATGAAAGTGCTGGTTATCGAAAATTATGGTTTCCTTGGCGGAATGTGGACAGCAGGAATGGTAAATCCATTTTTTGACTATGAAAATAAGGGAGGAATCTGCCGGGAGATCGTTGAAAAAATCGAAGAACAGAAGATGGGTATACAAAACGGACCGGAAATGTGGGGATTCGATATAGAGACCATGAAAAATATTCTTGACGAGATGCTGCTCTCCGCAGGAGTCCATATACTTTTCCATACATTATTTGCAGATGTAGTCATGGAGAAAAATGAGATAAAAGGTGTTGTTGTCGAGAATAAAGGGGGGAGAACTGTTTTCCTGGCAGATATCGTCATAGACTGTACCGGCGACGGAGATGTAGCCGCACGGGCAGGCGCGCCCTTTGAAATCGGAAATGAAAAAAGCGAAGTACAGCCAATGACATTGATGTTCCGCATGAGTAATATTGATTACATACAGGATTATTATAAATTCCCCCATAATGAAGATAATGAACTGATTCACATGCTGGACAGCGGGCTGGAAAGAAAAGGGATCAAAGATTATCCGTTTAATTACCGGCGCCCATGTGTCCTCCGGATGCCGGGAGAACATACCGCGATATGCCAGTCCATCCATATCAGAAACAGAAGCGCAGTAGACCCGGAGGAACTGACAAAGGCCGAGATAGAAGGCAGGCGCGAGGTACAGCGCTTCGTAAAGCTTCTGAAGAATACACTTCCTCAATTTGAAAATATACAGCTCGATACAACAGGGCCGCACATAGGAATCAGAGAGAGCCGGCGGATTATCGGGGAATATGTACTGACAGAAAAAGATATTGAGCAGCAGAAAAGATTCGAAGATGGGATATGCGTTGCTACGTTCTGGATTGATATCCATCAGACGGACGGGCTGGATCAGGAGAAACAGACAGGCTATGCGCTTCAGCCATCGTATCAGATACCATACAGGTGCCTTGTGCCGTTGAAAGTGGATAATCTGGTGGTGGCGGGAAGATGTATTTCGGGGTCTCATCTTGCCCACGCGTCTTACCGTGTGACAGGCAATTGTGTCGCTATGGGCCAGGCGGCCGGTATAGCGGCCGCCTTGTGTGTGAAGCTGAAAAAAATACCACGAGAACTGGATGGGAGAGAGGTTGTAAAGAAAATGGAAAAGGATGGTGCAGTATGCAGTGTATAAATACGCTGCCGCGGTAGCAGAGGGTTCTTCGGTATATGAATCGCTATCAGATTTTGGTGCAAAAAGTGATATCCTAAATATGAGTGCCACAATATATTGCATTTGGATAGCACACCCGTTTCTTTAAGCTAAAATAAATGTAAAATACTAAAGGGTGTGAAATACTTTGGATAACCGGGTTAGAGAGCTGCGCTGTGAGAAAGGACTCAGGCAGGAAGATCTCGCTGGGCAGATCAATGTTTCCCAGCAGACAATCAGCCGGATAGAAAATGGAATCAATTCCCTTCCGGCGGATATTTTGATCCATCTGTCAAAATTCTTTCGGGTATCAGCAGATTACATATTAAAATTATCTGATGCGAGGTTTACAGAAGAGTGCCGCATTGAGGTGGAAGGGAAGATAGAAAGAGGAAAGGAATTTTTTCTGGCCTTTGAGAAGTTAAACCGAACGAACCAGGAGCTGATCCGCTGTCTGATGACACAGCTGGGAGAGCAGCAGAAAGGAAATAAATAAAACAGTAAAAAAGAAAGAATCTTTCGAGGATTTTTTCTTTTTTTTATGTATTGTATGGTATAATTACAATAATTTAGAAAAAGCAGTCAATAATATCTGAATAAGAGAGACGGAGGAAAGGTTATGTTAGAAAAAGTTGATCTCACTAAAAAGTTGTCTAAGGAAGAATATAAAGAGAAAATGCCCCAGCTCGAGGCGAGGCTTGGCAGGCTGCAGAGAGAGTGCAAGGCACTTGGGATTCCGGTTATGATTGTCTTTGAGGGCTTCGGCGCATCGGGGAAAGGACTCCAGATCGGGCGCTTGATCCAGAGCATGGACCCCAGAGGATTTGAGGTGCACCCGATTAAGAATGAGACGGAAGAGGAGCGGATGCATCCCTTTATGTGGAGATTTTGGACAAAGACTCCGGCGAAAGGAAGGATTGCCATCTATGATGGAAGCTGGTACCGTCGTGTTTTGATCGATCGGTTTGAGAAACGTACGAAGAATAAAGAGCTGGCGGACGCGTTTCATTCCATTAATTCTTTTGAAGAGCAGCTCTCTGATGACGGAACATTGATTATTAAGCTTCTGCTCGATATTGACAAAAAAGAACAAAAGAAGCGATTTGAGAAGCTGGAGAAGAATAAAGAGACAGCATGGAGAGTAACCCAGGGAGATAAAGAGCGGAATGTCCATTATGATGAGTATGCGGCGATGATGGAGGATATGCTTTTTAAAACAGATACAGACTACGCGCCCTGGACAATCATTGAATCCATGGATAAGCGTTTTGCCACGCTTAAGATTTACACAACAGTGATCAAGGCTATGGCAGACCAGATCGAGAAGGTACAGAAAGAAAGAGAAGAAAAAGCAGCGAAGAAGGCAGCAGAGGAAGAGGCCCTGTCCGAGGGGGGAACAGAGGCAGTGGCGGAGATTGCGAGAGCGGCAGATGAGGAAATGAAAGATCTCCAGGTATCGATCCTCTCCAGAGCGGACCTGTCTCTTCATTATACAAGAGAGGAATACAAGGCCAGGCTCGATAAACTCCAAAAGAAGATGGAGAAGCTTCACGGTGAATTGTACCGCAGAAGGATACCGGTTGTGCTTGGATTTGAAGGCTGGGATGCGGGCGGAAAAGGCGGAGCGATCAAACGTCTGACAGAGCGGATGGACGCCCGTGGTTATGTGGTGAACCCCACTGCTTCGCCGAATGACATTGAGAAAGCACACCACTATCTGTGGAGGTTCTGGAGGGCAATGCCCAAAGACGGACATGTGGCTATCTTTGACCGGACATGGTACGGGCGTGTAATGGTAGAACGGATTGAAGGCTTCTGCACCACGGAAGAGTGGAAGCGTGCTTACAAAGAGATCAATGACATGGAGAAAGACCTGTATGATTCAGGCGCGATTGTAATCAAGTTTTGGATGCATATTGACAAAGATGAACAGGAGAGGCGTTTCAGGGAGCGCCAGCAGAATCCGGAAAAGCAATGGAAAATTACAGATGAGGACTGGAGAAACAGAGAAAAATGGGATCAGTATGAGGATGCGGTGAACGAGATGCTGATGCGCACATCTACGGATTACGCTCCATGGGTTGTGGTAGAAGGCAATAATAAATATTATGCAAGAGTTAAGGTTCTCCGGACACTGGTTGAGGCAATTGAGGCAAGGCTTAAAGAGGATAAATAATTACATTCCCGGCCGGCTGCATAGAGGAGGAGTGAGAACATGACGATCAGAGAGCAGCTCGAAGAACGAGAACTGGAATACTTAAGCCCTTATGCGGCACTAAATAAAAATTCAAAGGGCAGGCTTCAGGATGAGCCGCAGTGTGATATCCGCCCGGTCTTTCAGAGGGACCGGGACCGGATACTGCACTGTAAGGCATTCCGGCGTCTGAAACAGAAAACCCAGGTATTTCTCCTTCCGAAAGGGGATCACTACCGGACCCGGCTGACGCACACGCTGGAGGTATCCCAGAATGCCAGGACGATCGCAAAGGCGCTGAGGCTCAATGAAGATCTTGTGGAAGCCATTGCCCTGGGCCATGATCTGGGGCATACTCCTTTTGGGCACGCAGGGGAGCGGGCGCTCAACACGGTATATCATTTTTCACATCATAAGCAGAGTCTCAGAGTAGTAGATCATATTGAGAAAGAAGGAAGAGGACTGAATCTGACATGGGAGGTACGTGACGGCATCTTAAACCATCAAACCGCGGGAAATCCTCATACACTGGAAGGATGGGTGGTACGCCTTTCTGACAAACTTGCCTATATGTATCATGACATGGATGACGCGATACGGGGAGGAATCCTTACCGAAGACGACATCCCTTCGGACATAAGGAATGTGCTTGGCAGTTCCTGCAAGGCACGGCTGAATAAGCTCATTCACGATGTGGTGACGAACAGCATGGACCGGCCCGAGATCCGCATGTCCCCGGATGTAGAGAAGGCAATGCGGGATCTCAGGGCTTTTATGTTTGAAAATGTTTATCTAAACCCGAAGGCGAAAGGGGAAGAAGACAAAGCGGTACATATGGTTGAACAGCTTTTTGATTACTATATGAGACATCCGGAATCTCTGCCCCAGCAGTTTAAAAATGCCCTGGAGGCATCAGACAGCAGAGAGCAGATTGTCTGCGATTATATTGCGGGAATGACGGACCCTTACGCAGTAAAAAAATTTCAGGATTTATTTGTCCCGGAAGCTTGGAAAATCTGAAATCAGGAAAAATTTAAAAAAATAAAGGAAAGCAAAAACTTTTGTCGAATATATAATATAGGGTATTCTTTATGGAGGGATGGCATGTACTATTCAGACGAGCTGATCGAAGAGATAAGAACAAGAAATGATATAGTAGATGTAATTTCCGGTTATGTCCGGCTGCAGAAAAAGGGCAGTTCTTATTTTGGGCTGTGCCCGTTCCATAATGAGAAATCTCCCTCATTTTCTGTGAGCAGGCAGAAGCAGATGTATTACTGTTTCGGATGCGGCGCAGGTGGGAATGTATATACATTTCTGATGGAATATGAGAATTTCTCTTTTATTGAAGCTGTGAAGTTCCTGGCGGACAGGGCCGGAATTGAGCTGCCGGAGATGGAATACTCGAAAGAAGCGAAGGCAAAAGCAGACCTTAAGACATCGATTCTCGAAGTGAATAAAACAGCGGCAAAGTACTTTTATGCACAGCTAAAATCCGAGAGAGGAACCCAGGCCTATACATATTTGAAAGACAGAAGGCTGTCTGATGAGACGATTACGGCATTCGGCCTGGGGTATTCGAATAAGTACAGTGATGACCTGTATCAATACCTCCGCGGGAAAGGATACAGTGAGGAGCTGATCCGGCAGGCGGGTCTGGTAAATACAGATGAACGGCAGGGCGTTTACGACAAGTTCTGGAACAGGGTAATTTTTCCGATCATGGATGTAAACAGCCGGGTAATTGGGTTCGGCGGCCGGGTTATGGGAGACGCGAAACCGAAGTATCTGAATTCCCCGGAGACCCCGGTTTTCGACAAGAGCCGCAATCTGTATGGGCTCAACCGGGCAAGGACATCAAGGAAACCGTATTTTCTGCTGTGTGAGGGGTATATGGATGTGATCTCCCTTCACCAGGCGGGCTTTACGAACGCGGTGGCATCGCTGGGAACAGCGCTTACCCCGGGACATGCGTCCCTGATTAAGCGGTATGTGCAGGAAGTCTATCTGACATACGACAGTGATGACGCGGGAACACGGGCCGCTCTGCGGGCCGTGCCCATTTTGAAAGACGCGGGAATATCCGCGAAAGTGATCCGCATGGACCCGTACAAAGACCCAGATGAATTTATTAAAAATCTGGGGGCGGAGGAATATGAGAAGCGGATACAGAATGCCAGAAATGGATTTATGTTCGGTCTTGAGATGCTGGAGAAAGAGTACGATATGGCGTCCCCGGAAGGGAAAACGGAGTTTTTCCGGGAGACCGCGCGGCGCCTGCTCGGATTCGAGGATGAGCTTGAGAGAAATAACTACATAGAAGCTGTTTCTTCTGCTTATAAGATCAACAGGGAGAGCCTGGAAAAGCTGGTTACAAAGACTGCAGTCAGCGCCGGGATGGCAAAGCCGGTGAGCCGGCCAAAACGCGCGGAAGGCGCGGCAAAACCCAAAGAAGACGGTATTCTGACTTCGCAGAAAGCGCTCCTTACATGGATGATCGAGGATGAGAAGCTGTACGGGAAGATCAGCAGGTATATAAGTCCGGAGGATTTTACTGGGGAGATTTACCGCACGGTCGCTCAACTTTTATATGAGCAGCATGAAAACGGAGGAATGAATCCGGCGAAGATACTGGATCATTTTACGGAGGAAGAGGAACACAGGGAGGCTGCGTCGCTTTTCCATACAAAGATACGCCAGCTCAATTCAAAAGAAGAAGAAGAACAGGCACTCAAGGATATCATACTTCGGGTTAAGGCCCACAGTATTGATGTCAGGACGATGGAGCTGAACCCTGCGGATATGGCAGGTCTCCAGCGGCTGATGCAGGAGAAGCGGAAGCTGGAGGACCTGAGGGTACTGCATATTTCTATTGATTAAGGATAAAATAAAACAAGATAGCCCGCGCTTTCGCGCCGGCCAGGGAAGGATGGACACATGGAAGAAAACACACAGAAATTTCTGGACAGAATGAATGACCTTGTAGCGCTTGGGAAAAAGAAGAAAAGCGTGCTTGAAGTTCAGGAGATCAATGATTTCTTTACAGACATGGAATTGAATCCCGATCAGATGGAGAAGGTGTTCGATTATCTGGAGGCAAATAATATCGACGTGCTCCGCATCAGTGCGGATGTGGACGACGCGGACGTCGATATCGATGACATCATATCCGATGAGGAAGAAGTGGATATGGAGAATATCGATTTGTCGGTTCCGGAAGGCGTGAGCATCGAAGACCCGGTGCGCATGTACCTCAAAGAGATCGGAAAAGTCCCCCTTCTGAACGCAGAGCGGGAGATCGAGCTTGCGAAAAGAATGGAAGAAGGCGACGAGGACGCCAAGAAGGAACTCGCTGAGGCGAACCTGCGTCTTGTCGTCAGCATTGCAAAGCGGTATGTGGGAAGGGGAATGCTCTTCCTTGACCTGATTCAGGAGGGAAATCTGGGCCTGATCAAGGCTGTGGAGAAGTTTGATTACCACAAGGGATATAAATTCAGCACCTATGCTACATGGTGGATCCGCCAGGCGATCACCCGGGCAATCGCTGACCAGGCAAGAACCATCCGTATCCCGGTGCACATGGTGGAGACCATCAATAAACTGATCCGCGTCTCCCGCCAGCTTCTTCAGGAACTGGGCAGGGAACCCCTTCCGGAGGAAATCGCAAAGGAACTGGACATGCCTGTGGAACGGGTGCGTGAGATTCTTAAGATCTCGCAGGAACCGGTATCCCTGGAGACGCCCATCGGCGAGGAGGAAGACAGCCATCTGGGTGATTTTATTCAGGATGACAATGTGCCGGTGCCGGCGGAGGCAGCTGCTCAGACCCTCTTAAAAGAACAGCTTGATGAGGTGCTTGATACGCTGACCGAGAGGGAGCAGAAGGTGCTGCGCCTGCGCTTCGGCATGAATGACGGAAGAGCCCGCACTCTGGAGGAAGTGGGAAAAGAGTTTGACGTTACCAGGGAGCGTATCCGCCAGATTGAGGCAAAAGCGCTGAGAAAGCTCCGCCACCCGAGCCGGAGCAGGAAATTAAGAGACTATTTAGACTAGATAGTCCGGCTATATAGAATAGAGAGAAGCGGGGAAACGATGGAATTATCAAAGAGACTTCAGGCGGTCGCAGGGCTTGTGACCGCCGGATCTATAGTGGCGGATATCGGCACAGATCATGCCTATGTCCCGATTTTTCTGATGGAGACAGGACAGATCGCAGGCGCGGTGGCGATGGATGTGAACCGGGGGCCGCTTGAGCGGGCGGAGGAAAACATCCGGCGATCCGGCCTGGCAGATAGAATAAAAACACGGCTTTCAGACGGATTTGAATCCCTGGAAGCAGGGGAGGCGGACTGCGCTGTAATCGCCGGAATGGGAGGCGGACTTATGATGCGCATCCTGGCAGAAGGGTCCCATGTTGTGGGGACATTGAAAGAATGTATTCTGCAGCCCCAGTCTGAGATTGAAAAAGTGAGAGCCTTTCTTTTAGAGGAAGGTTTTTTGTTTCTTGCGGAAGATATGGTGGAAGAGGATGGTAAATACTATCCCATGATGAAGGTTACCAGTTTGACAAAAGAGGGCCTTAGCGATACGGGGCAGGAGGCAGAGCCCTGGAGCGGTACGGAACTGCGCTATGGAAGATATCTGCTGCGGGGGAAGCATCCTGTGCTGAAACAGTATCTTGAGCGGGAGATACATATGAAAAGGAAGATACTGGACGGGCTCAAAGGGGAGGATTCTCCCCGGAGCATCCGGAGAAGGCAGGAACTGGAAGAAGAGATAAAATACGCAGAGAAAGGACGGATGTATTATGCTGTGCAGAGAAATTATGCAGGTGATTGAGGCCTCATACCCCAGGGATGCGGCGCTGGATTTTGACAATGTCGGTCTGCTTGCGGGGAGGGCCGAAAAAGAGGTAAAAAAGGTATATATTGCGCTGGACGCCACGGACATTGTGATAGACCATGCGGTGGAAGAGGGCGCGGATCTGATGATCACACATCACCCGCTGATCTTTTCACCGCTGAAAAAGGTGACGGATGAAGATTTTATAAGCAGAAGGATTGTCAAGCTGATCCAGAACGACATTTCTTATTACGCCATGCATACAAATTATGACGTCCTGGGCATGGCGGAGCTGTCAGAGAAAGTTCTCGGCATCCGGGACGCGGAGGTCCTTGATGTTACGATGGAAAAAGACGGTAAGCCGGAGGGGATCGGCAGAGTGGGAATGCTGGAGAAGCCCATGTCCCTGGAGGAATGCTGTGTGTATGTCAAGCATAAACTGAATCTGGGAAGCTTGAAAGTGTTCGGTGATATGCGGGCGGAAGTGTCCAGGCTGGCTGTCTCTCCGGGGTCCGGGAAGACGGCGGTGGCGGCCGCGCTTGTGAAAGGGGCAGACGTCCTTGTGACAGGGGATATCGGCCATCACGACGGTCTGGATGCGGTGGAGCAGGGGCTGTCTGTTATCGACGCAGGGCATTATGGCACGGAATATATATTTATTGATGACATGAAGAGATTTCTGGAGGATAAACTGCCGGTGCTGGATGTGGTGACAACCCCGGTGGTCCATCCATTCCAGGTGATATAAGGAGGAGCTGATTTGGAAGACAGCAGATGCAGGGTCCGTATTGACGGAGAGATAAGGGAATATGCCGCGGGGACAACATACCAGGCTGTAGCTGAGGATTTCCAGTCCCGTTATGAGCATCAGATTGTACTTGCTTTTGTGGGAAGGAACCGTCTACAGGAGCTGAGGAAGACTGTGGAGGAAGACTGTGAGATCCGGTTTATCACAACGGCGGATTCCATCGGTCATGCGACATATAAAAGGAGTATGTGTTTCCTTCTCGTCAAGGCAGTTCATGACGTGGCGGGGCATGACAGAATTGAGCGTGTGCGGATTCATTTTTCTGTGGATAAAGGATATTACTGCACTGTGGAAGGGAATGTAGAGCTGACAGAAGAGTTTCTGGATCGGGTATCTGAGCGGATGAGAGAACTCTCTTCGGAAAAAATCAAGATTGATAAGCGGGGCGTGCATACGCAGGATGCCGTGGAGATGTTCCACAGGCACGGGATGTACGACAAAGAGCGGCTGTTTGCGTACAGACGTGTATCAAAAGTAAACATCTACAGCATGAATGAGTTTGAAGATTATTATTATGGGTACATGGTTCCTGACGCGGGCTGTCTGAAATATTTTTCTCTGCATCTATACGATGAGGGATTTGTCATTCAGATGCCGGCAAAAGAGCGCCCGGAAGAGGTGCCGGAGTTTAAACCCAGCCCGAAACTCTTCCAGGTGCTCAAGGAGTCCGTGCTCTGGGGTGACTGTCAGGATATTGATACAGTGGGCGCGCTCAATGATATGATCACGAAGAATGATATGAGAGAAGTAGTGCTCGTACAGGAAGCGCACCAGGAGCGGCAGATCGGGGAGATCGCGAAACAGATCGCGGACAAAGAAGGCGTAAAGTTTATCCTGATTGCCGGACCGTCTTCGTCAGGGAAAACAACCTTTTCCCACCGGCTTTCCATTCAGCTCAGAGTGAACGGCTTAAAGCCCCACCCCATTGCGGTTGACAATTATTTTGTGGACCGGGAGAAAACACCGAGGGATCAGGACGGAAATTATAATTTTGAATGCCTGGAAGCGATAGATATCGTGAAGTTTAATGAGGATATGAAGGCTCTTATCGAGGGCAGAGAAGTCTATCTTCCTGTTTTTGATTTTAAAAGCGGGAAAAGAAAATATGAGAACCGCCCGAAAAAGCTGGGTCCCCAGGATATTCTCGTTATCGAGGGGATACACTGTCTGAATCCGAAGCTCACAGAATTGATGGGGGATGAAAGCAAGTTTAAGATCTACATCAGCGCGCTGACCCAGCTCAATATTGACGAGCATAACCGGATTCCCACGACGGATGGGCGCCTGATCCGGCGGCTTGTCCGTGATGCGCGCACCCGCGGGGCTTCCGCGATGAAGACGATCTCCATGTGGCCCTCTGTGAGAAGAGGGGAGGAGGAGAATATTTTTCCCTTCCAGGAACAGGCGGATATCATGTTTAATTCCTCTCTTCTTTATGAGCTTGCCGTGCTCAAACAGTATGTAGAGCCGCTATTGTTCGGTGTGGATAAAGAATCAGAGGAATATCTGGAGGCAAAGAGACTTCTGAAATTTTTTGATTATTTTGTGGGGATTGGCAGTGAATATGTCCCGACGAATTCCCTGCTGAGAGAATTTATCGGCGGGGGATGCTTTCACGTGTGAGAGAAGCGCATTGGAACAAATAAGAAAAAGTCTTCGCATGAGCGAAGACTTTTTAGTAGCGGAAACTGGATTTGAACCAGCGACACCACGGGTATGAACCGTGTGCTCTAGCCAACTGAGCTATTCCGCCATAAAATTAATGGTATATGGGGCCTATAGGGCTCGAACCTATGACCCTCTGCTTGTAAGGCAGATGCTCTCCCAGCTGAGCTAAGACCCCATATTTTAGCGGGTTTCGAAGTTCTTTCCGCAACCCGCTTTGCTATTATACTATCAAGATACTGCAAATGTCAACACTTTTTTTTAAAGTATTTTGCAAAGTGTGATCCGTATGTTTTTAGGACAGATTTCCGGCAGGATACTTGTGGAATTGCCATGCAACTTATGTTAGAATAATGCACAGAATAATTACGGAGGATAAAGACATGAATAAGAAAGCAGGGTATGCGTTTCGGATTGTGCTTGGAGGGTATCTGGCATATCTGGGAATCAGGATGCTCATAGAGATGGCAGATGAAAGACCGTCCAATATGGTGTTTATGTGTGTGATGGCATCTATTTTTACAGTGATCGGTGCGGGGTATGCGATCTACAGCTTGAAGAAAGTCTGGGAGTTAAGAAAAGAAGAAATGAACGCCGCGGATGTGCCTGACGAGGACGCTGCAGAAAAAAGAGTCCAGATATCCGAAGATCATCCGGAAGAAGACAAAGAGAACGCTGCTCGGACAGATGTTGAGACGGATTATGAGGAGAGATGACAATGCGTATAGGTATGGGATATGACGTCCACAGGCTGACGGAAGGAAGAAAACTGATTTTAGGAGGAGTGGAGATCCCTCACAGCAAGGGCCTGCTGGGACATTCTGACGCGGATGTACTGGTTCATGCGGTGATGGATGCCCTGCTGGGGGCGGCGGCTCTCGGCGATATCGGCAGGCACTTCCCGGATACGGACCCGGAATATGAGGGGATATCCAGTATTACACTCCTTGAGCATGTGGGCAGGCTTTTGGATGAGAATGGCTATGTGATTGAGAACATTGACGCGACGATTATCGCGCAGCGTCCCAAAATGAGTCCCCATATCCAACAGATGCGGGGGAATATTGCGGAGGCACTGCATATAGACACAGACCAGGTGAATGTAAAAGCAACCACTGAGGAAGGACTGGGATTTACAGGGACCGGGGAAGGCATCTCCTCCCAGGCAGTCTGCGCGGTGGAAAAATATACAAATTATAGGAGCGTGGATGTGACACAGGGAAGCGCAGCCTGCGGCGGATGCTGTGCCCGCGCGAATGGAAAGGACGGTCAGGATGATACTGCGCAGGCTTGATCAGAGTGAACATGGAAAGACAAGAGGACTCTGGGAAGAGATCTTTACCGAGGATACAAAAGCTTTTCTCGACTATTATTATTATATCAAGGCAAGGGACAATGAGATCTATGTAATCGAGGAAGATGGGGGAATTTGCTCCATGCTTCAGTTAAATCCCTATATGGTCAGCGTAGAAGGGGAACAGCTGCCATCGGCATATGTGATCGCTGTAGCTACAAAGGAGGCGTATCGGAGCCGGGGATATATGGGGGCACTGCTTCGGAGAGCTCTTAAGGATATGTACGGCCGCAAAATTCCATTTACTTTTCTGATGCCGGCCGCGGAAGCCATTTATACGCCATATGATTTCCGGTATGTATACAGCCAGGAACAGGGAACGCTCATCCGAGGGAAGCCGGGTGGGATGTTTGTCTGGCAGGCAGATGGCAGAGCGGCAGATACTCCCAGGGACTGCGGCCCGGAGCCCGACAGAAACCGAAGGCTGCAGTGTGTGGATGCCGGTCTCTGGCACGCGGAAGAACTGGCTGCTTTTTTTGCAGAGCATTGCGCGGATCTGTTTCAGGTGTGCACAGTCAGGGACAGTGCTTATTATCAGACGATGATTCTGGAACAGCAGAGCGAGAGAGGCGGCGTGCGGCTGATGCTGGAAGACGGGGCGCTCAAAGGCTATTATGCGTATGCGTCGGAGGAGAGCTTGGAGATACGGGAACCGGTCTTTCTACCAGGATATGAGGCCGAGTTCTTAAGTTCGGTCCGGGATCTGGCGGAGCAGTCCGGAAACCGGGAGCAGATGGAGGTACCGATCCATGCGTGTCCAGCGGAATATGCTTTCGGAAGAAAGCCTTTGATCATGGCACGGATTGTCTGCCTGAGAAAACTCTTGGCCGCGCTGAAGGTGCCTGAATGGGAGGAGATCGACTGTTCTTTTGCTGTGATCGATCCGCTGATAACGGAGAACAGCCGTGTCTGGAAGATCACGGGCAGCAGGGGCGAAACACAGCTTCATGTGAGAGAAACCGAAGACTCGGAGGGGGTCCTGCCCATCGCTGAGCTGACGGAGCTCCTATTTGGGAGAGCGGAGGCTAAGGATATCAGAGGCAGGGAGGGAGTGATCCTTCCAGAGCATCTGGCGGAGGAGCTGGAAAAGATTACAAAACTGACCAGAACCTGTTTCAATGAGGTTGTCTAGAAATAAGAAGGATGTCTGATGATTCCGTTTGTTTCTGTTGACAAAATAGAAAAAGTTGCATAATATAGGAGGGAAAGGCGGAGAACGGGAAGAGTAACAGTTCTTGAAATACACAGAGAGGGGATGCCGCCGGCTGAAAGCATCCTTGTATGGGGAAACTGAGAAGTGCGCCCGGGAGCTGATTCCGTGAATAAAGTAGCGGAATACGTGCGGCAGACGTTACAGGCCTATGAGTGAAAGAAGGAATTCTTTTATTAGAGTGGAACCGCGGAAATAACTTCGTCTCTAACAGGAGGCGGGGTTTTTTGTTTAGAGGGGAAGTTTCTTTTTACGAGGGAGGAAAAATGGGGATCATATCATATATAAAAGAAGAAATACAGGTTGTCAGGGAGCGCGATCCCGCGATCAAGTCAAATATGGAAGTGTTTCTGTATCCCAGTTTCCGCGTAATCCTCAGATACCGGCTGGCCCATAAGCTGTATTTAAAGAAACATTATTTCCTGGCGCGCTGGATCTCCCAGCGGGCAGCGCGGAAGACAGGGATCGAGATTCATCCGGGAGCGGATATCGGGAGAGGGCTGTTTATAGATCATGGCAGCGGCGTGATCATTGGTGAGACAACTGTGATCGGAGACAATGTTACCCTGTACCAGGGCGTGACCTTGGGGGGAACGGGAAAGGAGCAGGGAAAACGCCACCCTACCCTTGAAGATAATGTGATGGTGAGCGCGGGAGCTAAGATCCTCGGGTCCTTTACAATTGGCGAGAATTCCAAGATTGGCGCGGGGGCCGTTGTGCTGGAGGAAGTGCCTCCAAACTGTACGGTGGTCGGCGTGCCCGGGAGGATCGTCCGCATGGGGAATAAGAAAGTGCCCCGCGCGGACATGGATCAGATCCATCTGCCGGACCCGGTGCTGGAGGATATCCGAAAGCTTCAGCAGGAGAATGTCCGGCTGCATGAAGAGCTGCGAAGGCTTGTGAAAGATATAAGATGCGTGGAGAAGAAAGGAGATTATGATGAAGATCTATAATACAATGTCCAAGAGAAAAGAAGAGTTTGTCCCGCTGGAAGAGGGAAAGGTGAAAATGTATGTGTGCGGTCCTACAGTGTATAACTTTATTCATATCGGGAACGCCCGGCCGATGATTGCGTTCGACACGGTGAGGCGCTATTTTGAATATAAGGGGTACGAGGTAAACTTTGTATCCAACTTTACAGATGTTGACGATAAGATCATTAAGAAGGCCATTGAGGAGGGTGTGACCGCGGACGAAGTGTCAAAGCGCTATATCGCGGAGTGCAAAAAAGACATGGAAGCCATGAATATTAAACCGGCCACGAAAAATCCGCTTGCCACGGAGGAGATCTGCGGTATGGTCGATATGATCCAGACATTGATTGAGAAAGGGTACGCTTACGAGAAGAATGGCACAGTGTATTACCGCACTAAGAAATTCGAGGGATATGGGAAGCTTTCCCACAAGAACCTGGACGACCTTCAGTCCGGCGGAAGGGCGCTCCTTGTGACCGGTGCGGACGAGAAAGAAGACCCGCTGGATTTTGTGCTCTGGAAGCCGAAAAAGGAGGGAGAGCCGGCGTGGAAGTCTCCGTGGAGCGAAGGACGTCCGGGATGGCATATCGAGTGTTCCGAAATGTCCAAAAAATATCTGGGCGAGCAGATCGACATCCATGCGGGCGGTGAGGACCTGATTTTTCCCCATCATGAGAATGAGATCGCTCAGAGCGAGGCGGCGAACGGCAAAGAGTTCGCAAAATACTGGATGCACAACGGATTCCTCAATATAGATAATAAGAAGATGTCAAAGTCACTGGGTAATTTCTTCACTGTCCGTGAGATCAGTGAGAAATACGATCTCCAGGTCCTTCGTTTCTTCATGCTCAGTGCCCATTACAGAAGTCCGTTAAACTTCAGCGCGGAGCTGATGGAAGCGGCGAAGAACGGACTGGACCGTATTCTGACCGCGGCGGAGAATCTGCGGTTTGTCGCGAAAAATGCCGGCCCAGAAGGGATGTCAGAAGAGGAAAAGGCACTGCTGGGTGAGACAGAAAAATATACGGCTGCATATGAACATGCCATGGATGATGATTTTAATACAGCCGATGCCATTGCATCTGTATTTGATCTTGTAAAATATATTAATACCACAGCGGACGGGAGCCGTTCAAAGGAATATCTGGACAGTCTGTACGCGCGCCTTGAGACGCTGACCGGCGTGCTGGGAATTATCATTGACAGAGAAGAAGAGATGCTGGATGAAGAGATTGAGGCAATGATCGAGAAACGTCAGGCCGCGAGAAAAGAGAGAAACTTTGCGCTGGCTGATCAGATCAGGGATGAACTCCTCGCCAAGGGAATCATCCTTGAAGATACGAGAGAAGGAGTAAAATGGAAAAAAGCTTAGAGCTCGGGTTTGAGCATTATATGAATCAGATTCCGGGGATGGGCCGGGTGGACCCGCGCACCAGTTCCCCGCTTGTGCTTGCGTATATCGGAGACTGTGTTTTTGACCTGATTATTAAGCTGATGGTCACAGGCAGGGGAAACCGGCAGGTGCATAAGCTCCATGAGGAGACGAGCCGCTACGTGCAGGCTTCAGCCCAGTCTTTCATGATGCGGGCTATGCAGGAGAATCTGACAGCGGAAGAACACGCCGTATACCGGAGGGGGAGGAACGCGCGCAGCGTTTCCCCGGCCAAGAACCAGTCTATCACCGATTACCGGCGTGCTACGGGGTTTGAGGCGCTCATCGGTTATCTGTATTTAAGCGGGGAATATGAAAGACTTACAGAGCTTGTGACCATTGGGCTTAAGAGCATGTGGACGGCAGAAACAGAAGGGAAAACAGAAGATGCAGGAAAATAACAGGGAAGAAGCAGGGCAGAATAAGGAACATACACTTGTCATTGAAGGGCGTAACGCGGTGCTTGAGGCATTCCGCTCAGGCAGGACCATTGACAAGCTTTTCGTACTGGACGGATGTCAGGATGGACCGGTGCGGACCATTGTCCGGGAGGCGAAGAAACACGGTGTGATTCTCAATTTCGTCGGGAAAGAACGCCTGGCACAGCTCAGTGAGACAGGCAGGCACCAGGGGGTCATCGCTTATGCCGCTGCATATGATTACGCGGAGGTGGAAGATATGCTGAAACTGGCAGAGGAGCGGGGAGAAGATCCCTTTCTCATTCTGCTGGACGGCATTGAAGACCCGCATAATCTGGGGGCAATTATACGGACCGCTAATATCGCGGGGGCGCATGGGGTCATAATCCCGAAGCGGCGCGCGGTGGGACTGACGGCGACCGTCGCCAAGACGTCTGCGGGGGCCCTCAATTATACTCCGGTTGCGAAAGTAACCAATCTGGTTAAAACGATGGAAGAATTAAAAGGGAAAGGGATCTGGTTTGTATGCGCGGACATGGACGGCGAATCCATGTACAGCCTGGATCTGAAGGGGCCGATTGGACTTGTGATTGGAAATGAAGGGGACGGCGTGAGCAGGCTTGTGAAAGAGAACTGTGATTTTATCGCCGGCATTCCGATGAAGGGAGAGATCAGTTCCCTGAATGCTTCTGTGGCCGGAGGGGTGTTGGCATATGAGATTGTCCGCCAGCGGCAGCAGCGGGGGAAATAAACCGGCGTACCGGACCGGGAAATCGAAGAACCAGGAAATGTGCGGAAGTCTGAGCGACAAAAGGTGCGGTGAATGATATGGGGAAATATGACAGACTGACGGATGAACAGCTGATCGGAAAACTCAGGGCTGGAGAGCGGGAGATTATGGACTATCTTATGGTCAAATACAAATCCATGGTCAGAAAAAAGGCACGCGCCATGTATCTTCTGGGCGGAGAAAATGAAGATTTGATCCAGGAGGGGATGATCGGGCTGATCAAGGCAGTCCGTGACTATGATCCATCCCAGGGGACGTCCTTTTCCAGTTTTGCGGAGCTGTGTGTGTCACGTCAGATGTACAGCGCGATTGAGGCGTCAAAGCGGAAAAAACATCTCCCCCTCAACACATACATTTCTCTTTATGAGGATAGTGAGGTGGAGAAGGATGGGAGGACCATGCCTTTGATAGATACGATTGAGCCGGAGCAGGAGACGGACCCGGAGGCTTTGTATTTCGGAAAAGAATACACAGAGGCATTTGTAGAACAGCTGAAAGAGAATTTAAGTTCTCTTGAGAACCATGTGCTGTATCTCCATTTGATGGGCACAGATTACAGGAAGATCGCGGAGCTGCTTGACAAGAGCCCGAAATCAATCGACAATGCACTTCAGAGGATAAAAAACAAAGCGGAGAAAATGCTCCGCCGGGATGAGTAAAAAGACAGGAGATGAAACGATGAAAAAGACTGCAAATTATGGGATGGCTTTTCTTGTTTTTGGATTAACGATGGTACTGCTGTACGGCGGTTCGCTCCTGCTCTCTCTGGGAGCGGGAATCGGAGGAGGATTGATAGGGGGAGCGGCGGCGCTGGACCGGCTTGAGCTGTTCATAGATAATCATATGAACCTTTTTTCCTGCCTGATTTATATGCTGCCCTGTGCGGTATTTCTTCCATGGTACTATTTTGCATTTGTGGAAAAACGGGGTATCAGGCAGACGCTGTATCTGCATACCAGGCAGTTAAGCCCCGTGTGTTTCCTATGGGTTGTGCTGCTGGGATTTTCCGTGCAGCATGTGACCTCCCTGATTATGGCGGCGATCAATGCCCTGATGCCGTCTGTTATGAATGATTACACAGAGATGATCGAATCTTCCGGGATATCCCAATATTCGATTTTGTGGGCAGCAGCCACCCTGATTCTGCCTCCCCTCGTGGAGGAAATTATATTTCGGGGGCTGATCCTGCAGTATCTGGGCAGGGCAGGGGCGCGTTTTCTTGTGGCAAATCTCATACAGGCGGTCCTTTTCGGAATTTTCCATATGAATCTTGTACAGGGGATTTACACAGCACTGCTGGGATTCCTCCTCGGATATCTGGCATACCGTTATGACAGCATCTTTGTACCGATGGCGCTCCACGCAGTTTACAATTTGTTCGGCACGGTTCTGGTGGATCTGGAGAGCAGATTCCTTCCGGATATCCTGCTGGTCTTGATCATATTGGGCAGTGTCCCCCTGCTTGTTGTCACTTTGCTGCTGATCCATTTCAGAGCAGGGGAGAAGAAAAAGGGTACAGGAGTGGCAGAACCATGAGATTTGTGATACAAGTAGTAAAAGAAGCGTCCGTACGCGTGGATGAAGAGGTGATCGGACAGATCGGCAGGGGATATCTTGTCCTGATCGGCGTATCGGACAGTGATACCGAGGCTGTGGCTGATAAGATGATCCGTAAAATGACCGGGCTTCGGATCTTCGCGGATGAAAATGGAAAGACGAATCTGTCGCTTGCGGATGTGGACGGAAGCCTTCTTCTGGTATCCCAGTTTACACTTTATGCGAACTGTAAAAAGGGGAACCGGCCCAGCTTTATTGAAGCTGGCGCGCCGGATCAGGCGGAGAGGCTCTATGAGTATATCATCCGGAAATGCAGAGAGGCTGTACCCAAGGTGCAGACGGGGAAGTTCGGCGCGGAGATGGAGGTCAGCCTGGTGAACGACGGTCCGTTTACGATCCTGCTGGACTCGGAGGCACTATAAATCAGAGTCCGGTTTTATCTGCTGAGGCAGATTCTATCAATTACGGTCTATGCACATGAAAAAAGGCAGTTTCAGACGTGTTTCAAAAAGGTACAGAAGAGCCGCAGGGATCATATCAATGGTCTCTGCGGCTCTTCTGTTCAAAAAATAGAAAGCTGTCTAGGGGACTTGAACCCCCGGCCTCCGCCTTACCAAGGCGACGCGCTACCGACTGCGCCAAGACAGCCTGTTGTATGTTGTTTCATACGCAATGACTAATATACACCAGTCAGAGCAGGATTGTCAAGAAAAAAATGCAATGATTTCTGTCATTTCCCATATATTCGTCATGGCTGTGCTATACTGTATGAAACGCTGTGGTATTTCCAGGGGCAGGCTGGAGGAAGAACTATGAGAATAGGTATGGAGGAACTGGAAGATTTAAGAGATGGGCTGGAGCGGTTAATGGAGTTTATCAGAGGGGTGGAACATGGAGAACTGCCGTATTTTTATCGGTATTTTCATACGATGAAGTCAAATATTGAAATGTTTTTCTGCATCGGATGTGATGATATTGCAGACTTCTTTCCTGTGCTTGAACGTGATTGGAAGGCGTCGCATATGATGTTTATCGGTGTGCAGGATTACGATCTGCGCAAAGAACATCCAGAGGCTGATCCCATGCTCTGTCTGTACTTTGCCCGGCTGGTGGCTGAGGTGGGAAAGTATTTTGAGAGAGGAAAAGCAGAGTTCGCAGGAAAAGGCTCTTCGGCAGTCTGATACCGGCAAAATCAGAAGATGACGGAAGAGAGGGAATTGACCAGACAGAATAAAGGAGCAGTCCGGGACTGCCAGAGTGCTCCCTTATTTTGCGCGAAAAACCGTATTCTATCAGCCTGTTACTTTTTGGATGGCTGTTGCCCCTTCCGGCTTACCATGAAGACCATGAGCAGGAAGGCCGCCGCGATTACCATCCATACAGCGAACACGGCTGTGTTTTGTGTGCTGAATTTATCATAATATCCCTTTAAATAAATGATGACAACGATCCACGGCAGCACATAAGTCATGTATCCACGGACAAATTGAGGAAATTTCAACCCGCTGCCGGAGTTTGCTTCCCGGATAAAATTGTTCCATCCCCATCCGTTTTTATGGGTACAGAATAACAGATAGATCACGGAGCCAAGGGGCAGGATATTGTTGGACACAAGGAAATCTTCCAGATCCATGACCGTAGAGCCGCTGCCCAGAGGCTGGAGTCCGGAGAGAACGTTAAATCCGAGGATGCAGGGGATGCTGAGCAGGATGATGGCTGCGATATTAATCCCAACAGACTTCCGGCGGCTTAATCCGAACAAATCCATGCCAAATGAGACAATATTTTCGAACACTCCCACAATCGTCGAGAGAGCGGCGAAAAAAAGGAACAGGAAGAACAGCGCTCCCCAGAAGCGTCCGCCCGGCATCTGTGTAAAGATGTTCGGCAGTGTGATAAATACGAGGCCCGGTCCGGCTCCCGGCTCCACGTCAAACGCAAAGCAGGCCGGAAATACAATCAGGCCTGCTGTGAGCGCCACAAAGGTGTCCAGCAGCACAATGCTCAGAGATTCTCCGGTAAGAGAACGGGATTTGTCCAGATAGCTCCCGAAGATCGCCATGCCGCCCATTCCGATGCTCAGAGTAAAGAACGCCTGGCTCATAGCTCCGAAGACCACATTTCCCAGACCATTATCTATGACCCGCTTAAAATCCGGTATGAGATAGAATTTCAATCCTTCCGAAGCTCCGGGAAGTGTTACTGAGCGGACAGCCAGCACGACCATGATAGCCAGCAGGCAGAGCATGGTGGTTTTCATAATTTTCTCTACACCTTTCTGAAGCCCAATGCTGCAGATCCCAAAAGAGATCAGAATGACCAGTATGGTCCAGAATAGGAGTGTGCCTGGAGACTGGAGCATGGACTGATATTTCTCTGTGACTGTTTCCGTGGTAATTCCGGTGAACTCGCCTTTGGCCATGCGGAAGCAGTAATAGAGCATCCATCCTCCGACCATGGAGTAGAACATGACCAGCAGATAATTGCCTGCGATAGCGAACCAGCGGGTATAATGCCAGCGTGAGCCTTCCGGCTCGAGGACATTGTAGGAGGCCGCGATGCTTTTCTGGCTCGCGCGTCCTACACTGAATTCGCATACAATGATAGGCATCCCCAGGATGACCAGAAATAATAGGTAGATCAGTATAAAAGCAGCGCCTCCGTACTGGCCGGCCATATAGGGGAATTTCCACACATTGCCCAGACCGATGGCGCATCCAGCGGATACAAGGATGAACCCGAGGCGGGAACCGAATTTTTCTCTTTTCATAATGTAATAAAATTCCTTTCAATCGTTCTTTTGAGAGTATAGCACGGAACCTGCCGGATGGAAAGTGAAATGTGCGCCTGCGGGCAGGATATCCGCCTCTTGTGGTCATTTGCATTTTATGGTAAGATAATCTCCATGAAGTTTTGCGTTATCAGAGGAGGATACAATGGAAAACGAAGCTGTTTCAAAGAATTTTATCGAGCAGGAGATCGACAAAGACCTGGCAGAGGGGGTCTATGACCATGTCTGCACCCGGTTTCCACCTGAACCGAACGGGTATCTCCACATTGGACATGCCAAATCTATCCTTTTAAATTATGGGCTGGCACAGGAGTACGGCGGGACGTTCCATATGAGATTTGACGATACGAATCCCACCAAGGAGAAGATGGAGTTTGTAGATTCTATCAAAGAGGATATTCAGTGGCTGGGAGCGGACTGGGGAAACCATCTGTATTTTGCTTCCGACTATTTTGAGCAGATGTATGAGTGCGCAGTAAAGCTGATTAAAAAGGGCAAGGCTTTTGTCTGTGATCTGACGGCGGAAGAGATGCGGGAGTACCGCGGCACGCTTAAGGAGCCGGGGATAGAGAGCCCGTACAGAAACCGTTCTGTCGAGGAGAATTTACAGCTTTTCGAAGAGATGAAAGAAGGAAAATATAAAGACGGTGAGAAGGTGCTGCGGGCGAAGATTGATATGGCATCTCCCAATATCAACATGAGAGATCCAATTATCTACCGTGTGGCCCACATGACTCATCACAATACCGGAGATAAGTGGTGCATTTATCCGATGTATGATTTTGCGCACCCGATTGAAGATGCTGTGGAGGGAATTACTCACTCCATCTGTACGCTGGAGTTTGAGGATCACAGGCCGCTCTATGACTGGGTGGTGCGCGAGTGTGAGTTCCCGAATCCGCCGCGTCAGATCGAGTTCGCGAAGCTGTATCTGACTAATGTGGTTACAGGAAAGCGCTATATTAAGAAGCTGGTGGAAGAAGGGATTGTGGACGGCTGGGATGATCCGCGCCTTGTGTCCATCGCAGCTTTGAGACGCCGGGGATTTACACCGGAGTCCATTAAGATGTTTATTGACATGTGCGGAGTGTCCAAAGCCCAGAGCTCAGTGGACTATGCAATGCTGGAATACTGTATCCGTGAAGACCTGAAGATGAAAAAACCGCGTATGATGGCTGTACTTGATCCGATCAAGCTGGTGATTGATAATTACCCGGAGAATCAGATCGAGTACCTTGATGTGGCGAACAACCTGGAGAATGAGGAGCTGGGTTCAAGGAAGGTGCCTTTTGGGCGGGAGCTCTATATTGAGAGAGAAGATTTCATGGAGGAACCTCCAAAGAAATATTTCCGCCTCTTCCCGGGAAACGAAGTGCGCCTGATGCACGCTTATTTTGTGAAGTGTGAAAGCTTTGTCAAAGACGAGAATGGCAATGTGACAGAGGTCCACTGTACCTATGACCCGGAGACAAAGGCCGGAAGCGGATTTACCGGAAGAAAGGTGAAGGGCACGATTCACTGGGTGCCCGCGGCGTTCGCGCAGAAGGCGGAAGTGAGGCTGTACGAGAATCTGATTGACGAGGAGAAGGGCGTCTATAATAAAGAAGACGGTTCTCTGAATTTGAATCCGAATTCATTGAAAGTGATAAAAGAGGCTTATGTGGAACCGAGTTTTGAGGGAGCTGGGGCATATGACAGCTTCCAGTTCGTGCGGAATGGATATTTCTGCATTGACGCGCATGACTCCGCGCCGGAGCATCTTGTATTCAACCGGATTGTGTCTCTGAAAAGTTCTTTCAGACTGCCCAAATAAAACATGAACGAACTGACTATCAGCTTAAATTCCGGGGATAAGATCCCCCTGTATGAACAGATTTATCTATATATAAAAGAAGAAATCCGGAAGGGAGCGATACCAAGCGGAGAAAAGCTTCCTTCTACCCGTGCGCTGTGCCGGCATCTGGATGTAAGCAGGAGCACAGTGGAACTGGCCTATGAACAGCTGCTTTCGGAAGGGTATATTGAGTCGCAGCCATACAGAGGATATTTCGTGTCCGAGATTGAGGGGCTGTATCAATTCAGCGGAAGCGGAGGCACAGCCCAGAGGCAGGAACAGAAGAAAGAACAGGATTACCAATACGATTTTACTCCCAATGGAGTAGATCTAAAAAGCTTTCCCTACAATGCCTGGAGAAAACTTTCCAGGGAATGCCTGACAGACGACCGGGCGGAACTTTTCCGTCTGGGGTGCCCTCAGGGAGAATATGGTCTGCGCAGCGCGATCAGCAGCTATCTCCACCAGGCCAGAGGGGTGAACTGTACGCCGGAACAGATCATTGTAGGCGCGGGAAATGATTATCTTCTTATGCTTTTGTGCGCGGTTCTGGGAAACGGCCGCAGAGTGGCACTGGAAAATCCGACATACCGTCAGGCTTACCGGCTTTTTTCCAATCTTTCCTATGACGTGTGTACCGTGGATATGGACAGAAAAGGCATGCGTGTGGACGAGCTTGAGGCCTCCGGAGCGGATATCGCCTTTGTCATGCCATCTCATCAGTATCCTCTGGGTATCGTTATGCCCATTCGAAGGAGGATGGAACTGCTTAAGTGGGCTGAGGAAAAAGAAGGGCGGTATATCATTGAAGATGATTATGACAGCGAGTTCCGTTATAAAGGAAAACCGATCCCCGCGCTCCAGGGCTATGACGCCGGCGGGAAGGTGATTTATATCGGCACATTTTCCAAATCCATTGCGCCGGCCATCCGCATGAGTTATATGGTTCTGCCGGAACCAGTCTACAGGATGTATCAAAAAAGATGCGGCTTTATCAGTTCGACGGTATCCAAAGTGGACCAGCTGATTCTTCAGAAATTTATTGAAGAGGGCTATTATGAGCGGCATTTGAATAAGACCAGGGCGCTGTACCGGTGCAGGCATGATACCCTGCTGTCAGCGCTGAAAGAGATAGACGGAGAGATTCAGATCTCAGGAGAAAATGCCGGAGTTCATCTGCTCCTGCACTTTCATGATGGGAGGAGCCAGGAAGAACTGATAAAGAAAGCTGCCGAAAAAGGCGTGAAAGTATATGGTCTGTCTGAATATTATGTAGATGGAAAAGAGCGGGAAGGCGAGACAGTTATACTGCTTGGCTATGCGAATATGAATGAAGAGAAGATCCGTAAGGCAGCAGGACTGCTGCGCTGCGCCTGGGACAGGAATAGTGGATAAGATAAACGGATGGACAGAGAAAAGATTGGCTTGAAAAACATACGCCGGGATGATTTCCCGGCGTATGCGTTATCCTGACGGATCAGTCGTTCTTTGGTTCTTCGTCTTTTTCGGCTGTTTCCTCAGCTTTCTCCTCTGTGTCAGACTGCGCCTTTGTATCCTCGGTCTCTTTGTTGAGAGACACATACTCCCGTTCGGCGGCGGGCTGCAGATCTGCGTCAAGGTCAAAATCTTCTTCTTCTGTGTGGTCAGATTCATTCTCTTCCGGGCTGTCAGAATTGTTCCTGCAGAAATATGCGACGGCAAGCCCGATCGCTGTTCCGATTACAGCGAAGATACTAAACCATTTGATCACTTTTTTCAATGTAATGTCTCCTTTCCCTCTATCTGCCGTTCATGCGGCATGATGCTGCACCATTGCGGTGTTTTTCTGTAAGAAGATGCGCTCTGCATATAACAAAGAGAACATCCCGAATATGGTTCTTATTCTAATACTTTTCCCATTTAATTACAATACCAACACAAAAAACAGGAAATAATATTTTACAGAAGGAAAAAAGTATAGTATAATTCTTACGGCGGTCAAGGATGGGTACCGCTGATCAATATTTACAAGCACGATACGCAGGAGGATTAGAGATGGTTAAAGCAGTAGTTGGTGCAAACTGGGGCGATGAAGGCAAGGGCAAAATCACGGATATGCTCGGAAAAGAATCAGACATTATTGTCCGCTTTCAGGGTGGAGCGAACGCAGGTCATACAATCGTAAACGATTATGGCAAATTCGCGCTGCATACACTGCCGTCCGGCGTGTTCTATGAACATACAACGAGTATTATCGGGAACGGCGTTGCGCTGGATGTCCCCAGACTGTTCGGGGAGATTCAGTCTATCGTAGACCGCGGGGTTCCGGTGCCGAAGATCCTTGTTTCTGACAGAGCGCAGATGGTGATGTCTTATCACAAGAACTTCGATGCTTATGAGGAAGAACGCCTGGGAGGAAAGTCCTTCGGTTCTACAAAGTCGGGAATTGCGCCATTCTACTCAGATAAATATGCAAAGATCGGCTTCCAGGTGAGCGAGCTTTTCGACGATGAGCTGTTACGTGAGAAGACCGTGCGCGTTGCAGAGCAGAAAAATGTCCTGCTTCAGCATCTGTATCACAAACCATTGATTGATCCTGATGAATTATATAAAGAGCTGATCAGCTATAAAGAGATGGTAGAGCCATATGTCTGCGATGTGTCTCTTTACCTTTATGATGCGGTCAAAGAAGGGAAAAATATCCTTCTGGAGGGACAGCTTGGTTCCCTCAAGGACCCGGATCACGGAATTTACCCCATGGTTACCTCATCGTCCACTCTGGCAGGATACGGGGCGATCGGGGCAGGCATCCCGCCTTATGAGATCAAGCAGATTATTACAGTGTGCAAGGCATACTCCAGCGCGGTCGGCGCGGGTGCGTTCGTCAGCGAGATCTTTGGAGAAGAGGCAGATGAACTGAGAAGACGCGGCGGAGACGGGGGAGAGTACGGCGCCACCACAGGACGCCCGAGACGTGTGGGCTGGTTTGACTGTGTGGCTTCGAAATACGGCTGCAGGATGCAGGGAACCACAGATGTGGCGTTTACTGTTCTGGATGTACTGGGATATCTGGATGAGATCCCGGTGTGCGTCGGATATGAGATTGACGGTGAAGTGACGACGGATTTCCCGGTGACACATCGCCTTGAGAAGGCAAAACCGGTCCTCAAGACGCTTCCCGGCTGGAAATGCGATATCCGGGGAATCAGGAAATATGAGGAACTTCCGGAGAACTGCCGCAATTATATCGAGTTCATTGAAAAAGAAGTAGGATATCCGTTCACCATGATCAGCAATGGTCCGGGAAGAGAGGATATCATTTACCGCAACAAATAAAATATCGGAAAACGGCAGCGGGATAATGGAATCCCGGGAGAGTCGAAGAGATTAATAGGAAACTGCCGCAGAGCGCCGGTCATCTGCTGTGAGCAAATCACAGTTACCGGGCTGTTCTGCGGCAGTTTTTTCTTTTTTTATTTTTTATCAGGAAATCTTTAGGAATCCGTCAATAGATAGACATATTTAAGCAGTATGCTGTCAGAGAAAAGAAAAGTCATATTTTCTTTTTATGGTTCATATAATATAAAGCTGGAATAATGAAGGCGTACAGGGAAGCAGGTTGATTTTTTGTATGCCGGTCTGAGAAGGAAGGAGGTATTTCTATGCGTCAGGACAGCAGGAAACCAACAGCAAACATGATAACCATGGAAGAATACCTGAAAAAGAGACAAGCGATAAAAAGACAGGAGACAGCGGGAAGGACAGACCGCTCCCGGGGAGCGGACGCCCTGAAACTCGCCGAGATGTTATATGTGTGAATCCTTGTCCGGCATGTCGTCGGAGGGTTCGTCCAGACCTCTGCCTCTTAAATAGCGGGCTGTTAAAATATAACCGTACAGGAGGACAGGGATCAGGATGGTCGCCGCTACGGAAGCCCTAAAAAGTCCGGTCGATACGGGAGAACCGATGAGAGCGAAGACAAGAGTGCACACATACATGCAGACAAGTAATACAGCGCCGGCGAGGGCAAGGATTCGTTTTGCTTTTTTCATAATAACCAGGTCCTTTCTCGATTTCATAAAATGGTGACTGCCAGTGCATCGCATCTGAATCAATTGCGCAGACTTTATGGCAGCAGCATGTGGCAGAGCTATCAGGTACAGTATACCTAAAATTATGGTTTACGGCAAACAGAATTTGGTATATAATAATCTGCGACGGATTTTAAGATAAAGGAGCAGAATACAATGAGCGAAAAATGTTTATTAGACCAGTGGCGCGACATGGCATATGACAGAAACCTGTCAAAAGACCAGCTGGAGAAATTCTGGGGAAAATATTTTACGATCGAACGGGAGATCTATGAGCAGCTTCTGGACGATCCGGATACAGAAGTAAAAGGCACGGTAAAAGAACTGGCTGAGAAGTATGGACAGGACGTCATGACAATGGTAGGATTCCTTGACGGGATCAATGACAGTCTGAAGACCGCAAACCCGATTGAGACGATGACCGAAGATACAGAGGTGAGCCTTGCGTTCGATAAAGAAAAACTCTATATGAATATGGTTGACGCGAAAGCTGACTGGCTGTACGGCCTGCCTCAGTGGGAGAAGATTTTTGACGAGGAGACAAGGAAACGCCTCTACCGCGAACAGAAGGCTTCCGGGACGATCCGTAAGCCGAAAAAGATCGGAAGGAATGATCCCTGTCCGTGCGGAAGCGGCAGGAAATACAAAAAGTGCTGTGGAAGAAGTGCATAAATGAGATATTATTTTTTGATCGTGGGCTGTCTGTGTATCCTGTATTATCTGGTACTTGCATTCTATTCGCGCAGGCTGAGATCAACATTTACAGCCTTTTGGCTGATAAGCGGCGGCGTACATCTGTTTTGCGGATGTGCGCCGCTCCCTGTATGCGTGTATACCATAATAGGATGTCTGTGCCTGGCATTCTGGATACCTTTTCTCTTTGTAGAATATCAAATTATTAGAGGGATGTCCGTGCAGTGCAGTGAGAAGCTGGATTGGCTGATTGTGCTTGGGGCCCAGGTGAGAGGGCGCTGCATTACAAATTCCCTGAGAAGGCGCCTGGACAGGGCACTTGCCTATGAGCGGCGGTTTCCCGGGACTAAGGTAATTGTCTCCGGCGGTCAGGGACCTGGAGAAACAGTGCCTGAGGCGGCGGCCATGGCTGAATATCTGATTGAAAACGGAATTCCAGAGGAACAGGTGTTTCGGGAAGATCAGTCGACTTCCACCCGGGAAAACTTAAGGTTCAGCAGAAAGTATGCAGACGCAGAACGGGACAAGGTGGGAATTGTGACAAATGATTTCCATATTTACCGCTCGTCATTAATTGCGCGCCGGGAGGGATACCGGAGAGTTTATCTCCTTCCCACGGATTCGAACCCGGTATTTCAGCTGAACTATCTGGTGCGGGAATTTTTTGGAGTGCTGTATGTCCTATTTATGAATAAATTTCAATAATACTTCAATCTTCCTCTTGTACACTGATGTAATCAGAAGTACAGGAGGGATTTTTTATGGGATTTCAGACCGTTTTTAAACGATATGAACTGAAATATCTATTGACAAAAGAACAAAAAGAAAAGCTGCTGCAAGTGATGGGGCCGTATATGGAACTGGATCAATATGGACGGACTACGATTAGAAATCTTTATTATGATACATATGACTATAGGCTGATCCGCCATTCAATCGAAAAACCGGCTTATAAAGAGAAGCTGCGTGTCCGAAGTTACGGCGAAATGGAACAGGGAGGCACAGTTTTTGTTGAGTTGAAAAAAAAGTATAAAAAGATCGTATATAAGCGAAGAATTTCAATGCCTGAAAAGGAGGCGGTGAAATGGCTGACGGGATCAGGGCGCCGCGGTGGAAAGGAGCAGATAGCCGGAGAAATAGACTATTTTCTGAACTATTATAAAAATCTTCATCCGGTGGTTTTTCTTTCTTATGAAAGAGAAGCGTTTTATTCTAAAGACGGATCAGATTTCCGTGTTACATTCGATGACACGATTGTCTGCCGGGAGGAAGAACTGTCGCTTGGGGCGCAAGTCTATGGAACCCCCATTCTGCCGGATGGGAAAGTTCTGATGGAGATTAAATGCTCAGGCGGAATCCCCATGTGGATGGTCCGCGCGCTTTCAGAAGAACACATCTATCGGACATCATTTTCAAAATATGGCACAGCGTATAAAAACATGATTTTTCCGAGGATAATGAAGGAGGCGGTACATTATGCCTGAGTCATTATTTCAAGGACTGTTTGATTCCGACCTTACGTCAGTTATCAGTGTTGGCGATTTTCTCCTCTGCCTGGGGCTGTCTTTGATTCTGGGACTTCTTATGGCGTTTGTTTATATGGTCAACACCCGCTATACAAAAAGCTTTGTTGTGACGCTGGCACTTCTTCCTGCCGTGGTCTGTGTGATAATTATGCTGGTCAATGGCAATGTGGGGACAGGCGTGGCGGTTGCCGGCGCGTTCAGTCTGGTGCGGTTCCGTTCCGTTCCAGGTACGGCAAAAGAAATATGCACCCTGTTCCTGGCAATGGGCGCGGGGCTGACTGCGGGCATGGGATATCTGGGGTTTGCGGTACTGTTTACAGTTATTATGTGCGGGGTATTCCTGATATATAACTGGCTGGACTTTGGTACAAGTAAAAAAGGAGCCGCGTACAAGATTCTTACTGTTACAATACCGGAAGATCTGGACTATACGGGCGTATTTAATGATATTTTTGAGAAGTATTTTAAGGAGTATGAACTTGCCTGTGTAAAGACAACAAATATGGGCAGTATGTTCCGGCTTACCTATTATGTAACCCTGCGCGATCTGACGAAAGAAAAAGAGATGATAGATCAGATCCGGTGCAGAAATGGAAATCTTGAGATTACGGTTTCCAGACAGGAAACCATGATATCAGAATTATGATACAACGGAGGTGGCTTATAATGAGGAGAAAATGGACTGCAGTTATCTGCGTATGTATGCTGAGCTTAGGATCAGTTTTCGGATGCGGCAGCGGTACAGATCAATCAGAAGGCATGGAACAAAGCGGTGTCGATGATACGAAAGATTCAGATGGATCTGAGGAAAACTCGGATACAGGGAAAGCGTTTTTTTCTCAAACAGACGCGGATATGTTTACAGACCGGGATTATAGGACCGCTTATGATGAAAGCGATTGTGTTTTGATCGAGCTGGATGGAGACACGATTACATCGAGTTCGGATCGTGTGCAGATTAACGGTACTACAGCCACAGTGAAAGAGGAGGCAGTATATATCATTTCCGGAACATTGGAAGATGGGATGATGATCGTTGATGCTCCTGATACCGCGAAACTCCAGATCGTATTCAATGGCGCCCACATACACAGTGAGACGTCAGCGCCGCTGTATATCCTTGAAGCGGACAAAGTATTTGTCACTCTGGCCGAAAATACGGAAAACAGTCTTTCTAACGGAGGGGAATTCACGGCAGCTGATGAAGAAAATATTGATGCTGCCCTTTACTCGAAGCAGGATCTGACGCTGAACGGATCTGGCTCCCTTACAGTTACTTCACCGGCAGGGCATGGGATCGTATCGAATGATGACCTGGTGATTACTGGTGGAACCTATCAGATCGCTTCCGCGTCCCATGGCCTGAAAGCAAATGATAGTATCCGAATTACTGGAGACACATCTGTTACAGCAGATACGGGAAAAGACGGCATCCATGCCCAAAACGACAGTGATACAGATCTGGGATTTGTCTATATCTCAGACGGGACTATGGAAATCGAGGCAGAGGGCGACGGTGTGAGCGCGGGGGCCTATATGCATGTCGTAGATGGGACTTTCCAGATTACATCAGGAGGGGGCAGTGTAAACGGCAGCCATGAATCCTCAGATTCCTGGGGAGGATTCCGGGGAGAGATGCCGCCTGGACAGCATGCGGAAGAAACAGAAAATACAGCGGATGACAGCAGCACCAGCATGAAAGGGCTGAAGTCGGAAAGAGATATGCTGATTTCAGAAGGGAGTTTTAATGTAGATTCTGCGGATGATTCCATTCATTCGAATACATCGATTACTGTAAATGGAGGGACGTTCCAGCTTGCCTCAGGTGATGATGCGGTCCATGCAGATGAAAGCCTGACTGTTACAGAATGCACGATGAATATTACGGAAAGCTATGAAGGCCTGGAGGCGCTGGATATTGCTATACAAGGAGGCGATATCAAGCTGGTATCCAGTGATGACGGTCTCAATGCCGCCGGAGGAACCGATTCCAGTGGCACGGAAGGAGGAAGAGACGGCATGTTCGGAGGCGGAGAAGGAGGCCCGGGCGGGGGGATGTCTTCTGCTTCCAATGGCAGTATTACGATCTCTGGGGGAACAATACAGATTACTGCGTCTGGGGACGGAATCGACGCCAATGGCTCGCTTGAGATCTCAGGAGGATATACCGTAGTGACCGGACCAACACAGGGAGATACGGCTACGATGGATTACGATACCACTGCGGTTATAACAGGGGGGACTTTTATCGGAACGGGAGCAGCAGGAATGGCACAGACCTTCAGCAGTTCCGAGCAGGGAGTGATATCAGCCAGCGCGGGAGAACAAAGTGCCGGAACTGTGATTACGCTTTTGGCTCAGGATGGCAGCGTTCTTCTTACATTTACGCCAGAGTTATCGTTTAATGTCATTATCCTCAGCAGTCCGGATCTTGTATCAGGAGAAACATATACACTTACAGCAGGGAATCTTTCTGGTGAACTGGAAGCAGACTGACCGATTGAGGATAATGGGTGTTATAATGGGAGCGTATAGGAGGTGGTAGAGTGAGGCTGCTGCTTGTAGAAGATGAAAAAAGAATGGCCCAGGCACTCTGTGAGATCCTGCGTCTTGAGAAATATGATGTGGATCATCAGGCGGATGGACTTGACGGGCTGTACGCTGCTGAGACAGGCGTCTATGATATTATTATCCTTGACGTTATGCTGCCGCGGATGAATGGATTCGACATTGCGCAGAGTCTCCGAACAAAAGGGGTGCGGACGCCGATCCTGATGCTGACAGCAAAAAATGATATCAATGACAAAGTTATGGGGCTGGACTGTGGAGCGGACGACTATTTGACGAAACCATTTATGACGAAAGAGCTGCTGGCGAGACTGCGGGCCCTGACACGGAGGAATGCCGGGGCGTTAGACGGCTTACTGACGTTTGGCGACATTGCTTTATGCAGAGATACACTGACATTGACCTGCGGTGAAAATAGCGTGCGTTTGAGTGAGAAAGAATTTCGAATTATGGAATATCTGATCGCGAACCAGGGACAGATCCTGACCCGGGAGCAGCTCGCGGTTAAGATCTGGGGATATGACAGCGATGCGGAATACAACAATGTAGAGGTATATATGTCGTTTGCCCGAAAAAAAATAAGTTTTGTCGGTTCAAAAGTGGAAATCAAAGCGGTGCGTGGAATCGGTTATGAGTTGAGGTACGTCCATGTTTAAAAAGTCAAAAAGGAAGATCGTCGCGTCCATTTTGTCAGTACTGGTTTTACTTCTTTTTGGAACTTTCTGCATCATTTATCTTGCCAGTTATGTTGAAATGACCAATGAAAATCGGGAACTTTTAAAGCGGTACGTCAATTCTTATTCTCTGCCGGGGATACAAAATCCGGGGGAGCCAGGAGCCAGGGCGGAGCCAGAACCCGGCCGGCCTTTGAGAGAGCCGCCCATGCTGGAACTTTCTACCTTTTATTCAGTGGCTGTTTCAAAAAGTGGGCAAGTATTGCAGGCTGATACCGCGGAGGTTTCATCTTTTAATGAAGAAGCGCTGATAGATCTGGCCGTAGAAATCATCGAAAGCGGAAGAAAAGAAGGAATAAAATATCATCTGGTTTACCAGGTGGCGGACAAAGGCGGATATACACTGGCTGCGTTTTTAGATAACACAATCGTGCTTGAAAGTGCCGATACTTTAATCAGCTATACTTTGATTTTTGGTGGAGCGGCGCTTGTAGTCCTGTTTTTTTTAGCGCGCTGTCTTGCGGACAGGATTGTTGCCCCTCTGGAGGAAAGCTATCAAAGGCAGAAGCAGTTCATATCAGACGCGGGACATGAGCTGAAGACACCGGTGGCAGTAGTGAATGCGAATCTTGAACTTCTGATGCGCGAAGTCGGTGAAAATCAGTGGCTTTCCAATATCCAATATGAAAATGAACGGATGTCCGGACTGATTATACAGCTTTTAGAACTGGCAAAGGCAGAAAACGTAACACCCCAGATGGAATGGACAGACTTAAGCCGGCTGGTCTGCGGGGAGACGCTGCCTTTTGAGACAGTTGCTTATGAGAATGGCTTGGTATTAAACAGCCAAATTGCCGGAGAAATATTTATAGAAGGGAACGCGGTTCAGCTGAAGCAGCTGGTATCTATTCTGCTGGATAATGCAGTCCGCCACAGCAGCAGGGGCACAGAAGTGAGCATATCCCTGAAAAAAGAGAAAACCCATGTATTTCTATCGGTTGCCAACAGCGGGGAAGAAATCCCCCCAGAACAAAGGAAACAGCTGTTTGAACGATTTTACCGGACGGATGAGGCAAGAGGCGGAGAGGACAAACATTATGGTCTGGGGCTTGCAATTGCCAAGGCGATCGCTGAAAGCCATAAAGGAAATATTGATGTCCGCTGTGCGGCAGGAAAAGTCGAATTTATTGTAAAGTTTCCATTAAAAAAATATGCCGGATCTACTGATTAGACGAATATTTTTAGAAAGCGCTGGGCATAATGTATACGAATTATGTAGAAAGAGGAGGTATCATTATGCCAGAGCTAAAATGTACTGTGCAGACATGTGTGCACAATGACAAGTTCCTGTGCAGACTGGATAAGATCCAGGTTGGCGGGAATAATGCGAAAAACCCCCAGGAAACATGTTGTGACAGTTTTCAGGAGCGCACAGAGGGAAGCTACGCAAACTCTATGAATACGATGTCAAATTCGATGTCTGAGGCGTCTGACCGTTCAGACGTTGACTGCAAAGCAGTGAACTGCATGTATAACGAGAATTGTGCCTGTCATGCGGGTAAGATCAGCGTAGAGGGCGGAAATGCCAGACAGTCAGAGGGAACGGAGTGTGCTACCTTTCAGTGCCACTGCGGCTGACAAAATTTTTACAGAAAAGAAGAGGGAATCTTAGACGGAATGAGGGGCGGCGGCCCCTCATTCTTCTGTGATAGAGAAAATGAATGCGCTCCCGGCCAACATGGCATAATATGGAAGGCGCGATGTTTCCGATATTGCATGAGGCAGTAGAAAGAGGTATAATAAATTCATCTGCATTTTGGGGAAAGCGGGATGCACAAAGCTGGGGAGCGAAAGGAAAAGTATTGATGTCGGAAGAAGAAAAGCGCGGGAAAAAGCATAGAGACCATATTCAGGACGGGACTGGCGATAAAAGAAATCAAAAAGAAGAGCAGACCCGCAGAAGCGCCTATTACATAAACCAGCCTGCATTTGGCAAAGGTCCAACTTCATGGGTGAAGCAGCAGTTCGGAAAAAGTGTTGCAGTCTTTCTGGCTGTGGCAGCGTGCATATGCCTTTATTTTGTGCTTCTCAGGGTGGACCAGGTATCGGGGATTGTGGGAGAGATCTTCTCAGCGGCGAAGCCGGTAATCTATGGATTAGCGATTGCGTATCTGCTGAATCCAATCGTCAAAACCGTAGATAAGCACCTGCTTCCGTTCTTAGAGAAAAGGTGTCCCAAATTGAAGAAAAAGCAGCAGCTGTCGAGAGCGGCTGGGATTTTTGTGTCAATCGTATTTCTTCTTGCTGTGGTAGTAGCGCTGCTCAATATGATGATACCGGAACTTTACCGCAGCGTCCGGGATATGATCATGAATGTGCCAAGCCAGATGAGTCAGTTTGTGGAATCTTTCAATGAGATGAATAAAGATGATTCCACGCTTGGCAGGCTGATAACAAGTACGATGACAGAGGTGACAGATTTTATCCAGAACTGGATGCGCACGGATCTGCTGAATAGAGTAAATGACTTGATGTCTGGGCTGACGGCAGGCGTAATTAACATTCTGACAGAACTTATGAATATCGTTATCGGACTGATCGTATCCGCCTATGTGCTTTTTGGCAAGGAAAAATTTTCAAGACAGTGCAAAAAACTGACTTACGCGGTTTTTAAGCCGTCGAGTGCGAATATGATCCTTCATTTGACGATCAAGAGCAATGATATTTTCGGCGGATTTATTATCGGGAAAATCATTGATTCAGCGATCATCGGAGTACTGTGTTTCATTGGGCTGTCCATTTTGGATATGCCGTATACCATGCTGGTCTGTGTTGTAGTCGGAGTGACGAATGTGATTCCGTTTTTCGGTCCATATATCGGCGCAGTGCCGAGCGCGGTGCTCATCCTTTTGACAGACCCGAGGATGGGAATCTATTTTATCATCTTTATCATTGCTCTGCAGCAGTTTGATGGAAATGTGCTCGGTCCGAAGATATTGGGAGATACAACAGGATTGTCCGCGTTCTGGGTCGTATTTTCGATCCTGATTGCCGGGGGACTGTTCGGGGTGCCCGGAATGATACTGGGCGTACCGGCTTTTGCGGTAATTTATTATATTGTGGGGATGCTTGTGGACAACCGTCTGAAAAAGAAGAAACTCCCGCCAGACACAGATTCCTACGATGAATACAGTTATGTAGATACGGATGGGACTTATGTCCACGCGGAAAAAAACAGATTAAAAGAGGAAGGGGAAATGAACCATGCCGATCAGGGTACAGAATGATCTTCCGGTCAAAGAGATACTGGAACAGGAAAATATATTTGTAATGGACGAATACCGTGCCGCGCATCAGGATATCCGTCCTTTGAGCATCGGGCTTCTCAACCTGATGCCGCTGAAAGAAGATACAGAGCTCCAGATCCTGCGGTCACTTTCCAATACACCGATTCAGGTGGACGTGACATTTGTCCGCATGACCAGCCATGTATCTAAAAATACATCTACGAGCCATATCTATAAATTTTATGAGCCTTTTGAGAGTATCCGGCAGAAGCGCTTTGACGGATTTATTATCACAGGGGCGCCTGTGGAACAGATGCCGTTTGAAGAAGTGGATTACTGGAAAGAGCTGATGAAGATTATGGAGTGGACGAAGACCAATGTCACGTCCACCCTCCATTTATGCTGGGGAGCCCAGGCAGGGATTTACTACCATTATGGCATTAATAAAGCGCCGCTTTCAAAGAAGCTCTCCGGGGTATACCGCCACCGGGTCAGAAACCGGAAGATTCCTCTGGTGAGAGGGTTTGACGACGTGTTTATGGCGCCCCATTCCAGGCATACAGAAGTGCCGCAGGACCTGCTGGAGGAAGATGAGCGCATTACCATCCTTGCGGACTCTCTTCAGGCAGGTGTCTTCCTGTGCATGGCGCAGGAGGGAAGGCAGATCTTTGTCATGGGACATCCTGAATATGACCGGATGACCCTGGACTCTGAATATAAGAGAGATATGGGAAGAGGCTTAAACCCTCAGATACCGGAGAACTACTACCCGGATGATGACCCGGAGAACAAGCCGGTGCTCACGTGGAGGTCTCATGCCAATAACCTGTATACGAACTGGGTAAATTATTATGTATATCAGCAGACGCCATATGACCTTTATGGAGAGTCGAAGGGCTGAAAACAGTTTCCATGGAGGGAAATATGAAATTTCTATTTGCTTCGGATTCCTTTAAAGGGACGCTTTCGTCCAGACGGACAGCGGAGCTGCTTACCCAGGCAGCAGAAAAGATCTTTCCCGGATGCGAGTGTACAGGAGTGGAGATGGCTGACGGGGGCGAGGGTACAACCGATGCGGTGATCGCGGCTGCCGGAGGAAGCAGGGTTGCGTTGAGTGTGCACGGACCGCTGTGGGAACAGCGGCAGGCAGTATATGGAATGCTGGATGGCGGAAGGGCTGTTATGGAGATGGCGGCGGCTTCCGGGCTTCCGCTTGTACCTGACAAGATGAGAGATCCGAGAAAGACAACGTCTTATGGCACTGGCGAGATGATAAGAGATGCCCTTGATAAAGGAGTTACAGATATCGCTGTCGCTGTCGGCGGGTCCGCCGTGAATGATGGAGGCATGGGCTGCATGCGTGCGCTCGGAGTGCGCTTTCTGGATGAAAACAGAGAGGAACTTCCGGGATGTGGGGAAGATTTAATCCGCGTCCGGGAGATTGATCTGTCAGGGCTGGATCAGAGGGTGAAAGGATGTACATTTACCGTAATGTGTGATGTGACGAATCCGCTCTGCGGTGATAACGGTGCCACCCGCGCATACGGGACACAGAAAGGCGGCACCCCGGAAATTCTGGATGAACTGGAAATGGGAATGTGCCATTACCGGGATCTTCTGGAGAGCATGTTCGGTGTCCGTCTGGATGAGGCAGAGGGAGCCGGGGCAGCAGGAGGGCTTGGAGCCGCGCTCATGGTATTCCTTGGAGGCAGGCTGAAATCGGGGATTGAGACCGTGCTGGACCTGACCGGGTTCGATGAGAAGCTGGAAGGAGTTTCTCTGGTTGTGACCGGTGAAGGGTGCGCGGACGGGCAGTCTGTATGCGGCAAAGTGATGCAGGGTGTGGGAATGCGGTGCAGGGCGCGCGGGATTCCGGCAGTGGCCTTGACAGGCAGTATGGGAAATGGCGCGGAGGAGCTGTTTGACTATGGAATTGGATCTATTATGACGACAGTGAATGGGATTATGTCTCTCAGTCAGGCGCTGGATCAGGCAGAGGAACTGTATATGAAAGCAGCGGAACGACTCTTCCGCATACTGCGTGCCGGAGCTATTATGAAGGAATGACAAAAGAGGAGGAATTTTCAGTGGACAGCAGTCATTTTTCAACTTTAATCAACGGATTCAAGCAGGGGATTTTTGGGGCATTAAATGAAAAGAAGGAGGAGCTTGTGCGTGCAGGCAGGACCGTATATAATCTCTCCGTGGGCACGCCGGACTTCGAGCCCGCGCCCCATGTGATGAAAGCGATGCAGGAGGCGTGCGGCAGGGCAGAGAATTATAAATATTCTCTGGCAGACCTGCCGGAACTTCTGGAGGCGGTGCAGTACCGTTATGAGAAGCGGTTTGGCGTGCATATTGAGACGGATGAGGTGATGTCCGTGTATGGTTCACAGGAGGCCATGGCGCATATCGGCAAAGTATTCTGCGATCCGGGAGATGTGATCCTTGTGCCGGACCCGGGATACCCTATGTTTGAGATGAGCGGGATCATGGCCGGAGCCGACGTTGAATATTATCCCATCAGGGAGGAGAATCATTATCTGCCCGATCTGGACAGCATTCCGAGAGAGATCCTCAAAAAGACGAAATATATGATGGTCTCTTATCCTCTTAACCCGGTCTGCGTCTGCGCGCCGGATGAGTTCTATAGAAGGCTGATTGCATTTGCGAAGGGAAACGATATTGTGATTCTTCATGATAATGCGTATTCGGATATTACGTTTACAGAGGAACCGGGAAAGTCTTTCCTCTCATTCGAAGGGGGGAAAGATGTGGGGGTGGAGTTTTATTCCCTGTCTAAATCCTATAATCTGACCGGCGCAAGGATTTCCTTTGTGGTCGGAAACAAGGAAATTATCAGCCGTTTCCGCCTGCTTCGGTCCCAGATTGATTACGGGATTTTTTACCCGGTACAGTATGCGGCGATCGCGGCCTTGACAGGACCGGATGATTTTATTGAGGAGCAGAGGAGAGCGTATGCATCGCGCTGCCGCGCTTTGTGCGGCGGACTGCGCCGGATCGGCTGGGACGTGCCGGACAGCCAGGGGACGATGTTTGTGTGGGCGAAGATACCGGCAGGCTATGAATCGTCGGCGGACTTCTGCATGAAACTGATGGAGCGGACAGGGGTGATCGTGACCCCGGGAAGCGCTTTTGGCGCAGGCGGCGAGGGCTATGTAAGGATGGCTCTTGTGGTGGATGAAAAGATGATTGAAGAAATCATCCGTGTGCTGGATGAGTCCGGGATATTCCGAAGGAAAACCGGAAAAGAGTCCTGAACAGGACACACTGTCAGGGAGAGCCGACAGGGGAAAAGATTTTGCCATGATAAAACAGGATATAAGGAGAGTGTGGATGAAGAGAATCGCGAAATTTGAGAAAGTGAGTGTCAGCCAGTTTGAGGAAGCCTGGAGAGACACATTCGGCAGCGCAGAAGAGAGGAAGCTCAGGGAAATTTATGATGCGGTAAAACTTCCGAAGCGCGCCACGGCCGGCAGTGCGGGGTATGATTTTTTTGCTCCGGTGTCTCTGACACTTGCTCCGGGAGAAACGATTAAAATTCCCACCGGCATCCGGGTATGGATGGAACCGGAGTGGGTGTTGAAATGTTACCCCAGGAGCGGGCTTGGGTTTAAATACCGTCTTCAGCTTAATAATACAGTGGGGATTATTGACAGCGACTATTATGACTCGGACAATGAAGGCCATATTTTTGTCAAGCTTACCAATGACAGCAACGAGGGAAAAACTGTGGAGATTCATGCAGGAGACGGGTTTATGCAGGGAATCTTTGTGGAGTATGGGATTACGCTGGATGATGATGTGACAGAAGCCCGAAATGGAGGTTTTGGAAGTACCACAAAGCGCTGAGCGCGCTGCCGGGAAGGAGGAAGCAGTGCTGGGAACACAGGGAATGGAACTTACAGAAATGTAAGTCCTGTCGGGAAAAACGTAAGAAAATAAAATGGAAGGACACAGGATGATCCGATATACTGTACCTAAGACATAAGAGATGACGCCGGCTGTCCGGGCCGGCGAAAAAGAGTACGAAAGGCAGGAAATATACAGTATGAAATGGATAAAACGTCTGTGTTCTTTTCTTTTTTTATGTGTGATAATTGGTGGAGGCATCCTCACATATCAGGGGTACAGAGATTATAGAGAGGCTCTTGACGCCAGAAGTGTGGAAGAAATGGCAGCGGACATCGAAAGCATCAGCAATTATACGGCCCTGGATTCGCTTCCGCAGACCTATATTGACGCGGTACTGTCTGTGGAGGATAAACGGTTTTACAGCCATCCGGGGATTGATCCGATTGCGATCGGAAGAGCCCTGGTAAATGACATTCAGGCGGGGGCATACGTGGAAGGGGGAAGCACGATCACACAGCAGCTTGCCAAGAACCAGTATTTTACACAGGATAAAAAGATCGTGCGCAAAATCGCTGAAATGTTCATGGCATTTAAAATGGAGTCCGTCCTGGACAAGGACAAGATACTTGAATTGTATGTAAATTCGATTTTCTTCGGGAATAATTATTATTGTGTTGCGGATGCGTCTCAGGGATATTTTGGGAAAGCGCCATCGGAAATGAATTTTGACGAATGTACGCTTTTGGCCGGGATTCCCAATGCGCCGACAAATTACAATCCTCTTGCAAGCGCCGAACTCGCTAAGCAGAGGCAGGCTCAGGTAATTGAAAAGATGAAAAAAGCAGGTTATCTGGAAGAAGAGGAAGAATGATCCACGGGACAAGGGAGAAAATCTGACCAATACGCAGCAGGATACAATTATCCTGCATAAAGAACGGGGAACGGGGCAATATAATCATAGAAAATCATGCTGACTTCCGGCATAAACAGGAGGACCGGTTCTATGGTTGAGAAGAACACGAAAAAGCTCAGTGCTTCCTTTGAAGAAAATATAAGATATATGAATGAAACCCTTCCGGTGAAAGAAAGTTTTGATATGATCCGGCGGGACATGGAGATTGGAGGAAAAGCGTCCGTATTCTACTACATTGACGGATTTATTAAAGATGAAGCAATGTTAAAGATCATGGATTCTTTTCTTTCTGTGTCAGTGGAAGATATGCCCGGTGATGCAGAGGGGTTTCTCCAGAAAAAAGTACCTTATGTAGAAGTGGATCTATTAGAAGATTTTGACCAGGTAATCCGAAATGTTCTGTCAGGCACGGCGTGTTTGTTTATTGACGGATACAAAGAGTGCATCTGCATTGACTGTCGTACCTACCCTGCCAGAAGCGTAGATGAGCCTGACAAAGATAAATCTCTGCGTGGATCAAGGGATGGGTTTGTAGAGACCATCGTATTTAACACAGCGCTCATGCGCCGGAGAATCCGCGATCCACATCTAGTGATGGAGATGACAGAAGCCGGACAGACGTCACGCACGGATATTGCCATCTGTTATATGCAGGACCGGGTGGACAGGGCGCTTCTAGATAACTTGAAGAAACGGATTGAAAGCCTTCAGGTGGGAGATCTGAGAATGAATCAGCAGAGTCTGGCCGAGTCGCTGTTCAAACGAAAATGGTATAATCCCTTTCCAAAATTCAAATTTACGGAGCGGCCGGACACTGCCGCGGCATGTCTTCTGGAGGGAAAGGTTGTAATTTTGGTGGACAATTCTCCTTCTGCCATGATTCTTCCTACTTCTATCCTGGACATGATCGAGGAGGCAAATGATTATTATTTTCCCACGGTAACCGCGGTATATTTGAAAGTGACCAGAGCGCTGATCACCATTGCCACGGTGTTTTTTACACCGCTGTACCTGCTGTTTATGCAGAATCAGGAATGGCTGCCGGACGCATTCGAGTTTGTTGCTGTGCGGGATACTGTGAATATCCCGCTTATTTTCCAGTTCCTTCTGCTGGAATTATCGATTGACGGGCTCCGGCTCGCCGCGATGAATACACCGACTATGCTGAGTACACCGCTGAGTGTGATCGCCGGTATTGTGATGGGAGAATTTTCTGTTCAGTCAGGCTGGTTTAACAGTGAAGTTATGTTGTACATGGCGTTTGTGGCAGTGGCCAATTATACTCAGCCCAACTTTGAGCTGGGGTATGCCCTGAAATTTATGCGTTTAATGCTTCTTGTCCTCACGGCAGTCCTCAACCTGTATGGATTTATAATCGGGTGTATCCTTGTGCTCTGTTTCCTTATCTTTAATAAAACACTTTCAGGACGGAATTATCTGAACGTGAAATTGAACTGAAAATCAGATTATCAGGAGTTCTCGGCGGCATTTTTATGATCCTATTTTAAATTGGACCGTCCGGGAACTTTTTATATCAATCAGAGTCGGAGAAAATTATACACTCTTCCTGATTTGTAAAATTTTTTTGCCTATTGCATGAAAAAATGGTATGATAAATAAAGATTGAGTCCGCCGGTGCGGGCGGATGTATATGCAGGAGGATATCAAGATGAGAGATTATATGATTACAGTGAACAGTACAGTGGATCTGCCGAAAGAATGGCTGGAGGAGAGGCATGTTCCGGTGGTCCCGTTGAAATATACCATAGACGGAGAAACCTATACCGATATGGAAGGGCTCTCCGCAAAGGAATTTTTCGGAAAGCTCAGGGAGGGGAAAATGTCCGTCACTTCCCAGGTGAATCCGGAAGAAGCCGCAGCTCTTCTCGAGCCCTATATCCAGGAGGGAAAAGATATCCTTCACCTGGGGTTCTCCTCAGGTTTAAGCGGAACGCTGAACAGCATGCGGATCGCTGGACAGATGCTGGAGGAAAAATATCCGGAAGCAAAGATTATTGTAATTGATACACTGTGCGCCTGCCTGGGGGAGGGGCTTCTGCTTTATAAAGCGCTTCAGGGAAAAGCAGAGGGCATGACCATTGACGAACTGGCTCAGTGGGTGGAAGATAATAAACTTCATATCTGCCATAATGTCACTGTGGACGACTTAAACCACCTGCACAGGGGAGGACGTATCTCTAAAACAACGGCCGTGCTCGGCACACTCGTACAGATCAAGCCGATCATACATATGGACAATTATGGAAAGCTCCAGGTGATCGGGAAGGAGAGGGGAAGAAAGAAGTCCCTGAACAAGATTGTGGACATGGCAGTGGAGCAGTCAAAGGGCTGGGATAATGACATCATTATGATCACACACGGTGACTGCCTTGAGGACGCTGAATATGTGGCAAAAGTTGTCCGTGAAAAAATGGGCATTGATAACATCCTCATCAATAATATCGGAACCGTGATCGGAAGCCATACAGGACCGGGAGTGGTGGCAGTGTTCTGTATGGGAAATCAAAGGTAAAACTGGATTTGTGGGGGAGACGACTTTGAAAGAATGAGTCCGAAAACAGCAGGATTATTTGAGGACGTATTCGTGGAGAACGGGGGCGTGGATTTGGCTCCGGCTCCGCAATCCGGGAAAATCTAAAAGGCAGGAAGCACGGCTAAATACAATGGAACAGTGGAAGATTCGGCTTACGCCTCAGGCATCCACTGTTCCATTAACGCCGTACTCCCTGCCTTTTAGATTTTCCAGCGGATTACTCCAAGTCGCCGAAGCGACCCACACATCCGCGCAGAATACGGCTTCAAAAATCCGCTCCGAAGTTTTCGCCCGATTTGCTGCTGCCCCACGAGTCTACCCGGCAGATCCAGATTTATGCCATTTTGATGCTTCCGGGTTATATGATATACTATATCCGTCCCGCATGATTTGAATGCAGAATACAAGGGAGGAGAGCACATTGCTAAAGATACTGATTGTGGAGGACGAGAAACCGATTTCCAATCTGCTCCGTATGAGCTTGGAGAAGGCGGGGTATTTCTGCTTCTGTGTGTACGACGGCGCGGAGGCAGCGGCATGCCTGGAGCAGGAACGGTACGATCTGGTTCTTCTTGATATTATGCTTCCGGAAATTGACGGGTTCGAGCTGATGGAATATATCCGGCCTATGGAGATCCCGGTGATTTTTATGACAGCGAAGGGAAAGGTCACGGACAGGGTGAAAGGACTGCGCGCCGGAGCGGACGATTATATTGTAAAACCTTTTGAGATTACAGAACTTCTGGCGCGTGTGGATGTGGTTATGCGCCGCTATAGGAAAAATGAAACCGTACTTCGGATGGGTGGTGTGGAAATCGATACGTATTCTATGCAGGTCAAGCGGAACGGAGAGGAAATCCGTCTGACAAAGAAAGAGTATGATCTTCTGCTGCTCTTTATTCAGAATCCGGGAAGGGCGTTATACCGGGATACCATCTATGAGCATGTGTGGGGTGGGGAGTACCAGTACGGGAGTAAGACTGTTGATCTCCATGTCCAGCGGCTGCGCAGGAAAGTGGGATGGGAGGACAGGCTCAGGGCGGTGAATAAAGTCGGATATAGGCTGGAGGTGTAAAGTGAAGTTTCGGATAAAGATTACACTGTGTATGATCGGACTGATGTCAGCTTTATTTGGAGCGGGAGGGAGTCTTCTGCTGTCAGTTTCATTTGAACGGGCGCTGGACAGGGAGAGAAATGAGTTTTACAGTGTTTATCAGATGGTATCCGGCACACTACAGATTATAGGCGGGATTAATGGGAATCTGCTCTACGAAGATATTGCGGATGCCATCGTTAAGATGCCCGGACAGGATGAGGGGCTCTGGGAAATGATCCGGTTTACACAGGGAGGTCATACGATTTATGAATCTGGCGATACAAGCCTTTCAGCCCCGGGGAACATTCCGGATGAAGGGACTTGTGCTGTCCGCATGCGAAGAAACAATGGAAAAGAAGTGTTTTATCTGTCAGGGATTCTTAAGACAGAAGAGAACAATGTACGGCTGGATATGGCAAAAAACGTGTCCGGGCTGTTTGACGAAAGGGAAGACTGGCAGATGATTTATCAGGGAGTATTTGTGATCATGGTGCTGGTATGCGCTTTTCTTTCTTACAGCGCAGCCGGGATACTGACGCGGAATTTAAAGCGGCTTTCTGAGGCAGCAAAGGAGATTTCATCAGGCGGTCTGTCCAGCCGGGCAGAGGTGCGTTCTGCTGATGAGATTGGACAGCTTGGAAACGATTTTAATACTATGGCAGATCATCTGGAAGAAAAGATCCGCTCACTGAACGATGAGATGGAACGCCGCGAGCGGTTTCTCGGTGATTTTTCTCATGAGCTGAAGACACCAATGACATCGATTATCGGATACGCAGATATGATCCGCTCAGGCATGCTGGGAGAGGAGGAAGAAGCAGAAGCGGCCGATTATATTGTCAGGGAAGGTAAACGGCTTGAGAATCTATCCATGAAACTGCTGGATATCCTCGCAGCCAGGAATGAATTCCCGGATTTCCCATTGACTTCGCCTGCTGATTTGATCCGGGAACTAGAAAAAAATATGGCTCCGATCTATGCGGAAAAGGAGATTCTGCTGTCATGCAGTGTCGAAGAAGGGGAATGTTACCTGGAGCCGGACCTGGTTTACTCCCTGATTCTGAATCTGACGGAAAATTCGGTTAAAGCAATGCCTGGCACAGGAGGGCATATTTGTATTAAGCAGATCATGACTTCCGAAGGATGCTGCATTTTTGTCAGAGATAACGGCAGTGGGATTCCCGAAGATTCCCTTGAACATCTGACAGAAGCTTTTTACCGGGTGGACAGATCCCGTTCGCGTATGGCAGGGGGCACGGGGCTGGGACTTGCATTATGCCGGGATATTACCGCGGCCCATGACGGATACCTGCGGTTTAAGAGCAGGATGGGGAGAGGGACTGTTGTCATGGCTGTCCTGAAAGGAGGACGAAATGAGAAGTAGAGAAAAGTTCCTGCCGGTTATTGTATTCGTTTTCGTGGCGGCTGGATTCGTCCTGCCTGGGCTTTCCGCCCGGATGGCAGATGCGGGGATGGAAGAGGAAGTTGTAAAGATCCGTGATACACACCGGGAGATCCCGCTTGCGGGAAGTCAGAATCTATTGGAAATCCTGGAAACAGCGGATGCCCTGAAGCAGAGTGTGGAGCTGCGAAGCGGAGAATATATGGCGGCAGAGACTGTAGAAAGAGAGGCCGGAGATCTGCTGGATCTTCTGATGCGGTACGGAGTAATAGAAAGCCAGTGGGGAAATAGATGGCTGTTACAGCCTGTATTTGCTTCCGGAATAAAAGAACAGGAAAATGCAAGAGTATTCTGGGACTGCGTATGCTATTCGGAGGATCAGGGACCCGGTTCACCGAAGATGGAAATCTTCCTCGACGATGAGACGGGATATCTAATGTCATTTACTGCATATCCGGGGATGGATGGAACAAAGATAGATCCTGCCGCGGCCGCTGAGGGAATGCAGGAGTTCCTGAACGCGTATTATCCTTCCGCCGGACGCACAGAGTTTGCATATCAAGAAAAAGAGCAGGGCCATGAATTTGTGTTTACAGTAAAAGATGAGAAAGAAATAGAATATGAATTCCGTTTCCTTATTATGGAGAATGGTCAGGTTGTCTTTAATATGTGATCAGCCGCATGATGGCATTTTGATGCCGTATTGATGCCGTAGATATGTGTCCAGCCATTATAATAGTCTATACCGGAATGGGAAGACCGGCATGGACTATTTTTGCGGAGCGGACAAAAACATGAAACAGAAGAAAAATTTGCGGAAAATTTGCGGGAAGAAAAAAGTGATTGTGGCAGTGCTGATTCTGATCGGAGTGCTGACGGCAGCATATCTGGGAACAGCGCTGTTTTTTCAGTTTCATTTCCTACCGGGAACGAAGATTAACGGCAGGGATTTTTCTATGAAAACAGCTGAAGATTTAGAACGGGATATGGATAAAACAGTAAAGGATTATGTGCTGAATATTACTGTGGGAAATGAAGGTCCTCAAGATGCTGTATATGGCAGGGAGATTAGGTTGAAGTTTTCGGCGGATGACTGGCCGGAAAAGATACTCAAGAAACAGAACGGACTGTTATGGATCGCGGGGCTTTTTAGGGAAAATACGAAAGATACCCCATTTCATGTTACATATGATGAGACACTCCTGGATGAAAGAATTGAAGATCTGCATATTATGTCAGAAGCGGCAGAAACTGCTGTTTCTGCCCACCCGGTTTTTTTCGGGGAGAATTTTATTGTCGAGTCGGAAGTCTATGGCGTATCAAAAGATATGGTTAGACAAAAAATTGGAGAATACATTGGGAAACTGAAACCGGAACTGAATCTGTTGGAAGAGGGGTGTCTGGAAGCCCCGCCTTTTCTTAGTGATTCACCAGAAGTTCAGGAGGCATGTGAAATAATGAATCAATACTGCAGGGCGAAAATCACCTATTCTATGGAGCAGAATGTGGTCGTAGATGCACAGGTTATTTCTGGCTGGCTGTCCTGCGATGAAAATATGAATGTCACGCTGGACGAGGCGGCGGTGGGACAGTGGACAGCGGATCTGGCAGAAAAGTATAGTACTGCGGGCAGCACAAGGAGTGTGACGACTCCTTCTGGAAAGACAGCAGAGGTATCAGGAGGCACCTATGGGTGGGTGATTGATGCCGCGGCCGAAAGAACAGCCCTGCTGGATCATATAAAGAAGGGGGACATTCTGTCAAAAGAACCTGCCTATACACAGCGGGCAGCTTCCAGGAGTACGCAGGACTGGGGCAGCACCTACTTAGAAGTGGATCTTACTGCACAGCATATGTGGTACATCGAAAACGGAGAAGTCCGACTTGAAACAGATGTAGTGACGGGAGAACCTGATCCCCATATGGAGACACCTCAGGGCGTGTACAGTATTCTTTATACAGAGAGAGATGCCGTGTTAGTAGGGGAGATTAATCCGGCTACAGGACAGCCTCTTTACAAGACAGGGGTAAGGTATTGGATGCCTTTCACCCAGCAGGGGCATGGGTTTCATGACGCGGATTGGCAGAGCGCATTCGGCGGCAGCGTCTATACCTACTCTGGGTCCCACGGATGCGTGAATATGCCGGTAGATAAAGCAGGGGAGCTCTATGCCATGCTGCAGACAGGGACACCGGTGGTCATTCATTATTAAAGTGATTTGCCGGGGAGACTCTTGTAGTCAGCGGCAAATCGGACGAAAACTTCGGAGCCGATTTTTGAAGACGTATTCTACGCGGGGGTGTGGGTGGCTTCGGTTCCGCTCCACAGGGCAGGAAAAACTACAAAATCAGAGGACATGCTAAATACAAAGTTTGGCAATGGGCAACTCCCTTCGGTCAGACAATCCCATTGCCAAACTTAACGCATATCCTCTGATTTTTACTTTTTCCAAGCCCTGTTCCGAAGTCACCTCAGTCACCCACACCCCCGCGCAGAAAGGCGTTCGAAAAGGCACTCCGCTGTTTTCTCGACTTGTGCAGGCCGGGAAGAGCCTTCCCGGCGGATGCATCCCATGATCCTCACAAATCCAGATTTTCCCGTATAAAACTCTCTTTTTCTCCGATACTAATTTAAGATGGAATTTACAGGAGGTATATGCACATGGAAAACAAAGATTCTCAGGAGACTTTACAAAAGGAAAGGAACGAGGAGAATACAGAGATAAAGGAGATGGGCACGCTCGACCTTGGAAACGGGCATTCAAAGCGGGGAATCCAGCTTTTGACCATTATTGGAGAGATTGAAGGGCATGAGTCTGTATCAGGGAATGCAAAAGCGACGAAATACGAGCATCTGCTTCCAAGGCTTGCGGAAGCAGAAGAAGATGACAAAACAGAAGGGGTGCTCATTCTTTTGCATACCCTGGGCGGGGATGTGGAGGCCGGGCTGGCTATTGCGGAGATGATCGCTTCTCTAAGTAAACCGACAGTATCCCTTGTTTTGGGAGGAAGTCATTCCATAGGGGGACCTCTGGCGGTGTCGGCAGATTATTCATTTATTGTTCCTACAGGGACCATGATCGTACACCCTGTGCGTTCAACGGGGATGTTTATCGGGGTGATCCAGAGTTACCGGAATATGGAGAAGACCCAGGATCGGATCGCGCGTTTTATTGCTTCCCATTCACGGATATCACAGGAGCGGCTGCTGGAACTTATGCTGGATTCTACGCAGCTGGTGAAAGATGTGGGCACGATGCTGGAAGGTGAGGAAGCTGTGCGTGAGGGGCTGATCGATGAAGTAGGGGGAATCAGCCAGGCATTCGCCAAGCTGCACCAGCTGATCGAGGAGAGAAAAAAATAATGACATGATTTTCAAATGATGATATACTAAATATAGTATGTTTAATTATAAGGGGGAATTGTATGGCTGCCAGACAGACAAAGCGCAGGAAAAGCACCAAGAGCAGCAATAAAAGCAGACAGAGAAAGGACCAGCAGAATACAGAGATTAAAGGGGAGATTCTGATACTTGCCGTGCTGGCAGTGTGTATCCTTCTCGTACTGAGTAACTTTGGGCTCGGAGGGACCGCGGGGGAGGCGGTATCTTCAGTTTTATTTGGTCTTTTTGGTTTTATGGCTTATATACTGCCGTTTGCTTTGTTCGGCATTACTGCGTTTCTTGTGTCGAACAGAGGGAATAAGCATGCCTATGTGAAGATTGCGGCAGGGATTGTGCTGTTTTTGCTGCTTGCCGCAATACTGGAATTGATTTTTCATTCCTATACGCCGGGCGTTTCTTTACTTTCCTATTATAGAGAGTCAAGCAGATATCACAGCGCCGGGGGATTGGCAGGAGGCTGTTTTGTCAGTGTGCTCTGCCCGTTGATCGGAGAGATCGGGACTTATGTGGTTCTGACGGTACTATCTGTCATCTGTGTGATTTTGATCACGGAGAAATCACTGCTTGCCCCCATTGGCCGGCAGAGCCGGAAAGTGTATGAAGAAGCGCAGAAGAAGCATCAGGAGACAGCGGCACTGCGCGCCCGCCAGCGGGAAGAAACAGATAAGATAAATATGCAGGGTGAGGCAGATGGAGGCAGAGGCGGTCTGAAAAGAAAAGATAAAAAAGTATCGGGTGTTTCTTTTGCAACCACACTTACGCCGGAGGAGCCGGAGAAAAAGACATTCAAAGCAGGAAAGAAAAAATCACCGGAGATTTATGAGATTACCCCGGAAGATATACAAGATGGTCAGTCAGCTGACAATGGGGCACCTCATATGGATGATTTTGTTATTAACCGGGCGGACAGCCTGACACAGGAAATGCCAGATCCCTTTGCGGATGTGCCCCGCGGGGAAGTAAAAGTTGCGCGGGATGCGGGAGTGTCAGACCGAGACGTGGCTGACAGCGGCAGCGCTGCGGAGGAAAGCGGAGAAGATATGCAGGACAGCACCCGGAAAAAACGTGGGCGCAGAAGCCGGGCGGGAGATACGGCTCTAGTGGCAGCAGAGACAGAGAGTGTGGCGGAGGCAGTGGCGATGGAGCGGGAGAAGAAGCAGCCTGTCTATCATACACCGCCTTTATCCCTTCTTAAAAAGGGCAGAAAATCGGGCGGGGACTCGGATGCTCATCTGCGGGCAACCGCATTGAAACTGGAACAGACACTGCAGAATTTCGGGGTGGGCGTCCATGTGACCAATGCAAGCTGTGGTCCCTCTGTGACGCGCTATGAACTCCAGCCGGATCAAGGCGTGAAGGTAAGCCGGATTGTCGGTCTGGCAGACGATATCAAACTGAACCTGGCTGTGGCGGATTTGAGGATTGAAGCACCGATTCCGGGGAAGGCTGCTGTGGGTATTGAGGTGCCAAACAGTGAGAACACAGCGGTGATGCTGCGTGACCTGCTGGAGTCTGCGGAATTTAGGAACAGCGCGTCACCGATTTCCTGTGCCGTGGGCAAAGATATCGCCGGAAAAGTTGTTATCGCTGATATTGCAAAGATGCCTCATCTTCTCGTTGCAGGCGCGACTGGATCAGGGAAGTCGGTATGTATTAATACGCTTATTATGAGTATTATCTTTAAGGCTGATCCGGAAGAGGTGAAGCTGATTCTGGTGGACCCAAAGGTAGTTGAATTAAGCGTTTACAATGGCATTCCGCATCTGATGATTCCGGTGGTTACAGATCCTAAGAAAGCGGCCGGGGCTCTGAACTGGGCTGTGGCGGAGATGGAGAAGCGATATAAACTGTTCGCAGAATATAATGTAAGGGACCTGAAAGGGTTCAACGCGAAGGTGGAAAAGGGAGAGACCGGAGAAGAAATAAAGAAAAAACTTCCTCAGATCGTGATTATCATTGATGAGCTGGCAGATTTGATGATGGTCGCGCCGGGCGAAGTGGAGGGCGCGATCTGCCGGCTGGCACAGCTGGCAAGAGCGGCAGGGCTCCATTTGATTCTCGCCACACAGAGACCGTCTGTCAATGTGATTACCGGTCTGATCAAGGCGAATATGCCGTCCAGGATCGCGTTTTCAGTATCATCGGGAGTGGATTCCAGGACGATCATTGACATGAATGGCGCAGAGAAGCTTCTCGGAAAAGGCGATATGCTCTTTTATCCATCCGGATATCCGAAACCGGTGCGTGTCCAGGGATCATTTGTCTCGGATAAAGAGGTGCAGGATGTGGTGGATTATCTCATTAATAAGAATGGGAACGCGTCTTACAATGATGAGCTGGAAGAGCATATGAATACAAATATGCCGTCAGCGGGTGCGATGTCAGCTTCAGAAGGCGGAGATGACAGGGATACATATTTTGTCGAGGCGGGGAACCTGATTATAGATAAGGAAAAGGCCTCCATAGGAATGCTGCAGCGCATGTTTAAGATTGGATTTAACCGTGCGGCACGCATTATGGATCAGCTTGCCGAAGCGGGAGTCGTGGGACCGGAGGAAGGGACGAAGCCAAGGAAGGTCCTGATGACAAAGGAAGAGTTTGAAGAGTATTTACAGAATCAGTAAAAGATGCAGAGGAGGAAAAGGGATGAAGACAGATATTCAGATCGCTCAGGAAGCAAAAATGGAACATATCAGGGACGTCGCGGCACGCGCCGGAATCGGGGAAGATGAGCTGGAATTTTATGGGAAATACAAAGCGAAACTCTCAGATGAACTGTGGGAACGCGTGAAAGATCATGAGGATGGAAAGCTGGTTCTTGTGACTGCAATTAACCCGACCCCGGCCGGCGAGGGAAAGACTACAACTTCTATCGGGCTGGGACAGGCAATGGCACAATTGGGAAAAAACGCGATGCTTGCGCTGCGTGAGCCCTCTCTGGGGCCCTGCTTTGGAATCAAGGGCGGCGCTGCAGGGGGCGGATATGCCCAGGTCGTGCCTATGGAAGATCTCAATCTTCATTTTACCGGCGATTTTCATGCCATTACCTCTGCGAATAACCTTCTTGCCGCAATGCTGGACAATCATATCCAGCAGGGAAACAGCCTTGGAATTGACCCGAGGCAGGTTGTGTGGAAGCGGTGCCTGGACATGAATGACCGTGTGCTGCGCAATATTGTTGTGGGGCTGGGAAACAAGATGGACGGCATGGTGCGGGAAGATCATTTTGTGATTACCGTTGCCTCTGAAATTATGGCAATCCTCTGTCTTGCGGATGATCTTGCGGATCTCAAGAAACGGCTTGGGAAGATTGTCGTGGCATACAATTTTGATGGGGAGCCTGTGACCGCGGACGACCTCAAGGCGACCGGAGCGATGGCTGCGCTCTTAAAAGACGCTGTCAAGCCCAATATCATTCAGACACTGGAACATACGCCTGCACTCGTGCACGGAGGCCCGTTTGCCAACATTGCCCACGGATGCAACAGTGTGCGGGCCACAAAAATGGCGCTCAAGCTGAGCGATATTACGATTACAGAGGCAGGGTTCGGAGCGGATCTGGGAGCTGAGAAATTTTTTGATATTAAATGCCGCATGGCAGGTTTAAAACCAGATGCAGTCGTTCTGGTTGCAACTGTGCGCGCTTTGAAGTATAATGGAGGCGTTGCGAAGGCAGATCTGGCAGAAGAGAATCTGGATGCGCTTGCGAAAGGAATTGTAAATCTTGAAAAACATATTGAAAACATAAAGAAATATGGAGTTCCTGTGATTGTCACCCTGAACTCATTTGTCACAGATACTGAGGCGGAAAATGAATTTATCCGCCGGTTCTGCGAGGAGCGCGGATGTGAATTCGCACTTTCAGAAGTGTGGGAAAAGGGCGGAAAAGGCGGAATCGCCCTGGCGGAGAAAGTGCTTGATACGCTCGAAAACAAAACATCCGATTTCCATACTTTGTATAAAGAAGATCTGTCTATCAAGGAGAAGATCGAAACCGTGGCACAGGAGATATACGGTGCCAATGGTGTGGTCTATGAACCGGCAGCCCAAAAGCAGATTGCGAAGATCGAATCTCTTGGCTTTGGAAACCTTCCGGTCTGCATGGCGAAGAACCAGTATTCTCTGTCCGACGACGCCAAAAAGCTTGGAAGGCCCGAAGGCTTTGACATCCATATCCGGGAAGTGTATGTAAATGCCGGAGCCGGATTCGTGGTGGCGCTTACCGGAGCGATTATGACCATGCCGGGACTGCCGAAGGTTCCGGCAGCAAACGGAATTGACGTTACAGATGATGGAAAAATCACAGGGTTGTTTTAAACGATAAAGGGGAGATATAGATGCCACAGATAATTGATGGAAAGAAGATATCACAGCAGATTAAGGATGAACTGAAAGCAGAAGTGACAGAGCTGGCGGCGGAGGGCAGGCATGCCTGTCTCGCGGTCATACAGGTGGGAAATGATCCTGCTTCCTCTGTCTATGTAAATAATAAAAAGAAAGCCTGCGCTTATATCGGGATCGAGTCCAAAGCGTACGAGCTTCCGGAAGAAACAACAGAAGAGGAGCTTGTCCGTCTTGTGAAAGAACTGAACGCAGATGAGGAGGTAAACGGCATCCTTGTCCAGCTTCCACTGCCCGCGCAGATCGATGAAGACAAGATCATAAGGACCATATCTCCGGATAAAGATGTGGATGGGTTTCATCCGGTGAGCGTAGGGCGCCTCTGGATTGGTGAAAAGGGCTTTCTTTCCTGTACGCCTGCGGGGATTATACAGCTTTTGAAACGCTCGGGGATCACGATAGAAGGAAAAGAATGCGTGGTTGTCGGCAGAAGCAATATTGTAGGAAAACCAATGGCGGCACTGCTTTTGAGAGAGAACGGCACGGTGACTGTGGCACATTCCCGTACAAAGAACCTAAAAGAAATCACCCGCCGTGCGGACATTCTGGTTGTGGCTGTCGGCAGGGAACGTTTTATTACGAAAGAATATGTAAAAGACGGCGCAGTTGTTATTGATGTGGGGATGCACAGGGACGCGCAGAATCATCTCTGCGGTGACGTGGATTTTGCAGATGTGGAATCTGCCGCATCCGCAATTACTCCGGTCCCCGGAGGAGTGGGGCCAATGACCATCGCCATGCTGATGAATAACTGTGTAGAGACGATTCGCACGCAGGAGGAAAGACCATGATATGCAGACATTGCGGAGCAAAGATTCCCGATGATCAGATGGTATGCCCCCAATGTGGTACGGAAGTACAGATCGTGCCGGATTACAACCCTTTAGATGATGTTCTCACAAGAGAAGTGAGAGGGTCTGTGGAGGGCGCGACGCGGCAGATACGGACAGATGATATCAGAAGATACAGAAGAGGAGACGGCGGACAAAACGCCAATGCAACCCGTGTGCTCAGCCAGGGGGAAATGGACCGGATTCGCAGAGACCGCAGATACGGTTCGCAGAGGCAGGGCACCGGAGGAGGGCGCAGTACGGATGAGCTGCGCCGGCAGTACCAGAACACGGGAGGCAGCGCGCAGCGGCAGAGGCAGACCGCAGGTGAGATGCGCGGTTCCCGTCAGAACACGGACGAGATGCGCCGGTCACAGCGCAGCACAGACAGCTCCCAGCGCCAGAACACAGGGGAATTAAAACGTCAGCGCCAGCAGAAACGATTAGAGGCGGCCAAACGAAAACGGCGGAACCTTCTTATCACTCTGTTTGTTATCCTTGCACTGATTGCGGCCGGTATTGTTGTTGTATACCAAAATTCATACACCGGGATGATAAGAAAAGGATATAATGCGATACAGACTCATGATTATGCCGCCGCGGAGAGATATTTTGAACGGGCGGTTGTAAAGGACCGGTCCCGCCCGGAAGCTTATGTGGGATACGCGGAAGTCTATATTGACCAGGATGAGCTGGACCAGGCAGAGGAAGTCTTCCTGAGCGCAATTGAGACACAGCCTACAAATGAAAAACTTTATCAGGCGGCGATTGACTTCTATATGGATACAGAACAGCCGGAAAAGATCGCCAGCCTGCTTAAGGATTGTGAGGATGAGACTGTACTGGATGCGGTGTCAGATTATATATCCTCCGCGCCGGAGTTCAGCCCGGAAGAAGGGAGTTTCAGCGAAGTTCAGGAGATTACGCTTACTTCGGATACCGGAGGAGACATCTACTATACCCTGGATGGATCTGATCCTTCAGCCGAGACGGGGACAAAGTATACAGAACCGATCCTTCTTCAAAATGAGGGTGAAACGGAGATCAGGGCAGTAGCTGTGAACAGCAGAGGAATTCCAAGCGTGGCAGCATCCAGCACATATACGATCCAGTTTCCGATTGTGGATGCTCCGGCGGTGACGCCATCTACCGGACAGTATGATGAGCCGCAGCAGATTACAATCACGGTTCCTGAAGGCTATACGGCATATTATACAATGGATGGGACCACGCCTTCTACTTCTTCCACCCAGTATACCGGTCCGGTTGCAATGCCGGAGAACGCCCAGACGATTTTTATGGCGGTTTTAGTGAATAATAATAATGGAAAGCTTACAAATGTGACTACAAGAAACTATATTACAACGTCAGATTGATGAAGCGAAAAGAATACAGCTCTGTTATTGGGAAAAGGATTTATACATTTTTGACAATAACAGGGTTGTTTTTTTGATGAAAGAGAGTTATAATGACTACGTTAAAAAAATAACAATACATAAAGGAGATGCGAAAAATGAGCAGATTTTGTTTACCAAGAGACATTTACCATGGAAAAGGATGCCTTGAAGAGTTGAAAAACCTGAAAGGAAAAAAGGCAATCCTCGTCGTTGGCGGTGGCTCCATGAAGCGTCAGGGATTTCTTGACCGCGCTGTGAACTATCTGAAAGAAGCAGGCATGGAAGTGCAGTTATTTGAAGGCGTTGAGCCGGACCCGTCAGTTGAGACAGTTATGAAGGGCGCGGAGGCAATGCGCGCGTTCGAGCCGGACTGGATCGTATCCATGGGCGGCGGTTCACCGATCGACGCTGCTAAGGCAATGTGGGCATTCTACGAGTATCCGGATACAACATTTGAGGATCTGTGCACACCGTTTAACTTCCCGGAACTCAGGACAAAAGCGAAATTTGCGGCGATCCCGTCTACATCAGGAACGGCGACAGAGGTTACCGCATTCTCCGTTATCACAAATTATCAGACCGGTGTAAAATACCCGCTGGCTGACTTCAATATCACACCGGATGTCGCCATCGTTGATCCGGATCTTGTAACAGGACTTCCGGTAAAACAGGTTGCGTACACAGGTATGGACGCCCTGACACACGCCATCGAGGCTTATGTTTCCACACTGAACGGGCCGTTCACAGATCCGCTGGCGCTTCAGGCAATCGAGATGGTGCTGGATTATCTGCCGGCATCTTACAACTGCAATATGGAGGCAAGAGAACAGATGCATTACGCGCAGTGCCTTGCAGGCATGGCATTCTCCAACGCGCTGCTGGGCATTGTCCACTCTATGGCACATAAGACAGGGGCCGCGTTCTCTACAGGCCATATTCCGCATGGATGCGCGAACGCGATCTACCTTCCGTATGTGATCCAGTACAATGCGAAAGATCCGATCGCTGCAAAACGCTACGCAGAGATTGCTCGCAGAATGGGACTTCCGGGAACATCCGAGAAGGCCCTGATCAACAGCCTTGTCGAGAAGATCAACGAGTTCAACGTGAAACTGAACATCCCGAAGACACTGAAAGACTTCGGTATCAATGAAGACGAGTTCAAAGAGAAGATCGGGAAGATTTCAGAGCTGGCCGTAGGCGATGCCTGCACAGGCTCCAATCCGCGTGCCATTGACCCGGCTGCCATGGAGAAACTGTTCACATGCACCTATTATGGGACAGAAGTCGATTTTTAAAAAAATAGAAAATATCGTATAGACAATCAGCCCGGGACAGTGTGAGGAAAGACTGCCCCGGGCATATTTGTTGTCAGAAAGCGCCTGCTGTGATAGAATGAATTACAGAATTTGGTAAAAGGAAAGGCTGGGCAGATCTGAATGGCTGCGTTCTGCCGGGCAGGAGAAGGACGAGAACGATGACAGAAACAAAAGAGAAACGATTTCCGGACTGGAGAATCCTTACAGCAGCAAAATTTGCGGAGACATACTGCGAGGGATGTAGAAATGGACAGAGGTTCTGCTTCATTTTGGGATCGGGCGCTTCTGTTGAATCAGGAATCCCCATAGGTGGACGTCTGGAATATGACTGGATGAAATGTTTGATGGGGGAAGGCGCGGATATGGAGACGCCGCCCATGCATGTTGAAGAGACCCGCAGATTCGCGAAGACGCTGAAAGAGGCAGAAATGCTCCAGCATGATTTTTCTTTGATTGAAGAGGAATGGAAAAAAGCAAAGGACGAGAACAGATATACTTTACCCAGTGAATATTATTTTGATATCTATAAACTTCGGTTTTATCCCAATAGCAAAAACGGATACCGCTATCTGGAACAGCTGATGGAGCATGCGGACCCCAGTTTTGGTTATCATCCGCTCGCAAAGCTTCTTACAGATAAGTACAATAATAATCTTGTGATTACTACGAATTTTGACAGCCTGGTGGAAGACGCGCTGTTCTTGTATACGGACCAGAAGCCTCTGACTATAAACCATGAGCTCACGGCAGATTACATCGGTGACCACAGTATCCGCAGACCGATCGTTGCAAAGCTGCACAGGGGACTGTTTTTTGATCCACTGAATGACCCGGAAGAGACCACGGATTTAAAAGGAAATTGGAAGAAAGTGCTCAAGGAAATCTTCCATATTTATACTCCGGTGGTGATCGGGTATGGCGGCGGGGACCAGAGTCTGATGAAGCTTTTGGAAGAGAATGACCTGGATCTGCCGAAGGGGATCTATTGGTGCTATATGGATCGGTACGGTCTTCCGGGAGAAAATATCCGGGAATTGATAATAGATAAAAATGGCTTTTTTGTACAGATGGAAGGCTTTGACCATATCATGCTGATTTTGGGAAATCAGATGTGCCCTGAGGCGATTACCACGAGCAAGACACTGGAGTACCTGGAAGGCCAGATGAACCGCAGGATAAGGCGTTACAGTGAGCAGATCAGGGCACTGGAAGAGAAAGGGAAAGAAGAAGGCGCGGAAAAGCTGGGCGAAGGGATCGCAAAGTTTAATGAAAATGAGGCGGAGGAAAGAGAAGAAAGAAAAGAGAAAAATGAAATGACATCATTTGACTATTGGTCGGAGGGAGAGGACTTCCTTATAGAAGATGCCTATGAGGAAGCAGTGGAAAGTTTCAGCAGAGCGATTGAATTAAATCCACGTAGTGCAGATTCATACCGGGGCAGAGGTGATGCATACTTCTATTTAGAAAAATATGATAAATCTCTAGAGGACTACAATAAAGCATGCGGGCTGGAACCGGAAAATGAGTGGTCATTTATGGATAGGGGCTTTTTATATAAAGTGTTAAAGTTATATGATAACGCGCTGATGGATTATAATACAGCTATTGAGCTAAATTCCCGTTCTGACAGGGCATACGAGCATAGAGCGGATGTGTATGCAGGACTTCGGCAATATGAGAAAGCTTTGGATGATTATAATAGAGCAATAGAATTAAATCCGAAACAGGGATTCGCTTATGATGGCCGGTCAAAGGTATATCGTGAACTGGGGATGATCAAAGAGGCGGAAGAAGATGAAAAAAGATGGAAGGAGTATCTTAAAAGCTGATTCAGCAGGTCCGCTGCGTATTTATTAACATTTCTTGTTGTGCATATTGGCGAAATGATTCGAAAGTGAACAATAAAATTTCCATTTGTTGACAAAAGAAATCAGAATACTTATAATAGATTTGTTAGTGGGATCACTGACTGCTATATACTAGGTCTTGTGATCTGACAAAAGGAAAAGGAGGAAATCATGAAAAAGAGATTATGTAGAAAAAGCATCTGCGGATCGCTTGCACTCACCATGGTTTTGACCGGTATGGGAGGGGGCATGGCTTTTCTTCATGCAGAGGAGACGCAGGCCGCTGAAACAGAGGCTGTCAGGGCGGATATTTATCCAAGGCCCCAGGCTGAGACATACCTGTCAGACGAAGGCATCAGCCTGACCAGTGAGGTAAATATCGTACTCCACGGCGGACAGGAAGAGGCGACACTGCCAAAGCTTCAGGAAATGCTGACGGAGAATGGATATACCTACTCTGAAGGAGAGTATGATGAAGGGAAATCAAATATCATTATCTCTTCGTCCAAAGATCACTGTGAGGACTGCGGCGATGTGGAAAGTGCTGCTCTGGATCAGGTGGAGGGCTATGTGCTTACATCCACTGACAGCGCGAATGCCAACGGCGATGTCACTATCATAGGGGCAGACGCTGACGGCGCGTATTACGGTGTCATGACCCTTGGGCAGATGATTCAGCAGAAGACCAGTGAGGGCAGAATTGCGGAAGTGACGATAGAGGATTACCCGGAGATTGAATTCCGTGGATTTATTGAAGGTTTCTACGGATATCCGTGGACCCATGAAGAGCGCATGAGCCTTATGGAGGATACGGCGAAATACAAGATGAATACATATATTTATGCGCCGAAGGACGATCCTTACCACAGGTCAAACTGGAAAGAACTGTATCCAGCTGACAAAGCGCAGGAGATGGCGGAACTTGCAGAAGCAGGACATGAAAACAACTTTAATTTCTGCTGGACGATCCATCCGGGAGCGACTCTGCGGTTTAACGATACGGATTTCCAGGCTCTGATCACAAAATTCGAACAGCTTTACAGTCTGGGAGTACGCCAGTTCGGTGTCCTGTTTGATGACACGGACGACTGGTATAACGGATCAGCGCAGGCAGCGTTCATCAATCGGATTGACGATGAGTTTGTGAAAGAGAAAGGCGATGTTGAACCTCTGATCGTTGTGGCTGCACGGTACAACTCAGCATGGGGACCGAGCGTAAGTTATTTCAGGCCATATATGTCAGATCTTCACAGTGATATCCAGATTATGTGGACAGGCGCAGCTACCATGTCAAATATTTCGCGGGACGTATATGAATGGCCGCAGACATGGACAGGCGTTGACAGAGATCTTGCCGTATGGTGGAACTATCCGGTAAATGATTACTGTGATGGAAAGCTGCTGATGGCGCCGCTTCATAATTTGAGCACAGATCTTGACAATGTAACTGGATTTTTCTCTAACCCGATGCAGCAGGCAGACGCATCTAAAGTTGCTCTGTACAGTATCGCGGATTATACATGGAATACAGACAGTTTTGATTATGAGAGCAGCTGGGAACGCTCTATCGAAGAACTGGTTCCTGAGGCAAGTGATGCATTTAAGCACTTTGCAGAGGATGTTACTTATCTTAGCGATGACGGTGGTACAAGCGGTCCGTTCTTGTATAATGAGTCTTGGAACAGCGTTGAGCTGATTGACGCATTTACTACCGCGATTGCTGAAGGAACAGATATTAACGCTCCCGCGCAGGCTCTTCTGGAGAAATTTGTTCAGATCCAGGAAGATGCGGAGGCGCTTGCAGGGATCAGCAATGAAAATCTCCGTTCCGAAATTAATGAACATAGGGAAGCTTATGCGTCTCTCGGAGCTGCCGGTGAGAATGCTGTCAGAGCGCTCTTTGCGGCTGAAGAAGGAGATCTGGCTGACTGGGTGAGCTGCAATGCGAAGGCAAAGGAAGCTTTGAACGATTCCAGTAATCATATTATTACCAGCCTGGAGGGTGAGGGAACGAAAGAAAGTGTGGCAGATGTAGGAACACAGTATCTGAAGCCGGCAGTTACCGCTATTCTCAATGAAGCAGATTCCAGGATCAAAGAGTCCGCATTTGAGCAGTTTGAGACAGAAGTGTCAGATGGAGACGGTGCTGTAGAGTGTACAGTGAGCCAGGATCAGGGGAAATATACTGTCAGTGATGCAGAGGTATCTTTGGAACCAGGTGAAGCGGTTCAGGTGGCTCTCCCGAAAGCAATGCAGATCGGCAGTGTTTCATTGGAGGCAGATGTACTTGGCGGACTTGTGATGGAAACAAGCCTGAATGGGAAAGAATGGACGAAGGCTGAGACGACGGTTGAAGATGGCGCTATGATTATGAACACACAGACAGCAGCCGCGTTTATCAGATTTGTGAATTCCACGGAAGATGTTTTAGTACTGAATATCAATAGTCTGGAAGTTACACCGGTGTACAAGGCAAGCCCCAGCATATCTACATCCCTGGGGACATACGAGAATTATGCGATTACTAATGCGCTGGATGGCAGCATGGATACAAAATTCTGGTCCAACGCTGCTCCTACAGCAGGAAGCTATATCCAGGTAGACCTTGGTAAGACGATGCCGCTGTATGACATTAAAGGCTATTTTGACAGGTCAGACAGCTTCAGTAACGGAAAAGTACAGATTTCTTCTGATGGGGTACAGTGGACAGATATTGGAGCAATCCAGTACCAGACAGTCAGCGGAAAATATATGACGACAAATAATGCGGACGGAGCAATGGCCAGATATTTCCGCTTCACGAGCAACGCATCTCAAAATAACTGGATTCAGCTGTTTGAGGTGGAGTTTAATACAACAGTTATTACGGGTGACGATACAGTAATTGTCACAGAGGCATCCAAGGGCGATGATCATGTATTTGTTTCAGACGGAGACCTTTCTACTGCTTATGCCCCGGAATCTGTGGAAGAGGGAGATTATCTCATCTACCAGACTTCCCGCATAACTGACATAGGAATCCTTCGTATTCTGCAGGATGGCGCTTCCATCAGCAATGCTACGGTAGAGGTTCAGACAGCAGATTCGGAAGAGTGGAAGGAGATCGGTGTCTTGGATGACACTCTGACGGAACTGAAAGTAAATGATACAGTACTCGCGGTGAAACTGACATTCCATGAAGGAAATCCGGCCCCGGTAATTTACGAGATTATTCCTTCTTCACGTGTAGATGAGCCGGTAGTACCGGAGGTTGATAAAACTGCTCTCGGCGGACTGATCAGTGAGACAGAAGATATGGATTTGAGCGGTTATACAGACGCGTCCGTAGAAACAGTGAATACTGCGCTCAAGGAAGCGATCGATGTATATCAGGATGAAAATGCAGCACAGGAAGATGTTGATGCTGCTTACACTGCACTGAAGAATGCGATTGATGCTCTGGAAAAGCCTGCGGTTAACAAGACAGCTCTTGGTGAGTTAATCAGCGAGGCAGAAGATATGGATCTGAGCGGTTATACAGACGTGTCCGTAGAAGCAGTGAATACTGCGCTCAAGGAGGCGATTGATGTATACCAGGATGAAAATGCAGCACAGGAAGAGGTTGATGCTGCCTGCGAGGCTTTGAAGGCTGCAATTGATGCTCTGGAGAAAGAGCAGGGCGGCGAGGAACCTGAAGTTGACAAGACAGCGCTTGGTGGATTGATCAGTCAGATAGACAATATGGACCTGAGCGGTTATACAGATGCTTCTGTATCAGCTCTGGAAGCTGCGTTTAACGACGCGAAAGACGTATATGCAGATGAAAACGCAGATCAGGAGAGTGTTAATGAAGCTTATATTAAGTTGAACAATGCTCTGGAGGCATTGGAGAAGAAGACGGATGACAAACCGGGTACAGATAAGCCGGCAGATCCTGAAAAACCGTCAGATACAAAGAAACCGGCAGGTACAGATAAACCCGCAGATTCTGCTGACAAGGCTGTTGCTACCGGCGATAGTACAGAAACAGCAGGCTGGCTGTACATGACTGTTATTGCAGGCGCAGTGCTGGCGATGACAGCAGGCAGAAGCAGACGAAACAGTCATAAATAAAAAGAACGATTCAACTCAACATTAACGCAATGGGGATAAGCGAGAGCTTATCCCTAATTTTTATCACCCGTCCGCATTCATACTATGTTTTGCTTGCTATCCCGCGTAATTTAGCGTATTATAGTGAAAGAGTGATTTTTACGAGGAGGAAGACCATGTATAAGATAATGAAGGCAGAAAAACTGGCTGACAAGATCTTTCTGATGGATGTGCATGCGCCGCGTGTTGCGAAGCACTGCCAGCCCGGTCAGTTTGTTATTGTAAAGATGGATGAAAAGGGTGAACGTATTCCCCTGACGATCTGCGACTATGACAGAGAGGCAGGAATCATCACGATTGTAGTCCAGGAAGTGGGAGCTTCCACAACAAAGATGGGAGACCTCAAAGAAGGTGATTATTTCCGAGACTTTACAGGGCCGCTCGGATGTGCTTCTGAGTTCGTCCATGAGAATCTGGAAACACTGAAGAATAAGAAGATGCTCTTTGTTGCCGGCGGTGTGGGCGCGGCTCCGGTATATCCGCAGGTGAAATGGCTGCACGACCACGGGATGGAAGCTGACGTGATCGTGGGAGCGAAGACAAAGGACATGCTCATCCTCGAGGATGAGATGAAGGCTGTTGCGGACAATTACTATCCGTGTACAGACGACGGTACATACGGACATGCCGGAATGGTCACCACGATGGTGGAAGAGCTTGTCAATAATGGAAATAAATACGATGTCTGCGTTGCCATCGGACCGATGATCATGATGAAGTTTGTCTGTCTGCTGACAAAGAAGCTGGAGATCCCGACCATCGTCAGCATGAACCCGATCATGGTAGACGGAACCGGAATGTGCGGCGCGTGCCGTCTCCAGGTGGGCGATGAGATCAAATTCGCGTGCGTGGACGGACCGGAGTTCGACGGACATCTTGTAGATTTTGATCAGGCGATGAAGAGAGCCCAGACGTACAAGACGGCAGAGGGCCGTGCGATGCTCAAGCTCCAGGAGGGAGATACACATCATGGCGGATGCGGACATTGCGGAGGTGACGAATAATGGCAGATATGTTAAAGAAGGTGCCTGTCAGAGAGCAGGACGCAAAAGTACGCGCGACAAATTTCGAAGAGGTTTGTCTCGGATATAATAAGAAAGAGGCAATGGACGAGGCCACAAGATGCTTAAACTGCAGGAACGCAAAGTGCATCCAGGGCTGCCCGGTATCCATTGATATCCCGGCATTCATTCAAGAGATTAAAGAAGGCAATATCGAGGAAGCCTATAAAGTGATCGGAAGGTCCAGCGCGCTTCCGGCGATCTGCGGCCGTGTCTGCCCGCAGGAGTCTCAGTGCGAGGGCAAATGTATCCGCGGAATCAAAGGGGAACCGGTATCTATCGGTAAGCTGGAGAGATTTGTTGCGGATTACGCGCTTGAAAATGATATCAAGCCGGTTGGAGCGGAGTCCATGAACGGACACAAGGTTGCGGTCATCGGTTCTGGTCCGGCAGGTCTGACATGCGCGGGAGATCTGGCAAAGATGGGATATGAAGTGACTGTATTCGAGGCGCTCCACGAGCTGGGCGGAGTGCTTGTATACGGTATTCCGGAGTTCCGTCTTCCGAAACAGAAAGTCGTAGCGAAAGAGATCGAGAAGGTGAAAGAACTGGGCGTGAAGTTCGAATCCAACGTGGTGATCGGAAAGTCCACGACGATCGACCAGCTCATGGAAGAGGAAGGATTTGAGGCTGTATTTATCGGATCAGGCGCAGGTCTTCCGATGTTCATGGGTATCCCGGGAGAGAATGCGAACGGCGTATTTTCCGCGAATGAGTACCTGACAAGAAGCAACCTGATGAAAGCTTTTGACGAAAACTATGATACCCCGATCATTGCGGGAAAGAAAGTCGCTGTCGTAGGCGGTGGAAACGTTGCCATGGATGCCGCGAGAACAGCACTCCGTCTCGGCGCTGACGTACATATCGTGTACAGAAGAAGTGAGGCAGAGCTTCCCGCCAGAGTGGAGGAGGTCCATCACGCGAAAGAAGAGGGCGTGATCTTCGATCTTCTGACAAATCCGACAAAGATCAATGTTGACGAGAACGGCAATATTACAAGTATGACTGTCATTAAGATGGAGCTTGGCGAGCCGGACGCGTCCGGGAGAAGACGTCCGGTGGAGATTCCGGGATCGGAGTATGATATTGAAGTAGATACGGTGATCATGTCTCTCGGCACATCACCAAACCCGCTTATTTCTTCTACAACAAAGGGGCTCGAGACAAATCGCAGGAAATGTATCGTTGCCGATGAAGAGAACGGGCAGACTTCCAAAGAAGGCGTGTTTGCAGGTGGAGACGCCGTGACAGGCGCAGCTACAGTTATTCTTGCCATGGGAGCTGGAAAAGCCGGTGCGAAAGGAATCGATGAGTATCTGAAGAACAAATAATGTGAATTCAAGATAGGAAAAAACGGGATGCAGGCTTGCGTCCCGTTTTAAGATCGAATCATACACTGGATGATTTTACGCACAACTCATTTTTATTAATAGATGCCGTTTACTGTTACAGTAAATACAGCGTCTTTTCCATTCAGTTCTTCGACTCCGTATGAATCGGGGAAGGTAACATTTACTTCCACTGTGTCCCCGGGATGCGCTCCGATAAGCTGCTCTTCAAAATCATCAATATAAAGTCCTGAACCGATCGTAAGATCCGTTCCCATACCCTGCGTACTGCCTCCGTCGAACTCAACACCATCCACGGTTCCCACATAATCAATATTGACGGTATCTCCATCTGCCACAGTGAGAGAAGTGTCTGTAGAGTAGGCGGAAGAACTACTGTCAGAAGCTGTGTCAGTACTGTTATCCGTGCCGGAAGTGTCCGACGTACTTTCTGTGTTTGTGTCAGTGGCCTGGCTTGAGGCGTCCTTATTGTTAAACGCGTCTACGATGATCACGACCACAAGGATCAGGACCGCCAGGGATGGAATACCGATTACAAGGGCTTTGCTTACTTTCCTGCGGAATTCTTTTTTACGGCGCTCTTCGGCCCGGCGCTGCTGGGCCATTTTTCTGTTTTCCTTTTTCATTGGTTTACCTCATTTCTTTCAGATATTAGAGTATATTATAAAAAAGAAATATGACTAATTTGTGATTTCTTTTCAAAAAATACATGGTATAATGATCGCACGATGTGCGATCCAGGACGGCTGAGTCGTCCTGTCCTGCTTCGCAGGGATTCTACCGGGAGCCACTGCTTGGAAAGAATAATAGCAGTTACAAAAAAGATAGAGGAGATAGGGGAAATGGAAAAAAACAGCAGATGTTTTGACAGTACTCGTTTTCTTGAGGATATAAATGAGAAGCTGAAGGAGAGATTAGAGAAGCTGGATAAGGAGCTTGACGAGGGACTCAAAGAGATTGAAAACATGCACGAGTATTACTGGGAAAACTATACAGAGATGGACCAGTACGGGTATGAGGATTATGACAACCGCCAGGCCCTTCTGCATCAGGTGAATGCGAATGAAGAAAAGGTGAAGCTGATGCAGCGGTACCGTAAGATGACAGATTCTCCCTTTTTCGGCAGAGTAGATTTTCGTTTCGAGGGCGAAGAGGAAGCGGAGCCTTTTTATATCGGTATCGGGAATTTCGCGGAGCGGGCGGGGATGACGCCTCTCATTTATGACTGGCGTGCTCCGGTAAGTGGTCTGTTCTATGATTATGACAAAGGTCCGGCTTCCTATGAAGCGCCGTCAGGTGTGATCTGCGGTGATATTGAGGCAAAGTGGCAGTATAAGATCCGCGGTGGAAAGATGCTCTACGGCTTTGAGAGCGATGTAAAGATCGATGATGAGATCTTGAAACAGGAACTGGGAAACAGCGGGGACGCTCAGCTGAAAAGCATCGTTCGCACGATCCAGAAAGAGCAGAATGAAATTATCCGTAATACGAAAGACCGGATTTTGGTGATACAGGGAGCGGCCGGAAGCGGCAAGACATCTATCGCTCTCCATCGTATCGCTTATCTTCTGTATCATGACAGGAAGAACTTGAAATCATCGAATGTGCTCATCCTTTCCCCAAACAGTGTGTTTGCGGATTATATTTCACATATCCTGCCTGAGCTGGGAGAGGAAAATATCCGGGAGATGAGCTTTGACCTGTTTGCCTACAAGGAGCTGAAATGTACAGCGCCCGACTGTGAGGACCGGTATGACCATTTGGAGCGGATGATGCGGTTTCCGGATAAGGCGGCAGATGAGCGTTTCCGCGAAAAACAGTCAGCGGACTTTGCAGGGCAGGTGGAAGGATTTCTCGCGGTGGAAGAAGACAGCCTGATGGAGTTTAAGGACATTGAATTCCGAGGGATGAAACTTTCTGAGGAAGAGATCATCCGGCTGTTTTATGACAAGTTTTATGAAACACCTATCCTGAAACGGATGGACGCAGTGATGGATTATTTCATTGATTCTTATGAGACACTGCGGGGACGAGATATTGAGGAAGAGGACAGAGAGTTTCTTCAGCGTAAATTTGACAGCATGTATGTGACGAAGGATATTTACGAGATATACAATCGACTGATGGAAGCCTGCGGGCAGGAAAACCTCTCTGATGTGCCGTACGAGAAAAGAAAGGTTCCTTATGAGGATGTATTTCCGATGCTGTATCTGAAATACAGGCTTACCGGGGGAAATGCCCACAAGAATATCAAACATCTGGTCATTGACGAGATGCAGGATTATTCTTACCTGCAGTATGTGATTCTTCAGGGATTGTTCAACTGCCGGATGACAATCTTAGGCGACCGCGCGCAGACACTTGACAAGGAACAGCACGATGTGCTGAAATTTCTGCCGAAAATATTTGGAAAAGGCATCCGCACCATTATCATGAACAAAAGTTACCGCAATACATGGGAGATTGCCACGTACGCAGAAAAAATCAGCGGGGTAACAGATATTGAGCTCCTGGAGCGCCACGGAAAAGACGTAGAGGTGAAAAGCTTCTCCACGGAGGAAGACATGCTCAGAGAAATTGCAGCGCAGTCCGCAGAAGCTTTGGACAGAGAAGACGGAAGATTCGAGACCGCTGCGGTCATCACCATGACGGAGGAAGAAGCTTTTGACATTTATCGTCTGCTGAAGAACAGAGGAGTGGAAGCATGCTACGTGGACAGGGACAGCTCCGCGTTTAAAAAAGGGCTGACTGTAACCACCTTTTATCTGGCAAAGGGACTGGAATTCGATCAGGTATTCGCTGTCCGCGGGAGGAAGGAGAACCCGCTGGCAGAACAGGCAGAGTACATCTGTGCGACAAGAGCGCTCCATGAACTGTATGTATATGAGGTGAAAAACGCATAAACTGCCTTCTACGGGAAATCTTATAGATAAAACCCAATAGGAGGCATCGTATGGAATCGATCTGGAGCAAGACCTGTGAGATTAGGAAACGGGAACCGCTGTGGGAAGATATTGAGACGGAAGCCGTGGTGATCGGCGGAGGAATGGCAGGAATCCTTATTGCATATCAGCTGAAGCAGGCGGGAGTTCATGCTGTTCTTCTGGAGGCAGAGCGAATCGGCGGAGGACAGACAAAGAATACCACCGCAAAGATCACATCCCAGCATGGGATGTTTTGTAAGACATTTATTGAGAAAAAGGGCAGAGAGACTGCTTCCCGATACGTTCAGGCCAATCAGAAAGCAGTGGAAGAATATAAACGAGTCATCCAGAAAGAGAAAATCGATTGTGAATTTGAGGAGACGAATTCCTATGTCTATTCCCAAGATGCGGACAAGCTGAAACAGGAAGCGGAGGCGGCGTCTGACCTTGGGATCAGGGCAGACTATGTAAAAGAGATTGAGATTCCGGTGCCATGTGCGGGAGCCGTACGTTTTTCTCATCAAGCACAGTTTCATCCACTGAAATTCATAAGCGGGATTGCGGAGAAGACTGCCATATATGAGGACAGCCCTGTGAAAGAGGTGGGAGAGCATACGGTAAAAACACCCGGTGGGAGCGTACACGCAGAAAAAATTATCTTTGCCACACATTTCCCGTTCGTCAATTTTCCGGGAATGTATTTCACGAGAATGCATCAGGAACGATCGTATGTCCTTGCGCTGGAGCAGGCAGAGTCATTGAAGGGTATGTACATCGGAGCGGGAGAGGACACGCTTTCATTCAGACAGTACGGGAAGTATCTTCTGCTTGGCGGACAGGGACACCGTACGGGAGAGAACAAAGAAGGCGGCAGGTATGCGGGTCTCCGCCAGATGGCCCAGGAGCTCTATCCTGACAGCGTCGAGGCGGCATTCTGGTCTGCGCAGGACTGCGTGACAGCAGATCAGATCCCGTTTGTTGGACAGTATGCAAAAGACCGCCCTGACTGGCTGGTGGCCACGGGTTTCCAAAAGTGGGGGATGACTTCCTCCATGGTGTCGGCAATGCTGATCCGGGATAGAATCTGTGGCAGAAAGAACTCGTACGAGGCGGCTTTCTCGCCGTCCAGATTCTCGGCGGAAGAGATCCCGCAGATTATAAAGGACAGCGGGACGGCGGTGAAGGGACTGACAAAACGGTTCTTTCATATTCCGGCAGAAGCAGCCAGCCAGATCGAGCCGGGGCAGGGCGCGATCGTGGAAGCAGTAAGGGACAGCAGCACCATTGAGGAAGGAGACAAAGAGGCTGATATCGAAACCATCCGGGGTAAGGTGGGCGCTTATAAATCAGAGGAAGGCAGGATCTATCAGGTGGATATCGTGTGTCCGCATCTGGGGTGTGAGCTGGCATGGAATCCCGATGAAAAGACATGGGACTGTCCCTGCCATGGGTCGCGTTTTGATTATAAAGGGAATCTTTTAGAAGGCCCGGCGCAGGAGGGCATTCATCATGAGTGATTATTTTTACGGCTGGTATTTTCGATGTCAGGGAGAGGACGGAATGGCGGCGGTGATCCCGGCGGTACACCGGTCAAGAGGAAAATGGTCCTGTTCGATCCAGGTGCTCACGGAGCAGGGAAGCTGGAATCAGAATTTTCCGATCCAGCAGTTTCGGATGAACCGCGCAAAAGGCATCATGCAGATTGGGGAAAACATATTTTCAAAGAGTGGAATCCGGCTGAATCTTGAGGCGGGCAGGAAGCAGATGGCAGTCGCTTCCGGCATATCCGGTACGGACAGCCTGGGTTTTGTCTGTGCAGATACCCGCTGTATAAAGGGTATCCTGAGATTCGGTCCGTTTACAGCGCCGGCATATGATATCATGGGGCCTTTTCGCTTTGTCCCCGGCATGGAGTGCAGACATGCGGTATACAGTATGGAACACTGTGTAAATGGAGAGCTGGAAGTGGACGGGCAGAGGCTGAAGTTCTCGGATGGACGGGGATATATGGAAGGGGACAGCGGCAGATCCTTTCCCAAGAAATATGTATGGACCCAGCATTTTCTTGATGGGGGTTCTTTTATGGCAGCGGCGGCAAGTATCCCCTGTTTGGGACGATGCTTTACAGGAACGACGGGAATCCTGCTGCGGCACGGAAAGCAATACAGGTTCGCCACTTATCTCGGTGCGTCTGTGCGAAAGATGGAGTCGGGAGAACTGATTATCCGTCAAGGAAAGTCTATGATAAGAGTGCGCCTTCCGGAAAGCCGGGGAAATGTGTTAAATGCCCCGAACAATGGGAAAATGACACGCAGAGTCCGGGAAGAGATCGCATGCAGGGCAGAATACAGGTTGACATATGAAGACAGGATTGTGTGGAAGGAAAAGACAAATTGTGCTGCCGCGGAATGGGAGGTGGAAGAGCATGCATCTGGTAAAGGTGAAAGGAATTTTATCGGCAGGTAATGGGATGAATCTATACCGCGGGTGCACTCACGGATGCATTTACTGCGATTCCAGAAGCAGATGCTATCATATGGAGCATGACTTTGAGGATATCGAAGTTAAGGAAAATGCCGTTTGGCTCTTAGAAGGAGCACTCCGGCGGAAACGGAAGAAATGTATGATCGGGACCGGGGCTATGACAGATCCGTATATTCCTCTGGAGATGGAATTACAGAATGTGCGTAAGGCGCTGTCCTTGATCTCTGAATATGGTTTCGGGGCTGCCATCCAGACGAAGTCTGATCGGATTCTGCGGGACCTGGATCTTTTGAAAGAAATTAATGATAAGACAAAGGCGGTCGTTCAGATGACATTGACCACATATGACGACAGCCTTTGCAGGAAGATCGAACCGGGCGTCTGCACTACAAGCCAGCGGGTGAACGTGCTGAGAGAAATGCATGCCGCAGGGATTCCAACCGTGGTATGGCTCTCGCCGATTCTTCCCTTTCTCAACGACACCCGGGAAAATATCTCGGGTATCGTAACCGCCTGCGCGCAGGCAGGAGTGAAAGGCGTGATTTGTTATGGAATGGGATTGACGCTCCGGGAGGGAAACCGGGAATATTTTTATAAAAGTCTAGACCGCCTGTTTCCGGGATTAAAGGAAAAATACATATCAGAATATGGAAATCGGTATGAAGTGATAAGTCCCAGGCAGGCGGAATTGATGGAGCTGTTCCATCAAAAGTGTGAAGAGAGCGGAATCATGCACAGTAACAAGGAAATCTTCCAATATATGTACAAATTTGAAGATAAAAATGCAGGAGAGCAGATGACGCTGTGGGACCTCTGAGCGAGAAATATCTGACAGAATATACAGTGGAATATTTGACCGGTTTGTCAGAGCAGCGTCGGAATGATACGGTTTGAGGCGATCCTTTTATGCACCAGCGCTGTCAAAAAAAGAGAGCAGAGAAAAATAACAGAGGAAAACAAATGAAGATATCAGTGATAACAGTGGGAAAGATCAAAGAGAAATACTTACGGGACGCGATTGCGGAATACAGCAAGCGGCTGAGCAGATACTGTAAGCTGGAGATCATCGAGGTGGCAGATGAGAAGACTCCGGATCAGGCAGGTGAAGCGCAGGAAGACGCGATCCGCGCGAAAGAGGGAGAGCGCATCCTCAAGTATATCAAGGATGATATGTATGTCATCACTTTAGAGATCAATGGGAAGATGCTCACATCAGAGGAATTCGCCGACAAGATCGAGCGTCTGGGCCTGCAGGGAAAGAGCAGCATCGCATTTGTCATCGGCGGCTCTATCGGACTGGGGAAAGAAGTGCTGAAACGCTCGGACTTCGCGCTTAGTTTTTCTAAGATGACATTTCCGCACCAGCTGATGCGGGTGGTGCTGCTGGAGCAGGTGTATCGGGGGTATCGGATAATAAATGGAGAGCCGTATCATAAATAAGTGCGGTTTTTCACCGCCATGATGTGATGAGAGATAATTCGGGAAGAGAGCAGACAGATGATAAATTGAGATTTGAGGTGATGAAATGAGCGAGGCACTTGGAATCAATATGGATAGATATTGATTATCTCCATTATTCTATTTCATGTTACAAAAATGAACGGATAATGGAGGAATTAAAATGAAGATAAGCAAAAAGAGCGCATTACTTGTAATAGATATACAACAAGAAGATTTTAGGGAAATGACGACGGAAAATGTGGATGCACCGGAATGGAAATGCATTCGTAATGCTAAACAAGTTTTAGATGTTTTTCGTGCAAACAATTTGCCTGTCATCCAAATCAAGGAAGTTCACAGACCTGATATGGTGGATTTCGGACGAGAATTGGACGGAGCAGAATCCATTCACTGTATCGAGGATTCGCCATATACAGATTATGCAAAATTGACATATCCCATTAAGGGAGAATACCTGATTTCTAAAAGAAGATACAGCGCGTTCTTCGGAACGGACTTGGAAATTCTGCTAAAAGGGCTTCATGTGGACACCTTGTATCTAATCGGTGGGCTGACAGATGTCTGTATTCATTATACAGCGGTAGACGCCCATCAACACGACTATTATATTAAGGTTGTAACTGATGCGGTTGCCGGCTCGAGCAAAGAAGCACATGAATATGCGCTGAAAGCAATCAAGTATTTACAGAAAGATTCGTTGATAACTGTTGCTGACATCGAAAGTGCTGAGATAGAATGATAAAATACGGTTTTAAGACAACTGTTGCGGAAATTATAATGAGCGTTGCGTGACTTTAACAGACAGACCTCCTAAAATAAGAGCATAAAATAAAGGAGGTCTTTGTTATGCTGAAATCTATGGGGAAAAATAAGAAGTATATTTGGGGGATGCTTACCATTGGATTGTTTGGTATAGCAGGGCTATTGCTTGCGCGTATTATAATGTGCATTATAAAAGTATCAGATTGGTATCCCAAATTGTTCAAGCGGATCAGATGGGTTTTCTTTGTCCTTTTTGTTTTTGCAGGGATATATGGATTTCTGTTTGAGAGGAAATGGGATATGAGTTTTGTTATGATATGTGCTGCAGTAGCCATTGGTATCAACGGCATTTCTCATTCTGACAGGAGATAGTGGAGGATATATGGAAATTGGGGAAATGATAAAAGAGGCGAGGATAAAAAAGGGACTGACGCAGCAGGAACTGGCAGATTCGGTATATGTTACCAGACAGACGATCTCAAAATGGGAGTTGGGGAAAATTGTACCTGACGAGGCGTCGCTGAGTCTGTTGTACCAATGTTTAGAGATTGATGATAAAGAGAGAAACATACTAAAGAAATTTGCGGCTGATAAACAATCCTTGTTTTTGATCGTCATAGCAATCATTTTTTCTCCGGCAGTAATAGGAATCCGCTATTGCTTATTTAAAACGGGGAAACTTGAAGATACAAAATTCAAAATCATGATTCAGAGTATCGGCTTTGGTTTGTTTGCCTTCTATTTCAGAACTTTGAAAGATCATGTGGCTTATATTTTGCTCTTTGCGATATGCATTGGCTACATAATCTATCGGTATTATCTGCTTAGTCTGGAAAGAAACGATGCTTAGTGGGCGTTTTTTGTTTATTACAAAAGCCTATCCTAAGTGAAATAGTATTTTCATATAAAGGAAAGCACAGCGGAAGAAAAGCTGTGCTTTTTCTGTACATAATGGAAAAGTCTTAGTATAATATAATACAGAATTTGTGATAAATACTTTTCAGTGAATTAAAATAGAAGGGTGATAAATCATGTGCACAAAAAAAGAACTGCAATTCAGTATTTTTCTTATCCACAATCTGGCAGAACATTGGAAAAAATCTCCGTCAGATGTTTACAATATTTTGAATCAAACTCATATTTTAGATGATTATATATTTGTCTGTTACGATACGCTTCACACATTGGGAGCGGAGTATCTGGTTGATGATATTACAGATTTCGTGAAAGAAAAAGGAGTTGCTATATGATTTTATATCATGGGAGTAATGTCGTGGTGACAAAACCTCAAATATTAGAAAATGGATTTTATAAGGATTTTGGTTATGGGTTTTATTGCACAATTTACGAAAAGCAGGCGAGGCGCTGGGCTATAACAAAAAGAAAATATCATATTGTCAATAAATATCAATATAAAGAAAACGTTGCTTTGAAAACAAAGGTCTTTGATGAAATGACAGAAGAATGGCTTCAGTTCGTAGTTGACTGCCGCAGAGGAATAAAACACGAATATGATATTGTAGAAGGTCCCATGGCGGATGATACGATATGGGATTATGTAGAAGATTATATGGCAGGGCGGATATCCAAAGCTGCATTTTGGGAATTAGTTAAGTTTAAATATCCAACGCATCAGATTGTCTTTTGCACAGAGAGGGCATTGCAGACAATCAAGTTTGAAGGGAGTTATTCATTATGACAAACAAGTTTTTTCCGGATGAAGAAATAACCGAAAATGATTTATATTTTCTGTGTTATATGATAGAACGGGTGGCAAGGAAGTTGTATCAGAGGAATAAATATGTTGTGAATCACATTTCAAAAGACGAATGGGAGCGATTAATCAGTCTTGCCAACGTACTGCATTGTGAGAATCCGAAAAAGATTGAGGCAGAATGGATTGAAGAATACAGACTGGAAAAAGGTAACTTTGATATCACAGAAGTGGATAAAGAACTGGTAGACGAGATCCCCTCTGAGACACAGATGGGAAAAGTCTATATGAGACTGATTCTGTCAACGCTTCAGCCGGAAGAAGATTATATAGATGGCATGATACGGGTATATAATGATGGGATATGTGAAGTGATCGACAATTATAACGGCAGTGCATATTATGAGCCGTCTTATATGATTACAAGAGCATATAATAACGGAGGATTTTAGACAACAAAGAAACCGCACTTGGATATGTTATGGAGAACCGTATCATAAATAAGTGCGGTTTAAAGGTACTTTTGCCCGTTCTTCGCCATTGTTGCTTTCTGCATAGGAGTTATAAAGAGCGAAATTTTACTCATTTCCTCACGCTTTCTTTTGCAGATTCATTTGGCTATTGATCCTGATTTGACGACATAATGATTTCATTTCTGAAGGTGCTTGTGTCGTTGATGATTCTCAGCATAACGGACGCAACATCCGAGCGGTTTGTTCTCGGTGTGCCGCTCATTTTAAAGCCTGATTTAGCAAGTCTTACTGTCGGATTTACTGTTCTGTCTCCATTAAAAAGCGGTCCGGGATGAACTGTTGTCCAGCATAAATCAGAGCTTTTCAGTTTTTGTTCGCCTGCAAGATGATCTGCAAAATTCCCTTTTAAAAAGGTCCTGCTTCCCATACGGTATGGATAGCGTGTATTTTCGTAGGTATTGCCTACACCGAGCGCCGACAGGCTGATAAAACGCTTAACGCCTGCCATATCCATTGCTGTAATGATGCAGGGAATTGCAAATTCAAAAAGCTTCCCGTTTCTGTCAGATGCAGGATTGCCCAGCGTGGCTAAAACCACATCGTTTCCTGCCATTGCTTTTGCAAGATTATTAACATCATCAAGCTGGCCGTATACAACCTCAAGCTTTGAATTCGATGAATTAAATTCCGGATTGCGTACATACGCAGTCACCTTATGCCCCTGCTCTAATGCCTGATTTACTAATTCCTGTCCCGTGCGTCCTGTCGCACCGATGATAAATAATTTCATGTTGTCTCCTTTCTTCTATGGTAATTTTATGTCTGTTCAAACTGGCTGTTATACAGCTCTGCTTAAAAAATCTGTTTTACTTATTACAACAGTATTGTACTGTCTCAATCTCAACTCAACCTCAATTCAATATGAATTTTTGTACCGTTTCTTTTTGCAGCCAAATTTCAGTAAATATGTTAACTAAACTTACATGCCTGCCGGCACAGGCACCGCCACGCATAAAAGCCACAGATTGCTCCGCACTTTGTGTTCTCGCAATGCTACCCATATTCGCAATCCGCGCTATCGCGCTGCTTGCTCATACGGGTTAGCGTCTCTGATGGCCAGACAGAAGGCCACACAAGTGCGCCCTTCTGTCTGTACACCGAGACTGGCTTTTACTGTAAAATGCTACGTTGAATTTTACAGCTTTTCGCGTATAATAAATATAGGTAATATTGATAGAAACAATAAGAAATTAAGGAAGGAGCTGAAAAGATATGCCCAATATTTTACCAGTATCTGATTTGAGAAATTATAATGAAGTTTTGAAAAACTGTCGCAAAGGTGAGCCGGTATATCTGACCAAAAATGGCAGAGGACGTTTTGTAGTTATGGATATTGAGGATTATGAGCGCGATCGTGCGGAAAAAGAACTTTTAGTGAAGCTGCAGGAAGCTGAGGAGGCAGTGAAAAATGGAGAAGGCTGGCTGAATCTGGATGAACTGAAAACGCTTGTGGGGGAATAAGATGTTAATAAGCGATGAGTATGTAGAAATTTATCGTGTGATTAACCGTTATCAGGATATTTCCGGAATTTTTGAGTTTGAAGGGAGTTATTCATTATGACAAACAAGTTTTTCCGGATGAACAAATAACCGAAAATGATCTGTATTTTCTGTGTTATATGATAGAACGGGTGGCCAGAAAGCTGCATCAGAGGAATAAATATGTTGTGAATCACATTTTAAAAGATGAATGGGAGCGATTGATCAGTCTTGCCAACGTACTGCATTGTGAGAATCCGAAAAAGATTGAGGCAGAATGGATTGAGGAATATAAACTGGAAAAAGGTACCTTTGATATCATAGGAGTGGATAAAGGACTGGTAGAAGAGATCCCTTCTGAGACACAGATGGGAAAAGTATATATGAGACTGATCCTGTCAACGCTTCAGCAAGAGAAGAAACTTTGAATTTGTAGGGAGGATTAAATGATTGGATTAGTTGATAAATTTAAAAAGAAAAAAGAAACAAAAGAAAATAATAATGAAGAAACAAATGTGCAAGGTTGGGATGCAATAACGAATGAATGTGAAAGAGTATACCCTGATCAAAAAAATCCAAAACATTATGGGACACTAATAAATTGGAAGTTTGGTGGAAATGATCCATTAGAAGGAATTAGTATTTATGATGGAGGAGATTATTGGCATTTTGTAACGTATGGTCTGTCAGAACTATATGAAAAAGAAACTGAAAATAACGATATTAGTGGTTATGGAATGGAATTTACTTTTAAATTAAAGAAAGATAATTATAAAAATGAAGAGGCAGAGATAAAATGTATTTGTGGAATTTTACAATCTATTGCGAGAATTACTTTTACAAAAGGCGAAGTATTTCATGCTTATGAATATTTATATACAGGTCAAACACAAGGAATAGATACAGAAATGAAATCTAATATTACAGGATTCATTACGATTGCAGATAATAAACTAAATCCTATAAATACTCCAAATGGAAAAGTAGACTTTGTGGAATTTATTGGAGCAACAGATTCAGAGCTTATTGCCCTGAAAAACAAAGAATTAGATGTTAAAAGTTTATATGAAAAAATGGGATCTGACATAACCAATTATAATAGAGAATCAGTTATATAAATCCCGGGGTTATAGACCGGGAAGATTGGGATTTACGGAAAGCTCTTTAACGCCTATACATGAAATTATTTAGGTATAATAAAATAAAGCTTTTCTTTCATCCGTACGAGTGTAAGATTGCACAGAAAAATGCAGGAGGAATGATAAGATGATGTATCCTTTTATGACGTTAAATGATGAGACGGAAATTGTACACTCAGATATGCAGAATGACGGAAGTGTGAAAGTGTATATCGAGAGACCGGACGAGCAATATGGGTTTAAACATGCCACCTGCTGGCTGCCGCAGTATAAGTGGGAGGGCGTTTATCATTTCAAAGAAGAAGAGATTAAGCAGTTTGAAGAAATTATACGTTCGACTGCACATCTTATTATTGAATTTTCTCAGGAGGGAGGGTTTGAGAATGCCTCAAATCTTTAGAATGGGAGAATATTGGATTTATTTTTGGACGAATGAGAACAAGCCGGTTGAATCGATTCATGTACATATTGCGAAGGGAAAGCCATCCGAAAATGCAACTAAGGTATGGATTACCAGCGCAGGGAAATCTCTGCTTTGCCATAATAATTCAAGAATACCATCGCATATACTTCGCAATATTATGAGAATGATTGAGGCTCGAAGTACTGACATTATTCAGAAATGGTATTTATATTTTGGAGAAATACATTATTATTGTTGAATTTATGAAAACCGCACTTGGATATGTTATGGAGAGGCAGTAAATATATATCATCGATTTCCAGATGTGTGGTGAGGCAGCCCCATATCTTGTCATGACGGGAGCAGGCGTAAGTGCAATGTACAGCATTCCCTTTGCTATGGGACAGATAGATGGATATTTTGGCAAAACTGTACCGGAAGATTTTTGGGAAAAGTATATATGAGATTGATCCTGTCAATACTTCAGCCGGGCGAAAATTATGTAGATGCCATGATTCGGGTTTATAACGATGAGATATGCGAAGTTATCGATAATTATAACAGCAGCGCATATTATGAGCCGTCATATGTGATTACAAGAGCATACAATAGTGGAGGATTCAAAATGAAGATAAGCAAAAAAAGCGCATTACTTGTAATAGATATACAACAAGAAGATTTTAGGGGCATGACACCAGAAAATGCGGATGCACCAGAATGGAACTGTATTCGTAAAGCTAAACGAGTTTTAGATATTTTTCGTGCAAACAACTTGCCTGTCATCCAAATCAAGGAAGTTCACAGAACTGATATGGTGGATTTTGGACGAGAATTAGACGGAGCAGAATCAATTCATTGTATAGAAGATTCACCATATACAGATTATGCAGAATTGACATATCCCATTAAGGGAGAATACCTGATTTCTAAAAGAAGATATAGCGCATTCTTTGCAACGGACTTGGAAATTTTGCTAAAAGGATTGAATGTGGACACTTTGTATCTTATTGGTGGCCTGACAGATGTCTGCATTCATTACACAGCGGTAGATGCGCATCAACATGACTATTATATTAAGGTTGTAACTGACGCGGTTGCCGGTTCGAGCAAAGAAGCACATGAATATGCGTTGAAAGCAATCAAGTATTTACAGAAAGATTCGTTGATAACGGTTACTGACATTGAAAGTGCTGAGGTAGAATGATAAATCCAGTTTGATAAACTGAGAATTTGAGATACTTTTGTGTTATGATACACTCCACTGTTGTGAATGGATTATCTGGTCGATGACATTACTGATTTCGTTAAAGAAAAGAGAGCTGCTATATGATTTTATATCATGGAACGACGGTAATCATACATATTGTTCTTTACATTAGCAGTCATCACGGTTATTTTTACTATTGTAAAATAAATATGGGAGCACCACAGAGCGGACGGTTTTATGCCGTTCGTTTCTTTTTGTTATTGTAAGATAAAATATCAGATGATATTATGAAAATAATCTTATGGAAGAATGGACAAATATATGACGAATCGCGATATTTTGGAAATAGCAATGAGACAGTCCGCCATTGACGCGAATTGTGCTGAAGGTGACTTTAAGAAAAATGACAATGTGATTGTGGCATCCGTAAAGCGTCCGGATGCAAAAAAATATCTGCAGCTGCAGGCTGGCTGTTGAGGCGCTGAACAGGGGGAAGGTCCCGTTCTATTGCTGTGCCTGGTCAAACATTAAGTCTGCGCGCAACGCGGTAAAAAGTGGATTCCGTCCTGCATGGGTGGAGATGACAATTAAATCCAGGGATATCGTTGAAAAAATAAATAATGAGGAAGGAATAAAATAATTATGAAATTACTATTTAAACAAAGGTTTTTCTCCTGGTTTGACAGTTATGATATCTATAATGAAGCCGGAGAAACAGTTTTCACTGTGAAAGGACAGCTGTCATGGGGACATTGTCTGAAGATCTATGACGGGACCGGGAGTGAAATCGGAACAGTAAAAGAGGTTGTTTTCTCATTCCTGCCAAAGTTTGAAATGTATTTAGGTGAGACATACGCCGGGTGCATCAGCAAGGAATTCTCTTTCTTAAAGCCAAGATATGATATTGATTGTAATGGCTGGCATATAGAAGGAGATTTTATGGAATGGAATTACAGTATATTAGATATGACCGGGCAAAATGTAGCTGTGATTTCGAAACAGCATTTTAATCTGACGGACACCTATGTGATTGACGTTTTTTATCCGAAGGATGTGCTTTGCGCTCTGATGCTTGTATTGGCAATCGATGCAGAAAAGTGTTCCAGAAATTAGGGAAAGGCCATTGACGCCAGGTAACATCAAATATTTTTACGCGATTTACAGCAAGAGAGTTCTATCATTAATGGATTATAAGGAGTACAAAAACTATGAATTGTAAAGAACGGCTTATGAAATATGCCGCGATCAGGACGCCCAGTGACGAGAACAGTGATACGGTACCATCTGCCACCTGCCAGTTTGAGCTGGCACAGCACCTGCACCGGGAGCTGTTTACCATGGGGATCACAGATGTGAAAGTGACAACGCAGTGTTACCTTTACGCGCACATCCCGGCTTCTCCCGGTTATGAAGACCGGCCGGTGCTGGGTTTCATTGCGCATCTGGATACAGTTTCGGATTTTTGTGACCATAGAGTGATCCCGGTGGTACACGAAGACTACAACGGACGGGATCTTCCTCTTGAGACCAGCGGGCGTATCCTGTCACCGGAAATGTTTCCACATTTAAAAAGTATGGTGGGGCGTACCTTGATTACCAGTGACGGTACGACCATACTCGGAGCAGATGACAAGGCGGGGATTGCGGAGATTATGACAATGGCAGAGCGGATCATCACAGAGGATATTCCTCACGGTCCGGTCTCCATTGCATTTACACCAGATGAGGAGATCGGAATGGGCGCGGCATATTTTGACCTGGAAGAATTCGCCGCAGATTTTGCTTATACGCTGGACGGTGGCACAGAAGGTGAGATCCAGTATGAGAATTTCAACGCGTGTAAAGCGCGTTTTGTTATCAAAGGGGTCAATGTACATCCCGGCTCCGCAAAAAATGTCATGGTCAATGCGGCGTTAATTGCTATGGAGATGAACTCTCTTCTTCCGGCGGGGGAAACACCTCGGGATACGGAAGGATACGAAGGATTTTATCATCTTACAGAGATGAGGGGAGACGTGGCAGAAGCGGTTCTGGACTATATGATCCGAGACCACGATGCGGAGAACTTTAACCGGCGTAAAGACATTTTGCGGGAAATTGCAAAAAATATGAACTTGAAATGGGGACGTGGTACTGTAGAGCTTACAATTACAGATCAGTACCGAAATATGTCAGAGATCATTTCCGGTCACATGCATCTGATCGAACATGCAGAGAAAGCGTGCAGGAATGCAGGCGTGACACCTCTGACTCTTCCAATCCGGGGAGGGACGGACGGCGCACAGCTCAGTTTTAAAGGGCTGCCATGTCCGAATCTGGGTACTGGCGGTCACGGGTATCACGGGCCGTATGAACATATCACGGTGGAAGGCATGGAGGCGGCATGTGATGTGGCGCTGGAACTTGTTAAAATCTATGCCGGGGAATCATATTTCAAAAACCGAAAGCCAATGGAATGATCGGAAAAGATGGTATTTAAAAAGATGGTATTTAAAATGACAGAATGCCTGGCAGATGTTATAATAGAGATGTTATATCTTTAGCAGAAATGGGGGATAAAAGATGAGAGGAAAAAGTTTGAAAAAAGCAGCAGCCCTGGCATTGACAGGAGCATTTTTATGCGCCGTTTTTCCAGTCAGTACGTGGGCAGAAGAACCGGTGGGAAACGCAGAGACAGACCGGCTGGAGGTCTCCTTTGTAAACGCGTATGCTCAGGCAGGGGAAGAGCTGGAGACGAAAGTCACCGGGGGAGCGGACTGTACCTACAAGTGGTATGTGGGCGGCAGACTGCAGGAGAATACGAAAAACAGCTATATCCCTCAGGAAAGCGATCTGGAGAATATGATCCGGGTTGAGGTTACATCCGGAGGAGATACCGCGGAGGCGGAGATGTATTTCAGCAACCTCCCGGTCGTCTATATTGATACCGAGGGCGGAGTTCCTGTCACGAGCAAGGACAACTACATCGACGGTGAGATGCGGATGCAGGGCAATGCGGATTATGATCCGGAGGAGACGACGCTGTACAGCGGAAAGCTTGAGATCAAAGGACGCGGCAATTCCACATGGGGGATGCCGAAGAAGCCCTATAAGCTGAAACTGGACAAGAGCACCAACATCATGGATATGGGGAAGAATAAACACTGGGTGCTCCTTGCGAATTATTCCGACCCAAGCCTGATGCGCAATACCATTGCCTATGATCTGTCGGGGGAGCTCGGGATGCCTCATATGGAGACTGTCTGGGTGGACGTCGTCATGAACGGTACATATGTGGGCAACTACCAATTCTGTGAGCAGATCCGGGTTTCCGGCGGCAGGGTAGATATTTTTGACTGGGAATCCCTGGCGGAGGATGCGGCTTCTGAGATAGCCGATGCGGAGGGCATGGATGATTCCGGTGACCTGGAGGACATGATGGCAGAAGATCTGTCATGGGTGACCAGCGGAACAGTTTCTTATGACGGGAAAGAATATCAGGTAGAGGATTACATCGATATCCCGGATATAACAGGGGGCTTCATCCTTGAACTGGACGAATATTATGATGAATTGTCCAAATTCAGGACTGACAGCGGCCAGCCGATCATGGTCAATACACCGGAGTTCGCGTATACGAATACCGATATGATGGATTATCTTGCCGGGTATATACAGGCGTTTGAGGATGCAGTGCAGTCAGAGGATTACACTGCGGAATATGAAGGAGAGGAACTTCATTATTCAGAGCTGTTTGATTTCGATTCGCTTGTCGATTACTGGCTGCTCAATGAGATATTTTACAATGAAGAGATCAATAAGAAGAGCACCTATATGTATCAGGATCTTGACGGACTGATGAAGATGGGTCCGCTGTGGGATATGGATTACAGCTCCGGCGGCGAAGGAGATACCGGAAAGACGAATGGCTGGGCGACGAAGGATTTTTCCCGAAATGCACAGGCAGATATGTGGTACAAGGATCTGATCCATGATCCGTACTTTGTTCTGAAAGCCCAGGAGAGATACTGGGAGATCCGCGGCAGCCTGATAGAAGATGTAATCAGGGACGGGGGCACCATAGACAGCAGCCGGCAGCTCCTAAAATGGTCCGGCGCGGCCAATGAAAGTCTCTGGCCGTATAAAGGCGGTTTTACAGCAGGGATGAATACATTTAAAACATGGATGAACACCCATATTGACTGGCTGGATACGCAGTTTAAGACAGAAGAAAGTGTTCTGGCTTCTCTCTCGGGATATACCAGCGCCGGGAATCTCGTGTTCAGCCTGGAGAATGATCTTGGAGAGGCGCTTGAAAACGATAATATTTCAGAGAATGCATCTGCGTCTGTTCTGACTGAGGACGGAAGGGATGTGACACTAAAGGTGCAGACAACGGCTTCCGGGGCTCAGAAAGCGCGGCTTTATGTCAATGGAATATCAGCAGATATTCTGGATCTTACAGCAGGAAAGGCAGAATATGTGATCCCGGCAGAAAGCCTTACCGCTTCAGCGGGAGAGAAAGATGTGATCGAGGCAAAGATCCTGGGTTTGGATGGACAGGTCATTACCAAAGGTTACGTCACTATCCGTGAAACGGAAAAAACGGACCGTGTTACAGGCATCGAAATCCAGAAGCCGGACAAGTCAGAGTATCTCGCGGGTGAGGAACTCGACCTGACCGGGTTTGCGGTATATGCGGTCAGAGAAAGCGGGGCAAGGGAAAATGTAACAGCAGACGCATCGGTTTCCGGCTTCACGGGAGAGGCAGGGGACAATACGATCACAGTTACATACGGAGAATATTCCGATACATTCATTGTCAAGGTGAAAGCGCTCACCGGTATACGGATTGCGGCAGAGCCTGACAAGACAGAATATATTCAGGGGGAGGCGTTCTCTCCAGAGGGGATGTCTGTTCTGGCCGTTTACAGTGACGGAAGCGAAGAAGAGATCACAGACTATGAGATCAGCGGCTATGACGGGGAGCAGGCAGGAAGCCAGGAACTGACGGTAAGCTATAAAGGATTCTCTGCCACAGTGACGGTTACTGTTGATAAAAAAGAAGACGATCCGTCTGAAGATGATCCGGTAGTGGATCAACCATCAGAAGACGACCCGTCGGTGGACAAACCATCGGAAGACACTCCTTCCGGCGATCCGTCAACAGGAGACAGCAGCCAGGACAGGCCGGATGATAAGCAGAATATATCAGATGGCGGCAAAGACAATGCGGATGTCCGGACAGAAGGAGCAGACAGCATAAAGACCGGAGATACAACGCTGCCGTTCTTGTGGATAATATCAGCAGTCCTGGCAGCAGGGGCAGTTCTTACGCTGGGATACAGGAAGAAAAAACGCTGAAAGGATGGGGTTATATGATTATACCGGAAGTTTTAGAAAGTGATGTGGTGTATAAAGGTAAAATCACTTCCATACGCCGCGATCAACTGACCCGCGGAGACGGGGAGCCTTTTATCCGGGAGACAGCGATGGCAAGTGATGCTGTAGGGATTGTCGCGATGGACGACAAGAATCGGATACTTCTTATCAGCCAGTACCGTCATCCAATGGGGCGTCCTGTATGGGAGATCCCCGCGGGGCGTATGGATGTGGACGGTGAGAGGCCGGAGGAGACCGCGCTGCGGGAACTGCGGGAGGAGACCGATTTGTCCGCGGGTTCCGTTGAGCAGCTGACGCTGTTCTTAAATTCAGCAGGCTGGACAACAGAGCGGACTTATGTGTTTCTAGCGAAGGGGCTGACCGATGTGCCCGAATTTGCGCGGGAAAATGAGGAGGCAGATATCGAGAAGGAATGGATACCTTTGGAAGAAGCATTTCAACTTGTCAAAGCGGGAAAGATTGATGACGCGAAAACAGTAATCGGTATTCTTCTGACGATGTCAAAAGAGAGGCAGCAGTAAAAAGGTCCATGAGATGGAAAAGGTGCTATTTGCAAGTGGGCGAACTGACAGGGCTGATCTGGGCGGCGGCTTTGATGCGGCCTTCAAAAAGTGTATCAGATATGGAGTATCCGGCATTAAGAAAAAGTTCAAAGATAAGCGCTTCGCTGCGTGCCAGCGAAGAGTATATTGAAGAGAAGATGAATGAGTGTTAAGATAGTGTACGTGTTTTAAACTAACAGTTGCATATAAAAAAATAGGTGATATAATATCTCTAGCGTCAGTGGAAAAGATCGCAGGATTCTTTTCGTGTACTGGCGCTGGAATTTTGAAAAAAACAATAAAATAATTCTTTTTGTATATCGTTCGATATACGCCGGAGGAGATATGAAGATCATTATTGTAGGGTGTGGAAAAGTCGGCAGCACTCTGGCAGAGGAACTTTGCGAGGAGGATCACGAGCTGATTTTGATTGATAAGAATCCTCAGAAGATACAGCAGTTATCTGAGAATTTCGATGTTATGGGAATGTGTGGAAATGGTTCGAGTATTCATGTGCTTTCTGAGGCAGGAGTAGAGGATGCGGATATTTTGATCGCTGTCACAGGGTCCGATGAATTAAATCTTCTTTGCTGTCTGATTGCAAAGAAGGTTAGTAATTGTCATACCATTGCCCGTGTGAGAAACCCGGTTTATCACAGAGAACTTCATTTTATCAGGAAAAGGCTTGGGATTTCCATGATTATTAATCCTGAATTAGCGGCTGCGACAGAGATATCACGGCTGCTCCGCTTCCCATCGGCAATTAAACTGGATACATTTGCTAAGGGAAGAGTAGAACTTTTAAAGTTCAAGCTGCTTCCGGAGTTTGGACTGGGCGGGATGACCGTGGCAGAAATCATGGACAAACTGCGCTGTGATGTGCTGATATGCGGTGTTGAAAGAGGGGAAGAAGTGTATATCCCTTCCGGGAATTTTGTACTGAGAGATCTGGATTTTGTGTCAATTATGGCTACACCTAAAAATTCTGCACTGTTCTTTAAGAAGATCGGCGTTCATACCCATCAGGTGAAAAACGCGCTGATCGTGGGTGGAGGAACACTTGGATATTATCTTGCGTGCCTGCTCTCAGATATGAGAATCCGGGTGAGTCTGATTGAGCTCAGCAGAGAGCGGTGTGAAGAGATCAGCGAGCTTCTGCCATCAGTGACCGTCATATGTGGAGACGGCACAGATAAGAACCTTCTTTTGGAGGAAGGTTTGGCAAAGGCGGAGTCTTTTGTCACTCTGACGAATATGGATGAAGAGAATATTCTTTTAAGCCTGTTCGCAAAAAAGATCTCACAGGCGAAGATCATTACCAAGGTAAACAGGATCGCCTTTGACGATATTGTGGACGGCTTAGATCTTGGAAGTGTAATCCATCCGAAATACATAACGGCGGACTATATTCTCCAGTATGTAAGGGCAATGGGCGATTCCCTGAGCAGTAATGTTGAGACACTGTATCACATTTTGGACGGACAGGCAGAAGCTTTGGAATTCGCGGTGAGGGAACATTCTGCTGTAACAGGAGTTCCTCTGATGGAATTAAAATTAAAAGATAATCTGCTGATTGCTTCGATTAACAGGAATGGAGTTGTAAATATACCGCGTGGACAGGATGTAATACAGCCGGGAGATACGGTTGTTGTAGTTACGACGGAAAGAGGCCTGAATGATTTAACGGATATATTGTACAATGCCAGGTAAGCCTGGCGGGGGGATGAGATGAATTTTTCAATTGTAAGACATATCATAGGATATGTCCTTGTCGCTGAGGGAGCTTTTATGGCCCTTCCATGTATTGTCGCGCTGATTTATCAGGAACGGGGAGGATGGGCGTTTGTTATATCGGCCGCCCTCTGCCTTATTCTGGGAGGGCTTTTCCTTTACAAAAAACCGGAGAATAAAATATTTTATGTAAAAGAAGGATTTGTGGCGGTTGCTTTGAGCTGGATTGTCCTTAGTGTAATGGGAAGTATTCCTTTCCTTATGACAGGTTCCATCACAGATCCGATTGATGCCCTTTTTGAGACAGTCTCTGGATTTACAACAACAGGCGCAAGTGTTTTGGCAGATGTGGAAGTATTGCCGAAATGTGTAATATTCTGGCGAAGTTTTACACATTGGATTGGTGGAATGGGTGTTCTTGTGTTTCTTCTTTCTATCATCCATGTAAAGGGAAGCGGTTCCCATATGAACTTGATGAAAGCAGAAAGCCCCGGCCCTTCTGTAAATAAGCTGGTGCCGACAGTGCGTTCCACAGCGAAGATCTTATATCTGATTTATATTGTAATGACACTTGTGGAGATTCTCTTTCTTCTGGTCGGAAGGATGCCTCTTTTTGATGCGCTTACAATCAGCTTTGGTACGGCCGGGACAGGAGGATTTGGGATTAAGAATGATAGTATGGCTGGATATTCAGCCTATCTTCAGGTAGTGGTGACGATATTCATGATTTTGTTTGGAGTGAATTTCAGCGCTTATTTCCTGATTCTGCGCAAAAAGTTTAAACAGGCTTTTTCTATGGAAGAAGTTCGCGCGTATTTTTTGATTATTGTGGCATCTATCGGTATTATAGCAGTTATGATAAAAGACAGCTATGGTTCAATCTGGGTGGCCATACAGCAGGCAGCATTCCAGGTGGGATCAATTATAACAACGACTGGATATGCGACAACAGACTTTAATCTATGGCCGGAAGTGTCAAAGACGATTCTCGTCCTCCTGATGTTTGTGGGTGCGTGCGCAGGCAGCACGGGTGGAGGAATTAAGGTTTCCCGTATTGTGATCCTGTTAAAAACAGTGAAAAAGGAACTTCACACGCTGCTTCATCCGAGGAGCCTTAAAAAATTACAGCTTGACGGTCATCTGCTGGAGCATGAGACTGTACGCGCGACGAATGTATTTATTATGGCATATGTCCTGATCTTTGTTTTTTCTGTACTTTTAGTGGGATTTGACGGGCATGACCTGATTACAAACTTTACGGGAGTAGCGGCGACACTGAACAATATTGGTCCCGGGCTGGAGCTTGTGGGGCCGACACAGAACTTTTCCATATTTTCAGGCGGCGCGAAGATGGTGCTTATATTTGATATGCTGGCGGGGCGCCTGGAAATATTCCCACTGCTTTTACTTTTTGTAAGAGATACATGGAAAAAATTCTAAAGACAATAAAGCTTTTGTCAGCATTTTTGAAATATATGAAAAATGAAAGCGCATGACAGGTATAATACTTCTGTTTGCTGATCAGACAAGCAAAAAAGAAGGGAGAAGATAGTAATGGGGCAGGCAGATAAAAATAGTACTGAAGATGATAAGGAATTTCTGGGGAAAGAGCCGATTGGGAGACTGCTTCTCAAGCTGGCGGTGCCGACTGTCGTGGCACAGCTGATCAATATGCTCTACAATATTGTAGACCGCATTTATATCGGTCATATTCCGGAAGACGGGGCAGCGGCGCTGACAGGGCTCGGGGTCTGCATGCCTCTTATCTTGATTGTATCTGCTTTCGCCGCTCTGGTCGGCTATGGAGGCGCGCCCAGGGCATCGATTGCCATGGGCAGGAAAGACAAAGCATCCGCGGAAAAAATACTCGGGAATTGTTTTGCCCTTCAAATCATGATATCCGTTATTTTAACTGGAGTTTTGCTAATCTGGAACCGGGATTTCCTTATGGCGTTTGGAGCCAGTGACAATACGATTGAATACGGCGTAAGTTATATGAACATTTATGCGCTGGGTACAATTTTTGTAGAAATCACACTGGGCATGAACGCGTTTATCACTGCGCAGGGATTTGCCAAAACAGGCATGCTCTCCGTAGTCATTGGCGCAGTGACCAATATCATCTTAGATCCTGTTTTTATTTTCGGATTTGATATGGGGGTCAGGGGGGCAGCCCTTGCAACAATTCTTTCCCAGGCACTCTCCTGTCTATGGGTAATACTGTTTTTGTGCGGGAAGAGAACCTATTTAAAGATCCAAAGGAAGAACCTGGGGCTGACCCCAAGTGTTATCCTGCCCTGTCTCGCACTTGGAGTGTCTACTTTTATCATGCAGGCAAGTGAAAGCGTAATCTCGGTCTGCTTTAATTCTTCTCTGCAGGCTTATGGAGGTGACATTGCGGTGGGAGCCATGACTATTTTGTCCAGCGTCATGCAGTTTGCCATGCTGCCGCTCCAGGGGCTGGGACAGGGAGCACAGCCGATAATCAGCTATAATTACGGCGCGGGGGACTCAGTAAGGGTCAAGGCAGCGTTCAAACTGCTGCTGAAAGCAAGCCTGTGTTATTCGGCGATTCTGTGGATGCTTGTCATGGTTTTCCCGCAGGGTTTTGCCGCAATGTTTACCACAGATCCAGAACTGATCGAGTTTACAAAAACCGCCTTGAGAATTTACCTGGCTGTCCTGGTACTTTTTGGCATTCAGATCGCCTGCCAGATGACCTTTAATGCACTTGGAAAGGCAGTGGAGTCCATCGTGGTGGCGGTGACAAGAAAATTTATCCTTTTGATTCCGCTCATTTATATCTTGCCGCAGATTCTGAGTTCTGATAAGACAACCGCGGTCTATCTGGCGGAACCAGTGGCGGATACGGTGGCAGTGACCTTTACGGCAGTGCTGTTTACTATACAGTTTAAAAAGGTGTTAAAGAAGATGAGAGGAGAGGCCCTGTCCTGAAAAGAGATTGAAAAACACTCCTTCTTTTAGTAAAATACTTAAGGTTGTGCAAAATTACATACTGAAGAGGAGAATAGAAATGATAAGTAAATGGATCAGCAGTATTATGGCAGGCGCTTTTATCTCAATGGGAGCAATGGTTTATCTGTCGATTCCGAATGCAGCTGTCGGAAGTCTCTTTTTCGCGGCCGGGATCTTTCTTGTGCTGAATCTTCATAACATGCTGTTTACAAGGGTCTGTCCACTGATAGTATATGACGGACAGTACGGATGGACTGACCTGGCGGTGACCTGGATCGGAAACGGGATCGGGACATTGCTTACAGCGGCGGCTGTATCTTTTACAAGGTTTGCCGGAACCATTTCGGAGTCTGTGAAAAAGATCGGAGAAACCAAGCTGGGCGACAGTCCTCAGAGTCTGTTTATACTGGGCGCTTTTTGCGCGTTCTTTGTGGCGTTTGCGGTTCTCATTGGTGCAAAGCAGAAGCAGGGATCTTTTGGACAGATCTTTTATGTATGGCTTTTTATCACAGCTTTCGTGTTCTGCGGGTTTGAACATATCGTGGCAGATATGTTCTATATTTCCTGCTATGGCTTTCTGTACGGCGCGCAGGCAGGAGCTGTTGCAAAACTGCTGGCCTGTGTGACGGCAGGCAATCTGGCAGGTGGACTGTTTATCGCGTGGGCAGTGCGGGAGCTGGATCAGAAAAACAGCACGAAAACGGAGACGAAAACTGCCTGATGAGAGGAGCTGAGAACAGTGTGGAAGATGCGCTTACATAAACGGGAAGTTCACAAACAGGAGATCATAAGAGAGATCCTGGATGAATGCGATGTGGTGAGAATCGGTGTGCAGGATGAAGAGGGATTGTTTGTCGTTCCAGTTAATTATGGATATGATCTGGATACGGCCGGGCAGAATATGCGGCTGACTCTCTATCTGCACGGAGCGGGCGAGGGGCGGAAGGCAGAAGCCTTCGCTGCCGGTCCGGATGTGGCCGTGGAGATGGACTGCAGGCATGGAATCATTACCGGAGATTATACATGCAGTTATTCGTATTCTTACCGGAGTATTATGGGGAATGGGAGAATCTGCAGGCTTGAAGAGGAGCAGGAGAAAATATATGGTCTGACCAAAATCATGGAACATATGGCGCCCGGCGCCGAGATTATATTCCGCCCGGAGATGCTGTACCGGACAGAAGTATTCCGCATTGATGTGGAGCGGTTTACGGGAAAAGAACGGAAAGCGGTATAACTTTTGGGAAAAGAGGAATCCTGCTTAGAAAGAATGATACAGAGGTTTTCGATTTTACAGGAGGTATTTAACAATGGTACATCATATTGTAATGTGGAAATTTAAACCGGAAGTAAAAGAGGAAGACAAGCCTGCATTGAAAGCTGCAATGAAGGAGAAGCTGAATGCGCTCGTGGGGAAGGTTCCCGGACTTTTGACGATGGAGTTTGTGGATGCGCCATTCGCATCCAGCACGCATGATATCGCTCTTATAAGCACACTTCAGTCGGAGGAGGATATCGCGGTCTATGGCAGCCATCCGGAACACGTGGCCGTGGCTGACACCTATATCCGCCCATTTGTGACAGAGCGGGCCTGCCTTGACTGCCAGCTTGAAGTTTGATAAATGAATAGAACATAACATGCCGCACATATACTGACTATAAAAGGCGTATGTGTGGCATTTTTATATGGAGAGAGAACAGATCAGGGAAAAGCTTGCATCGGCTGCAAGTATGCCGAAAGACGTAGTTATGGGAGCGTCAGTGGTCACTGTGCTGGGGGATTTCGAGGTCTGCATCGAAAATTACCGGGGGATTACGGAATATACAGAATGTCTGGTCCGGGTACAGACCAAAGGCGGGCAGATCCGCCTGACAGGCAGGCGGCTGCAGATTGAATATTACACGAACGATGAGATGAAAATCACGGGAAAGATCCAGACACTTGAATTTATCGATGGGAGGAACAAAGAGTGATTCGTTCGTTCATCCGCTGGCTTCGGGGCTATGTCAGGCTGTGTGTGAAAGGGTATTCGCCGGAGCGCTTTCTGAATATGTGCTCTTATCACCAGCTGTTCCTATGGGGGCTGGAACCTATGGGAAATGGTTATGAGATGTACATGAGCATCACAGATTTTCGCAGGCTGAAGCCGCTTGTGAGAAAGACACATACAAAGGTCCTGCTCACGGGACGGTATGGTTTCCCGTTTTTTCTTTCCCGGTATCGGAAGAGAAAGCTTTTTTTCGCGGGGCTTTTTTTGTGCGCGGCGCTTCTGTGGACATATTCTCTGTTTATATGGGATATTCATTTTGAGGGGAACGAGAGGTACCCGGATACAACCCTGGCGGAATTCCTGGAAACAGAGGGGGTCGCTCCGGCCATGCTCCGCAGCCGGGTGGACTGTCCGGGTATTGTAAAAGCAATCCGAAAGGAATATAATGATATCGTTTGGGTCTCTGCTTCCATAGACGGCAGCCGGCTGAAGATACAGGTGAAAGAAAATGAAGATACATTTCCCCAGGAAGAAAAGCTCCCTTCTGAGAATGCCGGCGTCTCCCCAGAGCAGGACGTCTCTTCCCAGCAGGAAGACGGGGAGGAAAAGCCCGTCGATCTGATCGCTTCTTCCGATGGCGTGATCACCAAAATGGTTACAAGATCGGGAGTGCCCCAGGTCCATGTGGGCGATGCTGTAAAAAAGGGGGATATTCTGGTGCTGGGCAGGGTGGAAGTGTTAAATGACAGCCAGGAAGTTGTGGGATATCAGTACCACAGATCAGACGCGGATGTGTTTGCTGACACACAGATGGAGTACACGGATACAATGTCCTTGGCTTACCAGAAAAAAGTCTATGACGGGAAAAAGAAATACCAGCCCTTTATCCGACTGGGGGACTGGACGATAAGCGTGGGCAGTATTAAAAACAAATATAAACACAGTGAAGTATTTACTGAGGAGACCCAGGTCAGGCTGGGAGAGAATTTTTATCTTCCCTTTTCCTACGGATTAAAAAGTGCAAAGTCTTATTCACTGCAGGAAAAGACATATTCAGAAGAGGAGGCAGGACAGCTTCTGAGCCGGGACTTTAACCGGTTTTGCGAAGATTTGGAGGAAAAAGGTGTTCAAATCAGGGAAAATAGTGTTAAAATACGTTTAAATGAAAATTCTGCCACTGCTTCTGGAACGCTCTATCTGAACCAGCGCATTACCGAGGAAGCGGATACAGAAATCTTAACAATTGAAAGGAAAGAAACGGATGAGTCTGTCGGAACTGATGATTGATATACCGGCTGAACATGAGGCAAACGTGTTCGGACAGTTTGACGCATATGCAAAAAAGCTTGAGAGGACATTCCATATCACCCTGATTGCCAGGGATGGAAGCACAAAGATCGTGGGAGAGAGCGCGGCGGCGGAGAAGGTGCTGCGTGTGCTCACCCAGCTTGTTGAGTTATCCAAGAGAGGGAACACGATCACAGAGCAGAATGTGGATTACGCGATCTCCCTTGTATTCGAGGGACAGGAGGAGGGGATCGTGGAGATCGACAGGGATCTGATCTGCCATACCCTCCAGGGAAAACCGATCAAGCCCAAAACGCTGGGACAGAAAAAATATGTGGAGGCCATCCGGAAAGAGATGATTACGTTCGGTCTGGGACCGGCAGGAACGGGAAAGACCTATCTAGCAATGGCCATGGCGATCACCGCGTTTAAGAGAAATGAAGTGGGCAGGATCATTCTGACTCGTCCCGCGATCGAAGCTGGGGAGAAACTCGGATTCCTGCCCGGAGATCTCCAGAGCAAAATTGATCCTTATCTCCGGCCCTTGTACGACGCGCTATACCAGATTATGGGAGCGGATAGTTTCATTAAAAATTCTGAGAAAGGGCTGATCGAGGTGGCTCCTCTCGCTTATATGAGAGGGCGTACGCTGGACAATGCATTTATTATCCTTGATGAGGCACAGAATACGACGCCGGCACAGATGAAGATGTTTTTAACCAGGATCGGCTTTGGGTCCAAAGTTGTCATTACCGGTGATTCTACACAGAAGGATCTTCCGGCGGGGGCGGTGTCCGGCCTGGATGTGGCTGTGAAGGTGGTAAAGGACCTGGAGGGGGTCAGCATCTGTACACTGACGAGCAAAGATGTAGTCCGGCATCCTCTTGTGCAGCGGATTGTTAAAGCCTACGAGGAATACGAGAAGAAAAATGACAGGAAGCATACCGGCAAAGCCAGAAGGAGAAATGTATGACGTTATATATTGAAGAGGAAGGCGGTGCTGCGCTGCCTTTTGATGAGAGAGAAACCGCGGAGCTGATCGTGGAAACAGTCCTGGAATGTGAGGACTGCCCTTATGAGGCAGAGGTAAACCTGCTCCTTACGGACGATGAAGAGATCCGTGTTATGAACCGCGAGCACCGGCAGATTGACCGGGCAACGGATGTGCTTTCCTTCCCCATGCTGGAATATGAAGTGCCGGGAGATCTTTCGGAGATCGAAAAAACAGGCGATGCCTTCAATCCGGAATCCGGTGAACTGATGCTGGGGGATATTGTGGTCTCCAAGGACAGGGTGCTTAGGCAGGCAGAGGAATACGGACATTCTGCCAGAAGAGAGTATGCCTTCCTGATCGCGCACAGCATGCTTCATCTTCTGGGATACGACCATATAGAAGAAGATGAGCGCATGGCGATGGAAGAAAGACAGAGAAACATCATGGAGAGGGCAGGAATCCTGCGCTGAGGAGTAAATATAGAGAGCTGGAGGAAATAGAAATGGCAGACACACCAAAGACGAGAATACGGACCGCCCAGAATGACGATTTTATCGCACAGGGCGCGATACTTGCTGTGGCCACGGTCCTGACAAAGGTCATAGGGGTCATATACAGAATCCCTCTCGCGAATATACTAGGGGATGCCGGAAATGGGTTTTATGGATATGCTTATCAGATATATGCCATGGCGCTTATGGTCTCATCTTTAAGCCTTCCGACCGCTGTGTCCAAGCTGGTTTCCGCTAAGCTGGCAGCAGGGCAGAAGCGCAACTCCGTCCGGGTATTCCGGTGTTCGATGCTGTTCGCGGCTGTCGTGGGTGTTGTCATCACTGCCGTAGTCTTTTTTGGGGCGGAGGCAGTCTCCGTGCATGCGATGAAATCACCCCTGAGTGTTTATGCGCTCAAGATGCTTGCGCCGGGGCTGTTCCTGGTGGCGATTATGGCTGTGATCAGGGGCTATTTCCAGGGAATGGGCTCTATGATGCCGACGGCAGTGTCACAGATCATTGAACAGCTGATCCGAGCTGTGATCAGTATTGCCGGGGCGAGCATCTTTGTAGATATGGGAACCCACGCAGGGGAGAAGGCGGGGGAGGAGCTTCTCGGACCGGCGTACGGAGCGGCGGGTGCAACCCTTGGGACCGTGCTCGGCGCGCTGATTGCGCTGATCTTTCTGCTCTTTGTCATTTGGGCATACCGGGGAACGATGCGAAGGCAGTACCGGATGGACCGCACCGGGAAGGAAGACAGCTACCGTCATATTTTAAAGGTTCTTGTCCTTACAGCAGTGCCGATCCTGTTTAGTACCGCCATCTACAATATCAATCAAATATTGGATTTGACGATCTTTAACCATATTATGGAGGCCCAGGGATATGTAGAGGAGGAGTATATGGCTCTCCAGGGGATTTATTCAGGGAAATATGACACCTTGGTGAATGTGCCGCTGTCGATTCCTTTCGCTCTGTGTTCGTCTGTGGTGCCCAGCCTGACGGCGGCTGTGGCTACCAGGTCAAGGAGGCTGGTGCATGAGAAGATTGATCAGACCCTGCGGCTTACGATGGTGATAACGATTCCCTGCGGTGTGGGCTTCCTTGTGCTGGCGTCGCCGCTGATGGTGCTGCTGTATAATGACGCGGGGAAAACAGCGGCGTACCTGCTTATGATGGGTTCAGTTGTGGTTGTATTTTATGCGTGGGCATCGATATCGAATTCCATTCTGCACGGGCTGAACCACATATCCAGTCCGGCGAAAAATGCGTGTGTGGCTCTGGTCATCCATCTGATTGCATTTGTGGTCATGATGACGGTATTTAAGATGAATGTCTATGCCCTGGCAGCGGGAAATATTGTATTTGCGGTGTGCATGTGTTATCTCAACCAGAGAAAAGTACATAAGGTGTGCGGGTTCCGGCTGAATATTAGAGACACTTTCGTAAAGCCGCTTATCGCTTCCGCTGTTATGGGAGTCGTGACCTACGCGGTATATCTGGTGCTGGATATTCTTGTAGGAGGCCGCTGGATTCCGGCTTCTGCCGCGATCATAGCCGCTATGGCTGTCTATGTGGTGGTGGTCCTTAAGATCGGGACCCTGTCCGAGGCGGATATTGAGGCGCTTCCCATGGGGCCAAGACTTCTGCGTCTGTGCAAGAAACTGCATTTGATGCCTTCCGGGGCAGAATATGAATAAAATGTGTCAAAAAGCCAATAATGTATGAAAAAGGAGTGGAAACTATGAGATCCAGATACATTGTTGGCTTTTTTGCTGCATTTCTGGTACTGGGGATGCTGCTTGCGGCGGGATATCAGCTCACCTATGACCATGTGATGGACAGGCAGGAAGCACGAGCAAAGGACGAAGTGTCCGGTACAGAGAGTATTGCCGCTGAAGGCGGGAAAGTAAAAAATCCTGACAGTGAGCAGGAAGGGTTCTACCTGTGCGAACTGCAGGGATTTGTTGTGGTCTACCTGAATGACCGGACTACGATCTATGAATTCACGGAGATCCCGATCACTGATCTGCCGGAGGAGGTTCAGCAGGAAGTGGCAGAGGGAAAATATGTGGCAACCATAAAAGAACTGTATGCGTTTCTAGAAAATTATTCCAGCTGACAGACACGCGGGCTGATGTGAAAGTATGTCTGTCTGGACGAAGCGGAGTAAATAGTGTATAATACAGACCTGTGAAACAAAAGGCGCGGAAGAAACCGAGCCGGGTATTAAGATTCAGCGGAGAGGGAAAGCCATGGATGGACAGAAGATAAACAGAATCAACGAGCTGTACAGGAAATCAAAAACCGAAGGGCTTACAGAAACAGAGCGTCAGGAGCAGAAGCTGCTGCGCGCCGAGTACTTGGAGGCAGTAAAAAGAAATTTAAGAGGGCAGCTCAACAATATTGATATAGAAGAAAAAGACGGCACAGTCATAAATCTTGGTGAAAAGTATGGAAACAAAAGAGGAAATTAGAGAACGCGCCTTCGCGGTCAGGGCGGGGATGGGAAAGGAAGAGCGAAAGGCGGCAGAACAGGCGGTCATGGAACGGCTTCTGCGGGAAGAAATTTATGAGAATGCCCGCCGTATCTACTGCTATGCATCGTTCCGGGACGAGGTTGGGACAGCCGGCATTATCGAGGAATCCCTCAGACGAGGAAAGAAAGTGGCGGTTCCACGGATTGTCGGCAGGAGAAGGATGGAATTTTTCTTTATCAAAAGCCGGGCGGACTTAAGGCCAGGAGCATGGAATATACCAGAGCCCGGACCGTGGTGCGCCAAAGCGCCTCTGCCGGATGAAGAGACGCTGGTTATTCTTCCGGGGGCGGCATTTGACCGCTCAGGAGCGAGGATCGGCTATGGGGGCGGCTTTTATGACGCCTATCTTGCGGGGAATGACAGATGCAGAAAGGCCGCGCTGGCGTTTGACACACAGTGCATGGAGCAAATCCCGGTGGATGAATATGACGTCCGGGCGGAAATGATTATTACAGAAAAGGAGCTGATAAAATGCTCGCAGGATTACCCGGAGACCCGGTGATACTTTTGGGTGTAGTGAATACAAAGCTGAGGGATTTCTATCCTTCACTGGATGCGCTCTGTGATGATTTACAGATCGACAGGGCGGAACTGGCAGGGAAACTTGAGGTTATCGACTATACATATGATGCCCGGAGAAACCAGTTTGTATAATAAAAAGGCGTCCTGTGCGCCGGAATAAGACAATGACAGGAAATGCAGGTAGAAGAAATGGACAATAACAGGATAGAGCTTTACACGGACGGGATGGATATCCCGGTGTCAGAGCCAGAGAGACAGTACTATTTTATAGAGAGAGCCCGAAAACATCTGGAGAAAATGAAAGAAGCTGCCGGGCGGCAGCTTACTTTCTGCGTTACAACTTTCGGCTGTCAGATGAATGCGAGAGACTCGGAAAAACTTATGGGAATCTTGGAGCAGGTGGGATACATAAAAGAACCGGATGAAGAGAAGGCGGATTTTATTATTTACAACACGTGTACCGTGCGTGAGAACGCAAATCAGCGCGTGTATGGACGACTGGGGCACCTTGGCCATATTAAGAAAAAGAATCCGCGTATGATGATCGCCCTGTGCGGATGTATGATGCAGGAACCGGAAGTGGTAGAGAAGCTGAAGAAGAGTTACGGGTTTGTGGACCTGATTTTTGGGACTCACAATATTTTTAAATTCGCGGAACTTCTTGTGACCCGCATGGAATCTGGGCGCATGGTCATTGACATCTGGAATGACACGGATAAGATCGTGGAGGACCTCCCAAGTGAGCGCAAGTATCCCTTTAAATCCGGGGTCAATATTATGTTCGGCTGTAACAATTTCTGCAGTTACTGTATTGTGCCCTATGTAAGGGGCAGGGAGAGAAGCCGTGATCCGCGGGCGATTATCCGTGAGATCGAGAGGCTTGCGGCTGACGGGGTAGTGGAAGTCATGCTTCTGGGACAGAATGTCAATTCCTATGGAAAAACGCTGGACGAGCCTATGACATTTGCCCAGTTGTTGAAAGAGATTGAGAAGATCGAGGGGATTGAACGGATACGGTTTATGACGTCCCACCCCAAAGATCTGTCCGATGAGCTGATTGAGGTGATGAGGCAGTCGAAGAAAATCTGCAGGCATCTCCATCTTCCGGTTCAGTCGGGAAGCACCCGGATTCTGGAGAAGATGAACCGCCGTTACACGAAGGAGCATTATCTGGAACTGGTGAAAAAAATCCGGGCTGCAGTGCCGGGAATCTCACTGACCACGGATATCATCGTCGGATTTCCAGGAGAGACGGAGGAGGACTTCCAAGAGACACTGGATGTCGTAAGGCAAGTTCGGTATGACAGCGCGTTTACCTTTATCTACTCCAAACGCACAGGTACGCCTGCGGCAGTGATGGAAGATCAGGTGCCGGAAGAGGTTGTGAAGGACCGTTTTGACCGGCTGCTTTCAGAAGTGCAGAAGATTGCCACAGAGATGTGCGCCGTCCATCAGGGGACGGTACAGCCCGTGCTTGCGGAATCTGTGAATGAACACGATCCAAAGCTTCTGACCGGCCGGCTCAGTAACAATCTTCTCGTCCATTTCCCGGGGGAAGTATCCCAGATCGGGAAACTGGTGGACATCAGTCTGGAAGAATGCAGGGGCTTCTATTATATTGGCAGACAAATAAAGAACTGACAGGGGGAATCCCCGGGAAAAGGAATATCAGAGGAATCTTCGGTGAAATATCCGAGGATTCTTTTTTTAGGTGTTAATACATTCGCGAAAAGCCGGGAGATTTTCAGGAATATTTTCGGAGCGTACACATATATTGTGTAAAGAGGTGGACAAGATGGAAAGAAGGGATAGAAAGGCGCAGATACTGAATGTCCTGGCGAAGAGTGTGCGCAGGATCATTGAGGAGGATGTACCAGATGTCGAGGAACTCCAGGAGATACGGCTCCGAACCGGGCAGCCGCTGCGCGTTCTGAGAGAAAACAGGGAAAAAGTCCTGCCGGCAGGGGGACAGCCGCATATTGTTACAAAGGAAGAAATGAGGGAGACAATGGAGTATATCAGCCATTACTCCCTCTACGCGTATGAAAATGAGTTGAGGCAGGGATTCCTGACGATAGAAGGAGGGCACAGAGTAGGAGTGGCAGGAAAAGTGATTATGGAAAAAGAAAAGGTGAAAAATATCCAGTACATATCTTCCGTCAATATACGAGTATCCCATGAGGTGTTAGGGTGCGCCGACAGGATACTTCCCTATATCACAAAAAATATGCAGGTATGCCATACGCTGATTATCTCGCCGCCCTGCTGCGGGAAGACAACATTGATCAGAGACCTGATCCGGCAGATTTCCGATGGGAACCAATATGTAAAGGGGTGTTCAGTGGGAGTGGTGGATGAGCGCTCGGAGCTGGGCGGGTGTTATCTGGGGATTGCCCAGAATCATCTTGGGACGCGGACAGATATTCTGGACTGCTGTCCGAAAGCAGAGGGAATGATTATGCTGATCCGTTCCATGTCTCCCCAGGTGATCGCGGTGGATGAGATCGGGACAAGCGAAGATATCCATGCGGTCGAATATGCCATGCAGTGCGGGTGTAAACTGATCGCCAGTGTACATGGGCTGGATATGAACGAGGCGACAAAGAAGCCAGTGCTTGGGGAATTGGTCAGAAGAAGGATGTTTGAGCGGTATGTGGTGCTCGGGAACGGGAAACAGCCGGGAGAGATCAGGGGAGTCTATGATGAGCGGGGGAGTGTGTTGTGCAGAGGGTGATTGGCGGGATCTTGATCCTGACAGCAACCGGCGGCGCAGGGTATGTGTATGGGAAAGAGCTGAAACAGTATTTGGGAAAGATGCTCTATTTCCGCTATGTGATGAGCCTGATTAAGGGAGAGATCGCATATACTCACGCGCCGCTGCCGGAAATATTTGCGGAAGTGTCGAGAAGGGTGAGGGAACCTTACAGAAGGTGGCTCATAAAAATGGCAGCGGAGATGGAGAAGCGGGAGGAATATGGATTTGCCAGAATGTGGAACCGATGCGTGGACAAATACCTGGGTGAGCTGAACTTGAAATACGAACATTCAATTCTGGTGAAAGAGCCGGGTACATTTCTAGGAAGCTTGGAGAAGAACACGCTGGACCATGCCCTGCAGATGTATTTAAACAGGGTGGATCTGGAGATTGAGAAGCTGCGGGAAGGGCTGTCTGCCAAAACGAAAGTCGGCGGCTGCTTAGGTGTGATGGGCGGTATCTTCCTCATTGTAATCCTGCTTTGAACAGGGAGGGTGTATGAGTATAAGTCTGATTTTTAAGATTGCAGCGGTGGGAATTCTGGTATCCATATTAAGCCAGGTGCTCAAGCACAGTGGGAGGGAAGAGCAGGCATTTCTCGCAAGCCTGGCAGGACTGATTCTTGTACTGTCGTGGATACTTCCCTATATTTACGACCTTTTCCTGTCGATCCGTCAGCTTTTTGCACTGTGAACTGAAGGCGGGATGTCTTGTGGGGAGGTGGCGGCATGAGTATGGTGCAGATCGGTATAATCGGCGTGATTGGCGCGCTGCTGGCAGTGCAGCTTAAGGGCGGAAAAACAGAGTATGGAATCTATGTGAGTGTAGCAGTAAGCATTATCCTGTTTTCATTCATCGTGGACAGGCTTGGAATCTTTATCCGCACCGTGGGGCAGATCGCTTCATATATTGATATGGATGCCGGATATCTCGCCACCATGCTGAAGATGATCGGCATCACTTACATTGCCGAGTTTTCGTCCGGTATTTGTAAAGACGCCGGGTACCAGACCATAGCCGGACAGATTGAGATTTTCGCGAAATTGACGATACTGGCCCTGGGCATGCCGGTGCTGCTGGCGCTTTTAGAAACAATCCGGGAGTTTTTGTCATGAGCGGGAGAAAGGGGCAGTTTCTGTTTACGATCATCCTGGTTCTTCTTGTCTTCGGGCTGGGATCGAAAATCGTCAATGCGCAGGAACAGGAGCCTGAAGATCCGGATGTGGTCCAGGAGAAAATTGAGGAGGCGATCTTTTCAGAGTTTGATTTTGATGAGATTGAGAGAAGTCTGCAGGAGATGTTTCCGGAAGAGAAGGTTCAATTCAGGGATGTGGTGTCAGTCCTGATGTCCGGGGATACAGAGAGAGCGGGCGGAGTACTGATCGATTATCTTGCGGATGTGGTGTCTTACGAGTTCCGGTATAACTGGAATAATCTGGTTTACATTGTACTCATCGCGCTGGCGGCGGCAGTGTTCAGCAATTTTTCCGGGGCGTTTCGGAGCAGGCAGATATCCGATATCAGTTTTTATGTATTATATATGCTTTTAATTATGCTCTGTCTGACATCTTTTCAGACTGCGGCGCGGGGGCTGGAGGGGAAGCTTGACTCCGTGGTGGAATTTATGCGGGTGCTGTGCCCAAGCTATTTTCTGGCAGTAGCGTTTGCTTCGGGCAGCGCTTCCTCCATGTTTTTTTATAATGTGATCCTATTTTTAATCTACATAGTTGAGCTCGTGATCATCCGTTTCCTGCTCCCGGTTATCCATATCTATATCATGGTCCGGGTCCTGGGGAACCTGACCGGAGAGGATTTCCTGTCTGAACTGGCGGAGCTGGCCCACAAGCTGGTGACATGGGCTCTGAAGACACTTCTTGCCTGTGTGATCGGGGTAAATGTTGTCCAAGGGCTTCTTGCACCGGCCATTGATACGCTGAAGAGAAGTGCCCTTACACGGACCGCGGAAGCCCTTCCCTGGGTGGGCAATGCAATGGGCGGAGCCGCGGAGGTGTTCCTGGGCACAGCGGTGCTGATCAAGAACGGGATCGGGATGGCAGGCGCAGTCATTGCGGTGATGATCTGCCTTGGCCCGATTATCCAGCTGGCCCTGATGGCCTTGATCTATAAACTGGCGGCGGCTCTTGTGCAGCCGGTGTCCGATAAGCGGATCACGGCATGCATCAGCGGGGTCAGCGAGGGGTACGAACTGATGGTCAGGCTGGTCTTTACCGTGGGTCTTCTGTTTCTTTTGACGATCGCGGTGGCCGCGGCATCGACATCCTGAATAGGAGGGAAGACATGCTGGAAGGAATCTATGGGTGGATACAGAATATCTCGGTTTATCTGATTGTGATGGCTGCCGTGATGCATGCCATACCGGGAAAAGACTACGGGAAATATATCCGATTCTTTTCCGGCCTGGTCCTGATTCTGCTCCTGGCAGGACCTCTGCTTAAGCTTGCAGGGATGGGGGAGACATTCCGCGCGATTTACAGCGGGAGGGAATATGAGATGGAACGGGAAGAAATCGAGCGGGCAGAGGAGATCTTTGAACAGGCGGAGATTTTTGAATTTCTCGGAGAAGCCCCGGACGGCGGGACCGACTCAGATGGCGGCGGTGTGACCGGGGAAGATGTGCCTCAGGAAGAGGAGACGATCAAGGTGGAGGAGATTGAGATTGGAAAATGAGAAATGGAAAAAATGGATCACTGCCCTGCGCAGCGGGGAGAAACTGCCGAAGAAAAACCAGCTTCTTATTATCCTGCTGGCAGGCGTCCTCCTTCTTGTGATTGTCTTCCCTGTGCCTGATTCGTCCGACGGCGCGGACCAGGAAGCGGAGAAGACGCAGGATGCGCTGTCTTCTGTGAATGTCCGGGATAACGGGGATTACGAGAAATATCTGGAGGAAAAGACTGCCCGGGTCCTGAAAGACGTGGAGGGGGTAGGTGAGGTGACGGTGATGATTACTCTGAAATCAGATGGCCAGAAGATTATCGAGAAGGATCAGTCCAGCTCCAGCCAGTCTACTCAGGAGGAGGACAGCAGTGGGGGCACAAGGAGCGTGGAGGACCAGTCTTCGGATAAGACGAGCGTCTATGAGCAGACAGCAGAAGGGGCATCCACGCCCTATGTGAGCAAAGAACTTGCCCCGGAAGTGGAGGGGGTGGTGGTGATCGCGGACGGCGGTGACAACGCGGTTGTGGCACAGAATATTACAGAGGCGGTTCAGGCATTATTCGGTGTGGAGGCGCATAAGATTAAAATAATGAAACGGGCTTGATACATAGAAGGAGGATCATAAGAGTGAAACGATTATTTAAGAAAAACCAGATCATTATTGCTACCCTCGCGGTCATGATCGCAGTTGCCGGATATCTGAATTATTCCGGCAGGCTGTTTGGAGAGTCGGCGGACGGCACGGAAGAGGCCAACGCGGATCTGGCCAATCAGGAGCTCCTCGATATTTCTCAGGAAGATATCGAGACAGGGACAGAGGACATCGAGAGCAATGACTCTGAGGTGGAGGGCACGCCGGGGGAAGCCGTACTCACCAGCGGGGCGGCTGAGACGACTGTGGCGCAGGCGAAGGTTACAAGAGAGCAGGTCCGCGCGCAGAATAAGGAAACACTTCAAGGGATTATTGATAATACGAATTTGAGCGACGCGGAGAAGCAGTCCGCGGTGGACCAGATGGTACAGATGACACAGATCGCGGAGCAGGAGGCTGCCATTGAGACGCTGATGGCGTCCAAGGGATTTTCAGAAGCGGTTGTAAGTCTTGACGCGGATTCCGCGGATGTGGTTGTTAAAGCGGAGGAACTGACGGATGCCAACCGGGCGCAGATTGAGGATATTGTGACAAGGAAAACGGAGATCGCGCCTGAAAATATTGTGATCACACCGATTCACGAGTGAAGCGGAGATTGGAATTTTATATTGCATGCAGTATAAAAAGCGAGTATAATAGCGTCGATGTACGTCGGCGCTGTTATTTTTTGCGCCAGTGAAAGCAGAGGTAGATTATGTCGGATATGATAAATGAAATAAAAAAACGAAGGACATTCGCGATCATTTCCCACCCGGACGCGGGAAAGACGACCCTCACGGAGAAATTTCTTCTCTACGGCGGGGTCATCAACACCGCGGGTTCTGTAAAGGGAAAGGCAACGGCAAAGCACGCGGTCTCAGACTGGATGGAGATCGAGAAGGAGAGAGGAATCTCTGTGACCTCCTCGGTACTGCAGTTTAATTACGGCGGATACTGCATCAATATTCTGGATACACCGGGGCATCAGGACTTCTCGGAGGACACGTACCGCACGCTGATGGCGGCGGACTCCGCGGTTATGGTCATTGACGCGTCCAAGGGCGTTGAGGCACAGACTAGAAAGCTGTTTAAGGTCTGCGCCATGCGCCATATTCCGATCTTCACATTCATTAATAAGATGGACCGGGATGCAAAGGATACCTTTGACCTCCTGGATGATATAGAGAAAGAGCTGGGTATCCCCACATGTCCGGTGAACTGGCCCATCGGATCGGGAAAAGAGTTCAAAGGCGTCTATGACCGGCAGAAACGAGAAGTGGAATTGTTCTCTGACACGAGGAAGGGAACTTCCATCGGTGAAGTAAAGAAAGTGGATATCCAGAATCCGGAGGTGGACTGGCTGCTTGGCACGGAGGCAAAGGTGACGCTCAATGAAGAGATTGAGCTTTTGGACGGCGCTTCCGCTGAATTCGACCAGGAACTTGTGAATAAGGGAGAGCTGTCGCCGGTATTTTTCGGCTCCGCGCTTACCAATTTCGGTGTGGAGACCTTCCTTGCGCATTTCCTTGCGATGACCACGTCTCCCCTGCCGAGAATGTCTGACCATGGCGTGATTGATCCGATGACAGAACCGGATTTTTCCGCTTTTGTATTTAAGATCCAGGCAAACATGAATAAGGCACACAGGGACAGGATCGCGTTTATGCGGATCTGTTCCGGCGAGTTCGATGCCGGGATGACGGTATACCATGTCCAGGGAGGGAAAGAGGTGCGCCTTTCCCAGCCTCAGCAGATGATGGCCAGCGAGAGGAAGATTATTGAGAAGGCCTGCGGAGGTGATATTATCGGGGTATTCGATCCGGGGATTTTCTCGATCGGGGACACCCTGACCACATCGAAAGAAAAGTTTGCCTATGAGGGGATTCCTACATTTGCCCCGGAGCATTTCGCGAGAGTGCGCCAGGTGGATACGATGAAAAGAAAACAGTTCGTCAAAGGGATCAACCAGATCGCCCAGGAGGGCGCGATCCAGATCTTCCAGGAGTACAACACAGGAATGGAAGAGATCATCGTGGGCGTGGTGGGCGTACTTCAGTTCGACGTGCTGAAATACCGGCTGAAAAATGAGTATAATGTGGAGATCATTCTGGAAAATCTCCCCTATGAGCATATCCGATGGATTGAGGGAGAGGAGATTGACCTGGACCATATCAGCGGTACCTCGGACATGAAGAAGATCAAAGACTTAAAAGACCGTCCGCTGCTTTTATTTATCCACGAGTGGAGCATCCGCATGACCCTGGAGCGCAACGAAGGACTGGTATTGTCCGAGTTTGGGCGTTAGAGGCCTGCAGGGGCGGAACCCGTTTGAACTTTTCCTTTGCAAACAGAGTGATATTTGTTATAATGGGGAAAGAGATTAGACAAAACGGGAGGTTTTGAATATGGCAAAGGACGAGAGAAACACATATACGTTACAGAACGACGCCAATCTCGGTGAAGTGAAGATCGCGGATGAAGTGGTGGCGATCATCGCGGCGCTGGCGGCGACAGAGGTCGAAGGTGTTGCATCTATGGCCGGCAATATCACGAACGAAGTGATTGGCAGGCTGGGAATAAAGAATCTGTCCAAAGGAGTGAAGGTGGACGTCCTTGAGGGCGTGGTAACCGTATCGCTCGCGCTGAACCTGAAATATAATTATAACATCATGGATGTCACAGGCAAGGTACAGGAGAAGGTTAAGAACGCTGTGGAGAACATGACAGGGCTTGAGGTGGCTGACGTCAATATCAAAGTGGCAGGCGTTGAGATGGAGAAGCAGGACTGATCCGTTCTGTGCGGCAGACTGCCTTTGCACGATAAGGGATGTCGTAAGACATCCTTTTTCTATAAGTATCCGATAGATATTACTTCCGTGATAAAGAAAGGAATCAATATGATAAGGAGTGAGCTGAGGGAGCACATTTTCAAGATGCTGTTCCAGATCGAGTTTCATGATCCGGCGGATATGCCGGATCATCTGAAATATTATTTTGAGACGCTGCACGACGCGGCGGACAAGGACAAGAAATACATCCGGGATAAATACGAAGCTGTTGTCAGCCGCGTACCTGAGATTGACGCAGTCCTGAATGAAAACGCGAAGGGTTGGAAAACTACCCGCATGAGCAGAGTGGATCTGGCGATCTTAAGGCTGGCGGTCTATGAAATGAAATGGGACGAGGATATCCCGGACGGTGTTGCCATCAATGAGGCGGTAGAGCTAGCAAAGCGTTTTGGCGGTGAGAGCAGTTCCTCATTTATAAACGGGGTCCTCGGAAAACTCGCGAAACAGGAGTCCTGAGGATGAAAAATGTTTATACGGTGAGGCAGGTCAATTCTTATATTAAGAATATGTTTACACAGGATTTTATGCTGAACCGGATCTATGTAAAGGGCGAGGTCTCGAATTGTAAATACCATACATCAGGGCATATTTATTTTTCGCTGAAAGATGAGTCGGGGACCATTGCCTGCGTAATGTTTGCAGGTGCCAGGACCGGTCTTTCCTTCCGGCTGCAGGAGGGACAGCAGGTGATTGTCCTCGGCTCAGTGAGTGTCTATGAGCGGGATGGAAAGTATCAGCTCTATGCGAGGGAAATCGTAAGGGACGGCGTGGGAGCGCTGTATGAACGGTTCGAGGCTTTGAAACAGGAGCTTTCTGACATGGGGATGTTCGCTCCGGAATATAAGCAGCCGATTCCCAAATATGCGCGCACCGTGGGGATTGTCACAGCTCCCACGGGGGCGGCGGTCCGGGATATTATTAATATTGCCGGGCGGCGGAATCCATATGTGCAGCTTATCCTTTACCCGGCGCAGGTGCAGGGAGAGGGCGCGGCACAGAGCGTGGCCAGGGGGATACGCGCGCTGGAGAAGGCGCGGGTGGATGTGATCATTGTGGGGCGCGGCGGCGGAAGCATCGAAGATTTGTGGGCGTTTAACGAGGAGACGGTGGCGCGCGCTATTTTTGACTGCACAGTCCCCATTATTTCAGCAGTGGGACATGAGACGGATACAACGATCGCAGATTTCACAGCTGATCTGCGCGCGCCCACGCCTTCCGCGGCGGCGGAGCTGGCAGTGTATGATATCCGGGAGGTGAAGGAACGCCTCCTGGCTTATGAGGAAGCGCTTGGACGGACGATTCTTCTTGGGGTGGAGAAGCGCCGGAAGGCGCTGGAGCATGCGGGACTCCGGCTGAAAATAGCTCATCCGCGCCAGAAGCTCAATGAAACCCGTCAGTACGCGGCGGATCTGGAGACGAAGATACGCGGCTTTCTGGAAGCCAGGCTGACGAAAGAGCGTCACCGGCTGGCTTTGGATATTGAAAAAATGAAAGGTCTTTCGCCGCTTCTGAAGCTGAATCAGGGATACTCCTATGTGCAGACAGAGGAAGGCAGGAACGTCAGGAATATTACCCAGGCAGAGATAGGAAGCTGCCTGGACATTTATGTAAGTGATGGGAAAATAAGGGCGCAGGTGCTCTTGAAAGAGCCGGTATCTTATCCCGGGACTGTCCCTGAGGGAAAGGGCTGATCCTCTTCCGAGGGTATGAAAGGAGATATGGAGCAGATGGCAGATCACGCAGAAAAGACAGGCAGTGAAAAGAGGCAGAGCCTGGAAGAGATGTTCGCACAGCTGGAGAATGTAATTGAGGAGATGGAAGGGGAGGAAATCTCTCTGGAGCGCTCCTTTGATCTGTATAAGGAAGGCATGGGACTTTTGAAACAGTGCAGTAAGTCCATTGATGAGGTAGAAAAGAAAGTACTCATTCTGGATGAGGATGGAGAGACACATGAATTTTAAAGAAGAATACGAGAAACGGATCGCGGATATTGAGAGAATACTGAAAAAGTATCTCCCACAGCGGGAGGGATATCAGAAGATCATCATGGAGGCCATGGAATACAGCCTTATGGCAGGAGGAAAGCGTCTGCGCCCCATGCTGATGAAGGAAACTTTCTGTTTGTTCGGGGGCCGTGGAGAAGTGATTGAGCCATTTATGGCGGCGATCGAGATGATTCACACCTACTCTCTGGTCCATGACGACCTTCCGGCAATGGATAACGATGAGTACCGCAGAGGAAGGAAAACGACCCATGTCGTATATGGCGAGGATATGGGGATTCTTACGGGTGACGCGCTTTTGAATTATGCGTTTGAGACGGCCTGCAGTGCGTTTGACACTGCACCCGAAAAATGCGGTTCTATCGCTCAGGCGTTGAAAATCCTGGCGGGGAAGGCAGGAATCTACGGAATGATCGGCGGTCAGGTGGTGGATGTGAAAGCGTCAGGGCAGAAACTGACAGGGGATATGCTGGACTTTATCTACCGCCTGAAGACAAGCGCTCTGCTGGAGGCGTCCATGATGATTGGCGCGGTACTTGCAGAAGCGGGGGGAGAAGCGGTCAGCCGTATGGAGCAGACGGCCCGCAGGATCGGTCTGGCGTTCCAGATCCAGGATGATATTCTTGACGTTACCAGCACAACGGAAGTCCTGGGCAAACCGGTGCACAGTGATGAAAAGAATGAGAAGACCACCTATGTGACATGGAAAGGCCTGGAGGAATCAAGAAAAGAAGTTTCCCGGATGACGGAGGAAGCTGTCTGTGAACTGCATAAGATCCGCAAAGAGGGAGGATTTCTTGAAGAGCTCCTGAAAAGTCTTGTTTACAGGGAGAAATAAGGAGGGTCATTATGGTACTTGAGATGATCCAGAAGGAAAATGATATCAAGAAACTGGACGAAGAACAGTTAAAGGAACTTGCCAATGAAATCCGGCAGTTCTTGATCGAGAAGATCAGCCGGACGGGAGGACATCTCGCCTCTAATCTGGGAGTGGTAGAGCTGACCATGGCCCTCCATCTCACGTTAGATTTCCCCAAAGACAAGCTGATATGGGATGTAGGACATCAGTCTTACACACATAAGCTGCTCACCGGACGGAAAGACGGATTCGATGACCTGCGCAAATACGGAGGCATGAGCGGATTTCCGAAGCGCAAGGAAAGCCCCTGCGATGCCTTTGACACGGGGCACAGCTCCACCTCAATCTCCGCAGGTCTGGGTTATGTGGCGGCAAGGGAGCTTTTGGGGGAGGATCACAGTGTGATCTCAGTGATCGGCGACGGTTCGCTTACGGGCGGCATGGCATATGAAGCGCTTAATAACGCCTCCCGGCTGAAGAGTAATTTCATCATCGTCCTCAACGATAACAACATGTCGATCTCTGAGAACGTAGGCGGAATGTCCAAATATTTAAGCGGACTGCGGACAGCCCAGGCATATACAGAGCTGAAAAAAGGCGTGGAGGATACCCTGAAGCGGATTCCCGGCAGGGGGGACCGCATTGTCAGCCAGATCCGTAAGACAAAGAGCGGGATCAAGCAGCTTTTTGTGCCGGGTATGTTTTTTGAAGATATGGATATTACGTATCTGGGACCGGTGGACGGACATGATATCCGCAAGCTTTTGAAAGTATTTCACGAGGCGAAGCGGGTGGACCATGCTGTGCTTGTCCATGTGATCACAAAGAAGGGAAAAGGATATGCGCCGGCGGAGGAGAACCCGGCGAAATTCCACGGACTGGGACCGTTTGACATTAAAACGGGCGAACCCAGGGAAGAGAGTGGGACAGATACTTATACAGAGGTGTTTTCCAAGGTGCTGACCGATATTGCGAAGCGGGATGAGAAGGTGACGGCTATTACCGCCGCGATGGCGGACGGCACCGGGCTTTCTGCTTTTGCCAAGAGGTTTCCCCAGAGATTTTTTGACGTGGGGATTGCGGAGGAGCATGCGATGACGTTCGCTGCCGGACTTGCCGCTGGCGGCATGAAACCTGTGTTTGCAGTGTATTCCTCCTTCCTGCAGAGAGCCTATGATCAGGCCCTTCATGATGTCTGTCTCCAGAATCTTCCGGTTGTGATCGCCGTGGACCGGGCCGGGCTTGTGGGGAGCGACGGAGAGACCCATCAGGGGATGTTTGATCTTTCCTTTTTGACAACGATACCCAACATGACAGTCATTTCACCGAAGAACCGCTGGGAAATGGCGGATATGCTGCGTTTTGCCGTTGATTTTCCGTATCCGATTGCCATCCGTTATCCGCGGGGGGCGGCGTATGAAGGGATGCGTCAGTTCCGGGCACCCATCGAATACGGGAAAAGCGAGGTGCTCTATGAGGAGGAGGACATTGCCGTGATCTTTGTAGGGCACATGGCAGAGCTGGCGGACAGTGTGCGGCGCAGCCTGAAAGAGACCGGATACAGCTGCAGCCTTGTGAACGCGCGGTTTGTCAAGCCGCTGGACACAGCACTCCTCGAAGAGCTGGCGAAGGATCACAGCCTTTTTGTGACCATAGAAGAGAATATTATAACAGGCGGCTTTGGAGAACAGGTCATGGACTATGTCTCCCGGGCGGCATTGAATGTACATGTACGCAATATTGGGATATCGGATGAATATGTGGAACATGGGAATGTGGAAGTATTGCGAAAAGAAGTGGGGCTGGACAGAGACGCGATTGTCAAACAGGCGGTCTCTGACTATGTGAGGATCACAGAAAAGAAGAAGGAAAAGTAACATGAAAGAACGTTTGGATGTAATGCTTGTAAAAAGAAATCTGGCGGAGTCCAGGGAGAAGGCAAAAGCAGTGATTATGTCCGGAAATGTATTTGTGGACGGGCAGCGTGAGGATAAAGCCGGGAGCACTTTTTCTGCGGATGTGCATATTGAGGTCAGGGGTCATGCGCTTCCCTATGTGAGCCGCGGCGGGCTGAAACTTGAGAAAGCGCTGGCCAGCTTTGACGTGGAAGTCAAAGACTGCGTTTGCACGGATGTAGGTTCCTCCACAGGCGGGTTTACAGACTGTATGCTGCAGAATGGCGCCAGGAAAGTGTACGCCATCGATGTGGGACGGGGACAGCTGGACTGGAAGCTTAGAAACGACCCCCGCGTCGTCTGCATGGAGAAAACGAACATCCGCTATGTGACTCCAGAGGATATCGGAGAGCCCGTAGATTTCTCTTCCATTGATGTCTCTTTCATTTCCCTTACGAAAGTGCTTGGGCCGATCAGGGATTACCTGAAAGAGGACGGAGAGATAGTAGCCCTGATCAAGCCTCAGTTTGAGGCTGGCAGGGAAAAAGTAGGAAAAAAAGGCGTGGTCAGGGAGCGGAGCACACACAGAGAGGTCATCCGGAAAGTGATGGATTATGCGCAGGAAATCGGATTCGACCTGTGCGCGCTGGAGTTTTCCCCCATCAAAGGACCGGAAGGAAACATTGAATACCTGATCCACCTTAAGAAGTGCGCAGGCGCTGCCGGTGAAAATAAGGGAATCGATCCGGATGCCGTGGTGGACAAGGCATTTGAAGAACTGGCAAAATAAGCGGCAAGAGGTGTGATATGGACTGCTTTTATATGATTACCAATAAATTAAAAGACAAAGACTATGCAGTGACCAATCAGATCCGTCAGTATATCGAGCACCATGGGAAACGCTGTTTTCTCTCAGAAAAGGACGGAGAAGGGCATATTATCCCGGGGACTGTCCCCGCGGAGGCTCAGTGCGGGCTTGTTCTCGGCGGAGACGGAACTCTGATCCGCGCAGTCCGAGATCTGGGTGAGAGAAGCCTTCCGCTCCTGGGGATCAATCTGGGGACACTGGGGTATCTGGCGGATGTGGAGCTTAAGGATTTCCGCGGAGCCCTTGACCGGTTATTTGACGGGGAACCGGACATCGAGGAGCGGATGATGCTGGAAGGATCATTCCGCAATTCCAGAAAGGATCTGGCAATGAATGACATCGTCCTGGCCAGAGAGGGAAAAGTGCGGATTGTAAGCTTTCATATTTATGTGAACGGAGTCCTTCTCAACACCTATCACGCGGATGGCGTTATCTTGTCAACCCCCACCGGGAGCACAGGATATAATCTCTCCGCGGGAGGCCCTGTGGTGGAGCCGACGGCCCAGATGATTGTGATTACCCCCATTTGTTCCCATGCCCTGAATACGAGCAGTGTGGTGCTCTCCGCGGACGATATCATCGAGGTGGAGGTGTGCGAGGGACGTTACGGAAGGCAGGAACAGGTGTCATTATGTTTTGACGGAGCGGAACAGACCACCCTCGTTACCGGGGAGAGAGTCTGCATCAGGCGCGCGGGGCAGACTGCGAAGCTGATTAAGCTGAGCAGGGAGAGCTTTATGAAGACAATGCGCAAAAAGATGAAAGGAAATTAAAAAAATGAAAGTCAGCCGGCATGCGAAAATCATTGAACTGATCAGCCAATACGATATCGAAACTCAGGAGGAACTGGCGGAATACTTGAACAGCGCGGGTTTTAAAGTGACTCAGGCAACTGTTTCCAGAGATATCCGTGACCTGAAGCTTACGAAAGTATCTGTGGGCGGCGGGAAACAGAAATATGTGGTGCACAGGCAGGAAGAGCCAGAGATGAGTGAGAAATATATCCGTGTCCTGCGGGACGGATATGTATCTATGGATATGGCACAGAATATTCTTGTCATCAAGACGGTATCCGGGATGGCAATGGCAGTTGCGGTAGCTGTGGATTCTATGAAGTGGAACGAAGTTGTAGGGTGCATTGCCGGCGATGACACGATTATGTGCGCTGTCCGTACAGTGGAGCATACAGTATCTGTCATGGACAAAATACGCAGGATCGTTTCAAAAGGAGAATAGGTGTCAGTATGTTACAAAATCTTCATGTGAAAAACCTGGCTCTGATCGACGAGACGGAAGTTGACTTTGGTCCTGGGCTCAATATTCTTACCGGGGAGACCGGGGCGGGAAAATCCATCCTTCTTGGATCAGTGGGCCTTGCGCTCGGCGCGCGCTACAGTGCGGATATGCTGAGGAACGGAGCGGACAGCGGACTTGTGGAACTTACATTTACCGTAGAAGATGAGAAGCTGAAAAAAAGGCTGGAAACCATGGATCTATTTCCAGAGGATGGTATGGTTACTTTAAGCCGCCGGCTGATGGGCGGACGCAGCATCAGCCGGATCAACGGCGAGACAGTGAGCATGGCGGTACTGAGGGAAGCGGCCGGCATGCTCATTGATATCCATGGACAGCATGACAATCAGATCCTTCTGCAGAGGAAGAACCATTTAGCTCTGCTGGATCTGTACGCGGGCGAAGAGATCCGTCCGGTAAAGGACGCGATGCGCGGCAGTTTTCAGAGATATCAGGAGATCTGCCGCCAGGCGGAAGAATCCGCGCTGGATGAAGAGGAAAGAAGGCGGGAGCTGTCCCTTGCGGAGTTCGAAGTCAGTGAGATTGAGGAGGCGGCACTCGCGCCGGGGGAGGATGAAGAGCTGGAGGGCCTCTACCGGAGGATGACAGAGAGCAGGAAAATCACGGAGGCAGTGGGAGAGACTTACCGCTATACATGCGAGGATGCCGGCGGCAATGCCAGTGACTGCTTAAGCAGAGCCATCCGGGCATTTCAGGAAGCAGCCGAATTTGACGAGACCGGAGCGCAGCTGTACAGCCAGCTCCTTGACGCGGACAGTCTGCTAAATGATTTTAACCGCGAACTTTCAGAATATGCAAAAAGTTTTGAGTTTTCGGAGGAGGAATTTAGAGAAACGGAAGACCGTCTGAACCTTGTAAATCATTTAAAGGCAAAATATGGCAATTCTGTAAAAGAGATTCTTGCATATTGTGAGGAAAAAAAGAAAAGAATAGAAGAACTGAAAGATTATGATTCTTTCAGGGAAAAAATAGAGGCAGAGAAAATGCGCCTGCTGGCAGAAGTGCAGAATATTTCAGATCAGCTTCATCAAGTTCGCGAAAGGTATGCGGCAGATTTTGTCAGCGCTATACGAAGCCAGATGGCTGAGCTGAATTTCCTTGATACAAGGCTTGAGCTGCGGATTACAGACAGCGGACATTTCAGCGCGAATGGAAGAGACGAGGCAGAATTTTATCTTGCTTTAAATCCCGGTGAACCTGTGAAAGCACTGGGCAATATTGCCTCGGGAGGCGAGCTTTCCCGTATCATGCTGGCCCTGAAAGCTGTACTTGCGGATGAGGAAGATACGCCGACACTGATTTTTGATGAGATTGATTCCGGCATATCGGGGATTACAGCGGGAAAGGTTGCGGAGAAACTCCGGCTGATCGGTAAGAGACGCCAGGTTATCTGTATCACCCATCTGCCCCAGATCGCGGCGGCCGCAGACGTGCATTTCCTAATTAAAAAAGAAGCGGACAGCGGCTCTGTCAAGACCTGCATTCATCTTCTGGACAAGGAAGAGTCCGTGGGAGAACTGGCAAGGCTTCTCGGAGGTGCCAGTGTGACGGCGCATATTACAGAGAGCGCGAGGGAAATGAAAGAATTGGCAAAGAGTGAAACATAATACCAGTGTGAAAAGGCAGAAAGCCACACATACTAGAGACGGATACAGCGCAGGTATCCGTTTCTTTTTTTATCCTCATGACAGAAAGGAAGTGGAAGTGTGGCAGAAAGCCGGAAATACAGGGCCTGCCTGTCCCTGATACTGACAGCCGCCATTTTGGCGCTGGCGGCGGGATGGAACAGCGCCTGGAAAGAGCAGAGATATGTTCCGTCACAACAGGCGGAAGCCAGTACAGAGGCAGCGGGCAGTGATACGGTACTCCTTGGCGGAATGCCGGTAGGCATCTATATGGAGACGGACGGGGTAATGGTGCTCAATACAGAACAGATTGAAGGCATGGACGGGAAAGCCTATGAACCGGCAGCAAATTTGGTGCGGGCGGGTGACTATATCACAGCTGTGGACCATCAGGAAATAAGTGGAAAAAAGGAACTGTTAGAGGCAGTGGAAGGAATATCCGGCGGCAGGGTCATTCTTACGGTCCGCAGGGGAGATCAGTTGATGGACATAAAACTCAGTCCCGTGGAGTACGCTCCGGATGAATACCGTCTGGGTATCTGGGTAAGAGACAATGTCCAGGGGCTGGGAACCGTTACATTCCTGACAGAAAAGAGCCGGTTTGGGGCGCTTGGACACGGCATCCATGATACGGATACCAATGTGCTTATGTCCATTGCGGACGGGACCGTGTACCGGACAAGCATACAGGATATCATCAGAGGCGCTGACGGTTCACCGGGAAGCATGGAAGGAATTATCGTGTATAATAATTATAATGTGCTCGGGACCATTGATAAAAATACAGAGGCGGGAATCTACGGAACGATTGACCGGATTGACGAGCTGTTTGGGGAACAGATTCCGATTGAGACGGCAGAAAAGGAAGAGATCGTGACAGGTCCCGCGGTAATCCGCTGCTTTATTGACAATGAGTTAAAAGAGTATGACATCCAGGTGACAGATATCGACATGAGCGGTTCCGAGATTAACAAAGGACTGGTTATCCAGGTGACAGACTCGGAACTGCTGGAAAAGACCGGGGGAATCATTCAGGGAATGAGCGGAAGCCCCATCATACAGAACGGGAAACTGATCGGAGCGGTGACACATGTGTTCGTACAGGATTCGACAATGGGGTATGGCATATTTATAGAGAATATGCTGAACCAGGTCGAATAATCTGAAACGTCGAAAACCATGTCGAATTAGTGCTACAAAATCTCCTTGATTCTGCGATCTGACACAAGATATAATAAGCGAGTGGCGTTTCAAGGAAGATTCTCAGATTTAAAGGAGAGAAGAGGATGGAACATTTGAGTGTTGCCATAGCCGACGATAACCAGAAGATCCTCGATATGCTCGGAGATATCATCAGCACAGACAAGGATCTAGATCTGGTCGGCAAGGCAAAAAATGGTGAGGAGATGTGTCAGATCATCAAAGACAGACAGCCTGATGTTGTCCTTCTTGATCTGATCATGCCGAAAATGGACGGACTGACCGTGATGGAACAGGTCAATCAGACACAGTCAGCCAATAAGCGCCCCTACTTTATCGTAGTTACAGCGGTTGGGCAGGAGAGGATCACAGAAGATGCCTTTAACAAAGGGGCGAACTACTACGTTATGAAACCGTTCAACAACGAAATGCTGCTGGACAGGATAAAATCGGTAAGAAAAATGTTCCGGGGATGTGACAAAAAAGACGACAGCAGAGCAGGAGAAAATGTACAGGCAGGGAGTCTTGAAAACCGTGTGACAAACATGCTGCACGAGATCGGAATTCCGGCGCATATTAAAGGTTACCATTATCTGCGGGATGCGATCATTATGGCGGTGAACGATATGGACGTGTTAAATGCCATTACCAAGATCCTTTATCCGACAGTGGCGAAAAAGTACCAGACCACGTCAAGCCGAGTAGAGCGGGCGATACGCCATGCGATTGAGGTCGCATGGAGCAGAGGAAAACTGGATACACTGGACGAACTGTTCGGATATACGGTCAGCACAGGGAAGGGAAAACCGACGAATTCCGAGTTCATCGCCCTGATCGCAGATACCATCCAGCTCGAATACAAGCATGGGGGAAGGGTCAATTAAAAAGGTTACCGTTGCATTATGCAGGAAATAAGGTATAATATACAGTAATAAAAAGCCTTTCGGCGAGTAATGCAAAAAACGGAGGATCGAAGTTATGAAAAACATTTTATTTGCTTCTTCAGAGTGTGTGCCTTTTATAAAGACCGGTGGTCTTGCTGACGTCGTTGGTTCCCTTCCAAAAGAATTCGACAAAGAAAGATACGATGTGCGTGTCGTGATCCCCAATTACACATGTATGAAGCAGGAGTGGAAAGAAAAGCTGGAGTATGTGACTCATTTTTATATGGATATTGCCGGACAGAATCAGTATGTCGGAGTTTTAAAGATCGTGTTAAATGATATCACGTTCTATTTTATCGACAATGAGCATTATTTCAGCGGCTTTGCTCCTTATGACGGCGACCCGAAGTGGAATATCGAGAAGTTTGCCTTCTTTTCAAAGGCAGTTTTAAGCATCCTTCCGGTGATCGGATTCCGCCCGGACCTGATCCACTGCCATGACTGGCAGACCGGTCTGATTCCGGTTTATCTGGACAATTTCAGGTATCTTGGCGAATACTACCGCGGGATCAAGACAGTGATGACCATACATAACCTGAAATTCCAGGGTGTATGGGATACAAAGACTGTGAGAGGCATCACAGGACTGCCGGAATATTATTTCGTTCCTGACAAGATGGAGGCATATAAAGACGCCAACCTGCTGAAGGGCGGTATCGTGTACGCGGATAAAGTAACGACTGTGAGCAGGAGCTACGCCGATGAGATCAAGACGCCATTCTACGGGGAAGGCCTGGATGGGCTGATGTCTGCGAGGTCCAGTGACCTGTGGGGGATTGTGAACGGACTGGATTATGGAGATTGGAATCCGGAGACAGACTGGAGGATTTCAAAGAACTTTTCGATTGAGAATTTCAGAAAGAACAAACCGCTCAACAAGACGGCACTCCAGGAGGAGCTGGGACTGAATGTAGATCCGAAGGTCATGTTAATCGGAATGGTATCAAGGCTGACGGATCAGAAAGGTTTTGACCTGGTCGACTATATCATGGATGAGCTCTGCCAGGACGCGGTGCAGATCGTCGTACTCGGAACAGGTGATGTGAAATATGAAAATATGTTCCGCCATTTTGCATGGAAATATGCGGGAAGAGTGTCAGCGAACATCTATTATTCTGATGAACTTTCGCACAGGATTTACGCGTCCTGTGACGCGTTCCTGATGCCGTCCCTGTTCGAGCCATGCGGGCTGAGCCAGCTTATGAGCCTGCGCTATGGAACCCTGCCCATTGTCCGTGAGACAGGAGGGCTGAAGGATACTGTACAGCCGTACAATGAATTTGAAAAGACCGGAACCGGATTCAGCTTCTGCAATTACAATGCGCATGAAATGCTGAATACCGTCCGTTATGCCGAGAGGATCTACTACGATAAGAAGAGAGACTGGAACAAGATCGTGGAGCGTGCTATGGCCCAGGATTTCTCCTGGAGGACTTCAGCGGGACAGTATGAAGACCTCTACAAAGAGCTGATCGGTGAATAAACATACAGAAGAAGACAGGAGAAAATTGACCGGATGAAGATAATCGACAGACTGAGAGAAGAAGGCAAACACATTTCGTTAGAGGTATTCCCGCCGAAAACGGATGCAGGATTTGCGAAAGTAATTGACGCGGTAGACGCGATCGCAGGTTTAAACCCGGCGTTTATCAGCGTTACATACGGAGCAGGAGGCGGCACGAGCAAGAATACAGCGAAGATCGCTTCCCACATCAAGGAGGAACTGAATACCCTGAGCCTGGCACATTTGACCTGCGCGTCCTCCACGAAAGAAGAGGTGCGCAGGGTGATCGGGGACTTGAAAGAACATGGCATTGAGAATATCCTCGCCCTGCGCGGGGATATTCCGGAAGGGATGACATTCCCTGACGCAGAACGCTTCCACTATGCGTATGAGCTGATTGAGGAGATTCGAAAACATGGGGATTTCTGCATTGGGGCAGCGTGTTATCCGGAAGGGCATGTGGAGAACGAGCATAAGGAAGATGATATCAGGTATCTGAAACAGAAAGTAGACAGTGGTGTGGACTTCCTGACGACACAGATGTTCTTTGATAATGACATCCACTATAATTTCCTTTACCGGATCAGGGAAGCGGGGATCACAGTGCCTGTGCTTCCGGGGATCATGCCGATTACAAGCGCCTCACAGATGAAGCGCAGCCAGGAGCTCTCGGGGACCATATTCCCGAGAAGGTTCTTAGCCATTCTTGACCGTTTCGGCAGTTCTCCTGCGGCAATGAAACAGGCAGGGATTGCGTATGCCACAGATCAGATTATTGATCTGCTCGCGAATGGTGTGAAAAATATTCATATTTATACAATGAATAAACCGGATGTGGCAGCGGCGATCATGGGCAATTTATCTGAGATTATAAAGGGTTAGGCGGCAGATATGGAGAGACGGATAAAGGAAGCCGTCCGATATCTGGGATATGGAAAAAATGCGGCAGATGAGAGGACTTTGGCGCTGATTGCGGATGCGTTCACTGAATTAGAGCGGACAGCAGCGCCGAAGTCGGTCTGCCGCATTTTTGATGTGGAACAGACAGAAGACGGCAGGATTATAATCGGAAATATGGAAATTAAGAGTTCCAGCCTTAGCAGAAATCTGAAAGGCTGCACAAAGACCGTACTTTTTGGCGCGACACTGGGAACCGGTGTGGACCGGCTGATCCGCCGTGCATCGGTCACGGATATGGCAAAAGCGGTGGTCCTTCAGGCGTGTGCGGCAGCATTTCTTGAAGAATACTGCGATGAAGAGCAGATCAGAATCGGGAAGGAGCTCAAAAAGAAGAAGCTGTACCTGCGTCCAAGATTCAGCCCCGGGTATGGGGATTTTGACATTCAGTACCAGCAGCCGATCATGCGGATACTGGACTGCGCGAAACGCATTGGGCTTACAATGACGGACAGCTGTATGATGACACCGACCAAATCTGTCACAGCCCTGATCGGGGCGGGTCCCATGAAAGAGAAGTGCCCCATTGCCGGGTGTGAGGCCTGCGGGAAAAAGGATTGTGAGTATAGAAGATGAAGGCAGATTCAGGCACAGAAAAAAGAACAGGCTGCGACGGACAGCACGGAAAGGACAGATATATGCTCAGAGAACGACTTGGAAAAGAACTTTTATATTTTGACGGCGGCATGGGGACCCTGCTTCAGGAGAAGGGGCTCGCGCCCGGGGAGCTGCCCGAGACATGGAATCGAACCCGGCCGGAGGAGATCCAGGAAATACACAGGCGCTATATTGAAGCGGGGAGCGATATTGTGCTGACGAATACTTTCGGGGCGAACGCACTGAAATTTCATGACAGCTCCTGTTCGCTGAAAGAGATTGTGGAATCAGGGGTGCGGCATGTAAAAGAGGCTGTCCGCGAAGCGGGAGAGGGACGAGAGATTTATACCGCCCTTGATGTGGGCCCTACCGGAAAGCTTTTAAAACCGATGGGAGACCTGGATTTTGAGACGGCATATGAAGCATTCCGGGAAGTGATGGTCATCGGCGAACAGGCGGGTGCGGATCTGATTCATATCGAGACGATGAGCGATACGTATGAATTAAAAGCGGCGGTTCTTGCGGCGAAGGAAAATACCTCCCTTCCGGTATTCGCAACGGTAATCTTTGATGAAAGACGCAAACTTTTGACCGGCGCGGATGTCCCTGCCGTGACAGCACTTCTGGAAGGTCTCAGGGTGGACGCGCTTGGAATCAACTGCGGCATGGGCCCAGAGCAGATGCTTCCGGTCCTGGAAGAGATACTTGCGTATGCTTCCCTGCCGGTGATTGTAAAACCCAATGCCGGACTGCCGAAACAGCGGGACGGCAGGACCTGCTATGATGTACGGCCGGAAGAATTCGCGCGTATTATGAAGCAGATAACAGAGATGGGTGCGGCTGTCATCGGCGGCTGCTGCGGTACAACACCGGAACATATCCGCGCGGTGAAAGATCTCTGCCGCGATCGGAAGATCCGGCCGGCCGCGGAAAAGGAACATACGATTGTATCATCATACGGGAAAAGTGTATTTCTCGGAAATGGGAAAGGTATGCGGTATGGCTCCAGGATTATCGGGGAGCGGATTAATCCAACAGGAAAAAAACGGTTTAAACAGGCGCTGAAAGAACATGACCTGGATTATATCCTGAGAGAGGGAATTACCCAGCAGGATCACGGCGCGCACATTCTCGATGTGAATGTGGGACTTCCGGATATTGACGAACCTGCTCTAATGGAGGAGGTGGTGCAGGAGCTTCAGAGTGTCGTAAACCTGCCCCTTCAGATCGATACGGTTGACGCGGAGGCGATGGAAAGGGCGCTGCGGATCTATAATGGAAAGGCAATGGTGAATTCCGTCAGCGGAAAGCAGGAGTCCATGGACCTTGTGTTCCCGCTGATCCAGAAATATGGCGGCGTTGTGATTGGGCTTACCCTGGATGAAGACGGGATACCGGCAGATGTGGACGGCAGGATACGCATCGCGGAGAAGATCATATGTGAAGCGGCGAAGTACGGGATTCGGAAAAAGGACATTGTGATAGACGCTCTTGCCATGACGATCAGCTCTGAACCGGATGGGGCTGAGGTGACTCTGGAGACCCTCCGCCGTCTGCGGGACGAAGTGAAAGTAAATACCGTGCTGGGTGTATCCAATATTTCGTTCGGACTGCCCGGCCGGCCCATCATTAATTCTGCGTTCTACACGATGGCAATGCAGAGCGGTCTAAGCGCGGGGATCATCAACCCGTCGTCAGAAGATATGATGAAGTCATGGTACGCATACCACGCGCTGATGGGACTGGATGCAAACTGTGAGCGGTACATCAGCAGATACAGCGGCTATACTTCCGCGCCGCCGATGAATATGGTATCCGGAGGAGCCGGCATTTTCGGCGGAACGGCAGGAGGGACGGGCACTGCCCCAAATACCGGCGGACTGGAAAAAGGCACGGCAGGCATGACGCTGTCCACTGCAATCGAAAAAGGGCTGAAAGAGGACGCCGGCGCGATTACCCTCCGGCTGACAGAAAGTAAAGCGCCTCTGGATATTATTAATGAACAGTTGATTCCCGCCCTGAATCATGTGGGAGACGGGTTTGAAAAGGGGACCGTATTCCTTCCCCAGCTCCTGATGAGCGCGGAAGCGGCGAAGAGCGCTTTTGCGGTTCTCAAAGAAAAGATGGATAAAAGCGGTGAAGTCCAGGAAAAAAAAGGCACCATCGTGATTGCAACGGTGAAAGGCGATATTCATGATATTGGAAAAAACATTGTCAAAGTACTGCTGGAAAATTATAGTTTTGACGTGATCGACCTTGGCAAAGATGTCCCTCCGGAAAAGATTGTGGATACAGTGCTGGAAAAGGACATCCGTCTGGTGGGGCTGAGCGCTTTGATGACGACAACTGTAGTCAGTATGGAAGAGACGATCCGCCAGCTGAGGGAAAAGGCGCCAAAGTGCCGTGTAATGGTGGGAGGAGCGGTGCTCAACCAGGAATATGCGGATATGATCGGCGCGGATTTTTACGGAAAGGACGCCATGCAGTCCGTGCATTACGCGCAGTCTGTATTTTAAAGTGATTCCCTGTATTGTTTTAAAAATAATACAGGGGATTGTTAAAAATATATCTGGGAAATAAACGGTATACATGGTATTATTAAAGATAAAGAAAACATGCTTTTATGCGTGTTTTACAACAGTAAGGATGAATGTTAGGAGGGAAAACTTTGAGGTACGCAGACGCAAATGTAATTAAAATTAAGCATGCCGTTTTGGAGGAGGTTGCTCGTCTGGCTTTTGACGGAGAGCTGGAGGAGCGCAAGGACGAGATCCCCATGAAGCTGATTCCGGGACCGACACCGCAGTTCCGCTGCTGTATTTACAAAGAAAGGGAGATCATCAGGCAGCGCGTCCGTCTGGCGGAAGGGAAAGCACCGGGGCTGAATGATGACGGAAATATCATCCAGGTCATCAGTTCCGCGTGTGAGGACTGTCCGATCTCCAGTTATACCGTGACAGAGAACTGCCAGAACTGTATCGGAAAGGCATGTATCAATGCCTGTAAATTCGGCGCCATCGAGCCGGGACGCACCCGCTCGCACATCGATCCGGCAAAGTGCAAAGAATGCGGCAAATGTGCGGAGGCCTGTCCCTACAATGCCATCGCTCATCTCCAGAGACCATGTAAGTTCAGCTGCCCTGTAGATGCGATATCCTATGATGAGTATGGCATTTCCGTAATTGATGATGAAAAATGTATCCGCTGCGGAAAATGTGTCCACAGCTGCCCGTTCGGGGCGATCGGCTCCAAGACATGGATTGTTCCGGTGATCAATGCGATCCGTTCAGGAAAACATGTCTATGCGATGCTTGCCCCTGCCACAGAGGGACAGTTCGGACCGGACATTACTATGGCGAGCTGGAAAAAAGCGATGAAAGAGCTGGGTTTTACGGAGTTTGTGGAAGTGGGCTTAGGTGGAGATCTGACAGCGAAATACGAGGCGGAAGAGTGGCGCGAAGCATACCAGGAAGGGAAGAAGAAAGTGACTTCCTGCTGTCCAGGGTTTGTCAATATGGTGCGTAAACACTATCCGGAATTAGACGATGCGGTTTCCACGACCGTATCTCCCATGTGCGCGGTGTCCCGTTTGATCAAAGCGAAAGACCCTGACGCAGTGACTGTATTTATCGGGCCCTGCCTTGCGAAGAAATCCGAGATCGTGGACCAGAAGATCGAGGGCAACGCGGACTATGCCATGACATACAGCGAGATTCGGGCGATGATGCGCGCGAAAGGTGTTGCACTGGAACCGGTGGAGGATACATACCAGGAAGCTTCCGTATATGGCAAACGGTTCGGAAATTCCGGCGGTGTTACAGCAGCTGTACAGGAGAGCTTAAAAGAGTCCGGTAATGACCTGGATGTAAAAGTGTACAAGGCAAACGGAGCCGCGGAGTGCAAGAAAGCACTTCTGCTTATGAAAGTAGGAAGACTGCCTGAGGACTTTATCGAAGGCATGGCCTGCGACGGCGGATGTGTGGGCGGCCCCAGCTCCTTCAAAGACCAGATGCTGGCGAAGAAATCAAGAGACGCTCTGATCAAAGAGGCCGACGACAGAGGAATCTATAAGAATCTGAGCAATTATGATGAGAATTCTTTCTCCATGCACAGAGATCAGGAGCACTAAAGCCTGATTGATTTAATAAAAGGCAGAAGAGGCGCCATGGGCGCTCCCTGCCGGGTATAAAAATATGATGCAGCGGGAGGATAAAAGTATGGAATCTATGATGAGAGGACTGCAGACCCCGGTAAGGGCGATCCGCAGACGTGTATTCACAGAGGTGGCTAAGCTTGGATTTAAGGCAGACGCCAAGACGCTTCTGGACGATATGGAAGCGATTCCCTATGAGATCGTGAATGACGATACGCAGAAATATAGAGAGAGCACATACCGTTCGCGCGCGATCGTCAGAGAACGGCTGAGACTGGCGATGGGGCTGTCTCTGCGCCCGGAGAATAAGCCGGTCCATCTGACGGCAGGCGTTGAGGCCAGCAATATCTCTGAGAAATATTATGAACCTCCGCTGATGCAGGTCATTCCTTCTGCCTGCGAGAGCTGTGAGGAGAACAAATACGAAGTGAGCAATGTCTGTAAAGGATGTCTTGCCCATCCCTGCCAGGAAGTCTGTCCCAAAGGGGTGATTTCCATGGTGGACGGACGCTCCTATATCGATCAGGAGAAATGTATTAAGTGCGGAAAATGTAAATCTGTCTGTCCATATGATGCGATTGCGAAGAAAGAGCGCCCCTGCCAGAAAGCGTGCGGCGTGAACGCCATTGTCTCAGATAAATATGGCCGCGCGTATATTGACAATGATAAATGTGTCTCCTGCGGCATGTGCATGGTGAGCTGCCCATTCGGCGCGATCTCTGATAAATCACAGATCTTCCAGCTTGCAAGAGCGCTCTCTGAAGGCGAGGAAGTTATCGCTGAGATTGCCCCGGCATTTGTTGGACAGTTCGGTGACAATATCACGCCGAGAAATATCAAGGCAGCACTCAGGGAACTGGGATTCTCAGAAGTATATGAGGTTGCCCTTGGCGCGGATATCGGCGCCATTGCAGAGGCGCATCACTATGTAGACAAAGTGGTGACAGGAGAGCTTCCGTTCCTTCTGACTTCCTGCTGTCCGTCATGGGCGGTGATGGCGAAGAAGTTCTTTCCGGACCTGATCGACCAGATCTCCCAGGAGCTCACGCCGATGGTAGCTACGGCAAGGACCATTAAGCAGGAACACCCGAATGCAAAGGTGGTATTCATCGGACCGTGCGCGTCCAAGAAGCTGGAAGCGTCTAGAAGGAGCGTCAGAAGCGACGTAGACTTTGTCGTAACGTTCGAAGAAATGCAGGCGATGTTTGACGCAAAAGGAATCGACCTGACAGAGTACGAGGCAGAATCCTCCTTCCACGATGCTACGGGAGCGGGCCGCGGTTATGGATGCGCGGGCGGCGTCGCGGAGGCGATCGAGAAGTGCATCAATGAGTACTACCCGGATGTGCAGGTCAATATTGAACATGCGGAAGGGCTCGCAGAATGCAGGAAGATCCTGACTCTTGCTAAAGCGGGCCGCATGAACGGCTGCCTGATCGAAGGAATGGGGTGCCCGGGCGGATGCATCGCAGGAGCAGGGACGAATATTCCGGTTGTAAAGGCGAAGAAGAATCTGGCTGCCTTCGTTAAGAATTCAACAAAAGCAATCCCGGCGAAGGAACTGGAAGAGATCGAATTGAAGTAGAAGAGTATAAGAAATATGGTTGGGAGACAGCTTCGGAAATAAGGCAGAAGCTGTCTTTCTTCTGTGAAAATCGCATAAAAACGATGGGTTTTTCGCGTCTGCTTTACAAATATACCCCTCTGTGATATATTATAAAACAGGCTTTTTGAGCGAAAGAGGAGGATTTAAGCAATGCAGCCATATGGAGTAAACCAGCTGAGAAAAATGTTTCTGGAGTTCTTTGAGAGCAAGGGACATCTTGCCATGAAGAGCTTTTCTTTGGTGCCGCACAATGATAAGAGCCTGCTTCTTATCAATTCCGGAATGGCACCGTTAAAACCGTATTTTACAGGACAGGAGATCCCGCCAAGAAAGCGTGTGACGACCTGCCAGAAATGTATCCGTACAGGAGATATCGAAAACGTAGGCAAGACCGCGCGTCACGGCACCTTCTTCGAGATGCTCGGGAATTTCTCCTTCGGAGATTATTTTAAAGAAGAGGCGATCCAGTGGACATGGGAATTCCTGACGGATGTAGTCGGACTGGACCCGGACCGTCTGTATCCGTCTGTGTATGTAGACGATGATGAGGCGTTTGAAATCTGGAACAAAAAAATGGGCATCCCAGCGGAGCGCATCTTTAAGTTTGGTAAAGAAGATAATTTCTGGGAGCATGGTTCTGGTCCGTGCGGTCCCTGCTCGGAAGTATACTATGACAGAGGCGAGAAGTACGGCTGCGGTAAGCCGGACTGTACGGTAGGCTGTGACTGTGACCGTTATATGGAGATCTGGAACGACGTGTTCACGCAGTTCGACAATGACGGCAACGGTAATTACACAGAATTAGAGCAGAAGAATATTGATACAGGAATGGGGCTGGAGCGTCTGGCCTCAGTGGTACAGGACGTGGACTCCATCTTTGATGTAGATACCATCAAGGCGCTTCGCGACCACGTGTGCGAGCTGGCAGACAGGGAATATGGCAAAGATTACAATAACGATGTGTCTATCCGCGTGATCACAGACCATATCCGTTCCGTGACATTTATGATCTCGGACGGTATTATGCCATCCAATGAGGGACGGGGCTATGTACTGCGCCGTCTGCTGCGCCGTGCCTGCCGTCACGGAAGGCTTCTTGGCATCCACAAAGGATTTCTGCCGGAGCTGGCACAGACCGTCATCGCAGGCTCCAAGGACGGATATCCGGAGCTGGAAGAGAAGAAAGAGTTCATTCTCAAAGTGATCGCGAAAGAGGAAGAGCAGTTTAACAAGACCATTGATCAGGGGCTGGGCATCCTGGCGGAGATGATCGCTGACATGGAGGCAGAAGGCCAGAAGACATTAAACGGTGACAATGCTTTCCGCCTCTATGACACATATGGGTTCCCCCTGGATCTGACAAAAGAGATCCTGGAAGAAAAAGGGATGGATGTAGATGAAGATGGATTCAGGGCATCCATGGAAATCCAGAGGACTACAGCGAGAAATGCCCGTGAAGTAACCAACTACATGGGGGCTGACGTGACCGTATATGAGTCCATCGATCCCAGCGTAACAAGCACATTTGTGGGATATGACAACCTGACTTATGAATCCGGTGTTACTGTGCTCACAACAGAGGATGAAATCGCTGATGCGCTCTCGGAAGGACAGAAAGGAACTGTCTTTGTACAGGAGACCCCATTCTATGCGACGAGCGGCGGCCAGGAAGCGGATACCGGATATATCCGCACCACAGAAGGTGAATTCAAAGTAGAGGATACGATCAAACTCTTAGGCGGCAAAATCGGACATGTGGGAGTCATGACAAAAGGCATGATCAAGACCGGAGATACTGTCACACTTGAGGTGGATGCGAAGAAGCGTGCTCTTTCTGCCAGAAACCATAGTGCGACCCATCTTCTCCAGAAAGCTCTGCGTACTGTTCTCGGTACGCATGTAGAGCAGGCAGGCTCCAGTGTGAATGAGGACAGGCTGCGTTTTGACTTTACACATTTCTCCGCGCTGACCGCAGAGGAACTGAAGAAAGTAGAAGATATCGTAAACGAGCAGATCTCATATGGTCTTCCGGTCATTGTGAAGAATATGCCCATCGAGGAAGCAAAGAAGACCGGCGCTCAGGCGCTCTTCGGAGAGAAGTACGGTGACATCGTGCGCGTAGTCAACATGAGCGAGTTCTCCATCGAGTTCTGCGGAGGTACGCATGTGAGCAACACGTCTGAGATCATGGCGTTTAAGATCATCTCTGAGACCGGCGTGGCGGCAGGTGTGCGCCGAATCGAGGCACTTACATCAGACGGCCTGATGAAATATTATGCGGACATCGAAGAAAAATTAAAGAGCGCGGCACAGCTTCTCAAGGCGGTACCGGATAATCTGGCAGACAAGATCAATCATGTGCTGGCCGAAAACAAGGCTCTCCACAGTGAGATCGAAAGCTTAAAGAGCAAGATGGCTCAGGAGGCTGCCGGCGATGTGATGGATCAGGTGAAAGAGGTAAAAGGCGTGAAGCTCCTTGCCGCGCAGATCGACGGCGTGGATATGAATGGCTTGAGAGACTTAGGCGACCAGCTTAAGGAGAAACTGGGTGAGGGTGTTGTTGTACTCGCCTCTGCAGGCGAGGGCAAAGTGAGCCTGATGGCAACAGCTACAGACGGTGCAATGAAAATGGGCGCTCATGCGGGAAATCTTGTCAAAGGCATTGCCGGATGCGTCGGCGGTGGGGGCGGCGGACGTCCGAACATGGCGCAGGCAGGCGGAAAGAACCCGGCGGGTATTTCGGATGCACTGGCCAAATCAGCAGAAGTGCTGGAGGGGCAGATCAAAGGATGATTTAATTGTTGTTGACAGTGTTGTGTTCTCGTGCTATGATAAGCCCATAAAAGAATACGGATGAACTATATAAACTGGATTGTTATTCTAATTTCGGTTGTTAAATTTAGAAGCAAGACCTATCTGTAAAAAGGTATGTCTTGCTTCTTTTTTTATTTTCAGCGAATTACGGGGAATTTTTCCCGGGTGTTCTGAGCATTGTTTTACTGTACCCCAAAAGTATAAGTGGTGAAAGAGGATGGCAGGATGAAGATCGTAAAAAAGAGAGAAATCGTTATGAAGAAATTATCAAAGAGATTCCTGTCAAGTATATTACGGCTGCGGAGGAGATTATTTCCTATATCCGAAAACACTGCAAAAAGCATATTAACGAAAATATCTACATTACCCTCACCGATCATATTGCGATGACAGTGGAGCGTTTGAAGGAAGGAATTCAGTTTGACAATGCCATGATTACAAATACCAGGCTTTTGTACAACGAGGAATATCAGCTCGCTCTCCACGCGGTTGAAATGCTGCGGGAGCGCTTCTGTATTCAGATTGATGATTCAGAGGCGAACTTTATTACACTCCATATTGTTATGGCCGAGATGGATGCCAATATGGAACAGATGCACACCATCACCGGTATTACAGACGAAATCCTCAAGGTGGTGTGGAAGTATTTCCAAGTTGAGGAAAAAGACAATTTTAATTTTGACCGATTTATGATACACTGCCGTTTTTTTGCCCAGCGCGTCATCAACAATGAACATGAAGAGAAGGGTCTGTCTGTTCTGCTGCTGCCAAAAGTCCGGCGGACCCATGACGACGACCAGAGCCGATGCGTGGATGAGATCGAGGAGCGCATTTACAGAAAATATAAGTACAGAGTAAATGACGATGAAAAGATGTATCTGCTTATACATTTATACCGATTGACAAAATAACAGACAGGAGGAAGAAGCAATGGTAATTTGCAGTGTTGCGGAAGGAACCGCGGAGGCGCTGGACAACATCCCGGACGAGATGTTCGCTCAGCGTGTTATGGGAGACGGAGTAGCCGTCAGATCCAGGGAAGAGTGGCTGTACAGCCCGGTTGACGGCAGGGTGACAATGATTTTTGAGACGAAGCACGCGCTTGGCATCCAATGCGAAGACGGGACGGAACTGCTCATTCATATCGGAGTAGATACAGTCAATATGAAAGGTGCCCCGTTTGCACTCTATGTCGGGGCAGGAGAGAAGGTCAGGACAGGCGATCTGCTGATGTATGCCGACTTCAGGCAGATAGAGGAAAGCGGATATTGTCCGCTGGTCATGATGATCGTGACAAATAAGAAGGTAACGGTCTTAAAGGATCACGGGGAGGTGAAAAAAGGAGATCCGCTGCTTGAGGTCACAGCAGGAAAGGAGGCCGGGAAATACGTATAGCGCAGAGTCTGTAAGACATGTTTCAGGAGAATGGCAGAAAGACATACAAAGAAAGGATGAAGAAAAAATGAAAGAAATAAGGTATAAATTTCCCGAAGGTTTTTTGTGGGGCGGCGCGATCGCCGCGAATCAGAGCGAGGGCGCATGGCAGGAAGACGGAAAAACACCTCAGGCCACGGATGTAATGGTGGGGATTGAAAATGACGGACACACGCCGGGCATCCGATATAATGTAGAAACAAAAAAATATGAAATGGCACAGGACTCTGCCAAAGTGTATCTGGCAAATGAAGGGATTGATTTCTACCATCGTTATAAAGAGGATATCGAGATGATCGCGGGCATGGGATTTAAATGTTTCCGCACGTCGATTTCATGGGCGAGGATTTATCCCGGAGGAGACGCGGCGGCGCCCAATGAAAAAGCGCTGGCTTATTACGATGATGTGATCGATACAATCCGTTCTTATGGAATGGAACCGATCATTACGATCACGCATTTTGATAATCCTCTGCATCTGATGACAGAGTACAACGGATGGTCAAACCGGAAGGTGATTGATTTTTATCTGCGCTACTGCGGTACGATTTTCCGCAGATATGGAGGCAGAGTGAAATACTGGCTGACCTTCAACGAGATCAATAATCTGTTCCGACGTCCGTTTGCAGCCGGCGGGGTACTGCCGGGAAAGACGGATCCGGAAAAGAAATATTTTGATGAGAACTATACGGAGAAGGAGATGCACCAGGCCCTGCACAACACCATGCTTGCCAACGCTCTGAGCGTTCGGATGTTCCACACTCTGGTGCCGGACGGAAAGATCGGATGCATGATGGCTGGCTCCCACGCAGCCGTCTATCCGGCGACCTGCAGTCCGGATGACGTTCTTTCAACGATGGACGCAAAGAGAGAAACGTATCTTTTCACCGACATCATGTGCGAGGGCTATTATCCGTATTGGCTGACCCGCCTGTGGGAAAAGCATGACTGCCGTCCGCAGATCCGCCCGGGAGAACTGGAAACGATCCGGGACAATACGGTGGATTATCTGGGATTCAGTTATTATTTTTCCAATGTATGCGCATATGAGGAGGGACATATGTATGACGGCGGCGCTCTGGTTCCGGGCGGGAAGAAAGTGGACAATACATACTGTCAGGAATTTAGTCCTGATCCCTGGCGTTTCCGCATCGATCCTACTGGTTTCCGCATTCTGATTCAGGAGTACTCAGACCGTTATCATAAACCACTTCTGATCGCGGAAAACGGCATCGGGCTGTATGAGAGTGAAAAGGACGGGGTTCCCATCGATGATCCGGAGAGGGTGCGGTATCTGGAAGCTCATCTGAAAGAGCTTTGGAAAGCCATTGACGACGGAGCGGATGTGTTCGGGTATTGCTGGTGGGGGCCGATCGATATTGTATCGTCGGGATCTGGCGAGATGGAAAAGCGCTATGGATTCATCTATGTTGACCGATACAATGACGGAAGCGGCGATCTTCACCGTTCGATTAAAAAAAGTTACTACCGGTATAAAGAGATTATTGAGAACAACGGCTTGTGATCCGTCACGCAGAAACTGCGGGGATACATAAAATAAGCAGAAGAGGAGGAGAAACATGGATTATCGAGAAACAGGCTTAAAGGCTTTGGAAGCCGTAGGGGGAAAAAGCAACGTCGCCCATGTTACACACTGCGCTACCAGGCTGCGGTTTCAACTGAAAGACCGCGCCGCGGCAGACGAAAAGAAGCTCTCAGAAGTGCCCGGAGTTATGAAAATTATTGACTCCGCCGGGCAGCTGCAGCTTGTGATCGGACCAAGTGTAAATGAATGTTACCAGGCTGTTTTAGATGAGATTGAAGATGGGGAATTGCACACAGACAGAGTGGACGGACCAGATGCAGAGAGAAAGAAAAAGGATGATTCCAGCTTTGTGCAGAGATGTCTGGCGGTTGTCACCGGTATTTTTATCCCGATTCTGCCGGCGCTGATCGCCTCCGGTATGATCAAGGCGCTGCTGACGATCCTCAATGCGGCGGGCTGGGTTGACACGGCCAGCGGCGTCTATACAGTGATTACCTTTGCGGCGGACGCGGTGTTTTATTTCCTGCCGGTCATTCTTGCATATAGCAGTTCCAAGGTGTTCGGCATGTCCACCGGGCTGGCAATGATGCTGGCCGGCATGCTTCTGCACCCGACGTTCACAGGGATCGTGGGAGAGGGTACCGCGTTGGATATCTTCGGCATCCCGGTGCGGCTGGCGTCTTATAACGCAACCGTCATTCCGATTATCCTGATTGTATGGGCTGGCAGCTATGTGGAAAAATTCGCCACAAAAATTCTGCCAGATTTTGTGAAATATGTATTGAGGCCTTTGATCGTCATGGTTGTAATGATCCCCCTGTCCCTGTGTCTGTTAGGACCGGTTGGCGCATGGATGGGCGATCTTCTGGCGGCGCTTTTAACATGGCTGCAGACGAATGTGCCCTGGCTGCTGCCTACATTTATCGGGACGATCGCTCCTCTTATGGTGCTGTTCGGGCTGAACAACTGTACGATTCCGCTGATTTATGCGCAGATGGCTTCTTACGGGTATGAGACTGTGGCCGGTCCGAGGATGCTCGCGCATAATATTGCCGAGGGAGCCGCCTCGCTGGCCATCGCTCTGAAGTCCAAGGATAAAGTGACGAAACAGCAGGCGTTTTCCACAAGCTTTACCGCGTTGTTTGGAGGGATTACAGAACCGGCAATCTACAGTATTACATTTCGGTTTAAACGGGTTCTCTACTGTGTGATGGCAGGAGGTGCTGCCGGCGGCTTCTTCGCTGGTATCACAGGGCTGGTGCGATATGCCGTCGCAGCGCCAGGTATTGTCACACTCCCGACATATATGGGGGAAGACCCCATGAATATCTGGAAGGCAGTGGGGACACTGGCCATTGCATTTGTTGTCACCTTTGTCCTGACACTGTTTGTAAAAACAGAGGATACGAACAGACAGGTCGGTAATCAGGCGGCGCTGGATGAACTATCGCAATAAAGAGATCACTCAGAACAGCGGGCGATAATATGGTGTTTACCGCGTCTTCCGCGCTGCGAATGGCATAAATTTAAGTTTTTGTCACATTTTCTAAGGAAAATAGTTGACGGAAAAGAAAAATATGCTATAATCTTTGTTAGTGCAAGAAAATACCCGAACAGTCGTATTATGCACAATACAAGGCTGGAGGGGAGGTAAGGTGTGAGACTATGTCAAATGTAATCGTTAAAGAAAACGAGACGTTAGACAGCGCTTTACGCAGATTCAAAAGAAACTGCGCTAAAGCTGGCATTCAGCAGGAGATTCGCAAGAGAGAACACTATGAAAAGCCAAGCGTAAGACGTAAGAAAAAATCTGAAGCTGCTAGAAAACGTAAATATAATTAATAAGTGCACTTTAAGCAGGATGCCCGTGAGGGTGTCCTGTTTTTCGCTGTTTTATCTCAAAACGGAAACCAGGACATTACGAATTAATCGAAATCCTCAGCGGATGATAATGTTCTTGTTTTTTCTTTTTATTTCTTCAAAAAATCCCTTTTTATCTTTTACAGCGCACATAAGTTCATTCCGCCGCCCTTTGATAGATATACGGTCCAGTGATGCCGCAGTCGAAGCGATTATATCGTGAGTTGTCCGCACTTCAGTAATATCAGCAGTTCTGACGGAATCTTTCATAAGACCGAAGCAGACCGTCACAGAATCATCGGTTACAATGACATAATTTCTTATAATGACAGGGATACAGACAAGATTGAAAATGACAGCGCCGATAATCAGAGCGCCGATCTCTTCGCGGACAAAAAGAAACTCATATAAAAAAACACCATCTCCGATGATAACAAGAGCCCAGAACCATAGTGCTGTCTTTCCCTGAAATTTCATAAAACACATCTCCCTTCAGACGATGGATAACGGGTGAAAATCTATAAATACAGTTTAGCACAGAGAGGGACAAAAGTGGAAGCTGAATCTGGATTTCTATTTGTGAAAAAAGAATAAAAAGCGTTGACAGTGCCGAAAATTTCCATTATATTAATGTTTGGTAAAAGGGAGTAACTGGCGCTTGAAAGAAGCGTTTGCGATGACGTCAGTACGATGATCATTTCATCCGTATCGCGATTAAACGGTGAGACTTTTATTGCATTACATAACAACGGTGTGCAATAGGAGTCTTATTTTTATTTCACATCGCATGAAGAGGAGGATTACATGAAAAACTATTATCAATTATCCGCTGAGGAGGCAGTGAAGGCAGTCAACGGATCAACAGAACCTCTCACGGAAGAACAGGTTCGGGCAAATCAGGAAAAGTACGGACCCAATGAGCTGGTGGAAGGAAAAAAGAAAACCATCCTTCAGATCTTTTTGGAGCAGTATAAGGACTTCCTTGTCATTATCCTTATTATTGCTGCCATTGCATCCGGTTTTATGGGAGATATCGAAAGCACGCTTGTCATCCTGATTGTGATCACCATGAACGCGATTCTGGGGACTGTACAGACGGTCAAGGCGGAGCAGTCGCTTGCAAGCCTTAAGAAACTTTCCGGTCCTGAGGCAAAGGTGCTCAGGAATGGGAATGTGGTACAGATTCCGTCCTCAGAAGTTACGGTGGGTGATATTGTGATGCTGGACGCGGGGGATTATATTCCGGCGGACGGCCGTCTGATCGAGTGCGCCAGCCTGAAGGTGGATGAGAGCGCGCTTACCGGAGAGAGCCTTGGAATTGAGAAAAATTTGGATGCCATCCAGGCAGACGAAGTTCCCCTGGGGGACCGGCTGAATATGGTCTATTCGGGAAGCTTCGTGACATACGGAAGAGGCTCCTTTATTGTGACCGGCATTGGGATGGACACAGAGGTGGGAAAGATTGCCAGCCTTCTGAAGACCACGTCAGAGAAGCGCACGCCGCTTCAAGTGAATCTTGATCAGTTCGGGCAGAAGCTTTCGATCTTGATTCTGGTCTTCTGCGCGATCCTTTTTGGAGTCAGCATTTTCCGGGGAGATAATATCGGGGATGCCTTCCTCTTTGCGGTGGCCCTGGCGGTTGCGGCAATCCCGGAGGCGCTGAGCTCGATTGTGACGATCGTTCTTTCCTTCGGCACGCAGAAGATGGCGAGAGAGCATGCGATTATGCGAAAGCTTCAGGCAGTGGAAGGCCTTGGAAGTGTGTCTGTTATCTGTTCGGATAAGACGGGGACGCTTACGCAGAATAAGATGACCGTGGAAGATTACTATGTGGATGAGGTCTGTATTAAGGCAGACGGAATCGACTTAAACGATCCTTCCCAGAGCAGGCTGCTGATTGGAAGCATGCTCTGCAATGATTCAAAAATTACGGACGGTGTGGAGATCGGAGATCCGACAGAAACAGCTCTGATTCATCTTGGAAGCCGCCTGGGGCTTGACCCGGAGGCAGTGCGGGCCAAATATCCGCGCGAGAGCGAGAATCCCTTTGACAGTGACAGGAAGCTGATGGCGACAAAACATACGATGGAAGAGATTCCGACTATGATCGTAAAGGGCGCGGTGGATGTACTTCTGGACCGCATGGACCAGATTCAGATCGGTTCTGAGATCCGTCCGATGACAGCGCGGGATCGGGCGAATATTGAAGCGCAGAACCAGGCATTCTCAAGAGAGGGCTTAAGAGTTCTGGCATTTGCGTACAAAGTAGTTTCTGATGAGCTGGAACTAAGCCTTGATGATGAGTACAATCTGATTTTCCTGGGGCTGATTGCCATGATGGACCCGCCGCGGGAAGAGTCCAAAGCGGCTGTCGCAGAATGTAAGAGCGCGGGCATCCGTCCGATTATGATTACAGGTGACCATAAAGTTACCGCTGCCGCGATCGCAAAGCGGATCGGCATTCTGGAAAACGAATCAGAGGCATGTGAGGGCGCTGAGATCGATAAGATGTCCGATGAGGAGCTGAAAGATTTTGTGGAAGGCATTTCTGTATACGCGCGTGTATCGCCGGAACATAAGATCCGCATTGTGCGCGCATGGCAGGAAAAAGGCAATATCGTGTCCATGACCGGGGACGGCGTCAATGACGCGCCGGCTCTGAAACAGGCGGATATCGGCGTCGCTATGGGGATTACGGGAAGCGAAGTGTCCAAGGATGCGGCGGCGATGGTTCTTACAGATGACAACTTTGCGACAATCGTAAAAGCAGTGGAGAATGGAAGGAATATTTATCGGAATATTAAGAATTCAATTCAGTTCCTGCTGTCTGGCAATTTCGGTGCTATCCTTGCGGTCCTTTATGCGTCGATCATGGCGCTTCCGGTTCCGTTCGCACCAGTACACCTTCTCTTTATCAACCTGCTGACAGACAGTCTTCCGGCGATTGCGCTGGGGCTTGAGCCGGGGTCGAAAGATGTGATGAAAGAGAAGCCAAGGCCCATGAATGAATCAATCCTGACGAAAGATTTCCTGATCAAGATCGGGACAGAAGGGCTTTCCATCGCGGTGACAACGATGATTGCGTTTCTGATCGGATACCAGGGAGGAAACAAACTGCTGGGAATGACAATGGCATTCGCCACACTGTGTTCGGCAAGGCTGTTCCACGGATTTAACTGTAAATCTGACCGTCCCGTTGTATTTACGAGGAAAGTGGTTAATAATAAATGGCTTATCGGGGCATTCGTGCTGGGAATCGTGCTGATTACAGGTGTCGTAATGATCCCGGGACTACACAATGTATTTAAAGTGCAGACACTGACCATAGGACAGCTCTTCACAGTGTACGGGCTGGCCGCGGCTAATATTCCGATTATCCAGATTATGAAAGGAATCCGTATCGCCTTTAGGAAGAAAAGATAAAAATCAAAGGAGAAAAGAACAGATGATAACAGCGCCGCGCACTGAGGGAGTATACTGCTACTCCCATATGCCGGCGCTGAAATGGTATGGGAGAGAAGAGGGCGGAAACAAAGGAATCCGAAATAGAACAAAGGAGGATATTCATGAAACAAGTACAGAAACCAAAGAAACCGCTGATCTTTTATTATTTAATCGCAGCTGCGGTCCTCATCCTTCTTAATTTCTTTCTTGTCCCGAATTTAACGGGGCGGAATATCAAGGAAGTGGATTACGGGACTTTTCTTGATATGATTGAGGAGAAGGAGATCGCAACGGTTGAACTCAATGGGGATACCATCTATTTCACAGACAAGAACAGTAACCCCAATTATTACGAGACTACCGCATTTGACGATCCTGAGCTGGTAAACAGGCTGGATGACGCGGGATGCAAATTCGGCAAAGTGGCGGAGGAACCGATGAATCCGATCCTGAGCTTTCTTTTAAGCTGGGTCCTGCCCCTTGTGATTTTCTGGGGACTGGGACAGCTTCTGGCGAAGCAGCTGATGAAAAAAATGGGAGGCGGAAGCGGTGGGAGCCCGTTTATGCAGTTTGGAAAGAGCAATGCCAAAGTCTATGTACAGTCGACAACGGGAATTACATTTAATGACGTGGCAGGTGAGGATGAGGCAAAGGATCTGCTGAGCGAGATTGTTGACTTCCTCCACAATCCCCAGAAATATCAGGAGATTGGCGCGGTTTGCCCGAAGGGCGCGCTGCTGGTAGGACCTCCGGGAACCGGAAAGACCCTTCTGGCTAAAGCGGTAGCAGGAGAAGCCCATGTGCCGTTTTTCTCAATCTCCGGTTCCGAATTCGTAGAAATGTTCGTGGGCATGGGAGCATCCAAAGTGCGGGATCTTTTTAAACAGGCCAATGAGAAAGCCCCTTGTATTGTGTTTATCGACGAGATTGATACAATTGGAAAGAAAAGGGATGGACAAGGTTTTTCGGGAAATGACGAGCGCGAGCAGACATTGAACCAGCTCCTGACAGAGATGGATGGATTTGACGCCTCCAAAGGCGTTGTCATCCTGGCGGCGACAAACCGCCCGGACAGCCTGGACCCGGCACTTCTGCGCCCGGGAAGATTTGACCGGAGAATCCCGGTGGAACTGCCGGATCTGAAGGGAAGGGAAGAGATCTTGAAGGTGCATGCGCGCAAGGTGCGCCTGAGTGATAATGTGGATTTCAATGCCATTGCCCGGGCAGCGTCGGGAGCTTCCGGCGCTGAGCTGGCCAATATGGTAAACGAGGCGGCTCTCCGCGCGGTGCGGGAGAACCGGAAATTTGTAACGCAGGCAGATCTTGAGGAGAGCATTGAGACGGTAATCGCGGGATATCAGAAGAAAAACCGTGTGCTCTCGAATAAGGAGAAGCTGATTGTATCCTATCATGAGATCGGCCACGCCCTTGTGGCGGCGCTGCAGACCAATTCCGCGCCTGTGACCAAGATCACGATTATTCCCAGGACGTCCGGCGCTCTCGGATACACCATGCAGGTGGAGGAAGAAGAGCGGAACTTGATGTCCAAGGAAGAGCTGGAAAATAAAATCGCAACACTGACCGGAGGAAGATGCGCGGAGGAATTGATTTTCCATTCGGTTACAACAGGAGCGTCTAATGACATTGAGCAGGCGACGAAGCTGACGCGCGCTATGATTACCAGATACGGTATGAGCGATCAGTTCGGCATGGTGGCGCTTGAGACACAGTCCAATCCGTATCTGGGCGGAGACAGCAGCTTAAGCTGTTCGCCGCGGACCGCGTCAGAGATTGACAACATGGTTGTGGATACAGTGAAGGAAGCTTATGACAGGGCAATGCGGCTTCTGCGGGATAACATAGGAAAACTTCATGAACTGGCAAAATACTTGTATGAGAAAGAGACAATCACCGGTGAAGAATTTATGCAGATATTAAGCCGCAGAGAGTATATCGAGACCGCTGACAGTCAGGAAATGAACAGCTGATGGAAGTCAGACAGAATGAAACGGATAAATGATTACAGCAGAATAGCGCTGTTCGATAACGGGACACAAAAAGACAAAAGGGGTATTGGCAGATGGCTGGAAAAAAAGTACAGAGGATGAGAGAGCGGGAGGAAAGAAAAGACAGAAGGATACCGACGACGAGATATGATCCGGATTACAGGAAGGGACTGACCAGCCATCAGGTGCAGGAACACCGCCTGCACGGCTGGGTCAACCGGTCTGTGGAACCGCCGTCAAAAACAACAAAAGAGATTATACATGAGAATGTATTTACATACTTTAACCTGATTTTCGTGGTTCTGGCTGTTCTGTTGTGTGTGGCCGGCTCCTTCCGGGATCTGACATTCCTGCCGGTCATTCTTGCCAACACGCTGATTGGGATCGTGCAGGAAATACGGGCGAAGCAGGTGCTTGATAAACTGACCATGTTAAACGCCCCGCACGCGGCCGTGGTGCGGGACGGAAAGCGTTCCATGATAGACGCCGAAGAGCTTGTGCTGGATGATATTGTGATCTTTAAAGCGGGAAACCAAGTCTGTGCAGATGCGGTAGTCTCAGCGGGGGAAGTGCAGGTGAATGAGTCCCTGCTGACGGGAGAGGCGGACGAGATCACAAAGCGCAGAGGGGATAAGCTGATGTCGGGAAGCTTTATTGTATCTGGGCAGTGTCATGCAAGACTTGATAAGGTGGGAGAAGATTCGTATATCTCAAAACTGACGCTTCAGGCAAAGGAGATGCAGGAGGGCGAACAGTCAGAGATGATCCGTTCCCTGGATAAATTGGTGAAATGGGTGGGCGTGGCGATTATCCCAATCGGACTAGTGCTGTTCTCTCAAGCATTTTTTATCCAGCACGACGGCTTCCGTGACAGTGTAACATCCATGATTGCAGCGGTGATCGGCATGATTCCGGAGGGACTTTATCTTCTGGCGAGCGTGGCCCTTGCAGTGAGCGCAGTGCGCCTTGCCCAAAAGAAGGTGCTTCTGCATGATATGAAATGTATCGAAACGCTGGCGAGAGTGGATGTGCTGTGCGTGGATAAAACGGGTACGATTACGGAGAACACAATGAAGGTCCAGGACGTGATCGAGACAGACGAATATGATGAGACGAACATGGAACCCCTGCGGACGATGATCGGGGACTTTGCCGCTGCCATGACAAAGGACAACATTACAATGGCAGCGATCAAAGAGTATTTTTCCTCCGCTTCCGGGAAGACTCCTCTGTCAAAAACCGGGTTTTCCTCGGCTGTAAAATACAGCAGCGTTACGTTCGAGGACGGCGCTTACGTGCTGGGCGCTCCGGAGTTCGTTTTAAAAGAAAAATACGGCGATTATGCGGAGGAGATCACAGAACATGCCTCTACCGGGGCTCGTGTCCTTGTATTCGGTACTTATGCCGGCAGGATTGACGGCAAACCGCTGGATCACGGGATTACGCCCCTGGGGTTTGTGCTGCTTGCCAATCCAATCCGGGAGGCGGCGAAGGAAACATTTGAGTATTTTGCGCAGCAGGGTGTAGAAGTGAAGGTAATTTCCGGGGATAATCCGGTAACCGTATCTAATGTGGCAAAGCAGGCAGGCATTCAGAACGCGGAAAAATATGTAGACGCCTCTGAGCTGGAGTCCGAGGAAGAACTGCGCAAAGCCGTACTGAAGAAGACCGTGTTCGGACGTGTCACACCCAGCCAGAAGAGAAAATTCGTGCGTATTCTGAAAGAGGCAGGGCATACGGTGGCAATGACCGGGGACGGCGTCAACGATGTGCTGGCACTCAAGGACGCGGACTGCAGCATTGCCATGGCGTCAGGGAGTGACGCGGCGGCACAGGCGTCCCAGCTCGTGTTGCTGGAATCGGATTTCTCCTGCATGCCGCAGGTGGTGCTGGAAGGGCGCAGAGTCGTTAACAATATTCAGCGCTCCGCGAGTTTGTTCCTCGTAAAGAATATCTTTTCCTTCCTGCTGAGTCTGCTCTCCGTGGTGTTTTTGTTCACTTATCCGCTGGAGCCGTCCCAGATTTCCCTGATCAGCATGTTTACCATCGGTGTACCGGCCTTCTTCCTGGCCCTGGAGCCGAACAGGAATATTATTAAAGGACACTTCCTTACTAATGTATTCTTAAAGGCGCTTCCGGCGGCGCTGACCGATGCGCTGGCAGTGGGCGCGCTGGTGATCTTCGGGCGGACATTCGATGTGAATTCTACAGATATCTCCACGGCGGCTACCATGCTGCTGGCAATCGTGGGATTCATGATCCTCTACAAGATCAGCGCGCCGATGAACAAGATCCGCGTGGGAATTCTGGGCGGATGCATCCTGGGGCTTATATTCTGCAGTATTTTCCTGAAGGATCTGTTCGGCATTACGGGCATGACGATGGAGTGTGTGATGCTGTTTGTCGTCTTTGCCATTGCGACAGAGCCGGTGCTGCGGTATCTGACCGTGCTGGTGGAGAAGCTGAGATTCTATTACCTGAGGCTTAGGGGGAGAAACCCCGAAGAGTGATCAGATGAAGGAGCAGAAAAGACAATGAGTATATTGAACGTAGAACATTTATCCCACGGGTTTGGCGGCCGGGCAATCTTTGAAGATGTGTCTTTCCGTCTTTTGCGAGGGGAACATATCGGCCTGGTAGGAGCGAACGGTGAAGGAAAATCTACCTTTTTCAAGGTCGTGACAGGGAAGATGGAACCGGACGCAGGGAAGATCGAGTGGGCGAAAAATGTCCGTGTGGGATACCTGGATCAGCACGCGGCGCTGGAGAGAGGGATGACAGTGCGTGACGCGCTCAAGTCCGCGTTTTCATGGCTGTTTGAACTGGAGGAAAGGATGAACGCGATCTGCGGCCTGCTGGGCGGGGCAGCTCCGGAAGCGATGGAGACAATGATGGAGGAGCTTGGGACTATCCAGGATACTCTGACCATGCATGATTTTTATGTGGTCGACGCAAAGGTGGAGGAGGTGGCAAGAGCACTGGGGCTTTTGGATCTGGGACTGGACCGTGACGTGACGGATCTAAGCGGTGGCCAGCGCACCCGCATTCTTCTAGGCAAACTGCTTCTCGAAAAACCGGATATCCTGCTCCTCGACGAGCCCACCAATTATCTGGACGAAGAGCATATCAGCTGGCTGAAACGTTATCTCACGGAGTACGAGAACGCATTTGTGCTGATCTCCCATGATATTCCCTTTCTCAATGATGTGGTCAATATTATTTACCATATGGAGAATCAGGGCCTGGACCGTTATACAGGGAATTATGATGATTTTCAGAGAGTCTATGAGGTAAAGAAGGCTCAGCTTGAGGCGGCATATAAGAGACAGCAGCAGGAGATCAGCCAGCTGAAAGACTTTGTGGCCCGCAACAAGGCAAGAGTCTCCACAAGGAATATGGCCATGTCCAGACAGAAGAAGCTGGATAAGATGGACCGAATCGAGCTTGCGGCGGAGCGGCCGAAGCCGGAGTTTCATTTTAAGATGGCAAAGACACCGGGAAAATATATCTTTGAGACAAAGGACTTTGTAATCGGCTATGATGAACCGCTATCAAGCCCGCTTAACTTATCCTTGGAGCGCGGACAGAAAATCGCGTTGACCGGGGCAAACGGGATAGGGAAAACGACGCTGATACGGAGCATCCTCGGTCTTGTAAAACCTTTGAAAGGGACATGTGAGCTGGGACAGAATCTGGCGGTGGGATATTTTGAACAGGAGGGAGATGGGAAGAATACATCCACCTGCATCGAGGAGATCTGGGATGAATTTCCTTCTTTTACTCAGTATGAAGTGCGTTCGGCTCTGGCAAAATGCGGGCTCACCACGAAACATATCGAGAGCCAGGTGCGGGTCTTAAGCGGTGGTGAGCAGGCAAAAGTACGCCTGTGTAAACTGATTAACAAGGAGACCAATGTACTTATGCTGGACGAGCCAACCAATCATCTGGATACAGACGCGAAAGAGGCGCTCAGGCAGGCGCTGGACGAATACAGAGGAACCCTTCTCCTCATCTGCCATGAGCCGGAGTTCTATCAGGACATTGTACATGAAGTGTGGGACTGCGCGAAATGGACGACGCGGACCGTTTAACGCATATACGGACAATCCAATGCAGTATATTGCAGGACATTTAGGAAGGGAGTATCCGCATATGCGTCTGGGACAGGATCTCTAGAACAGCGTAAAAAGCTTCTCCAGCCCGAAGGCCTCTTCGCTGCCCAGCAGCTGTATTGTAAACTGCGCCGCAGAAATAAGTGAATACAAAATAGACCAGAAGCTGTTCGGAAATATGATCCGTAAAAACCTCTGAAAAAGAACGTTCCCCCTCCTTGGAAAGGGCAGGAGCGTTTTTTAATGTTCTGCGCGCTGTTCTGGAACAGTATACTGCATATTTCATACCTCTTTTATCATGATTGTAATGTTCAGCCATATTTCGGATATGCTATATCATAGAATATCACGTTTTATTATACTCTCCCCGTATGTCTTTTGAAAGAAATAAAGAGAAATTCTCTGACCTGAAATGATTGTGCAAAAAGGAGATGCAGCGTTTATGAAACAGCGTATTTACTCAAAAGATATTATATTTGTGCTGGCGGCAGCTTTCTTTTACATGGCAGCCCCCATGCTGGCGACTCCCTTGATTCCAGGCTTTATAAAAAGTATCGGAGGGTCCGCGGCGGTGATGGGTTTCGCAGGCGGGCTGATGAATCTCTGCTCCCTGTTCTGCCGCCCATTTGCGGGAAACCTGGCAGACAGGATCAGTAAATACCGGCTCTCAATGATCGGAGCCGCGCTGATGGCAGCGGCGGGCGCGGGGTATATCCTGGCTCATAACGCGGCCATTGTTGTACTGTTCCGTCTTGTCAACGGTGTTGGTTTTGCTTTTTGCTCTGTGTGCATGGCCGCCTGGATGTCCGATATGCTGCCGAAAGATAAGATTGGTTCAGGGATGGGGATTTACGGGACGATGAATGCCCTCGCCATGGCTGCGGCCCCGGCTCTGGGAGTCAGAGTTTATCAGGTCTGGGGATACCGGGCGGCTTTCGGGATCGCGGTTATTTTTTCCGCGGCATTTATTGTGGTGATCCAGTTCATAGGGGATAAAGGAGAGCCGGGGAGAGACACGGCAGAGGAAGATTCGGATGTCCGGGAAAAGGATGAGATGAACGGGCAGTCTCCAGGAAGAAAGAAAAAGAGACTGGAGCTGATTGATGTCAAGGTCCTGCCGACTGCGCTGATTATAATGCTGTTTGCCATTCCGTATTGCGCAACTCAGTCTTTCCTGGTTACCTATGTGGAAGCGAGAAATCTTGATCTTACAGTCAGTATGTTTTTTCCGTCTTACGCGGTGGTGCTGATTGTGCTGAGACTGGTTCTGCGCGGTTTTTTTGATAAACTTCCGTTTCGGGTGTTTCTTGCCGCGGGATGTGTATCTGAGCTTTTTGCCATCCTGCTGCTTGCAATAATGCACAGCCGCGTGGAAATGTTTCTGGCGTCATTGTTCCTGGCAGGCGGGTATGGAGTGATGAGTTCCGTGTGTCAGTCCAGGGCAGTCCTGCTTGCGGGGGAAGGAAGAAGGGGGCTTGCCAACAGCACATACTATATTGGACTGGACCTGGGCATGACGCTGGGTCCGATGATCGGAGGGGCTCTGTATGGCGGGCTGGATATCCGATGGTTTTACCCGGCGCTTATGGTGACAATGCCGCTGGCAGGGGCGGTGTATGTAATCGTGGAAAGAAAAGAGAAAAGAAATTTTGAGTAAAACACTTAGAAATGTTATACTGAAAAGAACTATAAGAAACAGAACCAAAGGAGCGAAACAGATGATAAGCCGTGAACAGGACCAGAATGAAAAAGGGAAAAAGCAGATTTTGAAAACATATTTTGGATATGACACGTTCCGACCGGGTCAGGAAGAGGTGATTGATCAGATTCTCGCCGGCAGGGATATCCTTGCAGTCATGCCGACCGGGGCAGGGAAATCTCTGTGTTATCAAATTCCGGCGCTTCTGATGCCTGGGATTACAGTGGTAGTCTCTCCGCTGATTTCCCTGATGATGGACCAGGTCAAAGCATTGAACGAGGCGGGAGTACACGCGGCATATATTAACAGTTCCCTGACAGAAGCACAGACTGCCAAAGCGCTGGAACTGGCTAAAACGGGAAGATATAAGATCATTTACGTGGCGCCGGAGCGTCTGGAGACACCACGCTTTCTTGATTTCGCATGCCATGCGGAACTCTCTATGCTTACTGTAGATGAAGCCCACTGTATCTCGCAGTGGGGACAGGATTTCCGTCCGAGTTATGTGAGGATTCTCTCTTTTCTCTGCCAGCTTCCGGTCCGCCCGGTGGTTTCCGCGTTCACGGCCACTGCCACAGAACGGGTGAGGGAGGATATTCTGGATTCCCTTCAGCTGATACAGCCCTATGAGACGGTAACCGGGTTTGACCGCGAGAACCTCTATTTTGAAGTCCGCAGGGGAAAAGATAAAAAAGAACAGATCTCTGCATATCTGAATGACCATAGGGAAGAAAGCGGCATCATTTACTGCGCCACCAGAAAGGGTGTGGATGAGCTGTATCTTTATCTGGAAAATGCCGGATTTTCTGTGGGGCGCTACCATGCGGGAATGAGCGCTGAGGCGAGAAAGCTGAGCCAGGAGGACTTTATCTACGACCGAATGAAAGTGATCATTGCCACGAATGCATTTGGAATGGGGATTGATAAATCGAATGTCCGGTATGTACTGCACTACAATATGCCACAGAGTATGGAAAATTACTATCAGGAGGCGGGCAGAGCCGGAAGAGATGGGGAGCCGGCGGAATGCATTCTCTATTATTCGCCCCAGGATACCATGATCAACCGGATGCTCCTGGAGAGCCGGGAGAACTACAGAGAATACACAGGGGAAGAACTGCGGCTTATACAGAGTCAGGACACAGAACGACTGCGGAAGATGGAAGCTTACTGTACAACTACAAAATGTCTCAGAGGCTGCATCCTGAGCTATTTTGGAGAGCGGGCCGGGGATACATGCGGGAATTGTTCCAACTGCCTGGAAGAGTTTGAAGAAATGGACGCATCCGAGGCTGCGGCGGATGTGGTCCGGTGTATCCGCACTTCCGGACAGCGTTTCGGCATAAATGTAATTGCCGGGACCCTGCTGGGGGAGAACACGGCAAAGATCCGGAATTATGGGATGGATCAGAATCCGGCTTACGGCAGCCAGAGATCGTATGGACAGACGCGGATCAAAGAGGTGATCCGTACTATGCTGGAGCAGGGGTATCTCAGGCAGACAGAAGATAAATACGCGCTGCTGAAGCTGACGCGGAAGTCGGAAGAACTTTTGGATTTGGAGGGAAGGCTGGCGGATGTTCCGAATCATGCTTCCCCATTTCTGATCCGGTTGAGGAAGGAGGATACAGAGCATTTTGCGGACTCCGTTTCTACAAAGCGGAAAGGGGGCACGGCAAACGTCTTCCAGACAGAGGAACTGACTGAGAAAGGAAGAAAACTGTTCGAAGAACTGCGCAGCCTGCGGACACTCCTTGCCCGGGAACGGTCTGTCCCGCCGTACGTGGTGGCGTCAGATAAGACATTGAGGGATATGTGCGTCAAAATCCCGCTTACGGAAGAGGAGATGCTGAATGTGAACGGCATGGGCGCGAAAAAGGTGGAACAGTACGGCGGAAGGTTCCTTAATCAGATTCAGGCAGTAACCGGAGGAGACAGAGAAGCATGGGGAGCAGGCGGACAAGCGCAGGAGAAACCCCTGACAGAGAAGAAACCGTCAGGAAAGAAATCGGAATTCTGCCTGACCGGGGAGATGATGGAGGGGATTCGGTATCTCCCGGAGACAACGATCAGTGAATTTGTGGCACAGATTAATGAACTGCGGGATGAGAAGAGGATGAAACGGCTGACCATAAAGCGCCTGACGGAGGTGCTCATTAAGGAGGGCTGCCTGGAACAGAAGTTCCAGAATGGTTATACGAGAAAAATCCTTACAGAGAAAGGCAGGGAAGCCGGAATCAGGGCAGAAGAACGGATCAGTTCGAAGGGGAATACATATGAAATTTTTTTGTATACAGAAAAGGGGCAGAAGTATTTGACAGAACTGCTGATGAAAAATGGGATGGGACACTGTGAAGCCAGAAATAGAAGGTGGTGAATTCACCTCCGGAAAGAGTGCAATTAAAAAGTAAATTATTCATGTTTTTAGCTATAAAATAAAATTATAGCTAAATATATGAATAAAACTTGATTATTCATGTTTTTGGCTATATAATTTGAGTATAGGAGGACAAAGCATGAATCATTCAGATACAAAACATTCTTTCGTGGCGGTCATAGGGGATATAAAAGATTCCAGACATTTGTCATGCAGGAAGGAAGTTCAAACAGGCCTGCAGGAAATTCTGGACGGCATCAATAAAAAATATGAGAAAGAAATTACTTCCAAGTTTCTTATTACACTGGGTGATGAATTTCAAGGGCTTCTGCGTACAGGGGAAGGTGTTCTCAATATCATCAATGAGATCAGAATGCAGATGTACCCGGTCCGGCTTCGGTTCGGCATCGGCTTCGGACAGATTACCACAGATATCAGGGAAGAGATGGCGCTGGGCGCCGACGGCCCCGCATATCACCGCGCGCGGGAAGCAGTGGAGCTGCTGAAAGAGCAGGAAAAGAAAAATCGTTCTGTGCCCGCGGATATCTGTTTCAAGATGGATGCGCCGGATCACAGGACAGAAGTGCTCCTGAACACGATTTTTGACTTGATTTATGTGATGGAGAGCGGCTGGACCGACCGGCAGAGAGAAATTATATGGGACATGTTCCTGTATAGAGACGGACAGCAGAATACCGCGCGCAGGCTGTCTATCTCACAGCCCACCGTCCAGAAAGCACTGGCGGCGGGCAGTTATTATACTTATGAAAACACGTTAAGGAATGTGGCCGAAATACTCGGGGAGATACAATATGATTAAAACAATTTTTATGATTCTATTCTGTGTACACCTGACAGGGGACTTTTATGTTCAGACACAGAAAATGGCGGACAGGAAACAGAGGAGTTTTTTATGGACGATTTATCACTGCCTGATCTATGCGGCGTTCTCATGTGTCCTATTCCTTCTTTTTCTGCCGGGGATGAAAGCAGGATATATTCTCGCATTTGTCTTTGGACATGCTTTGATCGATACAGCGAAATACGCGATCTGCTTTATTCTTCAGAAAAAGCCTCATTTTTTGAGTACTCCTGCGGAAAAGAGAAATGTTTTCCTCATCGACCAGGCAGCGCATCTTGTGCTGATTCTTGGCATCACATACTGGATGCGCTCTGCAGACATCGCAGAATTATACGGTCAGTGGGCAGGGGAGCTTTTTGATGTATTTGGTATGCCGGAAACGGTATTTCTTCAGTGGGCGTCAGTCCTGCTGATGATTCATAAACCGGTCAATCTCTTTATAGCAAATATTCTTTCCGGGTACAGGCCGTCAGATAAAGAAGAACCTATTTCTGCGAAAAAAAGCTCTGGCAGAGAGGATAGGAATGCGGGAAGAATGATTGGGACCCTTGAACGAATCATAATGACCGTATTTATCTCCATTGGCCAGTATTCCGCGGTGGGACTTGTACTGACTGCAAAATCAATTGCGCGGTATGACAGGATATCAAGAGATCAGGTGTTTGCGGAATACTATCTTCTGGGAACGCTGTTAAGCACAATCTGCGCGGTGGCTGCTGTGCTTCTATTTTTCTGAGTGGATTGATGCATGAACATTTAGAAGGGCAGAAGATTTCAGACAATATGACAGGATAGGAGGGCGCTCAGATGAAAATTTTCCATCTTTCGGACCTGCACATCGGGCTGAAGCTTTTTAACCGGGATCTGCGGGAAGACCAGGAATATATTTTACAGCAGATTATAGATGCCGCTGTCAGGGAACGGCCACAGGCAGTTGTGATCGCGGGGGATCTTTATGATAAGGCAGTGCCGTCGGCGGAGGCGGTGGAAGTATTTGACCATTTTATTACCGGGCTGGCCGCCGCTCTGCCAGATACTTCTGTGATGCTGATCAGCGGAAATCACGACAGCGGTCCTCGGATAAACTGCCTGCGAAGTGTTCTTTCCCGGCAGAATGTGCACATGATCGGCCTGCCTCCGAGGGCAGAGGGAGAACACATTGAAAAGGTTGTTTTGGAGGATGAGTTCGGCGCGGTGAATTTCTACCTTCTGCCATTTGTCAGGCCGTCGATGGTAAAACAGCTGACAGGCACAGATGAAAATGGAAATAACCTGTCTTACAACGAGACACTGCGGCGTCTGCTCGAACGTGAGGAGATCAACCAGGCAGAGCGGAATGTAATTGTCAGCCATCAGTTTTATCTTCCGTCGGGAATGAAGGCGGAGGACGTGGAGCGGATGGAATCGGAAATACGCACCGTGGGAAATATTGACGAGGTTTCGGCGGATCTTCTGGGCCGGTTTGACTATGCGGCTTTGGGACATATCCATAAACCAATGCAGGTGGGAAGTGAATTCTGCCGTTACTGCGGCACACCGCTGGCATGCTCGGTCAGTGAGGCAGGACAGCAGAAGGGCATTCTGATGGCAGAGCTGGGGGAAAAGAAGGGTGCCGGGCAGTGCGAAAGGAAAATAACGGTGATCCCTCTGGAGCCGCTGCGGCAGGTGCGTGTTATCCGGGGAGGCCTGGAGGATGTGCTGGGGGAAGGATGCGCGGATTATGTGTCCGTTATCCTCACGGACAAGGTGGATTTGGATATCCTTGACATGCAGGACCGTATCCGCGGCGCGTTCCCAAATCTTCTCGAGATCCGCAGGGAAATGCCCTGGAGAGCGGATTATAGCAGGGGATATGCGGTCCAAGAGGAGCCGGAACCCTTTGATTTGTGCTGTTCTTTTCTGAAAGACGCGGACGACGAGATGAAAGAACTGCTCAAAGATGTGATTAATACGGTTCAGGAGGTGACGCAGGAGTGAGACCACTGAAACTGACCATGCAGGCGTTCGGGTCCTACGGGAAGCGGACTGTGATTGATTTTGAACAGACGAACCAGAATCTTTTCCTTATTACCGGAGATACCGGCGCGGGGAAGACGACCATATTTGACGCCATTGTCTTCGCGCTTTACGGAGAGGCGAGTTCCGGGGTGAATAAGAAAAACGGGACAGAGCTTCAGAGCCAGTATGCGGACCCGGGAGTGGAACCTTTCGTAGAGCTGGTTTTTTCAGAAACCGCAGAAGGGACACAGGAAGAATATACGGTCCGCCGCGTGCCCAGGCACGTGCGCCCGCTGAAGCGTGGGAGCGGGATGAAGGAAGAAAGCGGAAGTGTGGTCCTTACCATGCCGGACGGCTGTGAGTATCCCCAGAAAGAGACAGACCGCAGGCTGGAGGAGATCACGGGACTTACAAAGAGCCAGTTTATGCAGGTGGCTATGATTGCCCAGGGGGAGTTCATGGAACTGCTCCGGGCCAAATCTGACGATAAAAAAATGATTTTCCGCAGACTGTTCCATACAGAGCTTTACGCAAAGATCGTGGAAGAGCTGGCGAAACGCAGGAAAGGAAGACAGCAGGAGATGGCGCAGATCCGCACCGTATGCCAGACGGAGGTTTCCCATGTGGATGTACCTGACAACTGGGAAGGCGACGGAGAGCTGAAGGCACTTAAAAAGCAGATTCTTTCTTCGGACAGGCTGTCCGTGGTGGATATGGAGCGGCTGCTCCAGATGCTGGGAGATCTCTGCGGGACACTAGAGGAACACTGTGACCGTGCCGGCGGAGAATACGCTGCGGCAGATCAGGCATATCTGGAAAAGCGCGATGCCAAGAACGAGGGAATGCAGATTTTTAAACAATTTGAGGAACTGGAACAGGCGGAACGGGAATTGGCCGAATGTGTGGCAGTCTCAGAAGAAATGCAGGAGGAGGGACAGCTGGCCCAGAGAATCAGGGGGGCATATGAGATTCAGGCCGTGTATCAGCGGTATACAGACGCGGTTCAATCGGCAGAGAAAATCAAAAAGAAGCTGACAGAACAGGAGGATGCGTTACCGTCACTTATAAAAGTGCAGGCAGAAGCAGCTGGAATATCCGTGGAAGCAAAGGAGCGGCTCAACCGGGAGATCGGGGCCTTTACGAAAGTATCTGAACGGGTACAGCAGTCCCTTGATATTCTCAAGAAGATACGGCAGGCGGAAGAAAATGCCGATGCCGCCCGGGACGCCTGTCAGAAAGCGGACCAGGCAGCAGAAGACGCGCAGAAAAAAGCGCGGGAGCTGGAGGAAAGTGAGCGGCAGTGGCGCGGTCAGTCCGAGCAGTTGAGCGGTGCAGAGCTTCAGTGGGAGCGCTGGCAGACAGAATGGACAAAGACAGACGAACTGGAAGCGGATCTTACATCCCTGCGGGCGCTGGAAGAAGCAGTGGAGATACAGAAAAATGCCGCTGAACGGGCAGGGAAGACATTTGCGGATGCAAGCCGCGCATACGATAAGAATAACCAAGAGTACGAAGCAATGCGGAGGATCTTTCTAAATGAGCAGGCGGGATTTATCGCCAGGGAACAGCTGCGTCCCGGAAAACCGTGCCCGGTATGCGGCTCCCTGGATCACCCCAGCCCCTGTGAGATCACACATGTGCATGAAAATCTGAGCAGAGAATCCCTTGACGAACTGGAGCGTGAAACAGCGCGGCTCAGGAATGCGCAGGAACAGGCCGCCTCAGACGCCCGGTCAGCAGCGGCGCTTCTGGAGGAAAAAGAAAAGAACCTGAGGGAAATGTTCGGGAAACTGCAGCTCAAGATGAAAGAGAATCTGCCCGATTCATCCATGCTGGGGACAGCTGCACAGGCGGAAGAAGCATTGGTTTCATGGAGACAGTCTCTCCAGAAGGAAGGCGGACGGCTTCGGGAGAGGGTGAGTGCCTTTCAGAATCTTCAAAGGTGTCTGCAGGGAATTGATGAAAAGAAGGCAGCGGCAAAAGCAGCGGCAGATCAGGCGGCGCAGAAAGCCATCGAGGCGAAAGCGGTATCCGCCGCAAGACAGGCAGAACTGGAGCATCTGGAGACCTCCCGCGATTATAAGACTGAGGAGGAAGCTAAAGCCGCACTTGACCGCGCAGAGGGACAGCGGACAGATGCTGAAACAGCATACCGCAGCGCTTCCCTGGCAGAGCAGGAGGCAGATTCTGCCAGGAATACGGCACAGACATTGATCACCCGCTATCAGTCTGAGCTTCCGGCCTGGGAGGAGGCATACGGGCAGAGAGAGTCGGATTACAGCCGGATCATGGAAGAAAAGGATCTGACGGAAATAGAATGGAAGGAACTGGCCGGGAATTATACACGGGGGGATGCAGACAATCTCCAGAAGAAAGCGGAAGCGTTCCACCGAAGGAAAATCGCGGCCCAGAGCAGGCAGGATTCCGCCAGAGCAGCGGTCAAAGACCGGAAACACCCGATTCTTGAGGAGCTGAAAGCAGCGGAAGACGAAGCGGAAAAGCGGATGAGGGACGCGCAGGAAGCCTTTGATGAAGCAAAAACATACTACAGGGTGAACAAAACAGTCTATAACGCTCTGGTGCCGCTCATGGAAGAGCGGGGAAAGATCATGACAGAGCATAAGCGCCTGGACGACCTGTATAATCTCCTTTCTGGAAATGTAAGCGGGAGCCGCATGGATATTGAGACTTATGTACAGCGCTGTTACCTGGAACGGATTCTCCACGCGGCAAACCGGCGCTTTGAGGAAATGTCGGCAGGACAGTTTGAATTAAGGATGTTTGATATCGAGAAAGCCGGCAAAGGAAAAAACCGCGGCCTTGACCTGATGGTCTACTCCACGGTAACCGGAAAAGAGCGGGAAGTGCGCACCCTTTCCGGCGGAGAATCTTTTATGGCGGCGCTGTGTCTTGCGCTGGGAATGGCAGACCAGATCCAGGAGAGTGCCGCGGCGGTCAGCCTGGATATGATGTTTATTGACGAGGGATTCGGGTCACTGGATGAGCACTCCCGCGACAAGGCAGTGCGGGTGCTTCAGAATATGGCGGGAGGTTCCAGGCTGATCGGTATTATTTCCCATGTGACAGAGTTGAAACAGGAGATCGAAGATCAGCTGATCGTGCGCAGGGACGAGGAAGGAAGCCATGTCCGCTGGCAGATCAGCTGATTGGAAAATGAAAATCTGCTCAGAATGCTGTATTTTTATTTTAAAGCGGAATACTGCTTGACCCTCCCCCTGGGGCAGGATCTATACTGAAACCAGATCATGATCAGAGAGTACACAAGGAGGATATACATGTATGCAGTCGGAGAATTTTCTAGGATCTGCCAGGTAAGTGTAAAAACACTGCATCATTATGATCGGATTGGACTTCTTACACCGTTTAAAGTGGACCCTTTTACCGGGTATCGCTATTATACGCAGGAGCAGGTGGAGAAAATGCTTCTGATCGGGCGCCTGAAGCGGTATGGTTTCTCTCTTGACGAAATAAGAGAGATCATGGAATGTAAAGACAGGCGCGTACTCTTTTCAAAGCTGCGGCAGCAAAAGATAATATTGGAGGAGCAGAAGCGAAAGACAGAGATTGTGATCAGAGAATTGTCTGACCATCTGCAGAGTTTTGAAAGGACAGGTGACATTATGGAATATCAGAAACAATATGAAATCCGGCTCGAAGAAACGCCGGAGCGGGCTGTGCTCGCGAACAGGCAGATGATGGGGGTAGAAGAGTTTGGGAAATATTACGGCCCGCTGTTTGAGCGGACTGCCAGGGATCATATTACCCCGGATGGTATAGTGGGCGCTGTGTATTACGATGAGGAATTCAGTCATGAGTGTTCGGACATTGAACTGATTGTGGGAGTTGCTGAAAAGGACAGGGCCGATAAAGTTATGGAGGGACATCTCTGCGCTGTTACTGTTCACAGAGGAGCATACTCTTCCCTGCCAGACGCGTACGGCGCGCTGACTGCATGGATTGAACAGAATGGTTATGAATGGGATGGGGCCCCATATGACATTTATAAGAAATCACATATGCACAATCTCCCTCCGGAGGCGTGGGAGACAGAAGTGTATTTTCCGGTGAAGAAAAAATAAGGGAGCCTGGAATTGGAATAAATATGTTGAGAGACCGTACATTCTGCGGTCTCTTTTTTGCGGCAGTGTCTTCCTGAGTCAGAAAGGAAGCTGGACCTGGAAGGGCGGCATAAGATCTATCTGGATATAGAGCATTATTTTGAGTCTTTCTGGATTATGCTTGATGGTGAGGAGATCATAGGAACAGCAGCACTGAAAAGAATGGATGGACAGCGTTGTGAGCTGAAGTCTTTATATCTTTATAAAAGATACCAGGGATAGTATGTGATGGAAAAACAATCCTGTTGACTGAAGAACTTATGTTCGACATAATTGAAGGCAAGGAGGCGAACATAAGTTTGGAAAACAGAGAAAAAGTCATTTTTCACATTGATGTAAATTCCGCGTTTCTCAGCTGGGAGGCTGTGTACCGTCTTCATCATCTTGGAGGGAAACAGGACCTGCGCAGTGAGGTCTCGGCAGTGGGAGGGGACATGGCAAAGCGGCATGGGATTATCCTCGCGAAATCCATTTCGGCGAAACGGTATCACATTCAGACCGGTGAAACAATTATCGAGGCACTTCGGAAATGTCCTGATTTAATATTAGTTCCGCCTAATTACAGTCTGTATGAGAAATGCTCACAGGCGTTTATGGAGATCCTGCGGCGTTTCTCGCCGGATGTGGAACAATATTCTGTGGATGAGGCATTTGTGGATATGAGCGGGACACAGGGACTATGGGGCAATCCGCTGACTGCGGCGGCGCGGATAAAAGACCAGATCCGTGACGCTCTGGGCTTTACTGTCAATGTCGGGATCTCGGAAAACAAGCTGCTTGCAAAAATGGCGTCTGATTTTCAGAAACCGGATAGAATCCATACACTGTGGAAGGAAGAGATCGAAGAGAAAATGTGGGGCCTTCCCGTCAGCGATCTGTTCTTTGTGGGCAGGGCGACTACGAAGAAGCTCCGAAATCTCGGGATTCAGACGGTGGGAGATCTGGCGCGCGCAGATCCGGGACTTCTCAAGGCCCATCTGAAGAAACATGGGGAAGTAATCTGGGCGTTCGCAAACGGAATGGATGTCTCTGTCGTGCAGTCTGAACCGCCGGCGAACAAAGGGTATGGCAATTCCACAACAATTGCATTTGATGTGACGGACGCTTCCACCGCAAAACTAGTTCTGCTGGCACTGGCGGAAACCGTGGGGACCCGCCTGCGCCAGGCGGAGGCAAAGGCGGAAGTAATCGCAGTTGGAATCAAGAACTGTGAACTGAATTACACAAGCCATCAGATGACACTGCAAAATGCCACCAGCATTACATCGGAGATTCATAAGTATGCCTGCATGCTTTTCGACGGATTATGGGACGGTGCTCCGATCCGCCATCTTGGGATACACACGAGCCGAATCCGGGACGGAGCTGATATGCGACAGATGGATATGTTTGACAGTACGGATTATGAGAAATTGGAGAGAAGGGACGCTGCCGTGGATCAGATCCGCAGAAGGTATGGGATTGATTCCGTGATGCGGGCTTCGTTTATCGAAAGTTCCATTGATCATATGAGCGGAGGGATTTCCAGAGAAAAACGGTCAGTGGACTATAAAAAAGTCAAGGTGTCATAGACAGTGAGACATTGTATACATTTATACAGCACAGAGGTGAGTAAAAATGAACATGGGGATTGGGACAAATACACAAAAGCCAGACGAAGGTGAGTTAAGGAGAAATAATTTAAGAGAGATCGCCTGCGGAGTGTGGTTTACCAGCACAGGGACTGCCATGCCTAAGATGATTAAGTACCAGGATGAGGAAGGAGAGATCCATAGGATAGGTCAGATCCAGGTACAGACCCGGGAGAAAAAGTATTACTGCGGTATACCGATTCATGAGTACAGATGCAGTACTGTGACACAGGGGCAGGAATATCTGTTCCGGCTGTATTATTATGCAGAAGAAAACCGCTGGAAAATAAGCTGGGAAAACGGAACATGAGAGATAGATTTTCTGGTATGGGGAAGAATAAAACTGACAAAAAATAAGAGCAGGAGGAACATACAAGAAGCGATGTGCGGAAGATATTATGTGGATGAAGAAACAGCTGGAGAGATCGAAAGGCTGGTGCAGAACCTGGACCGGAGATTCAAACGGGGGATAGATCAGAAAACGGCGGTCTTCCCTTCTCAGAAGGCGATTGTGGTCATGGGAAAGGACCACTGTCTGGAGGGGGAACAGATGATATGGGGCTTTCCCCGGTTTGACGGCAGGGGGCTCATGATCAATGCCAGAGCGGAAACGGTCTTGGAAAGGCGCAGTTTTCGGGAGAGTATACTTAACAGAAGATGTGTTATCCCGGCAAAAGGATTCTGGGAATGGAATCAATCAAAGGAGAAGTTCGCATTTGAACGTCCGGATTCGGAGACCTTGTTTATGGCGGGATGTTATGACTGTTTTGAGGGACAGGAACGGTTTGTGATCCTGACTACAGAAGCAAATCCTTCTGTAAAGCCGGTCCATGAACGGATGCCGCTGGTCCTGGAGCGAAGCGAGCTGGAAGACTGGGTGACGGATGACAGCTCCCCGGAATATTTTCTCCATAAGACACCGGTACTGCTTAAGCGGGAAGCGGGATATGAACAGATGCGCCTGTTTTAGAGAATTACTTTGTATCTCCGGCGTTTTATGGTAAACTGGTAACTGGAACAGCGGGCGGTGATCTGCTGTATTCAGAAGAAATTTACCGAAGAATATACGAAGGAGTTAAATTATGCCAGTTTTTGATTTTCATAATTCGCCGGGAGGCTCCCAAAAGCCTGTATGCACCTATACGATTTTTTATACGAATGCGTCTCAGACGTCCGCGGAACATCCGCTTCTTGTCCTGGATAACAGCGCCGGACAGCTTAAGCACCATTCCAACGGTGTCTTTATAAATCCGGTGAAGCGGACCGCCTTTGAGTTCCAGGGAGAGGAAGGCACTGTCAGCGCGGATATTCTGCGGATTGACGCCCGGTTTGTAAGCCTGTTGAAATGGATGGGGGAAAATCACATCAATGTGCGCCTGTCCGGCGCGGCACAGAATGGGGAATACGCCGTTTACAAAATTCGTGAGATTGCTTTTGGAGGCGGTGTGAAGCTCTCCGCGGAGGATGGATTTCTCCAGTTCATGATCGAACGTCTTTTATCCAGTGACGCGCCGTCTGAGGAGGTGCCGGATGAAGACGAGGAGGAGACCGGGGACAGCATGAAGCTGACCAGCATTCAGAGCATTACTGATTTCATGACCTGCGCGGGCAGGACTCTGCCGGATCATATCCGCCTCTGGGCGAGAAGGAACCTGGCTGTAGCACGCTCCCATGAGGTATCCGCGGAAGAGCGCCGGCATGCGCAGCGCGCGCTTTCTATCATGATGAACATCCAGTGGAAGGGAAATTATTTTCCGCCGGTAGATCCGGATGAGGCACGCCGGATTCTTGATGAAGAACTCTATGGAATGGAGCAGGTCAAGCAGCGGATCATCGAGACCATTATCCAGATCAACCGCACCCACACGCTGCCCGCCTACGGTCTTCTGCTGATCGGACCGGCCGGCACCGGCAAGTCCCAGATTGCTTACGCAGTGGCGCGGATTCTGAAGCTGCCGTGGACCACACTGGACATGAGTTCCATCAATGATCCGGAACAGCTGACCGGAAGTTCCCGGATCTATGCAAATGCAAAGCCGGGGATTATTATGGAGGCATTTTCCATGGCCGGGGAGTCCAATCTGGTGTTCATCATCAATGAGCTGGATAAGGCGGCTTCCGGGAAAGGTAACGGCAATCCGGCGGATGTCCTTCTGACGCTTTTAGATAACCTGGGCTTTACCGACAATTACATCGAGTGCATGATCCCCACTGCAGGCGTATACCCAATTGCGACTGCCAATGAGAAAGATCAGATCAGCGCGCCGCTCATGTCGAGATTCGCGGTGATCGAGATCCCGGACTACACGGAGGAGGAGAAGAAAGTGATTTTCTCGAAGTACGCGCTTCCGAAAGTCCTGAAACGGATCGGCATGCAGGAGAAGGAGTGCACTCTGACACCGGACGGGCTGGACGCAGTCATTGATTTACATAGAAATACAAGCGGAATCCGCGATCTGGAACAGGCAGCGGAGCATATCGCGGCCAACGCGCTGTACCAGATCGAAGTGGATTATGTGGAGTCAGTGGTATTTAATGCGGAAATGGTAAGAGAGCTTCTTTCATAATTCCAAATTTTGGTTTGTAAAGCAAAGCAGCAAGATTTAATAATTATAGAGACAGTCAAAAACAGTTTGACAGAAAAGGAAGATAAATGAAAGATTTGTTTATTTCTCACGCATCAGAAGATAAGGAAGAATTAGTCCGCCCTTTAGCAGCAGAGTTGATGAAATATGGGGTGGATATCTGGTATGATGAATTTGAGCTTCTATTATTGTTCCTCTGCTTGAAGAAATGGAATAGAGATTACATATTTAAAATTAAGCGGAGTACAAGGAGTTCAAATGGATGAGGAACCTTAAGCGTTTTACAGAAGCACAAAGGCAGGATTTTGATACTGCGCTGTCAGAGATTCAGCAGGGACAGAAACACAGTCACTGGATGTGGTATATCTTCCCGCAGATCCGGAGACTGGGGTTCAGCAGTATGTCGGTTCATTATGGAATACAAAGCCTGGAGGAGGCAGAAGCTTTCCTGAATGATCCATACCTTGGAGGGAATCTAAGGACAATCAGCCAGGCGCTTCTTGAACTGGATACAGATGATCCCCGCCGTGTCTTCGGAAGCCCGGATGATATGAAGCTTTTGTCGTCTATGACATTATTTGAAAAAGCAGAAGGAGCCGGAGGCGTGTTTACACAGGTGATCGAGAAGTATTATAAAGGGAGAAGGGACAGGAGGACATTGGAGATACTGGACAAGGAATAAAAGACAGAAAAGAGGCATACCGTTATGGCACTATACGCATTGGGCGATCTCCACTTAAGTTTTCAGGCTGATAAGTCTATGGATATTTTCGGAAATGTATGGAAGCACCACGAGCGTAAGATCGAAAAATACGTGAAACGACTTGTGAAGCCGGAGGATACACTGGTGCTGACCGGTGATCATTCCTGGGGACGGAAACTTCCTGAATGCAGGGAGGATCTTGCCTTTATTGAACGGCTGCCGGGGCGGAAGATTCTGCTTCGGGGGAATCACGATATGTTCTGGGACGCGAAGAAGACAGAACGGCTGAATGAAGAATACAAGGGCAGACTGTTCTTCCTCCAGAATAATTTCGCCGTATACGAGGACTACGCACTGGTGGGGACGAAAGGATACACCTTTGAAGGTCCGTTCTATCTGGATCGGTGGGGGAATATCACCGGCTGGGATGAAAGGAAGGAAGAGCAGGCAGAAAAGCTGGTTTCAAGAGAGATGGCCAGGCTTAAAGAATCTTTCCGCCAGGCGGCGGATGCGGGATACCGGAAGTTTATCATGTTTTTACATTATCCGCCTACGAATATACTGGAAGAGACATCGCCGTTTACGGAGATTGCGGAAGAGTACAAGGTTTCCGCTGTTGTCTATTCCCACTGCCACGGGGAGAGCCGTTTTGGCGACAGCATCCGGGGGATGTTTCATGGAATTGATTATATGCTGGTGTCGGGGGATTTTCTCAATTTCCGTCCGGCGCTAATCCTGCGGTAAAGAGGTTGTGAATATGATGGAGGGATAGACTTCGTATATTCTTCTGCAAATTTGAGGTAAACTGTACCGTTTGTCAGGCACAGTTTACCTTGTCTATTTATTTCAGGAAAAACCGGATCAGTTTTCCATTCCGTTTCTGATATGGCTGATAACGCATAGGCAGATCCAGCCACGTCTTTTTGTCTACAATACTCTTGTAATGGGTAAAGGTGTCAAAGCCGGTCTTTCCGTGGTAGGCTCCCATGCCGCTTTCTCCGAATCCGCCGAATCCCATCTCTGAAGTGGCAAGGTGAATGATAGTGTCATTGATGCAGCCGCCTCCAAAGCCGCAGCGTTCGGTTACTTGTTTGGCAGTGGTCTTGTCGGAAGTAAAAAGATAAAGGGCCAGTGGATGAGGCATGGAATTGATTCTGTGGATCACTTCATCCAGGCTGTCAAATACCAGGATTGGCATAATCGGACCAAAGATCTCTTCCTGCATGACCGCGTCGGAGAACGTTACATTGTCCAGGACTGTGGGTTCGATGCGCAGTGTCTCGGAATCAAATCCTCCGCCATGGACAACTTTCTTTCTGTCGATCAGCCCGAGGATGCGGCCGAAATGTTTCTCATTGATGATTCTTCCGTAATCTGTATTAAGAAGTGGTTTCATTCCGTACTGTTTCTGGATCTGTTCCCGGACCTCTTTTATCAGCTGGTCTTTGACCGAACGGTGGCAGTAAATATAGTCCGGCGCCACACAGGTCTGCCCGCAGTTTAAGTATTTGCCAAAGACGATCCGCCTGGCGGCAAGCTTGATATCCGCGGTCCGGTCTACAATACAGGGGCTCTTCCCGCCCAGCTCCAGCGTGACGGGAGTCAGATGCTCGGCAGCGTCTCGCATGACTTCTTTTCCCACAGCCTGGCTTCCTGTGAAGAAGATATAGTCAAAACGCTCCCGCAAAAGGCAGGTATTCTCTGCCCGTCCGCCTGTTACTACAGCCACATATTGCGGGTCAAAACACTGAGTCAGGATCTGGAGAATCACCTCGCTGGTGTGAGGGGAATAGGCGCTCGGCTTTACCACGGCGGTGTTCCCTGCTGCCAGCGCATCGGCCAGAGGCGAGAGCGTCAGCATGAATGGATAATTCCAGGGGCTCATGATCAGTGTTACGCCATAAGGCGCCGGTTTCTTATAGCTGCGGGAATGAAACTGGGCCAGCGGTGTGCGGACCTTCTGTTCTCTGGCAAAATGCGGGGTATGCTTTATCATGTAGCTGAGCTCTTCCAAGACCATGCCCGTCTCGCACATATAGCTCTCAAAGCCGCTTTTGCCCAGGTCCCTTTTCAGTGCCTCGTGGATCTCTTTCTCGTGAGCGGAAACAGCGCTGTAAAGCCGTTTAAGTGCAGAGACCCGCACACTGACCGGGAGTGTGGCGCCGGTCTGGAAATAGGCCCGCTGCCCGGCAGTAAGATTTTTAATTTCTTGTTCCGTCATTTTCACTGTCCCCTTTCTCAATCGAAGTTTCTTCAGATGGTTCCTCGTTTTGTTTCATCAGCATGTAATAGAATGGTTCCAGTTCTGCCGCATTCATCAGAACAGGTACAGGATAGAGAGGATTTGCTTCTTTATCCGCATAATGTGCCAGCTTCGGTATATCAGTTTCACGGATCTCCGGGATATGGCTGCCGATCGCGAAGCGTTTCTTCATATCCTTGACAGCCTGTATGAACCGTCCCGCAGCTTCGCCATAGGGCGTATCCTCATCAGCAAGTCCCGCGGCAGCGGCCAGGCGGGCCAGCTTTTTATGGATCTTTTCGCCGTAGGCTTCCAGGATCATGGGCAGGATTACTGCGTTGGCAAGGCCGTGGGGCACATTATATTCCCCGCCCAGGGAATGGGCGATGGCGTGGACGTATCCCACGTAAGATTTGGTAAAGGCGCATCCGGCATAGAAGGACGCGTGAAGCATATTGCGGCGGGCTTCCACGTTACTGCCGTCCTCGTAAGCCGCGTCAATATTTTCAAAAATTAATTTTACTGCCAGAAGTGCATCTTTGCGTGTTCCATAAGTGGTCGAATCGCCGATGTAAGCCTCCACCGCGTGTGTCAGGGCATCCATTCCGGTAGTGGCGGTGAGAAACGGCGGCAGGCTTAGAGTGACCTTGGGGTCCAGGACGGCATACCTGGGGATCAAGGGGAAATCGTTGATGGCATATTTATATCGTGTCTGGGAGTCCGTGATGACTGCCGCCAATGTCGTTTCACTTCCGGTACCTGCGGTAGTAGGAACGGCCATCAGAAGTGGAAGCCTTTTACGTACTTTTAGAATTCCCTTCATTTTTGCCAGCGGCTGCTTTGGTTTGGCAATGCGTGCGCCCACTGCCTTGGCACAGTCCATGCTGGAACCGCCTCCAAAACCAATGATGCAGTCGCAGCCACTCTTTAAGTAAAGGTCCACCGCCTCGTTTACATTGTCTGTGGTAGGATTGACTGCGGTTTTGTCATAGATAGAGCAGGATATCCCCGCTGCGTCAAGCGCCTTTTCCAGACGGCGGGTCAGTCCCAGCTTTCGGATGCCTGCATCAGTGATCAGCAGGACTTTGGTGCATTTTTTCTTTTGAATGATCTCAGGCAGAGCTTTCACACTGCCGAGAATTTTCGGTTTTCGATAAGGCAGGAACGGAAGGGCAAGCTTTAGACCTGCCTGAAAGGTCCTGCAGTACACTTTTTTCAGAGGGTTCATGGTGAACAGATCCTTTCCAGCGCAGAAATACTGCGTTTCTTATTATATCAATTTACTTGTTTCCCAGAAAATATTATCAGCAGTATTTTTGTTTGTCAATAAATGGAAAAACAGGATCTGTACAGGGAAATTCAACCGTCATTGAAGTGGAGGGTTTGGGTGAGCAGCTGTAATTTGGCATGTGAAACAGAATGAAAAGAATCTGGAATATGTATTGACATTATCCACCGGAAGGGGATAATGATTGGTGGAGAAATAAATTAGGAAACAGGAGAGTTAGAAAAATGAAAATTGCGGTAACTTACGATAATGGCAACATTTGGCAGCATTTTGGAAGGACCGAGTTCTTCAAGGTGTATGAGATTGAGGATCAGAAGGTAATCTCCAGTGAAGTGATCGGTTCCAACGGCGTCGGGCATGGAGCACTCGCCGGATTGCTGGCAGATCAGTCTGTGGATGTACTGATCTGCGGCGGCATCGGCGGTGGAGCTCAGCAGGCGCTTGCCGACGCAGGTGTAGAGCTGATCGCCGGCGCGGAAGGCAGCGCGGATCAGGCAGTGGAAGCGTACTTGAGAGGAGAGCTGGTATCCACCGGCGCAAACTGTGACCATCACCACCATGAAGAAGGGCACAGCTGCGGGGATCACGGAGCGGGGAACCATGAGGAGGGTCACTCCTGCGGATCAGACGGATGTGGGAGCAGCTGCGGGGGCGGCTGCGGTTCGCAGTCGCAGCCGACGCTGAGCGGGCGCAATGTGGGGAAAACATGCCGTACCCATTACAAAGGCACCTTTAATGACGGGACACAGTTTGATTCTTCCTATGACCGCGGGGAGCCGCTGGAATTTATCTGCGGCGCGGGTCAGATGATCAGAGGATTTGACGCGGCAGTAGCTGATATGGAGGTCGGGCAGGTGGTGGACATCCATCTGATGCCGGAAGAAGCTTACGGCATGCCTGATCCAAGCGCGGTCTTTACAGTTGAGATCGCCCAGCTCCCCGGTGCGGAGGAACTGGAGGCAGGACAGCAGGTGTATCTGTCCAATCAGTACGGTCAGCCATTCCCGGTGAAAGTTACAGCCAAAGATGAGAGTACGATTACATTTGACGCAAACCACGAAATGGCGGGAAAAGAGCTGAACTTCCGGATTGAGCTGGTTGAGGTAAAATAAGATGAAGTATGATTTTACATCGATCATGGACCGCAGAGGGAGGGATGCCCTCGCCATAGACAGCATAGGAGAGAAGGTATGGGGAAGCGAGCCGGACAAGCCCCAGGATGGATTTGATTTTATCCCCATGTGGGTGGCTGACATGAATTTCCCAACCTGTCCATCTGTCACGGAAGCTGTAATGGAGAGATTGCGGCATCCCGCGTTCGGTTATTTCCGGCCGTCCCGGGAATATTATGATTCCATTATCAAGTGGCAGGAACAGCATTTCGGTGTAACCGGGCTGAAGGAGGAACACATCGGTTATGAGAACGGTGTTCACGGATTTGTCACAAGCGCAGTCCAGGTGCTCTCTGCCCCCGGGGATCGGATTCTCATTCACAGTCCGTTCTATCTCGGATTCCGACAGGACATTGAAGGGCTGGGACGTATATCTGTATGCAGTCCGCTGCAAAAGGACGACCGAGGGATCTGGCGGATGGATTATGAAGATATGGACAGGAAGTTAAAGGAGAATCACATCCACCTTGCCATCTTCTGTTCCCCTCATAATCCGACGGGCCGTGTCTGGGAGCGATGGGAGCTGGAAAAAGCGATGGAGGTCTATCAGGCAAATGACTGCTATGTGATCAGTGATGAGATCTGGGCGGACCTGACATTCGCAGGCCATCGCCACATTCCGACACAGATGACCAATGAATGGGCAAAAGAGCATGTTGTGGCAGCCTACGCGCCCAGCAAGACATTCAATCTCGCAGGCCTGATCGGAAGCTTCCACATCATCTACAGCCGCTATCTACGGGACCGGATCTGCAGCTATGGAAGCGCGACCCACTATAACGAGATGAATGTACTCTCCATGCACGCGCTGATCGGCGCGTATCAGCCGGAGGGAGATGAGTGGCTGAAAGAACTTCGGACCGTGCTGGAAGGGAATGCTCAATATGCCGTAAACTTTATCAGAAACCATTTTGAAGGTGTGGATGTGGCATCTCCCCAGGGAACCTATATGATCTTTCTGGACTGTACAGCATACTGCTGGAAGTCGGGAACGTCAATTGATGATGTGCTCAGAGCCGGATGGAAAGTGGGTGTTGGCTGGCAGGATGGAAGAGCCTTTGGCGGCCCCTGTCATATACGGATGAACCTGGCGTCGCCAAGGTCGAGGATTGAGGAGGCGTTTGAACGGCTGAGGGAGTATGTGTTTGAGGGATGAGAGTCTGTTAGTGTAAAATAGAATTCCGGGAGATGGAAAACAGTATCTTTCGGAATTATGTATTGTTCCGATAAATGAAAATATTATTCCGATGGCGTTGGTATTGTTCCGATAATAAGGTATACTATTGCCTAAAACGAGGTGTAGATTTATGTACATGACCGTAAAACAGGCTGCAGAGAAATGGGGCATTTCAGATAGAAGAGTAAGGATACTTTGTTCAGAAGGGAAGATACCAGGCGTTACCCGCGAAGGACGTAGTTGGAAAATACCAGAAAGTGCAAAGAAACCAGAGGGGGAAAGGCTTAGGAGATAATGATAGTTGTAAAGCGGAATGTTTTAAGAAGCATTCCGTTTAAATTTTGTCCCGAAACGGCAAAAAATAAAATGATAAAGCGATTTTACGTATCAAAATTGCCGATGATATGGTATACTTAGTATAGGAATGAAAACAGATTATTTGGTGTGAATGTGAGGTAAGGTAATGCTTGAAAACAAACTGGGAATTATAGATTCAGCGGAATTAGCAAGAATAGAAGAAAAAATCAGCAAGCAGAAAGCGGTTGAAATGTTTGAAAGTGGATATTTGGAAAGTTTAGAAGCCGGAACATTTGAAAGCCTTGCCAAGATTCATAAATACCTTTTTGATAAAATATATGATTTTGCCGGTGAGCTTCGAAAGGTGAATATTTCAAAAGGAAATTTCCGTTTTGTTCCATTGATGTATCTGGATGCAGCTTTGCAGAGCATTGACAAAATGCCTCAGTCCACATTTGATGAAATTGTCGAAAAATATGTAGAAATGAATGTGGCTCATCCATTCAGGGAAGGGAACGGCAGAAGTACAAGAATCTGGCTGGATCTGATGCTGAAAAAAGAAATCGGATATGTCGTTGACTGGAGTAAAGTGGATAAGGAAGATTATTTGCTTGCCATGGAGCGCAGCCCGATTAAAGATATAGAAATTAAGTTCCTTTTGAAAAATGCTCTTACAGACAATGTAAATGATAGAGAAATCTATATGAAGGGCATTGACCACAGCTATTACTATGAAGGCTACTATGTATATAAAACCAGGGAACTGTAAACGAGCTGGAAGATATAAGATTGAAATAGGCGGAGGATATTAGATGCGATACCTTTCTGTTGCAGAGACAGCCAAAAAATGGGATATATCGGAGAGAAGTGTTCGTAATTATTGTGCGCATGGACGTGTTCCGGGGGCGTTTCTTACCGGAAAGACCTGGAATGTACCGGAAGATGCAACCAAGCCTTTACGAGCAAATCAGAAGGAGAATAAGCCGAAAACGTTGCTTTCCATTCTTCAGGAAGAAAAGAAAAGTAAATATTCCGGTGGAATTTATCATAAGACACAGATTGATTTAACCTATAATTCCAATCATATGGAAGGCAGCCGGTTGACTCACGATCAGACAAGATATATTTTTGAGACAAATACCATCGGTGTGGAAAATGAAACATTGAATGTGGATGACGTGATTGAAACAGCCAACCATTTTCGCTGTATTGATATGATTATTGATAACGCAAAATCCACACTGTCCGAGAAGTTCATCAAAGAGTTACATTTGATTTTGAAATTCGGAACCAGTGATTCACGCTTGGAATGGTTTGCGGTTGGAGATTATAAGAAAAGACCAAATGAAGTTGGTGGTATGCCGACAGCAATGCCGGAAGATGTTGCAGATGAGATGAAAAGCCTGCTGGCAGAATACAATGGGAAAGAAAAAAAGGTCTTCGAGGATATTCTGGACTTCCATGTAAAATTTGAAAAGATACACCCGTTCCAGGACGGTAACGGTCGAGTTGGCCGACTAGTTATGTTTAAAGAATGCCTAAAATATAATATTGTCCCGTTCATTATCGACGATAATTTGAAATTGTTCTATTATCGTGGATTAAAAGAGTGGAGTAACGAAAAAGGATATCTGACCGATACTTGTCTGACGGCACAGGATAAATATAAGGCATATCTTGATTA